>DASVZK010000050.1:0-32730 GCA_036391685.1 Ktedonobacterales bacterium
GTGAATAATGTTGTCTTCCCGTGTGGGCATACGATTGGCGACGACGGTGACACGCTGTCTATCTACTACGGAGCGGCAGACAGCAGTATCGCGTTGGCGACGGCAAGCGTGCGGATGATGCTGCGCTGGCTCCACGAGCACAGCAGCGTCGTGAATGAAGGCACGTGATACACCTTTACGACGAAGCGTTCTGCGCCACATTGTGAACGGACTTGATCGTCCGAGCGAGCGCTTGCGCAAGACACGGTAGTTTCGCCGTAGCTTCGAGGTGGACGCAATGGACGCAAATGGACGCAGGTGAGCATGAGGCGTCGGCTGGCCCGCGTGGACCGCGCGGAGTCGCGCCAGGGACAACTCGGCGTAACGGTGAACCGTACATCCTGATGAGGAGAGCGTATAGCCAGGAGTTTGCGGCGCGCATCTCTTTTCACCCTCCTTCCACCGCGCATGTCTGCGAACACTGGGCGTCTCGCGACAGTCTACGGCGCCCGCTGGGTGAGACGTATCCGTAGCCCATCAGAATCTGTTACGCTCGCCCATGCGGAGCGCGGGATTGCGGGGTCAAGCGATGCCTTTTCCTGGACCATTGCTAGCGGCGCTGGCGAAGCCCGATGTGACCTATTTACTGCTGATTGTAGGGATCACTGGTCTGGTCGCCGAGTTCCATCACCCTGGCACACTCATCCCCGGCATAGCGGGGGCGCTGGCGCTGGCGCTGGCGCTGGTGGGCTTCGGCGAGTTGGGCGTCAACTGGTTCGGCCTGGCGCTGGTCGGGCTGGCGACGGGTCTCTTCGTCGCTGAGGCGCACGCCGCGAAATATGGTGTGCTGGCGCTGGGCGGCGTCGTGAGCTTTGTCGCGGGGTCGTGGCTGCTCTTCGCTGGTCCATCTGGGAGCCGCGTCAGTGTGTGGCTGATCGGCCTGGGCGCGTTGGCGCTGAGCGGCTATTTCCTGGTCGCGCTGCGCGCCGTGTTGCGCGCGCGCCGCCTGCCCTATAGGACCGGCGTCGAGGCGCTGCGTGGTCAGGACGGGGTAGTGATCACCGATCTGGCGCCGCGTGGCTCTGTGCGCATCGCGGGCGAGGACTGGAGCGCCGTCGCGGACGCCGGGCCGATTAAGGCGGGAGAGGCGGTCGAAGTACTGTGGGCCGAAGGGCTCACCCTGCGCGTGCACCGGCCCGCTGAGTGGCGGTTGGTCACAGAGACACCCGCCGAGTAAGCATGGCGCACCGCATGTCGCGTATACGAGACAGGCGCAACGAGACAGGCGCAACGAGACAGGCGTGCAGGAGGCTCGCGATGTGGGTAGATTTGTTGATTGCCGGGCTGATTCTCGCCCTGGCGTTCACCCTGGTGGGGCTGGCAATCCGCGTCGTGCCAGAGTATCAGCGCCTGGTCGTGCTGCGGCTGGGGCGTCTGATGGGGGCGCGCGGTCCAGGGCTGGTGTTGCTGATCCCGTTCGTGGACCGCGGCATCTCCACCGATCTGCGCGAGCGGGTGTACGATGTCACCCCGCAAGCTTGCATCACCCAGGACAACGCGGCGCTGGCGATTGACTTCTTGATCTACTCCAAGGTCGTGGATCCTGCGGCGAGCGTCGTCAACGTCCAGCAGTACGAGAACGCCTCGCGCGGCATCGCCATCACGACGCTGCGAGCGGTCGTGGGTGACATGCTGCTCGACTCGGTGCTCTCGCGGCGTGAGGACATCAATGCCACGTTGCGCGGCAAGCTCGACGAGGTCACCGAGCGCTGGGGGGTGAAGGTGACAGCGGTCGAGATCCGCGAGATCACGGCGGCGCGCGAAATCCAGGACGCGATGACGCGGCAGATGTCGGCGGAGCGCAGCCGCCGCGCGGTGATCATTGACGCCGATGGCAAGCGCGACGCCGCCGTGCGGGTCGCCGACGGCCAGAGGCAGGCGGCGATCTTAGAGGCGGAGGGAGCGCGCCAGGCGGCGATCCTGCGCGCGGAAGGATACGCGCGGGCATTGGAGCAGATCTCGCAGGTGGCGCGCCATCTCGACAGCCAGACGATGAGTCTGCAATATCTGGACGCGCTCAAGTCACTGGGCGCCGCGCCATCCACTAAGCTGGTGGTGCCAGCGGAATTCACCAGCCTGCTGCGGCCGCTGATCGAGCACACCAGCCAGGCGCAGCGCATGCCTGCTGAGGCCAGCATGGGCACGGGAGTCGCTGGGGGAGTCGCTGGGGCCAGGGGGGCTACGTTAGAAGTTGGAGCGGATGGTGCAGCTTCCACTGCGCCGGGCGCCGGGCGCTGACAGGGCCCCTGATACGCGGGTGAAGGCGTGCCGCTGGAGGTCGCGCGTGGAAGTCGCCCACAAGCGCGGCGGAGCGCCAGACCCAGATGATGGATACAGCGCACAGGGTCATGCGCCAGGAATGGCGCATGACCCTGTGCGCTGGGCCTTCGGATGGACGAAATGCAATAGCCGTCTCATCCCGTGTATCTCAAGAGTCGTGTAGTATGGCGCCATGGTACGCCGTCCTGGCAGCTTGGCCCATCTGCCACGCCTGCGACGTTAGGGAACCAGCTTCTCCCGCACGGCTTCGCCGAGGGTAATGGATATCGTGCGATGGTGTGGACCTTGCGGTGTTGAAACCCGAGCTGGCGAGAGTCGAGGGACTCCGCTTCGAGCGGGTGACCACACGAGAGCATACTGCTGTCTTCCTGCTGTCTTCGCTCGCGTCGTGCTCGAAGCATTTGACTCCCCACCAGACATCGCTGCCCTTTTCGAGCCAGTCTTCCAGAAATATCACTCGAGGCCGAGGAGTCCGTGCGACGCTATATCGGCTGGCTTGGCGACGAGCCAGTGGCCACGTGCCAGATGGTCCTGGGCGCAAGCTCCGCGGGCATCTACCTCCTGACCACAGTGGCACGTGCACGCGGGCGCGGCATTGGCGCCGCCATCACCGCGCATCCGCTGCTTGAAGCGCGCGACGAAGGCTATCGGGTGGGCGTCCTCCAGGCCACCGAGATGGGACATCCCGTCTACAAGCGGATCGGGTTCAGTGAGCAATTCCGCTTTCACGGCTACGTCGCTCCTCAGGGGGCGTAACGGGCAAGCGGCCCGAGGCCGCACGCTCCCCTTCCTCGATAGCGTGGCGTTGGACCCGGCATGATGTTGCAAGGTCAAGGCGTGAAAACAGTTTGACCTCAGATCTGACTCCCTGTCATGCTGTCTTCGCTACCCCACGTCTGAGCTGCTTATCGGCGCGGACCTCCGCGAGGGTCACTCCCTCGCAAACATAGGCCATCTCGCCCTGATCAGGGCAGGATGCGCTTCTTCGTGCGATGGGGGAGCGCCAGCGCGCTGGGAGACGCGCGGCGACTGGCCGCTGGGGCTGATGTCGCTGCCATAAGCGCGTCAGACGAAACCTTCAGCGGTTGAGCGCTTGCCAAGGCGTACGACAAAGGGCGCCCACAGCGCGCCACGCCCGTCGCGCTGTGGATTCCTGTGGCGCCTTGCCCTGCGAGTTAACGACTAGGACGCAGGCTCCGTGTCCACTGGCTGGCGGCTACGCCTAGGGCGGCTCTGATGAGCAAGGGTGGCGCACGTCGCCTGTTCATGCCTGCCCTGCATTGCGCTATGTGTTCGCCGCTTTGGCCCAGCGCTCACGTTATCGCGCTACTGCCGGGCTCTGCGGGAGCACAAACGCAAGGACTACTGGCAGCGCTAACAGTAGCGCGGTGATGATGAGCGCCCAGCGGCTGCCCCGCGCCCGCTCGACCTCGCCCGCTTCGTCCCAGCGCCGTATGCGCGCAAACACCTGTTTGATACCCAGCACGGCGCCAACTATCGCGACCAGAAGTCCCACGCCGAAGACCAGCGGGAGCGCCGCATGTTGTAAGGCGAACCCCTGTGTAAAGAGCAGGGCGCGCGCGGCGATGGTGGCTACCGAAGTGAGCAGGAGCGCGCCAATGAGGATCCCGAGCGGCGTCAATCCGCTCACCAATCCAGTTAGGAAGTTGGGGACACGGCGATCCGGCGTATCGGTTGGTCTGGTGGAGAGCATGATGAGGCTCCTTTCGCGCGCTTGGTCACGCGCCGCCGCTCTGGTCAGGGCCTAGGGAAGCGGTGTAGAACGCGGTGACTTTCGCCACATATTCATCTGGATAGGTCGCATAGGCCTGGTCGTGCGTGTAGACGTTCGGGACCTTCCATGACTGCACGTGGGCATTCGCCGGAGCGCTCGCCGCAGCGACGAGCTGATCCATCATGGATGACGGCACAAAGTCATCGTGGTCGGCGTGAATGAAGAAGAGCGGACGTGGGGCAAGGCTAGCCACCACATCCACCGGGCGATTAGCGTACTGATTGACGCCATAGATGAGCGCCTCAGCGGTAAACGCTCCAGGGAGGAGACCCGGCATCAGTGGACCAAGGAGGGGGAACCGCTCAGCGCCACGGATAGGGTACTCACGTTCGACCATTGGCAGCCAATCCGCTATGGTAGAGTCTAGAACCAGGGCCTGTATCGCTGGTTCTCGGGCCATGGCATTGATCATCGCCGTGCCCCCCTCAGAGACTCCCCAGCCAGCGATCACGCGTGGTCTGCCAAGATTCGGGAAGGGAAGCGCGCCTTGGCGCAAGAAATCGACCGCCCCGAGCACATCCCGGTATTCGAGCGAACCCAGGCCATCAATGGCTTTGGCAGACTGGCCACCATTGCGCATGTCGAAGGCGAGCACGGCAAAGCCATGGCGGGCTAGGTCCCGCTCGAGATCCATCAACTTCATGTTCATGTCCTGCCGGTTGGCCCGCCAGCCGTGCAGCACGATCAGGGTGCGGTCAGTGGTCAAGTGGCCGTTAGCGAGCACGCCTGGAATGAACCAGCCTCGTATGCTTACCTGATCCTCGCGCGAGAGGAAGCCGACATCACGATAGGCCAGACCAAACTCCGCTGGAGTTTGACTGTTGAGCGGACGGCCTGTCAAATCAACGACTTGCGTCGCCATGTACACTGAGGTAGCGGCGTAGGAGGAGGTGAGCAACCCGCTGACAACCAGGAGGGCGATGAGCCAGCCCCGCCACCCGCGTCGCGGTTTCCCAGTTCGCTGGCCCGGCGAGACAGGCGGTTGCGGTCTTGGGGGCACGTCCGTAGTCACATCTGCAGTCGAAGGAGAGAATGGATGCATCTGGGACCTCCATTCAGGCGATGCTAGGAGAGAGCGCCTCTGTACCTCGTGGCGCGCGTGACCGAACGATCACGTTCCGGACGCATGAATGGCCATGAACCATGACAGAGTCTGCGCCTGCACGGCTGTACCGCGCTCAACGCGGTCGAATGTGAGACAGGCGCCTGATTTCGCTCCTTTGCGCCCGCGCGCAGACACGGGTAGCACAAGGTGATCACGTCAGACTCACACTGTAGGGTCTAGATATCTCAGTTGGGTCCCATTTAGCGCATCCAACGCCCACGAATCCCGCATGTTCGCGGCGGCGCTCGATGCGATCCCGCCGAACCAGCGCCGCGCGGCGAAGCGAGTGTTACAATATCGCCACACCGCGCCCAGCGGCGGAGCGCCTGTCCTGCTGGGCCGCGGCAGTGAGCGAGGAACGCATGGCAGAGCGACACGCTTCAACGCGCCGGGCCAGCGTACGGCGGCAGGAGCGGCGCCCCACCCCGCCTCCCGTCCCTCCTGGCCAGCCGTTCCCGTTCCTGGCTTCCCCTTCGATCACGCTGTCGCGGGCGCGCTGCGCGGAGCGAGGCCTCGATCCTGCGTTGATGGCTCCGCTCCCTGTTCCCGCCGGCGCGGCGCCCGCCAGCGGCGATACCTTCCTGCGCGCGCTCGTGCGCCGCGCGCTGGAGGACATCTACCAGTTCATCGAGGGGTCGGCGTCGAGCATCGCTTTCGCCGACGCCGATGGCCGCCTGGTCGAAGTTCTTGGCGATCCGGCGTTCCTGCGGGAGACGCAAGCGATCGGCTGGGAGCCCGGGACGCGCTGGCGCGAGGAATACGCCGGGACCAACGGCCTGGCGCTGGCCCTGCTCGATGGCTTCCCCACGCAGACCGTCGGCGAGATGCATTATTGCCAGATGCTCCAGCCGTATTGTCTGGCCGCCGCGCCGGTCTATGACTCGATGGGAACGCTGATCGGCGCGCTGGCGACGCTGACGCGGGCCGGCGACTGGAGCCCGCATACGCTGGGGATGGTCAGCGCGGGCGCGATGGCGCTCACCGGTGCCCTCTACATGCACCTCTGGCAGAGCAGCGCCGATGAGCTGCTCTTCGAGCTGAACGCCATCGTGCAGACACTCTCCGAAGGCGTACTGCTGCTCCAGGCCGATGGCGTCATCAAGCGCATGAACGCCCGCGCTGGTCAGCTGCTGCGCATCAGCCCGGCGCACGCCATCGGGCGCCGGCTGCGCGAGATGGTGGACATCGCCGGTCCACTGGAGGCGGCGCTCCGCACGGGTCAGGAACTGCACGACGAGGAGGTCACCTTCCATGTCGCTGGCGCGCGGGTGGCGTGCCTCTGCACGCTACGCCCCATCGCGCCCGGTCATCTGGACGACGCGCTCCCCGGCGGCCAGGGCGTACCCCTGCCGCTACGCGTCGCGCCGCAGTCGCAGACACAATTCTACGTGCTGACGCTGCGCGGCATCGAGCGGGTGCAGCGTCTGGTCCACCGGATGAGCGGCGCACAGGCGCGCCTGCGCTTCACCGATATCATCGGCCAGAGCCCCGCGCTGCTGGAGGCCACACGCCTGGCGAAGATCGCCGCGCAGAGCGCGACGACCACGCTGCTTCACGGCGAGACCGGCACAGGCAAAGAGATCTTCGCCCAGAGCATCCACAGTGGCGGCGCGCGACGCGACGGCCCCTTCGTCGCCATCAACTGCGCCGCCATCCCCCGCGAGCTCATCAGCAGCGAGCTCTTTGGCTATGAGGGCGGCTCGTTCACCGGGGCCGACCGCCAGGGACGGCCCGGCAAATTCGAACTGGCCCATACCGGTACGCTCTTCCTCGATGAGGTCGGCGACATGCCGCTCGACCTGCAGACCAGCCTGCTGCGCGCGATCGAGACGCAGACGGTGATCCGCGTTGGCGGCCAGAGCGTGATCCCGGTGGATGTGCGCATCATCGCCGCCACACACAAGTCGCTGGAGGAAGAAGTGCGGCGGGGCAATTTCCGCGCCGATCTCTTCTTCCGGCTGAACGTCTTCCCCATCGAGACGCCCGCCCTGCGCGACCGCCCCGGCGATGTGGTACTGCTCCTGCGCCGCTTCCTCCAGCGACTGAGCACCCAGCTTTCCAGGCCGCTGAGCATCCAGGCGGACGCGCTGGCGGCGCTGGAGGCCTATGACTGGCCGGGGAATGTGCGTGAGCTGGAGAACCTGATCGAGCGCGCCGTCCACATCTCGGAGAGCGGCGTCATTGGCCCCGGTGACCTCCCGGGCGTCATACACGGCGAGCGCTCGCGCCCGGCGGGATGGGCGCAGTACGGCGCGCTGGGTGTCGCGCCGCGGCTGGAGGACGTGTCGCCCCTGCCGCCCGCGCAACTACGCCAGGAGAGCGCGAACGCCGAGGCCGCGCTCATCCGCCAGGCGCTGGCGGCGGCGAACGCCAACACGACGCTGGCGGCGCGCGCGCTGGGTGTCAGCCGCACGACGCTCTGGCGCAAGCGCGCGCGCTACGGCATCTAGGCCCCCAGGCTGACTCCCGCTGGTGTTTCACCTTCGCGACACCGTTGCAACAGTGGAACGCTCCCGTTCCATCGCTGCAACGCTGCGTCACTCTGCGCCACCTCGCTTTCCGCTCCGCGCCCGCCAGTTTCTCCGCCTTCCCTTCCTGGCGCGGATGGGCGCAACGTCCGTTGAATTCGGCTCTCGCGGCGCGCGGCCAGTCAGTATATGTACCGAATTTACCGGCAGTGCCCGGTGGACCGCCGTTTCTCGCACGGTCTGTGCTTAAGCGCATTCAGTAAGCGGTGGATGGTGGGCGCGCCCAGAGCCAGCGTGTGGTGGCGGGGCTACATGGCAGGTGGCGGGGGGGCGCGCCGGAGGCATTGAGGCATGAGGGAAAGCGAAAGGGAAAGCGAAAGGGAAAGCGAAAGGGGAAGCGAAAGGGGAAGCGCGCACGACGACATCGCTGGCGCAGCCTATGGCGGCCGCGCAGGCCCGCGAGCGCGGGCGGCGGGCAGCCTGTCATCGGCGGGAGAGCAACGGCGTTCAGGCCTGACGAACCGTCAGGCGGTAGGAGACTTTCGATGAAGAATGAGCCCTCGCTGGTCCAGAAACTCGCAGCGGAATTCCTCGGCACCGGCCTCCTTACCCTGATTGGGGCCGGTTCCGTCACGGCGGCGTTCACCCTCGAAGGGGGGACAAAGGCTCCCTTCTCCTTCGCTGACCTGGGGATTATCTCGTTTGCCTTCGCGTTCATCATCGTCGCTATGGTCTATGCTATTGGCAAGGTCTCGGGCTGCCACATCAACCCGGCGGTCACGATCGCGCTGGCGGCGACGGGGCGCGTGGACTGGGGCACGGCGCTGGCCTACATCGTCGCGCAGTATCTGGGCGCGCTGCTCGGCGCGCTGGGCATCGTCGCCATGTTCGGCACGACGGCGGCGACAAGTAGCATCCTGGGCGTGACCTCATTTGGCGCCAGCGTCAGCCCGGTCCAGGCGATTGTCGCTGAGGCTATCGGCACCGGCATCCTCGTCTTCTCGATCTTCGGCGTCGCGGTGGATTCGCGCGCCCCGGCTGGCTGGGCGGGGCTGGTCATTGGCCTGATCGTGGCGGGCATCATCTTCGTCGTCGGCCCGGTGACTGGCGCGGCCCTCAACCCCGCGCGCGCGCTGGCGACGACGCTGATCCAGGCGTTCTTTGGCGGCAAAGCGTTCTACGACCAGATCTACGTATACATCGTCGGCCCGGTCGTTGGCGGCCTGCTCGGCGCCTTCGCCTATGTTTACATCGCGAACCCCGAAAAGGCCTGAGGCGAGCGCGCGGGAGAGTGGCCTATCCGCCTCCTCCCGCGCCGGACCACCACGGGAGGTTTCTCTTCGATGAAGAAGCTCATCAACAGCCCAGAGACCGTCGTTGACGACGAGCTGGCGGGAATCGCCGCCGCCCATGCCGACCTCGTGCGTGTCGATTTCGAGCATCACCTGGTCATCCGCGCCGACGCGCCGGTGGTTGGCAAGGTCGGCATTATCTCCGGCGGCGGCAGTGGCCACGAGCCGATGCACGGCGGCTTCGTTGGCCGTGGCATGCTCGACGCCGCGGCGCCGGGCGCGGTCTTTACTTCACCCGTGCCTGACCAGATACTGGCGGCGACCAAAGCGGTCAATGGCGGCGCGGGCGTGCTGCATATCGTCAAGAATTACACCGGCGACGTGCTCAACTTCGAGATGGCCGCCGAGATGGCGCAGGCCGATGGCATCCAGGTCGAGAGTGTGACGATTGACGACGACGTGGCGGTCAAGGACAGCCTCTACACCGCCGGGCGCCGCGGCGTTGGGACGACGGTGCTGGCGGAGAAGATCTGCGGCGCGGCGGCCGCCGCGGGCGCGCCGCTGGCCCGCGTCGTGGAGCTTTGCCGCAGGGTCAACGCCAATGGCCGCAGCATGGGCATGGCGCTCACCTCGTGCGTGACGCCCGCGGCGGGCAAGCCCACGTTCGACCTGGGCGAGGACGAGATGGAGATCGGCATCGGCATTCACGGCGAACCGGGACGCACACGCATGAAGCTGGCGCCCGCCGCGCAGATCGCCGAGCTGCTGGTCGGCCCGATCCTGGAAGACTTACCCTTCAAAGCTGGCGACAACGTCCTGGCTTTCGTCAATGGCATGGGCGGCACGCCACTGATCGAGCTTTACGTGATGTACAACGAGGTCAATCGCATCCTGAAGGGCAAGGGGATCACCATCGCCCGCAACCTCGTCGGAAGCTACATCACCTCGCTGGAGATGGCGGGCTGCTCGGTGACGCTGCTACGGCTGGATGACGAGATGACCCACCTCTGGGACGCGCCCGTCCTCACGCCCGCGCTGCGCTGGAAGGCGTAGGCGTCTCTGCCGCCTCATCCCGGGCGGCGGCGCTCCGGCGGGCGCTTCCCGGGGATGGGGTGGGCATGGATGCTTCTCGCGCGTGGCCCGGCTGCGGGCGCGGCGCGCGAAGCGGAGGCGCCTGGGGTCTGAGGCCCTGGGCGCATGGGACACTGAGAAGGGGCGAACAGATGGTGGCCGATCGGGCGTGCGTGGTCTCCTGGCTGAGCCGCGCGGCGGCGGCGATCCACGAGCAGGCGGCGTACCTGACAGAGCTGGATTCCGCGATAGGCGACGCCGACCACGGCGTCAATATGGACCGCGGCTTCACCGCCGTGATGGAGCGGCTTCCCAACGTCGCCGAGGCCGATATCGGCTCGGTGCTCAAGGCGGTCGGGGCGACGCTCGTCTCCACGGTTGGCGGGGCGAGCGGCCCGCTCTACGGCACGGCCTTCCTGCGGGCGGGCATGGCGCTGGCGGGCAAGCAGGAGCTGGAGGCGGAGGACGCCGGCGCGGCGCTGACCGCCGCGGTCGAGGGCGTCATGGCGCGCGGAAAGGCCCAGCGCGGTGAAAAGACCATGCTCGACGCGCTAGGCCCGGCGCTGGACGCGTTCCAGGCGCAGGCGGCGGCGGGCGCGCCGCTGGAAGAGGCGCTGCGGGCGGCGGCGGACGCCGCTGAGGAGGGCATGCGCGCGACGATCCCGCTGCTGGCGACCAAGGGGCGCGCCAGCTACCTGGGTGAGCGCAGCGTCGGCCACCAGGACCCCGGCGCGACCTCGTCAGCCCTGCTGCTGCGCGCGATGCTCAGACCCGCGCGCTGAGCGCCGGAGTGTGGATGTGGTGAAAGGCGCCCTGCCATGACTGTTGGAATCGTTGTCGTCTCCCATAGCGCGCTGCTGGCGGCGGGCGTGGTCGAGCTGGCGGGCCAGATGGCGCGCGGGCTGGTCGCGATCGAGGCGGCGGGCGGCACGGATGATGGCGCCCTGGGCGCCTCCCTCGCCAAGACGTCCCAGGCGCTGGAGCGGGCAAGCTCGCCGGAAGGGACGCTCGTGCTGGTGGACCTGGGGAGCGCCGCGCTGATCGCCGAGATGGCCATCGAGCAGCTTCCGCCGGAGCGCCGCGCGCTCACCCGCCTGACCAACGCGCCCATCGCGGAGGGGGCCGTGCTGGCGGCGGTCGAGTCGTCCATCGGCTCCCCGCTCGACGCCGTCGCCGCGGCCGCTGAGCAGGCCACACGCATGCAAAAAGTAGTGGGAAGGATGTAGGCCGCCGTGAACGCTGAGGAACGACGGGTCACCCTCACCAATGAGACGGGGCTGCACGCGCGCCCGGCCAGTCTCTTCGTGCAGACGGCGGCCAGATTCAACGCCACTATCCGCGTGCGCAGCGGCGGCCGCGAGGCCAACGCCAAGAGCATTCTGGATGTCCTGCAGGTCGGCGCGCGCAACGGCGCGGAGCTCATCATCACGGCTGAGGGCGCGGACGCCAGCGCGGCGGTGGCCGCGCTCGCCAGCCTCGTCGAGAGCCGCTTTGGGGAGGGCGCATGACGCTCGCCGCTGGAGGCCGCCGCCGATGACCTGGAAGATCGTGCGGGCGCTGACCAAGCGCGGCCACGAGGGCGACGAGCGGGACGAGCGGCCCGCCCGCTCTGCCTCGCCCACGCCCGCGCCACCCACGCCCGCGCCACCCATGCCCGCGCCACCCATGCCCGCGCCGCCAGCCGGAGCGCCGCCGGACGAAGGCCGCGCGGCGAGTGACGCGCCCGCCGCGACGACGCTGCGCGGGATCGCCGTCTCCGCGGGCAGCGCCACGGGGCCCGCGCTGATCTATCGCGGCGCGGAGGAGCCTGCCGCGCCGGAGGTCCGCGCGGTTGACGCGCCAGCGCTCAGCGCGGAGGAGCGCGCCGCAGAGCGAGCGCGGCTGCTGGCGGCCCTCGACGCGGCCAGCGCCGATCTACGCGCGCTAGCGGAGCGGACGCGGCGCGAGGTCGGCGCGGCTGAGGGCGATATCTTCGAGGCGCAGGCCATGATGCTCGAAGATGTCACGCTGCGCGAGCGCGCGGAAGCGTTGCTGGCGGAGGGGACGGCGAACGCGCCCGGGGCGCTGCGCCAGGCCGCCGGAGAGCAGGCGGCGAAGCTGGAGGCGCTGCCCGATCTCCTCTGGCAGGCCCGCGCGGCTGATGTGCGTGACGCGGCCCGCCGCGCGCTGGCGCGGCTCACCGGCGGCCCGGCCGGCGTCACACTGGAAGCGCGCCTGGCCACGCTTGCGGAGCCGGTGGTGCTGCTGGCCGAAGACCTCGCGCCGTCGGATACCGCGCAGCTACGCCGCGACCGGGTGGCGGGCATTGCGCTGGCGCGCGGCTCAGCCACCTCGCACGCGGCGATTCTGGCGCGGGCGCTGGGGATACCCGCCGTCGTGGGCCTGGGCGCGCGGCTGCTGGCTGAAGCCCGCGAGGGCGCCAGGGTCATCCTCGATACCGCCACGGCGAGCGTGAATCTGGCGCCATCGGAGGCCGAGCGGCAGGCCGCCACGACCGCCGCGGCGCGCTGGTCGGCCAGGGCGACGGCCCAACGGCGCGCCAGTGACCACTGGCGCGGGCGTCCCGGAGCGCTGCGGGATGGAACGCCGGTCCCGCTGCTGGCGAACGCGGGCTCGCGCGCGGACGCGCAGCTGGCGGCGCAATACGGCGCGGAGGGCATCGGCTTACTGCGCACGGAATTCGTGTTCGCTGAGGCCAGCGAGCCGCCGGACGCCGAACAGCAGGCGGCGACCTATCTGGAGATCATCTCCGCGCTGGGCGCGGTCAGTGGCCCGGTCATCGTCCGCACCCTGGACGCTGGAGCCGACAAGCCGCTGCGCAGCCTGCGCGCGCCCGCGGGCGAGGGAGCGGCGGAGGCGAACCCCGCGCTGGGCGTGCGCGGCATCCGCCTGCAGCGCGCGCGCCGCCCGCTGCTGGAGGCGCAGTTACGCGGGCTGGCGCTGCTGCGCGCGCGGACGGACGCCGACCTGCGCGTCATGCTGCCGATGATCACCACCATCGAGGAGACGCGCGACGCGCAGGCCGCGCTGGCGGCGCAGCAGACGGCGCTGGGCGGCCCGGCGGCGCGGCCAATCCCGCTGGGCATCATGGTGGAGACGCCGGCGGCGGTGCTGATGGCGCCCGCCTTCGCCACCGAGGTGGCGTTCTTCAGCGCCGGCACGAACGACCTGACGCAGTATGTCATGGCGGGCGACCGGCTCAACCCGGCGATGACCGACCTACTCCAGCCGCTCCAGCCCGCCGTGGTCCATGCGCTCGCCGCGCTGGTGAGCGCCGCGCGCCCGGCGGGTCGCCACGTCGGCGTCTGCGGCGAGATGGCGGCGGACCCGCGCATGGCGCTGCTGCTGGTAGGCCTGGGCGTGAGCGACTTGAGCATGAACCCGGTGAGCATCCCCGCGGTCAAGGCGACGCTGGCCGCGTATTCCACGGATGAGGCGCAGGCGCTGGCGGCGCGGGCGCTGGCGGCGGTCACGCTGGCGGCGGTCCAGGCGGCCGTCGCGGAGATTCGGGTGGAGGAACCGTGAGCCGGAGGCGCCAGCGTCGCCCTTGATGGCGCTGGCCTGGAAGTTGAGTCGCGCGCTGCGGCGCGAGAGGAGAACCGTGTCATGACGAACGTGATGGCGCAGTCGGCCCCGGTGGGGCACGACCCGTGGGACGCGCCCTATTTTGGGGGGCCAGTCTATCTCACCTATCCAGCCTTCGCTGTGGCCGCGCCGCCGCCCGCTGTGGAGGTCTCGCGCCCGGTCGCCAGCGCCCCGGCCGAGCCGGCGCTCGTCGCGGCTCCACCCCCGGCGATGGCTTCGGCCGCGGCGCCCGCGCGGCGGGGGTGGCTCGCGCGCCTCTTCGGCCGGCGGTAGCGCACGCAGCCTGCGCGGGCGCGTCAAGGCGCGAGCAGGTGGATGGGAGACAGTGTAGTCGAACAAGGTGGCCATGATGGCGCTCTATCAGTCACAACGCGAGCGGACACAGCAGAACCTGGCGCTGCGCGCGCGGCTCGTCGCGGCGAGTGTCATGCTGCAGCGCTCCGCCGAGGAGTTCGAGGTGGCGCTCTCCACGGAGGCGAGCGAGAACCCGGCGCTCGAGATCGAGGAGCGCGCGCGCTGCCCGCGTTGCGGCCGCGACCTGCGTCTGGGCTATTGCTCCGGCTGTGACGGCCTCGCGCCGGACGGCTCCGGCCATAGGGGTCAGGCGGCGGGAGCCCCGGGCTCCCTCTGGAGCGGCCAGGCGGGCGAGCGGCGCGACGCGCTGGCTGAGGCGCAGGCGGGCGAGCCGCTGGCGTTCTCTGTCTTGCGCCAGTTGCGGGCGGCGCTGGCGCGCGAGGACTTCGCCATCGCCGCCTACCTCGCGGGAAGCCTGGACGAGCGCGGCTTGCTGGCGACCTCGGCTGGTGAGGTCGCCGCGGCGCTCGCGGTGGAAGAGGCGCGGGTGGAGCGCGCCATCGCCGTTTTGCAGACGCTGGACCCTCCGGGGGTCGGCGCACGCTCCGTGGCTGAATGCCTGCTGCGCCAGCTGGACGGCTTCGAAGAGCAGGGAAGCGCGCCTCCGGTCGCTCGCCCAATGATCGAGCGCTGCCTGCCGGACCTGGCGGCGCGGCGCTTCACCACGATCGCCCGCGCGCTGGGAGTGAGCGTGGCGGAGGCGCAGGCGGGCTGGGCCTTCATCCGCGCTAATCTCTCGCCGTATCCCTCCGGAGCTTTCGACGCTGACGCGGTCATCCCCCTCTGGCCGGATGTCGTGTTCCGCCGGACGGAGGCGGGTTTCGAGACTGAGGTGATCGAGCGGCGGCGCTTCCGCCTCGGCGTCCAGCCGCTCTACGCTGAGCTGAGCGCCGGATCCGCCGGCGCGCGCGCGCCGGACGTGGCGCCGGGCCATGTGCAGGCCTATGTGGCGCGCACGCGCGACTTCGTGGCGCTCGTCCAGCGCCGCTGGCGGACGCTTGGCCAGATCGCGGCGGCGCTCGCCACCTACCAGCGCGACTTCCTGGAGCAGGGGCCGGGCGGACTGCGCCCGCTGACGCGCAGTGAGCTGGCGCGGCGGCTGGCGATCAGCGAGTCCACCGTCAGCCGCGCGACAGCCGGAAGGTACGCGCTGTTGCCATCAGGCCAGATCGTCTCATTCGAGGTTTTCTTCGACGCCTCCGCGCCGGTGAAGCAGCGGCTGCTCGCGCTGGTGGAAGCCGAGGACAGCGCGCGGCCGCTGCGCGATGAGGAGCTGGCGCGGCTGCTGGACAGCCAGGGCATGCGCCTGGCCCCGCGCACCGTGGCGAAGTATCGCGAGGCGCTGGGCATCGCGCCGCACCGCCTGCGCGCCGCCCTCCAGTGAGCGCGCCTGAAGCCGGGGAGTGATGCCTTAATTACGGCGCGCTCGCCCGCGCGCTCGCGCGAGCGCGGTCCAGCAGGTTTTCGATCTTCTCAACCGGGAATGGTAGCGATAGCCATTCGTCGATGAGGCCCGCACGCAGAAAGACCTCTGTGAGGGGGTTCTGGGTATCCATGCCTACAATCCACACCTTGCCGCGCAGCGCGGAGTTGGCCCGCACCCGGGTAAGCGTGGCGCGGATAGTGCGGTTGGCCTTGTAGTTATCGGTGAACAGTACGCATGGGGATGCGCTCGCCTCCATCATCCGTATGGCGTCATCGGGATCATCTGTCGAGGAGAACGGCACGCCCTCCAACTCCATAATCGCGCGCATGAGCTGCTCGAGGCTGTCTACGTAATAGAGCATGATCATTTGCATGGCGCTCTCCTCCGTGTTGTCGTTTCGCGCGCCTCAACGTCCGTGGCTCATCTCGGAGCTATGCCACTGGTATACGGCGCCGCGCCATTCAAGCGGAAGGGGCGGTGGGTGATATGGCTGGCGCGGCGAGCATGATGGGCAGGCGCCCGCGCGGGGTGATGGCGCCAAAGATGGCGTCCGCGGCGGCAGCGAGCGCGGCGGGGGTGTATTCGTAGGTCGCGAGGCAGGTGGGCAGCGCGGAGAACGCGGCGAGGTCGTAGGGGTCGCTGACGCCAATGGCGATCAGCGGCCGCCCCGTGGCGAGCAGGCGGCGGATGAGGCTGGCCTGCCGCGGGTCGCGCCCGGCGTTGAGCAGCGTCAGGATGGTGAGGCTGGCGTCGCGCGCCATCTCCAGCGCGGCGCTGGCGCTGACCCGTCCGGCGCCGCGCCCGATCTCGACGCCTGTCGTGTTGGCGTGATGCGCGCGGACCCGCTCGACGAGCGCCGCATGTGGGTAGGCGCTGTCGCTGGCCTGGCTGACGCGCGCGGGCGGGCAGGCCAGGACGGCGACGCGGGCGCCAACATCCAGATGGACAGGAAGCAGCCGCGCCTCATCGCGGACCAGCGTTACGGCGCGCTGGTAGCCGCGGTCGCGCAGCCGTTGGTGGGCTGGCGCGCTGACCGACGCGCGCTCGACGGGCGCGGGCAACCGCTCCCAGGCGAGGAACCGCCGCTTGAAGGCGCGCATGCGGCCCATCGCCTGGCGCAGAGGCTCCTCAGCCAGCTCGCCGGAGGCCAGCGCCGCGCGCGTCTGGGCGATAGCCGCCCGCTGCCGATTAAGGGTATGCGAGATCAGGACGAGGTCGGCGCCCGCCTGCAGGGCGAGCGCCGCGCCGCGCGCCACGCCGACGGACTTCGCCACCGCGCCCATCTCCAGGCAGTCGGTCATGATGACGCCCTGAAAGCCCAGCGACTCCCGCGCCAGGCGTGTCACCGCTGGCGAGAGCGAAGCGGGGGTATCCTCATCCGGCGCGATCCCTGGCAGCCGCAGGTGCGCGAGCATCAGCGCGCCCGCGCCCGCCGCGACGCCCGCGCGGAACGGGATGAGCTCGATGGTGTCTAGCCGCGCGCGGTCATGCGGCAGGACGGGCAGGGCGAGATGCGAGTCGACGGCGGTGTCGCCGTGGCCGGGGAAGTGCTTGAGCGTCGCGGCCATCCCCGCCGCCTGGTAGCCGCGCGTGGCGGCGGCGGTCAGCCGGGCGACAAGCGCGGGATCCTGGCCGAAGGAGCGCACGCCGATGACCGGATTGGCCGGGTTGGAGTTGACGTCGGCGACCGGGGCCAGGTTCATGTTGATGCCCAGCGCCAGTAGCTCGCGCGCGGTGGCCGCGGCGACTTCCTCAGTCAGCGTCTCGTCGCCAGTCGCGCCAAGCGCCATCGCGCCGGGCAGATTGGTAATCGCCGCGCCGAGCCGCCGCACCAGGCCGTTCTCCTGGTCGACGGCGATCAGCAGCGGCTGGTCGTGGCCGGCTTCGCGCGCGGCGGCCTGCAGGTCGCGCGTCAGGCGCGAGACCTGGCGGGCGTCCCGGCAATTGCGGGAAAAGAGGATGATCCCGCCCACTCGCTCGCGCTGGATCAGTTCGATCAGCCCTGGCGGCGGCGTCAGGCCATGGAACCCAACCATGAAGAGCTGGCCCAGGTTCGCGGCAAGGTCGTTTGGGTTTGGCGTCATGCGTCAAAATCCCTTCCATGCGCCACGGAAACGTCGCGCGACCGGCGTGCGGACACCAGTGGCGTGTGGCGCGGCCGGCGGATAAATCCGCGCCTCAGGGCGTTCCGCCGCCAAGCCCGCCGTCGCGGGCTCCCCACCATACCCATGTCGTACCCTAGCCCCACGATGGTGGGGCTTCGCGGCGGTCGGGCCCTTAGACGCGGGTTCACCCGCCCGTGGCCGTATTCGCTGCGCCTTCACCCGCCCGTAACAGCGCGCGGGCGGCGCGGGCGGCGCTCAGCGCGGGCTGCTCCACCAGCGCGATCTCGCCGATCTGGAGCCGCCGGGCGAGCGCGCGCAGAACCGCTTCGCGGTAGCTTTCGTCGCGCAGCAGCAGGCTGCCGCCCAGGGCGAAGGCGAGCGGCGCGGCGGGGTCAGCGCCCAGCCGCGCCGCCAGCGCCGCGCCGGCCAGCGCCAGTTCTCGCGCCCCGCGGCGGGTGATACGCCGGGCGGCGGCGTCGCCTTCGTGTGCGGCCCGCAGGACGAGCGGCGCGAGGTAGGCGATGGCGCCTCTATTCTCCTCGCCGTAGACGCGGTCGGCCAGCGCCTCAGCGTTCGTGGCTCCCCACTCCGTCAGGATACGCTCGAGCAGAATGGTGGGCTGGCCGCGGCCGTCGGCGGCGCGCAGCGCGGCGATCAACGCCTGCTGGCCCAGCGTGTAGCCGCTGCCCTCGTCGCCCAGTAGATGCCCCCAGCCACCGGCGCGCGCCGCTATCCCTGCCGCGTTGCGCCCCACCGCGATCGAGCCGGTCCCAGCGATGAGCGCGACACCCACCTGATCGGGCAGCGCCGCCAGCAGAAGCTCGGCGTCGTTGGTCAGGCGCACGGTACGCGCCAGGCCGCGCAGATGGGGCGTGAGCAGCGCCAGGTCGGCGTCTCCGTCTATCCCCGCCAGACCGACCCAGGCCGCGGCGCAGGGCCCGCTGTGGCCCGCGCCTGCCCCCGCCTGCGCGGCGGCGTCGGCGATGTTGCGCGCCGCCCCGCCCAGACCCGCGACCTTGTAGTTGGAGCAGCCGGTGGTCGCCGCGCCGCGCTCGACGCCCGCGCCATCTACAACAACCGCGCGCGTCTTGGAGCCGCCGCCGTCTACGCCGAGAAAGAAGTCTTCCCGCGCGGCTCTCGCGCTCTCGCTGGCGGACATCAGCGCTCCTCCAGCGCGGCGCGCAGGACGCCGCCATGCGCCGCGAGCCGGGCGCGGGCGGTGGCTGGCTGGATGTCCAGGCGGCTGGCGAGGATCGCCACTTTGGCGTCGCCATCCGCCGCGCGCAGCTGTTCGGCGGCGGCTTCGGCGTCCAGCCCGGTCGCCGCCTGGACGGCGGCTCGTGCGCGGGCGCGCAGCTTGGCGTTGGTCGCCTGCACGTCCACCATCAGCGCGCCGTAGGTCTTGCCGAGCAGGACCATCGCGCCGGTGCTGAGCATGTTGAGGACCATCTTCTGCGCCGTCCCGGCCTTGAGGCGCGTCGAGCCGGCGATGACCTCCGGCCCGACGACCGGCGCGATGGCGATGTCCGCCAGCCCGGCCAGCGGCGTATCCGCATTGCAGACCAGGCCGATGACCAACGCGCCCGCGTCGCGGGCCGCCGCCGCCGCGCCCAGCGCATAGGGTGTGCGGCCGCTGGCGCTGATGGCGACGACGGCGTCACCCACGCCAGCGCCAGTGGCGGCGATGTCCGCCTGGCCCGCCGCCGCGTCGTCCTCCGCCGCCTCGGCGGCCGCGCCGAGCGCGAATTCGCCGCCCGCGACGCAGGCGACGATGCGCGCGGGCGCGATGTTGAAGGTCGGCGGACATTCGATGGCGTCAAGGGCCGCCAGACGGCCAGATGTCCCGGCGCCAGCGTAGATCAGGCGACCACCCGCGCGCAGGCGCGCGGCGATGGCCTCGATGGCCGCCGCGATCCGCGGTAGCTCACCACGCACGGCGGTGGCGACGCGCGCGTCCTCGGCGTTCATCGCCTGCGCGATCTCCAGCGGGCTCATGCGGTCGATAGCCGCCGTCGCTGGATTGACGCTTTCGGTCGTGGTCGCGCCTGTGTCCGGAGACGACATGGCGTCATGCGGCATGCGCTGGCTCCTTCCCGCCGCGGTCCGGCGCCGTCTGCGACGGTAGGGGAATAGGGTGGATGGTCAGGAGTAGAGCTGGTCGCGGCGCAGATGGGTGTAGAAGGTGTACTTGGCGCCGCAATAGACCGACTTGGCGTACTCGATGGGCTGGTTGCGGTCCATGTAGGTGACACGGCGGGTAAAGAGCACGGCGCTGCCCGGAGCGATCTGAAGTAGCGCGGCCTCATCAGGCCCGGCCAGCCGGGCCTCGATCTCCTGGTCGGCCTCCATCAGGGGCAGGCCGAACTTGGTCTCCAGCAGGCGGTAGAGTGACTGGCGCTCCAGGTCTTCCTCCAGCAGCCGCTCGCAGCCCTTGAAGTTGAGGTGCGAGTGCTCGATGGCCAGCGGCTCGCCATCAGCCAGGCGTAGGCGCTGTAGGTGGAAGATCGGCGTCCCAACGGAGATCCGCAGCCGCTCGGCGACCAGCTCATCGGCGGGGCGCATCTCGGCGGAGAGCGTCCTGGTGCTGGGGTGCTGGCCGCGGGCGCTAATATCCTCGGTGAAGCCGGTCAGGTGGATCAACTGCTGGGTGATGCGGTTGCGGGTGACGAAGGTGCCGCGCCCCTGCTCGCGGTTCAGGACGCCCTCATTGACGAGGTCGCTGATCGCCTGTCGGGTGGTCATGCGGCTGATATGGTAGGTCTCACTCAACTCGCGCTCGGACGGGATGAGGTCACCGGGCTTCCACTCGCCCGAGCGGATGCGCTCGCGCAGGATCTCTTTGAGCTGATGGTAGCGAGGCACGGCGCTATTCCGATAGATGGTGTTCAACGTCCAGCCCAGCCTTTCCACCGCAGGGTCACAGCGTCGCGCGCGTTTCGCCGCCCACCGGCGCGCCCGCTCGTTGTCGCATAGTCTAAACCGTAGAGCGCGGCCGCCGCCACTAGCGGCCCAACCTGTCCCGCCCACCCGGCGCCAGCGTATCCAGCGAGGGGCATGGACAGGGCAAGCGCAAGATGGTATAGTTGGTATGTGGTCTAGACCATATACGTCCGTTATTCTGCCATGCCAGCCCCACACCTGTCAACCGCGCGCCCCATTTGCGGGTCCCATGAGGCGGCGCGCGGCGCGGTATCCTGCGGGCAGGGACGGCGGGCGAGTGGCGGCCTTGCGGCGATCAGGCGGCGATGAGGACTCTCCGCGACCGGGGCGCGGCCCTGGCGTGGTGGCGTGGTAGTTGGTTTGGAGCGCGCTTATGAACGCTACATTTCGCGGCGCCCGGCTGGCGGATGCGGATGGGGACTTCTCGTCTGGCTCGCTGACGGTCGCTGACGGCCGCATCGCCGCCCTTAGCCCCGACGCCGCTGGCGCGTCCAGCGCGGCGGCCGGAACCGTCTACGACGCCAGCGGCCTGATCGTCCTGCCTGGCTTCATTGACGTGCACACGCACGGCGGCGGCGGCGCGAACCTGCATACGACCGATGCGGACGAGATCCGCGCCTACGCCCGCTGGGCGCCCTCCACCGGCGTGACCGCGTTCCTGATCGGCGTGGTGGGGACGCCGGGCGCGCTGCCCGCGGCGCAGCTTGCCGCCGCCGCGGAGGCCATCGAGGGGCCGCGCGAAGGCGCCGCGCCGCTCGGCGTCCATCTGGAGGGGCCGTATATTAGCGAGCGGCGGCGCGGCGCGCACCTCCAGTCGTGGCTGCGCACGCCGGACGCGGCGGAGACGGAGCGGCTGCTGGCGCTGGCGCGCGGCTGGCTGCGCATCGTCACGCTCGCGCCGGAGCTACCCGGCGCCGAGGCGCTCATCCAGCGGCTGGCGGCGGCGGGCGTTACCGTCAGCCTGGGGCATTCCGACGCCACCTACGAGCAGGCGCTTGACGCGCTGCGCCTGGGCATTACCCATATGACGCACTGCTGCAACGCTATGCGCCCGCTGCTGCACCGCGACCCTGGCCCGCTCGGCGCGCTCTCGGAGTCGCACGCGGTCTACGGCGAGGTCATCGCCGATGGAGTCCACGTCCACCCGGCGATGGCGCGCGCGCTGCTGAAGTTGATGGGGCCGGAGCGCGCGATCATCATCACCGACGCGCTGGCCGGGGCGGGCACGGAGAATCTGACCTTCGAGTTCGCCGGCCAGCCCGCGCACGTCAGCCGCGGCGCCGCGCGGCTGGAAGACGGCACGCTCACCGGCAGCGTGCTGACGATGGACCAGGCGCTGCGCAATACGCTGCGCATGACTGGCGTCTCGCTCAGCCAGGCCAGCGCGATGCTGTCCCGCAACCCCGCCCGCGCCGCCCACGCCGCCGGGAGCAAGGGCCTGTTACGCCCCGGCTATGACGCCGACCTGGTCATCCTCGACGCCGACCTGGTCCTCCAGGCGACCTACTGCGGCGGCGAGCTGGCCTACGCTACCGACGCCTGGCGCCAGCGGGCAAACGGCCGCGCCGCTACGCGGCAGCGCTCCACCCCGCGCAAAGCGCTCGACCGCCGGCCTCGCTAACCATGCGGGCGCGCAAAGCGCCTGGCGCGCTCACACGCGCGGAAGCGGTCGTAAACAGCGGTCTAAGGCGCCGAGCGCGCGGCGATCCTTGTGGGCTGGCCGCGACGTCTGGGACCTTTAGCCGTCCGCAAGGAGTTCCAGCCAGGGATGGTGAGGATGTGCGATGGTCAAGGCGTTCCAGAGCCACTGGCGGCGCACCCGGTCTAACATGGGAAGGGCGCGCATGAAATCCGCTTCATCCTTCGGGCGGCGCCCCTTAGCTTTGTAAAGCAACTGGATTTCGGGCGCCAGGTACGGAATCCCGTCTGCCGTGACACTGCCCAAAGCCGCGACTGGGCGCGTAACGCGTGACGTGCGGCGGAAGACCCACTTACCACCGCCCGTGTCAGCGATCATGAGTTGCAGCGCCCACGGCTGGGTTGACGCGGGGCGACACCAGATATCGTGAATGGCCGGATCCAGGACTTCATCCGGGCCCCAGGGCCGAAATGGCCAGCTTTCATCGCGCGGAGGAGGAAGCGCGGCCTCCATATTCCACGCGCCAAATAGCGCCCGAACCGCGTATTGGTCACGACGCAGGACTTGCACATCCGTGTCCTCGTGCTCGCGCGTCTGCCTGCCGAGGAAGAGATCAATGGCCCAACCGCCCGCAATCCACCAGGGAGCGGCGAGTGGAGCCAAGAACCTCGCCACCTCATGTGGGCTCCAAGGCCGCCAGGCTCCAAGATGATGTGTATCCTCAGCCATTCGCATGCCCTTCCCCTTGCAACCCGAACCTATGGCTACGTCTTGTCACCGCATTACGCCAACCAACACAGTCTACCAATCGGATGAACGAAATGTGGCGTGTCATGGCGCAGCCGCGGACACACCCGTCCACCGGTCTAGCGCGTGCGGGTGACCTTCTGGATGGCGCGCGGGGCGTCTGGGTCGAGGCCTTTGGCCAGCGCGAGGCGCAGCGCGAGCGACTGCCCGGGGAGCACGGCGGCGATCGGGCTGAGCCACTCCGGGACGGGCGCAGCGAACGGCAGCGGCGTGGTCGCCAGCGCCAGCGCCTCAAGCGCGTCAGAGATCACCAGCAACTCGACACCCATCGCCTTCAGGTCATGCGCCAGTTCGAGCAGGTCATCCAGCGCCCGGCCGGACGGCATGACGAGCAGCGCGGCGTCGCCGGGGCTGGTGGCGGCGATCGGGCCGTGGCGGAAGTCAGCCGACGAGTAGGGAATGGCCATCAGGTAGGTCAGCTCTTTGAGCTTGAGGGCCAGCTCGAAGGCGGTAGCGTAGTTATAGCCGCGGCCGATGACGACACAGCGCTCCAGGAAGCGGTAGCGCTCGGCGCGCGGGGCGATTTCACCCGCCAGCGCCAGCGTCGCCGCCAGGGCCTCGGGCAGCTGTCGCAGCTCTTCCAGCCGCGCGGGATCGGCGCTGAGCGCGGCGGCGCAGGCGGCGATGACCGCTAGCTCGGCGGTGTACGTCTTGGTGGCGGCGACGCTGCGCTCAGGACCAACGCCCAGCTCGATGACCTCATCGGCGGTGGCGGCCAGCGGCGAACCGCCGTCGTTCGTGATGGCGAGCGTCGGGCGGCCCTGGCGGCGCGCCTCGGCCAGCACGGCGACGATGTCGGGCGATTGCCCGGACTGCGAGACGCCAACCACCAGCGCCCCAGCCATGCGCGGCGGCGCGCCATACAGAGTGTGCAGCGAGGGCGTGGCCAGCGCGACCGGACGGCCGCCCAGCGCCGCCCAGGCGTATTTGGCGTAGTGCGCGGCGTGGTCGGATGACCCGCGCGCGGCGATGAGCGCGTAGTCCCAGGCGGGCAGATGGGGTGTGAGCGCGGCGATCTGCGGGATGGCGCGGGCCAGAAGCGCCTCGATCAGCGCGGGCTGGCTGGCGATTTCCTCTTCGAGGTGGCTGGTCATCGGCTGGTCCTCCCTTCTGATGAGCAGAAGATCGTGATGGACGCGCGGGGCGTTTGCGGGCTGCGTGGACTGTCCACATCACGATTGTACCTGGGTTGTGGTATAGTGGTCTAGATGTCTTGACAAATACACAACTAGTCAGGTACACTCGCGTACAGCATCAGGCAAGAGGGAACCGGCGCGCGGCGTCGAGCGGTCCGCGCGTCTGTTCCCGCCTGGTTTTGCCATTTCCGGCGCCGCCTGGCCAGTTCTCGTTGGTCGCTCATTCAGACATGCTCAACCCTTTGCGCGACATGGCGCCCGGGCGGCGCCGGAAAGGAGCGTGGAAGCGGCGGCGGACCTCCGCGACGACCGCGCTCGATCGCTCGTGGCTTGAAGCCTCACAGATCGCGGCGCCGCGCGCCGGACTCCCCGGATACCTCACGCGATCTCTTTGGATTCCACTGGCGTGATTCATTAGCTCCGAAGTCGGGAGGTTCTCTATGGCTTACACTTCTTTCCTCCGGCCGCGCGCCGGGGGAAGGCGTGGCGCCATCCCAGCGCTCGTCACGTTTCTCGGCGTCGCCTCTCTGCTCGTCTCCGCCTGCGGTAGCGGGTCGAGCGCCGCGACCAAGCACACCCTGACCGCGATCTGCTCCGTGGGCGGCTCCTATACGGAGAATATGAGTCCATTCAGCCCGAACGTGAACTGCGGCGTGGATGGCCTGGTCTACGAGAACCTCGAGTACGTCAATGGCGTCTCCGGTAAGGAGACCCCGATGCTGGGGACCAGCTACGCCTGGTCGAACAACAATACCACGCTGACCTTCCAGACGCGGCCGGGCGTGAAATGGTCTGATGGGCATGCGTTCTCAGCCGCCGACGTCGCGTTTACCTTCAACATGCTCAAGACCTACCCGACCGCTGACGGCAACGGACTCTGGCAGCACCTCGCCAGCGTCGCGGCCAGCGGCGACAACACCGTCGTCTTCACTTTCCAGAGCGCGTACCCGACCGATCTGCCCTTCATCGAGGGTGTGTACATCGTCCCGCAGCACATCTGGTCCAGCGCGGGCGACCCGACCAAGTTCGTCAACGCCAGCCCGGTAGGCACCGGACCGATGAAGCTCAAGAGCTTCTCGCCGCAGATCATCAGCTACGTCAAGAACCCGGGCTACTGGCAGGCGAGCATGGTGAAGGTGGACGAACTCGACTACCCGGTCGTCAGCTCGAACGATGTGGCGCTGGAGAAGATGGAGGCTGGGCAGGCCGACTGGACCGCGATCTTCGATCCGGCGGTCAACGCCTTCGTCTCCAAGGATTCGACGCACAACTTCTCGTACCCCGTCCCGGTCGTCCCGGCGCAGCTGGTACCAAACCTCAAGAACCCGCTCCTCGGCCAGCTGGCGGTCCGCCAGGCGATCAGCATGGCGCTCGACCGGCATGAGATGTCGGTCTCCGGTGAGGCAGGCTTCGAGCCGCCGGCCAGCCCGACCGGCCTGATGCCTGGCCAGGAGGCCTACCTCAGCGCCCAATACAATGGGACGTTGCCCTCCTTCGGCCCGGCCAACCCCAGCGGCGCCGACGCGCTGCTTGAGCAGAACGGCTTCAAGAAGGGCTCGGACGGCATCTACGCTGACGCGCAGGGCCACAAGCTCTCCTTCAAGGTCACTGTTCCGGGCGACTTCTCGGACTACGTGGCCGACCTCCAGATCGCGCAGCAGAGCCTCAAGGCCGCGGGCATTGACCTGCAGCTGAACAAGGTCTCCGACGACGACTGGCGCACCGATCGCGCCTCGCACAACTTCGATCTGATCATGACCGGCGGCTTCTTCGGCCCCACCCCGTACTACTACCTGGAGCCGCTGCTCGACAGCACGCACATCAGCGGCGCGAACGCGACCAATTGGGAGGGCTGGAGCGATTCCGCTACCGACGCCCTGCTGAAGCAGTACGCGTCGTCATCCGACCCGACGGCGCAAAAGCAGGCGATCCAGGGCCTGACGGACATCATGGCCAAGAACCTGCCTGTCATCCCGGTGCTGGACGCCGTGCAGTTCTTCGAGTACACCACGACCAACTGGAGTGGCTGGCCGACGCCGCAGGACCCCTACGCCATCGGCTCGTCCTATCAGCTGGCGGCAGGCGATAACGAGCAGGTCATCCTGCATCTGGCGCCCGCCCACTAGCTCTCCATCCACTGGAGCGCGCCGCGGAGGAGATGGCCTTGCCGGTCATCTCCTCTGTGACGCCAGCGGCGCACGACCGCCATGTTAGAATTGCCTTGCCCGCGCCCCGCCGGACGCGGGGGCTGGGTAGCCTGGTGCGCGAATAAGGAGAACGCCGATGCGCCGCCTGCTTCGCCGGATTGGCGTCTACCTGCTCGCGGTCTGGGCCGCCGTGACCATCAACTTCTTCCTGCCGCGGCTGGCGCCCGGCGACCCGGCCAAGGCGCTCTTCTTCCGCCTCTCGCAGCACGGCTACGTCAACCCCGCGCTGCTGGCGGCGCTGGAGAGTGAGTTCGGCCTCGACACCACCGACCCGCTCTGGCTGCAATACCTGAAATACCTGAACAACCTGCTGCATGGTAACCTGGGCATCTCGACCAGCGCCTATCCGGCCACCGTCGCGCAGGTCATCGGCCAGGACATCCCCTGGACGCTGACGCTGCTCTCGGTCTCGGTGCTCATCAGCTGCGTCGCCGGCACCCTGATCGGCGTCTTCATGGCCTGGAAGCGCGGCACGGCGCTGGATACGACGCTCTCGGCGGTGATGACTTTCCTCTACTCGATTCTCTACCCCTGGCTGGCGCTGCTGATCGTCTATTTCATTGGCTTCAAGCTGGGCTGGCTGCCCTTCTCCGACGGCTTCGACCTCGCGCTGACGCCGGGCTGGAACCTCGACTTCATCCTCAGCGCCGCCCAGCACGCTATCCTGCCGGCCTTCACCATCGTCATTTCGACGGTCGCGGGCTGGATGCTGACGATGCGCAACTCGATGATCACCACGCTCTCGGAAGACTACATCACGATGGCGCGGGCCAAGGGGCTGCGGGCGCGGCGCTTGATCTTCGCCTATGCCGCGCGCAACGCCGTCCTGCCGAGCGTGACGGGTTTCGCCATCGCCATCGGCAGCGTGGTCGGCGGGCAACTGCTGGTGGAGATTGTCTTTTCGTACCCCGGCATCGGCTACGCGCTCTACCAGGGCATCATCAGCCAGGACTACGCCCTCGCCGACGGCGTGCTGCTGCTGGTGATCGTCGCCACCGTCGCCATGAACCTGATCGTGGACCTGCTCTATACCGTCCTCGACCCACGCACCCGCCAGGAAAGGAGCGCCTAGCCATGAGCGAGACTCCCCTGGCTTCTCCGTCGCCCGCCGCATCCGCCACACCCGCGCGGCGGCCCGGCTCTGGGCGTGGCGCGCTACGGGCGGCGCTGCCCGCGACCACGCTCAATCGCAAGGTGGCCGCGGGCAGCGCCGTGGTCGGCTTCTTCGCGCTGGTGGCGCTCGCTGGCCCGCTCCTCATTCACCAGAACCCGCTGGCCTACACGCTCAACCTCAACGCGCCGCCTTCCTCCGCGCACTGGCTGGGCACCAACCAGGGCGGGCAGGATGTCTTCGCGCAACTGGTGGACGGGGCGCGCTCGTCGGTCTTCTGGGCGTTCCTGACGGGCGCGCTGGTCTGCGTCATCTCGATCACCGTCGGGCTGGTCGGCGGCTACATGGGCGGCGCGGTAGATGACGCGCTCTCGCTGGTCACCAACGTCTTCCTGGTCATCCCGTCGCTGCCGCTGGCGATCATCGCCGTGCAGTATTTCAATCGCGCGACGCTGACCATCGCCATTGTTGTCGCGCTGACCAACTGGCCGTGGGGCGCGCGCGTGCTGCGGGCGCAGACGCTCTCGATGCGCGCGCGCGAGTTCGTCACCGCGGCGCGCGCCAGCGGCGAGTACACCTGGCGCATCATCTTCTCCGAGATCTTCCCCAATGAGATCTCGATTGTCGCCGCGAACTTCGTGACAACGACCATTCAGGTGTTGCTGGCGGTCGCCGGGCTGGAGTTCCTGGGCTTTGGCGATACCAACACGATTAGCTGGGGCATCATGCTCAACCAGGCCTACAACAGCGGCGCGCTGCTGACCGGGTCCTGGTGGTGGTTCGCGCCGCCTGGGTTGTGCATCGCGCTGCTGGGCGCCGGGCTGGCGCTGCTGAACTTCGGCATCGATGAGGTCGCCGACCCGCGGCTGCGGCTGGCGAAGCGTCAGGCGAAACGCGGGAAGGCGGTCGCGGTATGAGCGGGACACGGAGCGACGCGCCTGTGCTGGAGGTCAAGAACCTCTCCATCACCTACGCCACCGACGAGGGGCCGGAGGTCCGCGCCGTCACGGACGTCAGCTTCACGCTGCGGCGCGGCGAGATACTGGGGCTGGCGGGCGAGAGCGGCTGCGGCAAGTCCACGCTGGCCTACGCGCTGACGCGCCTGCTCAGCCCCCTGGCGACAGTGACGCAAGGCGAGGTCCTGTTCCATCGCGCGGGCGGCTCCGCGCCAGTGGATGTTCTGGCGCTCTCGCCGGAGCAGTTGCGTGAATTTCGCTGGAGCGAGCTGGCGATTGTCTTCCAGAGCGCGATGAACGCGCTCAATCCGGTGATGACGCTCGGCGCGCAGATCGAAGACACCTTGCGCGCTCACCGCCCGGCGATGGGAAAGACGGAGCGCTCGGCGCGCGCCGTCGCGCTGCTGCGCCAGGTGGGCATCGCCGCCGACCGCCTGGCCGCCTATCCGCATGAACTGAGCGGCGGCATGCGCCAGCGCGCGAGTATCGCCATCGCCCTGGCGCTGGAGCCAGCGGTGGTCATCATGGATGAGCCGACGACCGCGCTGGATGTGGTCGTGCAGCGCGAAATCCTCTCGGAGATCCTGCGCCTGCGCGACGCGCTGGGCTTCTCGGTGATGTTCATCACCCACGACCTCTCGCTGCTGCTGGAGCTTGCCGACCGCGTGGCGATCATGTACGCCGGGCGGATCATCGAGCGCGGGCCGAGCCGCGCGCTCTATGCGCGCCCGCGCCACCCGTACAGCCACGGCCTCATCCACGCCTTCCCGGCGCTGCGCGGCCCGCGCCGCCGCGCGCTGGGCATCCCCGGCTCACCGCCCGACCTGCGCGACGCGCCGCCGGGCTGCGCCTTCCATCCACGCTGCCCGCTGGCCTTTGCGGCCTGCCGGGAGCTAGTGCCACCGCTGCGCGCGGCGGATGGCGCGCCCGGTGTCGAGGTCGCCTGCCACCTGTACGATCCCGCGCTTAGCCCGGGCGAGCCGGATACCGCGACCATCGCCGCCGCGTATGAGGCGGCCGCCGAAAGGAGCGCGTCGTGAGCCTCGTTCAGTCTGACGCGCCGAACCCCGCCCCGGCGGCCGCGGCCGTCCCCACACTGGAGGCGCGGCGACTGGTCAAGCGCTTCCCGCTGCGCGGCTGGAATCCGTTCGGCCCGCAGCCGGTCGCGCACGCCGTCGAGGAGATATCGCTAGCGCTGACGACGGGCAGGGCAGTCGCGCTGGTCGGCGAGAGCGGCAGCGGCAAGACGACGGTGGCGCGCATGCTGGCGCGGCTCTACGAGCCGACCGCGGGCGAGATCCTCTATGAGGGTCGCCCGGCGCCGTCGGGTAGGAGGGCGCTACGCGCCTACCGCCGCAACGTGCAGATGGTCTTCCAGGACCCCTTCGCCTCGCTCAATCCGGCCCACGACGTCCGCTATCATCTGGAGCGGCCGCTGCGCGTCTTTGGCCACGCGGCGAGCGCCGCCCAGGCGACGGAGCAGGCGCTGGCGCTGCTCGCCCGCGTCAGCCTGACGCCCGCCGACCAGTTCCTGCTGAAGTTCCCGCACCAATTGAGCGGCGGCCAGCGCCAGCGCGTCGCCATCGCCCGGGCGCTCGCGGTGCGGCCGCGTGTGCTGCTGGCCGATGAGCCTGTCTCGATGCTCGATGTCTCGATCCGGCTGGACATCCTCAACCTGCTGCTGCGGCTCAAAGATGAGGACCGGCTGGCGACGCTCTACATCACGCATGACATCGCCAGCGCACGCTATTTCGCCGATGAGACGCTGGTGATGTACGCCGGGCAGACGGTGGAGGGCGGGCCGAGCGACGCGGTGATCGAGCAGCCGAAGCACCCCTACACCCAACTGTTGATCGCCGCCGCGCCCGACCCCGAGCGCGCGGGCTCCCTGGCGGCGCTGCCGGCGCGCGGCGAAATCCCCAGCCTGATTCACCCGCCCACGGGCTGCCGCTTCCACCCGCGCTGCCCGCACGCGATGGACGTGTGCCGCCAGCGCTTCCCCGGCCGCACCGATCTGGGCGGCGGCCGCTGGACCCATTGCCACCTCTACGGCGAGGGCCAGGCTGCGGCGCAGGCCGCTCCATCCGCCTGAGCCGCGCCGGCTGCCCCCAGCGTCGAGATGGCATTGTGTACACTTGTTATGTAATGCGTGAGCCAGTTGTGGCGCACGTCTGTCATGTCGATGAAGAGGAGCGATGCGCATGGCGACGCTGCTGGCGAAACACTGGTGGGCTGTAGGGCTGCGCGGACTGGCGGCCCTGATCTTCGGTATTCTCACCCTCGTCGTGCCGAACATTTCCCTGATCGTGCTCGTCTCGTTCTTCGGCGCCTACGCGCTGATTGATGGCGTGATCGCCATCTATGTCGCTATCCGTGGGCGCGAGAACCTGCGCCATTGGGTCTGGCTGCTGATCGAAGGGGTCGCTGGCGTGCTGTTCGGTATCCTGACCTTCCGCTGGCCAGGGGTGACGGCGCTGGTGTTGCTGGCGTTCATCGCCGCCTGGGCGATCATTACCGGCGCCGGCGAGATTTTCGAGGCCATCGAGCTACGCCACGTTCTCACTAACGAGTGGCTGCTGATCGTGAGCGGTGTCTTGTCCGTGCTGTTCGGCCTGGTCCTGATCATCTTCCCCGCGGCTGGCGCGCTTGGCCTGCTGTATCTGATCGGCTTCTACGCCATCATCTTCGGCGCCCTCCTGCTCGTGCTCGCCTGGCGCCTGCGCGGCATGCTCAACGCCGGCCAGATCGCCTAGCGCTCAGTCCAGAAGAGACATGACAGCAGGAAAATGCCAGTGAGCGCCTCTCTCGGCGCTCGTGACAACCGAGATGTCCGGCGCCATGCCTGTTGATGAGGCATGCCTCGCTGGCGTTCCTGCGCATCTGTCTATCGTTGATGGCTCAATCCAAATCGCCTTAGAGTGTCTAACAAGACCGGTGATAGACTGGAGGCATGAGCAAACTCCTGGTCAGCGATGAACTGTGGGCAGTGGTCGCGCCGCTGCTACCACCAGAGCTATCCAAACCGAAAGGTGGCCGACCGCGGGTGCGTGATCGGGCGGCGCTCACGGGCATCATTTTCGTGCTCAAAAGCGGCATTCCCTGGGAGATGCTGCCCCAAGAGTTGGGTAGCGGCAGCGGCATGACCTGCTGGCGTCGCCTGCGCGACTGGCAGCGGGCGGGCGTCTGGGGGCGGCTGCACCAGGAACTGCTCCGCCGCCTGCAGGAAGCCGACCAAGTCGACTGGTCGCGCGCGTCGCTAGACTCAGCGCGCGTGGCGGCCACCAAGGGGGCGAAGCGACCGGGCCGAATCCAACGGATCGCGGCAAACCGGGCAGCAAGCGCCATCTGGTCGTCGAGCGCAAGGGGATCCCGCTCGCGGTGACGCTCTCGGCGGCCAATGTCAACGACTGTCAGATGCTGGTGGCGACGCTGGAGGCCATCGCGCCGGTGCGTGGCAAGCGCGGCCGACCGCGCCGGTGGCCGCAGCAGCTGCACGCCGACAAGGGCTATGACTACGCCCTCTGCCGCCTGGCCTGCCGCCAACGCGGCATCACGCCGCGCATCGCCCGGCGCGGCGTCGAGTCCAGCGAGCGCTTGGGGCGACATCGCTGGGTGGTCGAGCGCACGCTGGCCTGGCTCAACCGCTACCGGCGCTTGACGGTGCGCTACGAGCGGCAGGCGTCCAGTCATCGGGCGTTCCTGACCTTGGGCTGCGCGCTCACCTGCTGGCAAGCGCTCAACCGTTGACCGTTTTGATAGATGCTCTTGGGTATCCACGAGGATATGCCGTTTGCGACCGACCAACTTCTTGCTCCCGTCGTAGCCGCACATTCCACCCATCACAGTGTTGACCGACTGTCTGTCAATAATGGCCGCGCTGGGACAGGGATCGCGCCCAGCATGGAGCCGCGCCAACGCGCGCAGATGCATGTGCATCGGCTCCCAGATACCCTCCCTGCGCCAGCGACTGAAGTAATAGTAGACCGTCTGCCACGCGCTGTACTCGCGCGGCAGGTAACGCCAAGCGCAGCCGGTGCGCAGCACATAAAAGACGCTATTGGTGATCCGGCGCATGTCCGACCTTCGCGGACGCCCTCAGGGCTTGCTGGCTGGGATCAGGGGCGCCAGCACCGCCCACTCGGCCTCGGTCAGATCACTGGGGTAGACTGGAATTGCCAGGCCGAAGATGCCCTCCGAAAGCTGCGTGCAACCCACGTTTCGGAAAACGGCATCTTCGGGCGACTCCTGCGCGCTTCCCCTTCTCAAACACTTACTCAGAAAGTGTTCGAGAAGGCCTCCTGTCTAGCGTTGTGTCAAGCGAGCGAGCAGGAGACGGATGCCGACGAGGTAGATGAAGGCTTCGGCGCTGCCTGCCAGCCGCTCGTAGTCTTTGCTGAGACGCCGCTGCCGGCCG
>DASVZK010000051.1:0-85057 GCA_036391685.1 Ktedonobacterales bacterium
CAGGGGCGTCCGCGTCCGTCGGCGCGCCGGGGCAACTCACCGATCAGCGGTTCCAACACCGCCCACTGGTCGTCCGTCAGATCCATCGCTGCATCCTCCTGTGGGACGCAGCATATCATGGGTTTATGAGATGACTTCTAGGCTTCGTCGGTTACAGCTTGGTCACCCAGTAATTCTCCCCGCGCCTCACCCGCACATCCACCCGCGGCCGATATCGCAGCGCCTCGGCGATATGCGGCGCTGCGATCACCTCAGCGCCCGCCAGCTCGGCGATCGTGCGCGCCAGCTTGAGCGCGCGGTGGAATGCCATTTCTGACCCGTTTGCCCGCGATGCGCCGGCGCCCTTGCGAGGAGCAATACCAGGTATCACATCACAGCTTGCGCCACCTGCGTCCTGAAGCGGGCACATCCTTAAGCAGAAGTGCAAAAGTTGCGTATCAAGCGACAGGGCTTAAAGCCAGATGCAGTAGACGAGTCCGAAGCCGCTCGCCTAGTATAAGATTTTGCTGTTTCGCTGAACATACCCTACTCCGGAGGAATACCAAGCTATTAGGCATACGCGCTCATCTCGCGCCGCGAATGCGTACCCGCTTCCTGCGACTAGTATGGACGTGGTATTTCACCGTACATGGCATGACGCCCAACCCACCAGCAATTCGGTCATATAGGCAGCCGAACAGCGCGTACCTCACGACCTCGCGCTCCCGCGCAGTCAGTTCATCTGTCATGCTGAACCTCCTGGCTAGTTGTCGCCAGAGGGTTGTCGTACATCCGCCTTCCGCTTCCTGTGGGAGAATATCCGTGGGGCACGCTTCCGAAAGGACGGAGACACGATGAAGCTCTATCTGGTGGATGGGACGTATGAGCTGTTTCGCAGCCACTTCGGCGCGCCGCCACGCACGGCGCCGGATGGACGCGAGGTCGGCGCAACGCTGGGCCTCACACGCAGCCTGCTGATGCTGGTGACCACGCCGGGCGTCACCCATGTGGCCTGCGCGTTCGATCATGTGATCGAGTCCTTCCGGAACGGCCTGTACCCTGGCTACAAGACTGGCGCGGGCGTTGACGCCAATCTGCTAGCCCAGTTCTCGCTGGCCGAAGAGGCCGTTTCCGCGCTGGGGCTGGTCGTCTGGCCGATGGTGGAGTTCGAGGCCGACGATGCCCTGGCCAGTGCGACCGCCCGTTTCAAGCGCGACGCTGCGGTCGAACAGATCGTGATCTGCTCGCCGGATAAGGATCTGGCCCAGTTGGTCTCCGGCAACCGCATCGTGGGCTGGGACCGCCGCCGCAATCTGATTCTCGACGAAGCGGGCGTGGTGGAGAAATTTGGCGTGCGCCCGCAGTCGATCCCCGACTGGCTGGGGCTGGTGGGCGATGCGGCCGACGGCTTCCCCGGCATCCCCGGCTGGGGCGCTAAATCCGCGGCGGCCGTGCTGGCGCACTACGAGCGCCTTGAGGCGATCCCCGCCGATCCGCAGACCTGGGGGCTCTCGGCCATCTCGGCCAGCCGCGCGGCCCGGCTGGCCGAGAGCTTGACGCAGCACAGGGCTGAGGCGCTGCTGTTCCGCACGCTGGCGACGCTGCGCGAAAATGTGCCCTTGAAGGAAACGCTGGCTGATCTGGAATGGCAGGGAGCCTATGAGCGGCTGAACGATGTCTGTCACCGGCTGGGCGATGACAAGTTCCCTGGGCGGGTCCCGCGGTGGCGCGCAAGCTAAATTCGGCAACGCAATGACACCGGAAAAGGAGATGGCTTCACACCGTGGCGAGAGGAGGATGCCGCTGACTGTACCACGCAGCGTCGTGCGTGAAAACTACGCGCGTGTCGTGTATCACCCTCATGCTAGTCTTGGCGAGGCGCAGCGCGGCGATGATGCCGTCGCGCGCCAGCTTGAGGATGCGGTGGAATGCGTGCGAAGATGACGCCTGCTACGCGCCCTGCAGGGCACGCCGCTGGCGCTCATAGGTGGCAATGGCGTCAATGATACCCTGGCGCTTGCGATAGACACGATAGAGTTCCTGCCGCGCGTCCTCGATCCGCCCCGGGTCATCGCGACTGGCGAAGAGCACCGCCTCACGCTCCGCGACAATCTCGTTGAAGCGCTCCAGACCCATGCGGTATCCGGCAAGTTCCTCATCATTCGTGATCGGCGGCTGAACATCGCGCATACACGCCCTGTCTTTCAGCGTTCAAAGACGGCTAACCAAGCGTTCGCGGATCTGGAATAGGCTTGCCCCATGCGCGGTTCGCCGTGAGCCAGCTCTCGATCGCCTCTTGTCCACGAACCACCGCTTCCTCGTAGGTCGCGCCGTGCGTCGCACAACCGGGCAGTTCGGGCACGCTGACAATGAATGCGTGGTCGGTGTTGGACCACTCAATCCGCATGGAGTAGCGTGTCCGCTGACTCAGCGTATCGGGCGCGCCTTCGCGTATCTGGCCAGTTGCCCGGATATTGAGATCATATTCAGGCGATGCCATCACTGGCGCAACAGCTAGCGCAGCCGCCTCACTGACGATGTGCGCATAATCATCCTCACTGATGGTTCGCACGCCTTTTTGATAGTATCGTCCACCAACCGCTCCGCCCGGCTCCAGAGTGTCTCCGTCAGCGGACCTAAACGCTACAGGAGTCGGAAAGAGATGGAAATCAACGACATCGCACACGAGGCAATCAGAAACGTGCTGGCTCTGACGAATCGCACCCACTACACCTGTGCCGAGATACACAGGCTGCACTCGCTCACCCGATTTGCCTCGACTGCCACGATAATAGACGAACCGCTCACCCTGCTTGATGATGTTTCGATACATCGTCGGATACTCATACGATGACCCCAAACGGTCATCGTACCTATGACCTGACGCGGTTGACTCGTTGATTGTAAATACCAAGGGCATACCTAGCCATCCTCACTCATCTTCCGCTCTCTGACCCACAACAACACCTTCGCAACTTCAGTATTACCCCACATCCACCCGTGGCCGGTACTGCAGCGCCTCGGCGATGTGGGGGGCGGCGATCACCTCGGCGGCCGCCAGGTCGGCGATCGTGCGCGCCAGCTTGAGAACCCGGTGGAAGGCGCGGGCGGAAAGCTGCAGCCGCTGCGCGGCCGCCTTGAGCAGTGGCTGCGCGGCGGAGTCCACGTCGCAGTAGCGCCGCACCTCCGCCGGACCCATGTCGGCGTTCACCCGCAGGCGCTCGGAGCCGGCGAAGCGCCGCGTCTGGAGCTCGCGCGCCGCCAGCACGCGCGAGCGCGCCACCGCTGAGGACTCTGCCTCGCCGCGGCCCGTCAGCTTCTCGTACTCCACCCGCGGGACCTCGACGTGGATATCAATGCGGTCGAGCAGTGGGCCGGAGATGCGCTTCTGATAGCGGGCGATGGCGCTGGGCGCGCAGGAGCAGGCGCGCGTTGGGTCGCCGTGATAACCGCACGGGCACCCGTGCGAGTAGTAATACTAGGTATTGTCTATGCTATGGCATCCTGGAGCGGGCGCATGCGCGCTGAGGTCCAAGTAGCCTCATCTCGGCTAACCGCAACATGTGCAAGCGCCCGCTCGACACCGTCAACGCCGCAGGGGCCCCCATCGTGACGGTTGACCCGTCAGCAGAGCAAGCAGCTGCGCAGGGGGGACCGTGCCAACTTCCCGGAACCATCACGCGCGGTTTCTTGGGCTTCCCCACCTTTAGCGGCGATGGCTATAGATAGCCAAGTTCTTCTCTCATGTTGCCGTGTTTCGCTGGCGTCCATCCGGTATCATCAGAAACCTCGGTATCCGTACACAGAGGGTCGCCTGCTGATGTCTACCTGACGAAGGACGCTCCGGTGTTGTACCGTATCACTTTAGGATACAATTCACTGAGAGGAATCATGCTACAGAGCGCCTGAGCTACTGCGCCCGAACGGTGGGGATGAGAGGTGTGTCATGTCAGGGTTCGTGCGGTGCGACCACCTACGTGATCGCGATTATTTTGATCCAGACTACGATCTCACCTTCAACGACCTCGACCAGCATAAATGCTTGTACTACAAGCGCGATGTGATTCCACATGACGAGTGCGGTCCCACGTGCGACGGCTATACACCACTGCGTGAAGAACAGATCGCCCGCATTCATCAGTTGAACGCCCGCTCGCGCCTCCAGCGATCGCCTCACGGGCAGCATAGGCCAGCGTCGTCCGCAGCTACAGCAGGCGCCAAGGTCAGCCGCGAGGCGCTCCTGACTGAAGTAGAGAAGATCGTCACATTGGTTACTGAGCGCATGCCTTCTCAAACGCAAATAAATGACGCGAGAGCGCGTCTTGACGAAGCTACCGCCGTTTACGAATCGCAGCTGAAGAGCCAGCCAACGAATGTTGAGCGGAGAGTGGCTGAACTTCAACAAGACCTCAAGGCCAAACGACGACGCATGGAAGTGGCGCTTGTTATCACGCAGCGCGTATACCAGGGGCTATACCAAGACACATTTCCCAGACCGGCATCAGACCCACTAGCTGCGTCGCTATTTGGATCACCAGTTGGTTCAACCGGCTTCGAGGACATGCCGCTTGCCCAGTTCATAGGGACATATACGGGCTGGCTTGGCGTGTCATTGACGCGGAACCCGGATATCCGTGAGCTTAGGCAGATTCAAGAAGAAATTGAGCGCGTGAAAACGCTGCCGCCAGACACCACGTTTCCGGGGATCAGTGCCTACACCGATGATTCGCACCTGGTGGCTGTGCGCCGAACATTGGAGGACCTGGAGCGGCGGCACGACGTATTAGGAACACTGCATGAGATGCTAAGTGAACAAGTCAAGGCGGCGATTGCGCGAGGTCCAGATCCACTTCAGGAATGGGTGGTGGCGGCGATTCGCCGATTTTTGGAGGAGGCGCGCGCCGTAACGAGTGTGCCGGGTTCAGAAGCCGAGCGGCTGTTGGCGCGTCTCAAGAATCTGCCACTCCCATGAGGGAACGGACGACGCCAAGGTAGATCACTGCACTGTATCGTCATGGCGCCGCGCACTAGCCGAGCCGCTACTTCACAAGTTCTTTAGACATGGACACTTCACATGCTCAAACACGACACAACAGCCCGATTCTTTCAGGTTGGCTTCTTTTCGAAGAAGTACCGCTTTCAGGTACGTGGAGAGATGGGGAAGGAATTTACTCTGGCCGAGATCCAGGCGCTTCGAGAACAACAGCTGACAAGCCCAGCGTCGGTATGGAAATCGGGTACCTCAGGGCGGTGCTGGTGGTTGTATCGGAATGAAGTGTACTGGGAGGATGAGGGACTCACCGCGCCAGAGGTCGAGGCGCTGATCTTGGATCGGGAGAAGAAGCGGAGGCGACGAATAGACAAGGCGTTGGCGGCCGCTCAAATCGACAGGTCGCAAGACGCTGAACACGTTCGTCGTCCGATTCCAGACGACGTGAAGATGTTTGTGTGGCAGCGCGACAGAGGGCGATGCGTGAAGTGTGGCTCGGGCGTGAATCTGGAATTCGACCACATCATCCCCGTCTCGATGGGCGGGGGCAACACCGCAAGGAACCTTCAACTGCTCTGCGAGGAATGTAATAAATCAAAAGGCGCTTCCATCACGTAGAAGCGATACCTAGTTCGCTTGGTAGGGGCCCGCATGCAGTCGCTGCTGACGACACTTGCTGCAGCGATTCCTTGACCGCCCAGGTACAGCAGGCAGACGCGCTGGCCGGCCCCACTACGGGCGAGACGCTCATCAAACAGGAGACACGCTCGCCGGCGTCCCTGTCCCTGACTGATGCCGTCGCGCGCCCGGACACCTACAACCGCGAGCGCCTCTTTCTTGTGACGCTGCGGCGGCGCCACCCGAGCGGTAACCTGGAGCATGGCGGAGATCGGCGAACTCATCACCGTTCAGCCGCATGCCGCCAACACATCCAGCTCATCGGCTCAACATGCCGCTCATGCGGCAGGCTGGCTTTCACACATCCGCGCTATCCGCGGTGGCCTGGGCGTGCTCCTTGCGGTGCAACACATGAAAGTGTCGCGCCAGGTGGAGAAACGCCAGGCGACCCGCGAGCCAGTGCAAAGCAATCACGACGACCACGATCGTTACGACGAGAGCAATGCCTGTGGGCCCCACGCGGTCGAGATAGCCAAAAGCTGTCTGGTAGTTTGTGCCCAGCAGATCGCCGATGACGATCCACACACCACAGTAGATCGCGGACCCAAGCAGTGTCCCAAGCGAGAACGTCGGCACGGAGATGTCCGCCACGCCGGAGACGAACGAGCTCAGCGAGCGCACCAGCGGTGTCACCCGAATGGCCGTCACACCGAGCAGCCCGTGATGGCGCAGCCACAGCTCCATGTGGTCGGCGCGGGTGGGCTTTAGCCCGATGAAGCGCCCGTAGCGTTCGATCGCCTTGCTGCCGTAGCGCCGTCCCAACGCGTAGGAGATGTAGCCGAAGAGCAGGCACCCGAGCGCGCAGATGGTGATCGCCAGCCCGGCATTGACCTTGCCGTGATTATCCGCCGCCGCCAGCGACCCCAGAAATAGCATGACTGGCTCAACCGGCAGCCCGATCCCGACACATTCGATGCCCACCCACACCGCCGCGACCAGATAGACCAGCGCCACAGGGACACCATTCAGCGTGTTAATGACGGCTGTCGCAAGATGCTCCACGTGCGCCCCTCCGCTTCACGCCCCTTCGACCTCGGCCCACACCTGGCGACCGACGCTCTCGAGAGGGTCATATCGAATTGGCGTCGGCGACTGTGAGCGATACGCTCCAAACCCTCAATTTAAGGGCGTTGGACGAGTCATCATGTGCAATGGCCGACTCAGAACCCGTGTCACGCGTGGCCATGGTAGCATACGCGCCATGCGGAGTCCAGCGCATCGCGCTCCAGTTCGATCTGGATACCGACGCCTCGGACAAGGGCTTGCCATGCTGTAGCGGCTGGCGGGGTGCAAGCGGCATCTACTCGTCAGTACGTAAGGCGTTGTCCTCATAGCCTTGGTGCATGCGGTTGACATCCATGACCGCGACGGTGGCCGCTTTGCAACTCTCCAGCAGGCGGTCGGGCGTCAGGTGTTTAACGGCGAGTTCCATCGTCGGGCACGACGATACGATTCCGCTCCTCTATAGCAAACTAGTGGGCGAAGAAACGCTGGGTGACTGTCTTGATGAAGCAGACCGCGATGGGCGGATTGCCCTTTATGCGCGTCTTGTGTGAGGACACCGTGACCGCCACTGTCCTCTGCGTGACCGCCTCGTTATTGGCAGGGGATAGGTTGGAACTGCCAGAGGATGGCGATGTTGAGACTGGAGGTTCTGGTTCCGCACCGTGACAGTGCGAGCGAGCGAGAGTGAGGTACTATCATGATTCCCGAGGTTCAGGCAAACGTTGACGAACAGCCGCCGATTGAACAGGCCGAGCTGCCAACACCTCCTCCACCTGGCGCGAGAGAAGAGCCCAGACGGGAGGAGCCGCTGTTGGCCACACCACCTGCGCCGCCACGCAACACGACACGAACACGACGGCGGCAGACGCCATCGGGTAGGCGCTGGGCGCTCAGTCTCGGCTTGGTCGTTCTCGGTAGCCTCACCTGGTTTATCTTCGGGTGGGGCATGGCTTGGGGCGCTCCCCCGATTGTCGTCCTGTCGGCTCTCGTACCTGCTGTGACGTGCCTGATAGCCGGATGGCTGTTGCGTTCATGGTGGGGAGGTATCGCGACAGCCGTGGTGTACGTAGCCGCGTCCGCGGTCATGTGGTACTGGTTTGTCGCCGGGCCGATGTCGTTCTTGACAGTAGAGTTTGCTCTGGCCGTTGTGCTGCCAGCAGTCGTGATGGCGGCCATCGGCACTGCCATCGGCATGTACCGATTTCGGCGGGCTGGGTCGTCCACCTAGCCGGGGCATATGCCAGCCTAACAGCATGATGCGCCTGTGGACGGTTCGGTTCGTTCAGGCATGCGGTGGCGCAAGGAGGCTCTGCCGCATGCCCTGTCAGCGGAATATGGGCGCAGGCGTCGTCTAGTATCTCGCGGGTCGTCTGGTCCAGGTCGGCCAGCGCATGGAGCAGGTTGTCGGCGGCTAACACGTTGTGCATGCCTTTTATCCTTTGCCAACTGGTCTTCAAGTGGGCGCGCTCATGGCGCTTCAGGCTGGACTCGGCAACTGCCCAGCGGGCCGCTATCGCCCGGTACCCGTCTTCGTGGCGCGCAAGCTCCAGGTCAATCGCGTCCCGCTGGGGATGGTGGCAAACCGAACACAATCGCCCCATACGGCCTCTCTTTGCCGCCGCTAGCGCCTACGCTAGCGCGCCTGTGCGCCACCATCGGCAGAAGCCGTGCGTATGCCGCAGCCCGCCATCCAGGCTCAGCTCGCCCAGGAAGAGCGCGCCCTCCACCTCGGCTACCGGCCCCGTCGCGCTGAAGGGCGCGATCTGCTCGGTGGCCAGCAGGATGCCAACAGCGATGGGCAGGTCGTAGGCCGGGCCAGCCTTGCGCAGGTCGGCGGGGGCGAGGTTGACGATGATGCGCTTGAGCGGGAAGATCGCGCCGCTGTTCTTGATCGCCGCCCGCACGCGCTCCTTGGCCTCGTTGACCGCCGCGTCCGGCAACCCGACGATGGCGAAGGACGGCAGCCCGTGGGCGATATCCACCTCCACCTCGACCAGCGCGCCCTTCAGCCCGACTACCGCGCAACTCCGCGTCTTCGCCAGCATCCGCGCCGCCCCTTTCAGATGATCGCCCTGCCTGCCCAGCCAGGCGTCCGCCGTGGTCGCATTATCCGGTATAGCGCGCCGTGACGCAACCGGGCTGCGCAGCCGCCGCCATCGTCGCCCGGTGATGCGCATGTGACAGGTCTGTGCGCACACTGTCAGGGAAGAAATACGGCTCAGCCGCCCCATGCGGAAGCGGAAGCATGGGCGCTAGCCAACAATAGAGCGCATAGGGAAGCGGCAATGCGGCGTTCACTGCTCATCGCGGGCGTGTTGGGGTTCGTCGGCTTCGTGACCTCGTTTGGGGCGCACATCGTCGCCGTCAACCTGCCGGTCTATGCCGACCAGGTCGGCATCGGCGTCGCCTTGATCGGCGTCCTGATCGCCGCCTACGACTTCGCCGAGATCATCGCCAAGCCTATCTTCGGCGCCATCGCCGACCGCCAGGGCATGAAGCGCACGATGCTGCTCGGCATCGCCCTCTTCACCGCCGCCTCGGCCGCCTACCTCGTCGTGGACCCCCGCCTGCTGATCGTCATCCGCTTCCTGCAGGGCGTCGGCGCCGCCGCGCTCTCCGCCGTCTCCCTGGCCCTCATCGGCGTCTACTATGACGAGCGCCGCGGCCGCGCTTACGGTGTCTACAACGCGCTCAAGGGCGCGGGCTACGTCGTCAGCCCGCTGGTGGGCGGCGCGATCCTCGTCTCCAGCCACTTCAGCGCGCTCTTCCTCGCCTGCGCCCTGATCGGCGTCATCGCCCTGGGGCTGGCGGCCTTCCTGCCCCGGCCCGAGCGCGATACAGGCAAGCTGGAGGACGATGACGACGACTTCTCGCTGAAGAGCTTCCTGGCCGTCTTCCGGGAGCCGCGACTGCTGCCCTGGTACGGCGTCACGGTCGTCAACATGTTCTTCGTCGGCATCCTCTTCGGCTTCCTGCCCGTGCGCGTCCACGCCGGCCACTATCCGCCGCTCTATACCAGCGTCCTCCTCTCAGCGGTCGCCGCCAGCTACCTGCTCATCCAGCCGCTCGCCGGCATGCTCGCCGACAAACTCAGCGCCGCGCTCACCATCCGCGCCGGACTGGCGCTGGCCGGCCTCGGCGTCATCGCCATTCCCTTCGTCTCCGGCGCGCTGCTCTTCATCGTGGCGCTGCTGGCGGGCGCGGGCGTCGGCGTCGTCTGGACCAACACCGACACGCTCATCAGCCGGCTGGCGAAGGAGGGCAAGCTCGGCGCGACGATGGGCGCGGCGGGCTCCTTCAAGGAACTAGGCGACATGCTCGGCCCCATCCTGATCGGCCTGCTGGCCCAGGCGCTCGGCCTGCCGCTCGGCTTCGTCATCTGCGGCGTGCTTGGCCTGCTCACCCTGCCCTTCATCTCCGCCAGAGCCCTCGCCCGCCTATAACACCACCCCGCCTCACGCTCGCCAGCGCCGCTCCAGGCCAGCTAATTCGGGTCGCGGCGGCGAATTTTCTGACGAGCCTGTCACATCCCGTAACGAATGCCTGTGCGCCGCGTTTAGCTAATCGAGTTGGCGAGCTTCTGGACTCCTCCACCCAATCGAGGATGACGCTCCCTGCGGTCCCGAAACGTCGCTTTCGTTGTCCCCATGGCGAAGCGGCCTCGACCAACTCGCGCGCGGCCCAGCCCCAAAGCCGGGTCACGCCAAACAGGACGGGTCGGCAGCCCGTCCTGTTTCTTTTGCGCCGGTCCACCCGGCTGTTCACCCGGCGCCGCGTCAGCCCCTGGCGGTCCGCTGGAGCGGCGCGGCTGCCCGCTAGCGCGGCGTCAGGTAGATCATCCGCCAGACATCGGGCGAGATGACCCCGGTGGGCGAGAGCGCGTAGTTGTGGACCGTCGCGCGCGCCTCCCACCAGTCGGTTGACTGCGTGAGCGGGACCCAGCCCACTTGCGTCACCAGAATCTGCTCGGCCATCTGATACCCGGCCAGGCGCGCGGTAGGGTCGCTGGCGGCGTCGGCGGTCAGCAGCAACTGGTCAGCCGAGTGATCACAGGCGTTCTGGTCATTGAATCCACCGCCACACTCCAGGTTGTTCGAGATGATGTCCTGCGGGTCGGGATAGTCCGCGGTCCAGTAGGACTCCGCGAATTGCGCTCCAGCCCCAATCGCGCTGGTGTACGAGTCCCAGACCAGCGCCTGGATGTGAATCGGATAACCCGGTATCGCCTTCAGCCACATCGCGCGGGCGGCGTTCGCCACCGCCACCTGGCTGGAATCAGCCAGCACGGTGAGCGTCACCGCCGGACACGTGCTGAAGTCACTCGCCGTCCCGCAGCCTTTCTTCGTGGCATAGGCCGTGGCGAGCCGGCGCGCGAGGGCCAGATTCCCGCGCAGGCTCTGCGTCCCGTCAGGCCCCTTCAGGCCAGCGTCATAGCCCGCCATGCTCTCCGGCGTGATGTGGTTGGTGGGCCGCTCACTGCCGCCAGGCCCGGCCAGCGCCGCCAGCGCCGTTTTGTCCAGCGCCACGGCGAACGCCTGCCGCATTCCCAGATCATCGAACGGCGCCTTCTGCCAGTTCATCGCGTAATAGTAGATCTCCTGCTTCGGAATCTGGTGGAAACCCGTGTGGCCGCGCGCCCGCGCCAGCAACGTATCCGGCGCGAAGCCCACAGCCGACTTGCCCGCCAGATAGTCCTGGTATGCCGCAGCTTCGTCTGGATTGAAGGTCACGTCGATTTCGCGCAGGAGCGGCTTGGCGCCCCAGAAACTGTCGTTGCGCGCCAGCCGCAGGCCGCCAGTCGGGTCCCAGGAGACCACCTTGAACAGCCCGCCGCCGAAGCCGCCGTCTTGCGACAGGTATTCCGGGAAGCGCACGCCATACGGCTTGACCAACTGCTCGGGCACGGCGTAGGAGGCGGGGTACGCGAAGGCCGTCAGAAAAGAGGCTGACGGGTTGGCCAGCGTGACCCGCAGCGTCAGCGGGTCCGGCGCCAGCAGCGAGTCGCCGATGAGCGTCTTGATCGAGCCCTTGACGGTATTCGACCAGTAATCGCAGGTCTCGGAGTTGAAGTCGGCGGCGTCCTGGATGGCGTTGAGATAGTAGGCGGCGCTGAAACCATAGCAGGGGTCCTCGGCGCGGTTGATGGAATAGGCGAAGGTCTGCGCCGTGATCGGAACGCCGTCGCTCCAGCGCAGATTTGGGCGCAGATGGAAGGTATAGACCAGCCCGTCCTGGCTGACATCGGGCAAGGCCCGCGCCGCCCAGGGGATGGCGCACTGGTTGCGGTCGAGCGTCAGCAGCCCGGGAAAGACCAGCGCGGCGTACTGCGCTTCCATGAAGGAGCTGGCGTCCGGCGGGTCAATCGACTGGACGTCCGTGACGCCTGGCTCCTCGATCCGCAAGACCTGCCGGTTGTCCGGAGCCGCGCCCGCGGGAAGCGCCAGCCCGCTCTCCACGCTGGCGCTGGCGGCGCAGCCCGTCTTGACCTGCGCATCCGGGCCGTGATTGATGGAGATGTCGTAGCGCGTGAACCGGGTCAGGGAGTAGAACGCCGCGGCGCCCACCGCCAGCGTGGAGACCAGGGCGCAGATACCCAGCGTGACGGCGAATGCGACCACGATGCGTCCCACGCTACTCCGCGCCGGCTGCTCGAAGGGCGAGGGGCCAATCGCGTAGCCGCCCTGAGGATAGACCGGAGTTCCCGGCGCGCCGCCGCCATACCATCCATAGGGAGGCGGCGGCGGAGCGGCGAACGCGCCGGTCGCGAACGCGCCGGTCGCGAACGCGCCAGTGGCGGCCGCGGGTAGCGGCGTCACCAGATACCGCGCGCCTGTTATGCTATCCTCGCCGGAAACCAGCGCGCCCCCCGCCGTCCCACGCTGCGCCTCCTCCACCTCGCGCTGGAACCGCGCGCGGACCTCCGCCTGCGCCTCAGGCGGCTGGGTCGCCGCCAGCGGATAGACCGTCACCTGCGCCTGCTCCGGCAGCCCCGCGTCAGCGAACGCGCTCTCCACCCGACGCCCGGCGTAGACGCTCCGGCCGCCGCTTGCGCTCAGCAGCCGTTCCAGACGGTAGCCGCCAACCACGCGCCCCAGCAGGTCGCCCGCCCCATCTTCTCGCGCCATTCCTTATGCCACTCCATCGCGCCGCGCGCCGCCCGGCGGGCCATCTCCCGCTCCCCGGACACAGCGGCCACTCGCCTGCTGATACTACGCCTCCTTCCCGCGTTTGTCCAGCGCCCGCGCGTCCGCCGCACGCCCGCCGTCCATGCGCCAAAAGTCACAGCGCGCCCGCCGAGTTACGCCTACGCTGAAGAGAGAGCCCTGTGTCAGCGGCGCCACGCTCGAAGCGCGCGTCCCGAGGCGCGGGCATACCCGCGAAGGAGAATCGATTGTGATGGAATCAGCGCAGCGCCAGCAGTGTGAGGAGTGCGGCTCGCGGATCTTCCAGGCCGGCGAGCTCGCGCCGGCGGGAACCTATGTTCGGATTGACGATGGCTCGTTCCTGTCCGTCATCCTGGCGGCCGCGAAACCACTGCCCGCCTCGTTTGACGGCCACCGCGCCCTCTACCGCGCCGCCGCTTCCCCCTGCGTCTGCGAGCGCTGCCAGGCCGCGCGCCGCTAACCCGCCGCCGCCCGTAGGCGCGGGTTCACCCGCCCAAGGTATACGCGCCCGCCTGAGTTCTGTCGCCTTCCCCCATCCCATAGAATAACCCCCTCTCCGCGAGGAGAGGGGGTGGAGGTGAGGACAGCGCGACCCGCTAGGGTTTGCCGTGCGTGCCCGATTTACCGGGCGCATTGCCCGACTTGCCCGGGTCGCTCGGCTTGTGCTGCTGGCTCTGCTGCTCGCCGTGCCGCTGCGCGAAGTCCGAGACACAGTCGCCGATGCCGTGCGTGCCGGTCGCCAGGTGCGCCTTGCACGCCTCCACTTGCGCCTTCACCTGCTGGCCAAACGCGCCATGATCGGCGGCCGTCGCCGCGCCCGCCGCGCCTCCCGTCGCCAGCAAAGCCGCCAGCACGGCCACAGCGACCTTGCTCTTGACGCCCGACGCGATCGCCGTCTTGAGTCCAACTCCCATCCGGAGCTTCTCCCTGGGTCCTCGTGACCCCATTTCAGGCCGAGTCCTGGTTGTCTGGCGGCGCGCCGCCAGACGTCCAGGCCTGTTCACAAAACCATTGTGATGAGAGTAGCACGGGCGCGCGCATATGTTACGACGGCTGGCGCCCGCCGGACCAAAGTCCTGCCTCGCCCACGCCCGCCCAACCGCCGCCAGCCCGGCGCGCCGCCCCATCGTACTCAGCGGTATACTAGCCGTATCAATGCGACGAGACACGCATGGCGACGTTTCTCCACTCAGGCTGTACGTAGAGTTGGCGCGCCGATGTCGAGCAAGCCGCAAGGCAAACCACCGCTGGAACCCTCCACCTCCTGGGGAAGGTATATCCATGACCGCTTGCGTGTCCTGGATATCAACCGCCAGATACTCGCCACGCGACTTGGCGTCTCTCCCGCCACAGTAACGCGGCTGCTCAACCGCCGGGTAGCGGCCAAAACCATCAATGTCAGCGTCCTGTGCGAGATCCTCCAGTTGCGTGGCGATGCGCGAGACCTCTTCCTGAATCTCCTCAAGGATGGGCTCATCCCATCGCGCGCTGGTCACGCGGGCCGCGCGACCCAGGCCAGCGCCGGCGCAGGCCCAGTGACAGGCGACGCCCGTGACAGCTGGCGCCCGCACGGCGCGGGCCTCACCATCCTGCGCAGCGCTGGGCCCGGCTTCGACTCCCATTACGCCACGATGGAGCTATGCGCGCTGGCCCTGAATGGTCATCAGGACCCTGCCACACTGCTCAGGACATTCCAGCGCTCGCATAGCGCGATCGAAGCCGCCAGCGAGTCAGGGTGGATACGGGCTACTGACCCGGCGCTGCTGGAGATCAGGATGCGGAGCGGCATGCTGCTGGCCGCACTCCAGGAAATGACCCTGGGCTGGTGGAGCGCGCGGCCCAGCATCGCCGACAACGCCTACGGAATCATCGCTGAAGACGTCGTCCCGCGCCTCCACCCCAGCCGCCACGCCGATGAACGCTCTGAGTTGCTGCGAACGGAGGCGCTGCGCCTGAACCTGCGCCGCGCCGTCCTCCTGCGCGAAGGCAAGATGCACTCCGACGCCGACGATCTCCTGGCCGGCATGGCTCGCAACCTCCGCATGGACCAGATCGGCTACGCGCCCGCCGACGCCGTGCTGATCGTCGCCTACAACGCCCAGCGGATCCATACACTGGCCGCGCGCAACCTGCTCGAACAGTGGCAGCGCGAGCTAAAACGCGCGCGGGACGCTATCGCTTTCGCGCCCGTCTCGCACACCGAGCGCGCGCGCTTGCACGCGATTCTCGACTATGCCCAGGGAGTCGGCGCCAAGCGCTTCATGTGGTATTCACAGAACAGCGTGGGCATCCGGACGCAGCGCGCCGAGGAAGCCTACACGATGCTCCGTGATCTGCGTCAGGGCCGCTTTGGCGCGCGCGCCACGCATGATATCAACCTCTATCACAGCAGTGTGCCGCTCTTCTACATGGAACCTGAGCTCGAGTGCTCCGAAATTGACGCGCTGATCTGGATTGATCCCCGGGCGGCCTTCGAGCAGGCGATGGCGCTGCTGGCGCGGGCGCAGCGGCTCTACCCCACACTCATCGGCAAGATCGAGCAGCAGGTCGACCTCAGTCTCGAGCGGCTCGGCATGCAAGAGGCGCAAAAGCTGGAGGCCCGCCGCGCATGGCGGGCTGACCATGCCGGCGAACGTCTGCCGCAGGCCCGGTGACGCTTTCACCCCATGTCTGCCCGCGGCGCGCTAGACATTGCGGCCCTCCATCTGGCGCAAGCGCCGCTGGGCGCGATACGCCAGACCAGGCGCGTGGATGCGCCACGCCATATCGACCGCCCGCTGCAGCCAGCGCCTGCCCGCCACCGTCTCGCCTCGCGCCAGCAGGTCTTCACCCAGCGCCGTCTCCGCCGCCGCCAGCAGCGACTCATCTCCCATACGGCGCGCGAGCCGGATCGTGGCGCGGATGCGTGTGGCCATGCCCGTCGCGCCCTCTGGATCGCGCAGCCGGCAGAGCCGCGCCTGCGCCAGCCCAGTCAACTCTATGCCCGGCACATCGGCCGCCGCCTGCCCAACCGCCAGCGCCTCCTCCACATACCGCTCCGCCCGGTCCAGATACTCGGCCCGCGCCGCTAGATCAGCCCCCACCGATGACTCGACGACATCCAGGCAGATGTCCGCGGCAAGCCCAAGTATCCGGCAGGTGGAGTTGGTCGCGCCAAGCTTGCGGTAGCAGGATGCGGCCATCTCGGCATTGAATAACGCCTCCCGCGGCTCTCCGCGCTGCCGGTACAACAGCGCGAGTGTCCAGGCATGCGTTCCTTGCCCCGTCACACTCAGCTTCGCCAGGGGCAGCGTGCTCGCCGCGAGCCGCATGTGCTCGAGCGCATGGGAATACCGCCCAGCGAAGTAGTCCATCACCGCCGCCTTGGCGGCCAGTGTGGCTTCGAACTCCGGATCGAATGACGCCCGGTCTTCGGTGTGCTCGCGCAGAATACGCAGCGCCAGCGAGAACTCCTCAGCGGCCTGGCGAAAGTGCGAGACGGCCCGACGCAGTGTCCCGCGAAACTCGTGGATATCCACCAGCGCGCCATAATCCTGCGCGACGCTGGCCAGATCCTCCGCCCGCAAGAGCCATTCGAGCGCTTGATGGAAATGCGCGGTCTGCGCCAGGTCGCGCGCCTGCGCGCACTGCGCCAGCAGATAATACAGCAGCATCTGCTGGCGTATGGACACCTGCTGGTCAATCAGGCGCAACAATTCAGCCTCGACGCGCAGCCGCTGATCGCTTGCGGCGCTCGCGGCGCTCGCGGCTTTGGACGCCAGGATACGGTCGCGCGCCGCGAGTAGGCGCTGATGGACACGCGCGTTGAAATCAGGATCGCGCGTCCACTCGGCCTGTTCTGGCTGGCGCAACGAGAAGGTCAACTGGAGTGGCGGCATGGACAACCACCTCGAGAGCGGAGATGAAGTGGGCGCCTATACATCAAGACGCCTCAAGACGCCTCAAGACGCCTCAAGACGCCGGCTTGAGTTCGCTGGTGAGCGACTGCCGGAAGGCCACCTGGAAGGTCATCATCGCGGGGGGAGCGAGGATACCCAGAAGCCAGGCGGCGCTTCTTGCGTTATATCGCTGCCAGGCGCTGACTGCAAGTCGCCCCGGCTCGATGCGAGCCGGGGCGACGCTTAAAATCGACCGAACCATCCGATCAGCACGGCGCGGGCGCGCCCGAGCAGGTCTCTACCAGTTGCGACCGCGCGGGAGCGGGCGCATGGGCGCCCAAAGGCGCGCTGGCGATCGCCAGTCCCCCCGCGACAATCAGCGCAGCGGCCAGGAGCTGGAGATGGAGACGCATCGCGACCCAGCGCGCGGAACGGAGCAGACGCGCATGGCGTACAATCATGGTGGCGCTTGCCTTTCTTTTGCCGTGACACGCAGGAAGAGGCTCCACGCTCGACAAGGCGTGGGTTCAAGGCGCTTCTGTGGCTGGCCGGCAGTGACCTGGGCTTCAACTAGCTCGCTGCCGCCGCTCTTTTTTGGTTGTCGACAGCCGGAAGGCGCCGGCTGGCTTTCCTGGCTGCGGGCGCGCCAGGCCGAAAGCGTTACGTCTTCATGGGCGCTCTCCCTTCGTGGCGTTTGTGGCCGTTGCCGCTGAATGGACCGCACCGGGGCCATTCCGCTGGGGCGCGGCTCATCCACATCGCGTTCGGGTACCGCGCGCCGCCAAGCGTGTCGCGCGCTCCCGCGCGGAACCATCTCTGAGCGCAAGCGTACGGGTTCTTATTTGCAGATGCGGCGCTGGCGCGTGAGGAGCTGAAAATACTCGCGTGTGCGGAGCAGGGTCGCGGCAGAGCGACGGTGAGTACGTCCTTGATCGAAGCGCGTCATGCGCATTCCCCCGCCCTCGCCTCTACATGCGCCCTTCCTGCCACCCCACTCATACATCGCATGCCTATCGTGGCGGGACGCCGCAGAAAAGAGGCTCTGGCCCCCGACCCATGCGACCGGAGAGGCCTGGTGACGGCGAATCCTTCCGCCCGGCGCAGCTCGATGCGAGCGGCGGCGGCCGTTTCAGCGCCCCCCGTATCCTTGCCGCTTACACGCCCGCCAGCGACCAGCGCGCACGCTTCCCTCGAGTGGCGCGCGCGCAACGAAACCCCCGTTTGGGTCCAGGGTTCCCAAACGGGGGAGAGCAGGGCCAGGGAGGCGCGATCAGCGCGCCGCCACCGCCGCCCGCAGCCGCGACGCCGCCTCCGCGATCGCCGCGTCGGGCGCGGTCAGCGTCACCCGCAGATAGCCCTCGCCGCCTGAGCCAAAGTTCGTCCCCGGCGTCACCGCCACCGACGTCTCATCCAGCAGCCGCAGGGCGAAGTCCGCCGAGGTCTCGCCCGCCGGGACCCGCGGCCAGAGGTACAGGCCCGCCTCCGGCGTGGCGACACGCATCCCCGCCGCCCGCAGCGCCTCCAGCATCACATCCCGCCGCCGCTGGTAGATGGCGTTGCGCTCCTCGACCCACGACTCCGGCAGCGCCAGCGCGCGAACGCCCGCGATCTGCAGCGGCCGGAAGACGCCTGTGTCCAGGTTCGACTTTAGCCGCGTCAGCCCCTCGCAGATCAGCGCATTGCCTACCATCATCCCCAGCCGCACGCCCGCCATGTTATAGGCCTTCGAGAACGAGTGGAACTCGACCGCCACATCCTTCGCCCCCGGGACCTCCAGGATGGACGGCGGCCGCGCGCCATCGAACCGCACCTCCGCATAGGCCATGTCATGGATCAGCAACAGATCATGCCTGCGCGCGAAGGCCACCGCCCGCTCAAAGAACTCCAGCGAGGCCCCCGCGCCCGTCGGGTTGTTCGGATAGTTCAGCCAGAGCGTCTTCGCCCGCGCCAGCGTCTCCGCCGGGACCGCGTCCAGGTCGGGCAGCCAGCCGCCCGCCTCGTCCAGCCCCAGTTCATGGACCACGCCACCCGCCAGCGCGACCGCCGTCGGATAGACCGGGTAGGCCGGATTCGGCATCAGCGCCACATCGCCCGCGTCCATCACCGCCAGCGGCAGATGCGCCAGCCCCTCCTTGGAGCCGATCAGCGTCGTCAGCTCGCGCTTCGGGTCCAGCTCCACGCCAAAGCGCCGCCCGAACCACCCCGCGAACGCCTCCCGCAGCGCCGCCATGCCCTCATACTCCGGGTAGCGCTGGTTGACCGGCTCGCGCGCCGCCTCGGTCAGCGCCTCGATCACCTCCGTCGGCGTCTCCAGGTCCGGGTCGCCAATCGAGAGGTTGAGAATATCCCGGCCCGCCGCCCGTAACTCCGCGATCTTGCGGTTATAGGCGGCGAAATGGTATGGCGGCAGACTCCGCAGACGCTGTGAGAGCTCCATGAGGGACAGTTACTCCTCCTGAATCATCGCGGCGATGAAGAGGCGCCCGAACACCCGCCCGCGCGCCCTATCCATCCCGCCTAGTGCGCCGCGTAGGTCATCTCGCCGGCGCGGATGGCGATGGCCAGCGTGTTCTCCGCCGGCGGGATCGGACAGCTATAGCCCGGGTTGTAGGCGCAATACGGATTGTACGCCAGGTTGAAGTCCAGCGTCACCCGCCGCTGCTCGCCGCTGTGCGCGTGCGGCGCCCGCACCTCCAGATAACGGCCCGCGCCATACGTCTCCTTGCCCGCCTGCGCGTCGCGGAAGGGAATGAAGTACGGCTCATCCTCATCCCCATCCGGCGTGCGGTAGGCCGTCAGGCGATACTCCACGCCATCCACATGGAAGCGCAGCAGCGCGGCCCGGTCATAATCCCGCTCGCGCCCGTCGGAGGTCTGCATGCGCAGCGCCCGCCCGCCATGGACCGCCTCGGCCGTCGCCACGACGCGCAGCGCCGGGTCCGGCGGGAAATAGCGCAGCCCGGTGAAGCCCGCCCGGTCACGCGCCGGAATCGGGGAATCGTGGGACTCCTTGAAGTCCTCATCCTTCCCCTTGCGGAACTCCTCTACCGCGAGGACATAGCGCTCAGGATCAAATTCAGTCGTCATGTGTGTGCGCGCTCCTAACTGGCCGGGGGACCGCCCCTACCCCTATGGAGAGGCGGGCTCCTCCGGCCGTTACAGACCTATTGGAACCGCGGAGCCACCTGCTCGGCGAAGACCTGCAGCGGAGTCAGGTCATAGGCCAGCCGGGAGATGTAGGTAATGACGTAGGTGATGCCCGCGTCCACCAGCCCCCGTATGCGGCTGGCGATCTCGTCCGGCGTCCCGACCAGCGCCGCGGCCTTGAGTTGCTCGTATGTCAGGCCCCGAGCCTTCCGCAGCGCCTCTGTCGCCTTCTCCGGATCGGCGCCCGGCTCGATCGGGAAGATATTGACGCTGGTGGACTTGATGATCGCGTCGTAGTCGCGCCCCAGCGTCTCGCAGTGGTTGCGCAGCACGTCCAGCTTGCGCGCGATGATCGCCACGTCGCCGTCACCGATATTGCAGGCGTCGGCGTACTTCGCCACCAGCTTCAGCGTCACCTGCTCGCCATCGCCGCCGATCCAGAACGAGGGATGCGGCTTGCGCGCCCCGCGCGGCTCATTGAACGGCTTGTCGATGGTGTAGTACTCGCCCTTGTACTCGGGCGCATCCTCGGTCCACATCTTGTAGATGATATCGCAGCCCTCGCGGAAGGCGCGCATGCGCTCGCGCGTCTCGGGGAAGCCATAGCCGTAGGCGCGCCACTCATGCTCATACCAGCCGCCGCCCAGCCCGCAGTAGAGCCGCCCGTGGCTCATTACGTCCACCGTCGAGGCCATCTTCGCCAGCAGCGCCGGGTTGCGGTAGCCGTTGCAGGTCACCATCTGGCCGATCTTGACGCGCTGGGTGTCACGGCTGAGCGCCGCGGTGGTCGTCCACGCCTCAAACGTGCTCTCCATCGACGGCCTGGGTACCGTATGGAAGTGGTCGTATACCCAGATGCTATCGAACGCGGGCATGGCGTCCACCGCCCGCGCCACCCGCGTCATCGCCTCATACTGCTCCACCGGGTCCTTGATCTCGGCCAGGTCCATGCGCCAGCCCTGCGGGACAAACACGCCAAATTGCGCCGCCATCGGACCGTCCCTTCTTCTATTATCCGCTCACGTCCGCGCCCACGCGCGGACACCCCACGCGCGGCGCAGCGCCTCATGCGCCATCATGAAATTATAGTAGCGCGGCGTCCCTTATCGCGTCGTGATACACTGGAGCGAGCGCGCGGGCGGCCCGTTTCAGCGGTCGCCTGCGTAACCTTGCCACATCGAAGCGCGTAGAATCACCACGCGGAACGATCCGGCGCGGCCCGCGCCAGGCTCTCGCCCGCCCACTACAGTCGAACTTCTCTCCACACCCGCGCGCGGCGCATGGGTGAAAGGAGCGCGCATGGCAGACCCACAGTACGCGTCAACCTATCAGAGCTACGCGCCCGCGGCGGCGCTGGCGCCCTACCGGCGCTCCTTCCTCGGCGATGTCGCAGCGGGCGCGCTCTACGGCGATTTCGCCCAGGACCTGCGCATCCCCGGCGCGCTCACCCAGATCGTCCTCTCATTCCTGCCCCTCATCGGCACGCTTTGCGCCGTGCGCGACCTGGTGGCCGACATGCGCCACCGCGACCGCGTCGGCATCGTGCTCAACTTCTTCGCCCTCGCCCCGGTCCTCGGCGGCGTCTCCAAGACCCTCGAAGTCCTGCGCGCCTTCGCCCACGTCGGCCACGCCTACCGCGTCACCCGCCGCTCGCGCGATAACCGCCGCGCCCAGCGCGCCTGAGTGAGACCGGCTGGCCCGGCGCGCGACCGCCACATGGCGTTACCCTGCGACCGGGCAATCTCTGTGAAACATTTTGGACGTACGATACTCTATACAGCGCGACATATAGCGCGGCGCGCGACCGCCTGGAACACTGAGAGCGAGGTATGAATGGATGAATGATGATAGGACGAATGATCTGGGACACGATAGCGCGAACGGCATGGGCGAAGAGACAGCGACCCTGGGTGGCGGCTGCTTCTGGTGCCTGGAGCCACTCTTCAGCAGCCTGCGCGGCGTGACGTCCGTGCTGCCCGGCTACGCGGGCGGCCACGTGGCCAACCCGACCTACCGCCAGGTCTGCGACGGCCGCACCGGCCACGCCGAGGTCGCCCAGGTCGTCTTCGACCCGCGCGAGATCAGCTATCACGACCTGCTGGAGATCTTCCTCGCCGCCCACGACCCGACCACGCTCAACCGCCAGGGCGCCGACGTCGGCGAGCAGTACCGCTCGATCATCCTCTACCACAGCCCGGAGCAGCAGGCGACGGCCATGGCGGTGATCCGCGACCTGACCGCGCAGCAGCTCTGGCCCAACCCCATCGTGACCAAAGTCGAGCCCTTCACCGCCTTCTACCCGGCGGAGGACTACCACCGCAACTACTTCGAGCAGCACCCCGACGCGCCCTACTGCGCCGTGGTCATCGCCCCCAAGGTCGCCAAGTTCCGTAAGAAGTACGCGGACCGCCTCAAGGGCGCGCCAGCCGCACGCTAGCGGAATCACCGTTCGGGCGCCTGTCCCGAAGCAATCGCTGCGACGCGGGCTCCGCCATATGTCCTGGCGGAGCCCGCGTTCACGCCCGCCGCCCCAGCGCCTACCGCGGCTCCGGCCAGCGTGGATCGTCGCGGATGAGCGCGTAGCACAGCTCATCCGCCAGCGAACCATCCTTCGCGCGCGTCTCGCTGCGCAGCCGCCCCTCACACACAAAGCCCAGCCGCTCCGCCACCGCCTGGCTACGCGCGTTGCGCGCGTCGCAGCGCAGGCCCACCTTGCTGGCCGCCAGTCCGCTGAACGCGTACTCCGTCACCAGCCGCACGGCCTCGCTCATGTAGCCCTGCCCTTCCGCCCCCTCCGTCAGCCAGTAGCCCAGCGTGAACGCGCGCAGCTCCCAGTCAATGTGGTGCAGCTCAACGTTCCCCAGATAGCTCCCCGTCTGGCCGTGGCGGACCGCGAAACTCAGGACCTCGCGCAGGAGCCAGTAGGCCTCGCGGCGGATCAGCCAGTCGCGCGTATCTTCGAGACTCCGCAGGGCGTCCGGGAAGCGCAGCCACGGCGCCAGCCGCTCCCGCGACGCCTCCAGCGCGGCGAACAACTCATCCGCGTCCCCCGCAACATGCCGGCGCGCCACCACCCGCGGCCCCCGCAGCTCCTCAGCGACCGCGACCAGCGTCGGATACAACGTCCGGCCCGCATCCGCCATCATCGCCACGCCTTCCTTAACATCCCCTGGGGCGCCACCTCGCGCTATCGTAACATGCGTACCCCAGCCCACGCCGGTAGCGACACCCCGTGACAACGGGGCTTCTTCGCGGCGTCGACGCCCCTAGACACGGTTTCACCCGCCCGAGCTGCAAGCTACCTGTGAATGACGTAGCGATCAAAAAGCGCCAGCTCCGCCTCGTCTGGTCGCTCGAACCGCAGCAAGCATTCGTTCAATAGCTCTCTCGTGATCGGTACCACGCCATGCGCTCCCAGAGCGTTGCGCGCTTCAAGCCGCCGCCACAATTCGTCAACGGGCACATCAAAGTAGTGTATTTCTATGGCCGCGCCGAGCGTGCGCGCAACCGCGCGAAGGCTGTCACGCTCATGTCGCCTCCAGGTTCCATCTTCCAAAATGATGCTCTGCCCGAGTCTCAGTAATGTCAGGCCGTGCTCATACAGCCGGATGTCAAGTCTATGGCGAAACGCATCATCAAAGAAGTCGACGCCGAGCGCGGCCACCCATTCGTCGACATTGAGCCGGACTGCGCCTGTCCTCTTTTCTACCTCCTTTGCAAGAGTTGTTTTGCCGGAACCTGGCAGGCCGCAAAAGGTAATGAGTACTGGTCGCTGGTTGTTATTGCTGGCAAAGCCCATATCTCTTCTCCAAATTAAGAACCGAGCATTTATGGTGCGGCGCCTCATAGCAACCAGCGCTCGTTTATGGTATATTCGTTCCAGTAAATGTGCGGAGACCGCCAGCGCAGCAAACACTGACGGCCTCCTGACCCGCGCGCTGGTATATGCAGCAGCACAGGGCTTTTCACATTCTAGCACGGTTCAGGGCGGTACCATACCCCCTTTCCGTGCGCCCACCTGCTCGTAACCCGCGCGCCTCACCCTCTGGAGGCGCCGCCTATGCCGCTCCACTCCCCGCGACGGCTCACGCGTATGTTCGCGTCCCCTCTGCTTCCGCTTCCGGGCAAACCGCCGTAATGCGATCTTGAGCGCGACCAACCGACGGTCGCGCAGGTCATCCGCGTTGCGTTTGGTTTGAACCGGACAGCAGACAGGAGCGAACAGAGCCATGAGCGAGCGCAATGACGACATCGAGCAGGTCAACGAACAGGACACCCAGGACGCCACGGGCGACAGCGACCAGGAGACCCGCCTCACGCTGGAAGCCTTCTACGCCGACGCCAAGCAACGTATCCGCTACGTCATCCACGGGGGGAGCCGTGGTACTCGGTGGTGGATGTGATCGGGCTGCTAACCGATAGCGCGATGCCACGCCGATATTGGACAGATATGAAACTGCGCGTACAGGATGAGGGTTTTCGTGAAGTGTACGCAAAATGCGTACAGTTGAAAATGCTCGCGCCGGACGGCAGGCAGCGCCCCACTGAAGCCGCCAATGAGCAGACCCTGCTGCGCATCATCCAGTCCATCCCCAGCCCCAAAGCCGAGCCGTTCAAGCAATGGCTGGCACAGGTCGGACATGAGCGCCTGGAGGAGATGCGCGACCCGTCGCTGGCCGCCGACCGCATGCGCAAGAACTACGCGGCGCTGGGCTACACCGACGAATGGATCGCTCAGCGCCTCAAGGGCGTCACGATTCGCGACGAGCTCACCCAGGAATGGCGCGAGCGTGGCGCGCATGAGGGGCGGGAGTTCGCCACCCTCACGGACACGATCCACAACGGGACCTTCGACCTCTCCACCGCTGAACACCGCGACGTGAAGCGCATTGGCGCCCGCTCCAACCTGCGCGACTCGATGACCAACATGGAACTGTTGTTGACCTCCCTGGGCGAAGAAGCGACCAAAGGGTTACACCAGGCGCGCGACAGCCAGGGCTTCGATGAGCTGCGGAGTGACGCTCACGAGGGCGGCGAGTTCGCTGGCGCCACCCGCCAGCAATACGAAAGCCCTCACCGGACGCCCCGTCGTCAGCGCCGAGAACGACAAGACCCTGCGCCAGGCCCGCCAGCGCGAACTGCAATCGCCACTCTTCCCCGACGTTCCACCCGAAGAGTGATCTGATATCAGGAGCGTACCTCATGCTCACGAAGTCCGCCTGCCCCCCATCCCAGCCCGCGCAGGCGGCCTTCGCGGCGGAACGCCCTTAGACGCGGGTTCACCCGCCCGTCTCCCTACGTTCACCCACCCGTACCTTGGCCCCCATGGTATACTGCTGAAACATATGTTCCCTCACATCCCGGCGCATCCAGCGGCGGAAACACGAGGAGGCGCCATGGCGCGGGCGATCGAGCGGGCAGACGATGATAGCGCGGCCATGAATGCCATGAACACCAGAAATGGCCGGCGCGCGGCCCAGGGAACAGCGCGGGCGGCGCATGCGCCCGAACTCGCGCTGACACTGGATGAGGCGTGCGGCGTCATGCTCGCCGCCCAGCGCCTGGACGCGCCGGGCGACTGGTTCCCGCCGGGCAACGCGGCGACCGCTGACGACCTCGCCGCGCTGATCGAGACCCTGGGCGTCGTGCAGATTGACACCATCAGCGTCGCCGCGCGCTCGCAATACCTCGTCCTCTGGGCCCGCCTCGGCGCCTACCAGCGCCACCTGCTCGACCAGCTACTCCACCCCAACCGCGCGATCTTCGAATACTGGAGCCACGCCGCCAGCATCCTCCCGATGGCCGATTACCGCTGGTACCGCCAGGACATGCTCGCGGCCACCGAGCGCCACATGTGGGAGGGCGTGCGCGACTGGATGGAGCGCAACCCCACCATCATCGCCCAAACCCTGGAGCGCATCCGCGCCCAGGGGCCCATGGCCTCCGCCGACTTCGAGCGGCCCGACGACGGGCGCCGCGCCGAGGCCTGGGACTGGTTCGGCGTCAAAGAAAGCCGCCGCGCGCTGGATGTCCTCTGGACCAACGGCGACATCATGGTCCACTCCCGCCGCGCCGGGCAGAAGGTCTACGACACCCGCGAGCGCGTGCTCGCGGAGGCGTTCGCCGCGCTGGGTGAACCCGCGCCCGACGATGACGCGCTGCCGGACGCCCAGGCGCGGCTGGACTACTTCGCCCACCGCACCGTCCGCGCGCTGGGCGTGGTCACGCCCTCCTGGCTATGGGACTACTTCCGCCTGCGCGAGTATGACATGCTGGCGCATCCCGAGGCCCGGGGCAGCGGCCGCAACGCCCGCGCCACCGGGATGTTGGAGGCGATGGCGCGCGCCGGAACACTCGTCCCGGCCGCCATCGAGGGCATACCGGAGCCAGCGTGGGTCGCGGTGGAGAGCCTGGACGCCCTGCAACGGCTGCGCGCCGGGGCGACGCCCGGGCGCACCACCCTCCTCTCCCCTTTCGACAGCCTCATCTGGCACCGCGCCCGGGCGCAGGCGCTCTTCAACTACGAGGTCGCCTTCGAGGCGTATATCGTGCCCGAGAAGCGCCGCTACGGCTACTATTGCCTGGCGATCCTGCATCGCGGGCGCCTCGTCGGCCGGCTCGACCCCAAGATGGACCGCAAAGAACACCGCCTCATCGCCCGCGCGCTCTACCTGGAGCCCGGTGTCAAACCCAGCGCCGACCTGCTGGACGGGATCGCCTCCGCCCTGCGCGACCTCGCCGCCTTCCTCGGCGCAACCACCATCGCCGTCGAGAAGACCGAGCCTGTCACCGCCCTCAAGGGCCTGCGCAAGCGGCTGGCATAATGTCTACGCCAGCCCGGCTAGATGCGCCGCCAGACCAACCAGCGCGCCCGCGCCGATCAGCCAGGCCGAGTTGGGTTTCCAGCGCAACAGAATCAGGAGCGAGACAGCGGCGAGGACGATAGTAAGAAAGTCCACCAGGGCCGCGCGGCCAAGCTGGATCGTGACGCCAGCCATCAGGGCGAGGGCCGCGACGTTGAGGCCGTCCAGCAGCGGAGCGGACCAGGCTCTCGACCGCAGCCACGAGGCGGCGGGCCAGAAGAGCGCGATATAGACGAAGCTGGGCAGGAAGATCCCCAGCGTCGCCACCAGCGCGCCCGGCCAGCCGCCAGCGAGGTAGCCAACGAACGTCGCGGTGGTGAAGAGCGGGCCGGGCGTGAACTGGCCGACCGAGACCGCGTCGAGCAGTTGTTTATCGCTGAGCCAGCCGAGACGCAGAACAAAATCGGCCCGCAGGAAGGCCAGCAGCGTGTAGCCGCTGCCGTAGAGCAAACCGCCAATCTTGAGGAAGGTCAGGAAGAGTGTGAGCAGACTGAACGGCGCGGCGGGCGCCAACGCGAGCGCGGTGAGCGCGCTTTCCTGCGCCAGTGGCGCGGCGGGCGCCAGCGCGACGCTGGAAGGCAGACGCCGCAGCCGCGCGGCGAGCGCCGCCAGGGATAGCGCGGGCGCGGCGATACCCAGCAGCGCCCGGCCGCCCGGCCGCCATCCGCGTGAGGCGAGCCGGATGAGGCCGTAGAGCAGCGCGCCGCCAAAGAGCAGCGCCAGCGTGTTGAGCCCAGAGAGATACAGCGCGGCGACGGCCAGCCCCAGAACAACAGCCACTGGCCCTTTGAGCGCCGTGCGCGCCAGCCCCCACAGCGCCTGAAGAATAACCGCGATCACCACGGGCTTGACGCCATACAGCAGCCACGCGACCTGCGGCGTCGCCCCAAACGTGACGTAGGCCCAGGCCAGCGCCAGGACGATCAGCATCGCCGGGGCGATGAAGAGCGCGCCGCCGATCAGTAGGCCCAGCCAGCCCGCGCGCTCATAGCCCAGGTAGATGGCAAGCTCGGTCGAGTTGGGGCCGGGAATGAGGTTGATGACGCCCAGCAGGTCGAGGAAGCGCTGCTCGCTGACCCATCGGCGCTTGCGCACTACCTCGTCGCGCATCATGGCGATGTGCGCCGCCGGGCCGCCAAACGCGGTAAACCCGAGCCGCAGGAAATACGCCGCCACCTCGCGCAGCCGCGCCGCGCCGCGCTCCGCCTGGCTATCCTGGCTATCCTGGCTATCCTGGCTATCCTGGCTGACATCCTCACCGTCCGCCATGCCCGCCGCTCCTCAACTCTCGCGCGCGACACCGCGCTTCCCGCGCTGAGCATACGGGAAGCGCGGCGCGGCTGTCCAGCGCCCCGTCACGCCCCACCGTCTCAGCCGTGCGCGGCGCAGTAGGTGTAGCTCCAGAAGACCGAGCCGCCACCAGCGGAGCCGCTATCATACCAGGCAAAGGTATCCAGTCCCTTCCACCAGGCTTTCGCGGGCGTGGAGCCATGGAAACAGGCGGCTATGGTGGAAGGCGGAGCCGAGAACTGCCAGCCCTGGCCGGTGAGCAGATGGTCATAGAAGGTGGTGATCGTGGTGAACGAGCCAATCGTGCACACGCCCGATTCGCCGCCCTCACTCACCGTTCCATTATTGCCACTGGACCCGATGCCATGCTTGGTCTTTGGTGGCGCGGCGAATGGCGCGTCAGTGAGACTGGCCACGTATGACGTCTGTTCCGAATAGATGCCATACGGGTCAGGCTGGCAGGTAGTCGCGGTCGGGCCGCTGGTCGCCGTCGCGGGAGCCGTTGGCGTCGGGGCGAGTGTCGCGGTGGCCGTCGGCAGTGGCACAGTGGCCGTCTCGGTGGCGGCTGGCGTTCCGCCGGAGCTCTGCCCGCACGCCGTCAGCAGCGCCATACCGGCGATCAGCAGGGCGCCCGCAAAGGCGCGGGCGCGGCGCGATGGCTGGCGGCGCGGAGTCATCAACTCGTTCCGCTCGATGCTGGCGCTCATTCCATCCTCCCCCGATGGCAGTGACGTGGCGCGATATGCGCTCATACGCCGCCTACTGTAACATACCAGCGCCTGATTGGATGCGCGGGCGCCCACGCGCTGCCGCCGGAGCGAGCAGCGGGAGGAGAGCGCGGCGCCCGCGCGGGGCGTTAGAATGACATCATGGCAATGGACAGCGACGCTCAACACGGTAAGGAGTGAGCATGGATATCGAGGTTGACCAGGCGACGGCTATCCTGCGCCGGACACCGGGAACGCTGCGCGCGCTGCTCGCCGGGCTGCCCGACGCCTGGTCACGCGCCACCGAGGGCAGCGAAACGTGGAGCGCGTATGACGTCGTCGGGCATCTGCTGCATGGCGAGACGACCGAGTGGATACCCCGCCTGCGCATCATCCTGGAGGAGGGCGAAGCGCGACCCTTCCCAACCTTCAACCGCACAGCGATGTTCGAGGAGTCACAGGGCAAGACGCTGGAGCAACTGCTCGACGCCTTCGCGGCGGCCCGCGCGGCGAACCTGACGACGCTCGACGGCCTGCGCGTCACGCCCGATCAACTGGCGCTCAAAGGAACGCACCCCTCGCTGGGACCGGTAACACTGGGTAACCTCCTGGCGACGTGGGCCATCCATGACCTGAACCACCAGGGGCAGATCGTGGAAGTTCTTGCGCAGCAGTATCTGGACGCGGTCGGCCCGTGGAAGCGCTACCTCGGCATCCTCAACCGGCCGATCCTGACCGAATAGCCCGCCGCTTCCGCCTGCCAGGCCCGCGCGCGGAATGGGTCAGATACCGCCATTCGGAATGGCGGGGATTCCCCATGCGTTCACTCAGGCCGTAGGAGGATTTTGCGCATGCGCTATGGATTTGTGCTGCCGAGCGGCGACGCGCGGCGGGCGGCGGAGTCCGCGCTGGCGGCGGAGGCGGCGGGCTGGGACGGCTTCTTCGTCTGGGATGCCGTCTGGAGCGTGGACCCGTGGGTCAGTCTGACGGCGGCGGCGATGCTCACCGAGCGGATCATGCTGGGAACGATGCTGACGCCAGTCTCGCGCTACCGGCCGTGGTCGCTGGCGGCGCAGACCGCGACGCTTGACAACCTCTCCAATGGGCGCGTGGTCCTGGCTGTGGGACTGGGCGCGATTGACACCGGCTTCGAGGCCTTCGGTGAGGTCACCGACCGCAAGACGCGCGCAGAGCTCCTGGACGAGGGGCTGGACATTATCGCCGGACTGTGGGCGGGTCAACCCTTCAACTACGACGGCAAGCATTACCATGTGAAGGCGCTGGACTTCTACCCACCGGCGCCTCCTGTACAGAAGCCGCGCATCCCAATTTGGGTCGTCGGCGCGTGGCCAAGCGAGAAGTCGCTGGCGCGGGTGGCGCGCTGGGACGGGCTGCTGCCAGCGGCGCTTGGGTCAGAGACGGGACGTCCCACGCCAGATCAGCTCCGCCAGATGATTGCCTCCATCGCGGCCAAGCGCCCGGTGGACGCGGCGTCCCTGGAGGTGATCGTCGAGGGCGTGACGCCGGGCGACGACCAGGCGGCGGGCGCGGAGATCGTGCGCCCGTGGGCCGAGGCCGGCGCGACCTGGTGGCTGGACGCCGACTGGTCCGACCCCGGCGACGCCAAGATGGACGAGCGTATCCGCCAGGGCCCGCCACGCGCGGAGTGACGCCGGGCGAGAAACACGGATGATACACTGCTTCCAGCGCGCGGACAGATACGGCGGCGCGCGTTGGAGGCGCTATGCTGGAGTCACAATCCCGCAAGCCTAAGCGATCAGCGACCGCCTATCCATTGCGCTTCTACGCCGAGCCACGCAAGCTCATCATGCTGTTCTTGGTCATGGTAGCGGTCTACGCGGGCTGCGCCCTGGCGTTGCGTATTTCCGACCCCACCCCGTCGGCTATTCAGCGCGCCGCGATCATCCTCCTCATGGTGTTCACCGGCTTCGGCGCCATCGCCTATCTCATCCTGATTGCGCTGTTCGTCATCGGGCGGCGCCCACTCCTGGAGATTGATAGCCAGGGTTGGATCTATCGGAACCCGTTCACACTCAGCGCTCATCTGATCACCTGGGACAACATCGCTTCGGTCTCACTTGCCACCTACAAACCCTATCGGGGCTTGCCACAACGCTACATTCTCATTCAGGCGCGCGACAACATTCACACGGCCAAGATGTTGATCGCTCACTCCCTGCTGGCCAGGGGAGACGCGCCCTTCGCGGTTCACCTGACCTACTTCGAGCGCTGGATGGACCAGGCCGCGGCGGATTTGATGTTTCGGCGCATCCTGGACGGCTGCGCCGCCGATATCCGCGCCCATCATGTCCCGGTATTTCAGCAGCCTCCCAAACCATCACGACAGCAACGGGGCAGTACGAAAACACGCCAGTGAGCGGCGCCACACCGCGCGGGCTTCCATGTGCTACCATGACCACGGCTATGGCATGGCCGCCGCATAGCGCGCAAATCCACGCGATGCGCTGAGATAAAAGGGGACGTGAAGATGCCGCACCGCTTTGACGCCCGCCAGCGCTTCCGCCTTCTCTCGGAGGAGCGCGAGGCGGCGCTGCAGCCGGAGTTCCTGCTGCGCGACCTGGGGTTCACTGAGGGCATGACGCTGGCCGATATCGGCTGCGGCCCCGGCTTCTTCTCCATCCCCGCCGCGCGCATCACCGGCGAGACAGGCGTGGTCTTCGCCGCCGATATCGAGGGCGAGATGCTCTCGACCACGCGCAGCCGCGCCACCGAGGCCGGGCTGACCAACGTCCGCATCGTCAAGACCAACGACCGCGAGATCCCCATCCCGCCGGATAGCTGCGATTTCGTCCTGATGGCCTTCATGATCCATGAGATCGAGCATCGCGCCTCATTCCTGCATCGTGCGGCGCGGCTGCTCAAGCCGGAAGGGAAGCTGGTCGTCCTCGAATGGGAGAAGGTCGAAGAAACCGTCGGCCCGCCCCTGGAGGAACGGCTGGCGCCTGAGGATGTCGTGGCTGACGCCGAGGCCGCCGGGCTGCGGCCCGTCGAGGAGCGCTCGGTGACCCACGACCAGTATCTGCGGGTCTTCCAGCGCGCGCTACGCCGCGCCGCCAAAGCGTCGGCCAGCGAGGACTAGGCGTCCCCATCCGCGGCGGCCAGCGCCTCGGGGCCAATCGCGCGGTGGCTGATGGGTGAGGAGAGCACAATCGCGGTATTCGACGCGCCATACGCGCCGAGCCGCGCGACCAGCCGCTGCAAATGCGCGACCGAAGTCACCACCGCAGTCAGCGTCATGCAGTCCTCGCCCGTCACGTCATGCGCCGCGATGATCTCCGGGCAGGAGCGGATGAGCCCGATTGTGCGCTCCCAGGGCTGCGCTGACTTGAAGCGGATGACCGCCATCAGCCCCAGCCCCAGCTTGGCTGGGTCCACTGTCGCGTGGTAGCCGGTGATGATCCCCGCCTGCTCCAGGCGCCGCACGCGGTCCGCGACGGCCGGCGGTGTCAGCCCCACCAGCCGCCCAAGCTCGGCGTAGGAGGCGCGGGCGTCGTCCTGGAGCGCGCCCAGCAGCGCCCACCCCGTCTCATCAAGCAGCTTCTCCGCTTCGTTAGTCATACGCCATTTTCACCTTTGTTTCGATATCGAATCCACGCATCTATCACGGAATTACCGTTCACTTAAGCTGTCTCGCCTTCTATCATATCACTGCGGCCCCACATGCTGCGCGGCGCTGCTTCCTGACCTCTGGCGGGCCGGAAGAATGACTCTCTATCCCGTCATATGCGCCTATTCCGCGCGAACCACGCGCCCACCGAGAGCGAGCTCCCCACATGGCGGCTGGACAGACCCTGCGCAAACATCTCTCCCTGACCGATGGCTTCGTCCTCTACACCAGCGCGGTGCTGGGGCAGAGCCTGATCGTGCTGCCCTCCATGGCGGCGCGGCGGGCGGGGCCGTGGTCCATCCTCATCTGGGCGGCGTTGGCGGCGGTCTCCTATCCGCTGGCGCGGGTGATGGCCGAGCTTGGCGCGCGCTACCCATCGGCTGGCGGCGTGATCACCTTCATCGGCCAGGGGCTGGGCCGCTCGGCCGGCTGGCTGACCGGCGTCCTCTACCTGGCGGCGATCGGCGTGGGAGGCCCGGCCTCGGCGCTGATCTTCAGCGAGTATCTCCGCGAGCTGGTCCCGCTGCCGGGCGCGACGCCCTTCGTGGTGGCGGCGCTGTTGCTGGGCGGGCTGGTCCTGGGAGCCTGCTTCGATGTGACCCGCATCATGCGCTTCCAGCGCTGGGGCTTCTTCGTCTGCCTGGCCGCCATCACCACGACACTGGCGCTGGCGCTGCCGCACGTCAGCGTCGCGCGGCTGACTGATATCAGCGGCTACAGCCTGACGGGCATCGCCTCGACCGGGCTGATCTGCTTCTTCGCCTTTGTCGGCTGGGAGAACGCGGCCTTCTCGGGCGAGGAGTTTAGCGACCCGCGCACGCTGCTGAAGTCGCTGGGGCTGGCGGTGGCCGCCGTCGGCGCGCTCTTCATCCTGCTAGGCGTGACGGTGGCGGGCGCGCTGAGCCGCGCGGTGATCGCGGGCAGCGACGCCTCGCTCGCGGACCTCGCGCGCCTCTCCTTCGGCGCGACGGCGACACGAGTAGCGGCGGTCATCGCGCTGGCCCTGATGCTGCTCTTCATGTTCACCTGGACCCGCAGCGCGGCGCGGCTGATCTACGCCCTGGCGCGCGAGGGTGTCTTGCCACGACCGCTAGCGCGAGTGCATGAAGCGAGCGGCGCGCCGCGCAACGCCGCGCTGGCGCTGGCGGCGCTCTGGGCGCTGGCGCTGGGCGCACAGCTGGCGCTCAGCGTCCCCATCGAGACGTACATCCAGCTCTCCAGCGGCAACTTCCTGCTGACCTACGTGCTGATCCTGCTGGCGGCGTGGCGGCTGCTGGAGGTTCGGCGCTTCCTGGTGGCGCTGGTGGTCTCGTCGCTGGCGATCCTGGCGCTAGTCGCCGCTGGCTACCAGAGCCTGTGGTACGCGCTGGCGACGGCCCTCCTCTTCGGCGTGTTCATGCTGGCGCGCGGCGCCTGGGGACGCCTGCGGCTCCGGCGCGTCGTGGCGGTCGCGGCGGCGCGGGGCCCGCAGAGCGAACGCGAGCCGGCGGCGGTCTGAGTCCGCCTTGCGGCCGCGCGCGGCCGCGCAGCTAATCGCGCTCGGCGCGGATGATAACGTACTCCATCGTCCAACTGGCGACATGACCGTCACGCTCGATAACGGCGAAGTAGTCGCGCGTGGCCTGGGGCGCCGCCAGCATGTCGGCCTCCAGCGCAGCCCGTGCGGCAGGCGCCATGCCCATGCGCTCAGCCCATGGCGCGAAATTGACCAGCTTGCGCCCGACCTCCTCATGCGTCAGCCGCAAGCCCGCGCCGGTGAGGAAGGCGCGCCACTCCGCGAGTGTATAGGAGCGGACGTGACTGGGGTCGCGGCGGCGCTCCCAGTCATCCAGCGTCGCGTCGAGCGCGCGGTCGTTGGGAGCGATGTTATCCACAACCAGTAGCCGACCGTCGGGGCGCAGCACACGCGCCATCTCGCGCGCCGCCACGGTGACATCGGCGTAGTGGTGTGGCGCGATGCGCACGGTAACGAGGTCGAACGAGGCGTCAAGGAAGGGCAGCCGCTCGGCGTCGGCGATGACATAGTCGGCGTTCGTGACCCCGCGCGCCGTGAGGAAGGCGCGGGCCTCCGTTAGCATGCGCGGCGTGAGGTCGCTGGCCACCATCCGCCCTACCCGCGGCGCCAGCGCCAGCGCGACATGCCCGCCACCGGTCGAGATGTCCAGCGCGTGGTCTGTGACCTGTGGATTGGCGAGCTCTACCAGGCGGCGCAGGTCATCGCCGCTAGCGTGCGACTCGCTGCGCACATAGAGCGCGGCGTGCGCGCCGAAGGCTTCCCGCGCCCGCTCCTTGACCGCCTCAGCCGCCTCAGCCCCAGGCGCGGCGGCTTCCGGCAGCTCCGCGAGCAGTTGCTGGAGCTCCAGCCGGTTGCCGAAAGGGTCGCGTGTCTCAAAACGCAGCCGCCCAGGTAGCGGTACATCCTCGGCGATAGGCGCGCCGGCGGCCTCCAGCCGCGCCCGCGCCGCCGCCAGGTCCGCGACGAGCAGCGCGGGGTGCGCCTTGCGCGCGGGCTGGAAGTCTTCCTCGACGCCAATATGCAACTGCTGGCCGCCGGCCTGAAACCAGACGCCGCCCCGCCCGGCCAGCGCCTCTGGCTTGGCGATCTCGCGCAGCCCCAGGACCTCGCCATAGAACGCCCGCGCCTGCGCCTCGCAGCCACGCGGAGCCGCGACCTGCGCATGGTCAAGTCCCAACACCCGCGGCTTGCCGTCCGTCGCCGTCATCGCTCGCGCCTCCTCGCCGATTCCATGTGGAAGCGCGCCGGCGCGCCCCACGGTCACTCCCTCTCAGTGTATGCGGTGGCGGCAGCCCAATCGAGAGCCTGCTCCCAATACTCGCTATCCAATATCCCGATAGCCGGATCCACAGGCATGAACAGCTATCGCATGCCACATCCTGGCGCATCCACAGAAATCGGTCCTTCTCCACACCCTATGTGGATAACTCGCGCGGACGCCTCGATCACGGATTTCTCCGCCATAGCATGGTGGCGATAAGCGACCAGCGGTCAGGTCCGCCCGCAGGCGGCGCCCGTCCCACGACGCTCGCTCTCTCCTCCCGAAACGTGGATAAATAGCCAAATCGTGTGGACAAGTGACTGCCATTGTGGGTAACTTTGGGCGCCTCACAACCCTGAGTCAGCCAGCCTCGCCCCTCGCATTCGCATCACAGACCGGTGGATAACCCTGTGGATAAGTCGCCGAGATGTGGATAACTGGCGCACAAGTGGGGGAACGGATGGTTCTGACGAGCGCCCTCGGTCACGGAGCCAAGTAGGCGGCCGGTTGGTACTGGTAGGTATATCGCATTGTGAAGCAAGCGTATTTCTGCTATAGTGGCGCTATTCTCAGTGGAATATGAGGAATGCAACCGGGACAGAGCAGAGAGTTGGGCTGGATATGGTAGCGCAACCAGTGAAGTTTGCCGCGTTGTTCGACCATCCTACCGTAGAAGCGATGCATGCGCTTACCCCCCAAGACTTTGAGCGATTTGTCGCGTACGTGCTACGCCGGGCGGGTTATGACGTAAGAGAAGTCGGACCGCACTGGGTTAAGGGTGTTGATCTGGAGATCCGCCTGCCTGGCAAGACACGCATCTTCGGCGGTGTTGAATGCAAGCGTTTCGCTCCTGAGAATTGGGTTTCAGCCTCCATTGTTCAACACGTCAGAGGCGCTAGTTCTGTCAGTAAACCGGGCGCGAAACCCTTTGTCATTACAACCAGCGACTTCAAGGAAACCGCCCACCAAATGGCGGAATCTCACTCAAAGCGTGTGCACCTGGTCAACGCTCGCCAACTCATTCGCTACATTACCTACATCCAGCGGTCGCGCAACGACGATGATGACGTAATCACGTCACTTTCACCCGAGTTCTTTGCGGGACGCGACAGCAAGCACGCGTATAGTACTGGCGATGCGACAATTCTTGCCATTGCCAATAACAAAGGCGGCGTTGGTAAGACGACTACAGCCTATTATCTTGGCGTTGAACTTGCGCGACGTGGCAAACGAGTACTTCTTGTTGATTTGGATGGCCAAGGCAATCTCACAGAACGCTGTATTCCGGAGCAAGTGACCAGATTGGCTGCGGAAGGCGGCGAACTTATCAGTATGGCGGACTACTTTTCAGGTCAACGGCCGCTTCGCGAGTTGATCATTCCTTCAGAAACCGCTCCTAGTCTAAGCTTACTCCCTTCTGACCCCAATCTTACTCTTCGCGATCTAGGTGGAAGCGGCCGCCCAGATATTGAGATGCAATTTACGAGAGATTTGCGTCAACTCGCCGCCCAAAAGATGGCCAGCTTAGGGGGCGCGCCCGAGTGGATCATTCTTGACACGCCGCCCGCGATGTCTGTGTTCACACGCGCAGGGTTGGCGGTAGCCGACTATATGCTTGCTCCAGTGCGACCACGACACGCGTCCCTCGTGGGGACCCGAAATATGCTTCTGACATTGAGAGCGATGGACTCTCTCACCGGTACATCTGGGCGATTCCTGGGAACCGTGACTACACATTGGGATAATCTAGCAGTCAGCAATAAGTTCTTGGACCTTGAGTTACCGAGCATGCTTGGCAATTTGCGAGAATTCGGCGGCCACGCGTTCCAGAGTCAGATTCCCATAGATAACCAGTTGGAGACATTAGAGCCTGGAGCAAAGACAAAGGGCGCTGAGAAATACAGTGCTCTAGTCGATGAGTTGACGACTCTAATCGAGTCAGAGAAACAAGACCACGCGTAAGTTGGCAGGGCGCGAACTACGTCCACACGTTCAGGAGGGAATAGAATGCCGACAACACGACGGCCTAGAGCACCAGTGGCGCGGGTACCAAGAGCACCCAAGCCACCTAAACCGATGACTGCGACGCAACGAAACAAGCTTGCGACGCAGGGAATCGCTGCCAATCTTGGCATACGCGACGATGTAGGCCAAAAACTGGCCATTACAGCGGCGCTGGAAGCGGTAAATGAGCGTTTGGCCTCGGAACCTGACCTTCGCGAGGCCGTGCGCCAGAAATATGAGGAGTTAGTTGCGCTCAGCACAACACAGCAAAAGCCTGATTTAGGGCCAGCGCCAGTTCCCGTTCGATCAGGTACACCAGAACAATACTCGCCGTATGGCAAATTTGACCCGTATAAACTCCTCTGGGAATATGAAGCGCACCAGTTGCGCGCGGCGCTTGTACGTGGGACTCAGCGTGATCTCCGTGAGGCAGTCGGTATCGTGCAAGCGCGCCATCCAAACACGGCGCCCAAGTCGAAGACCAGCAAACTCGACATGGTGGACTACATCATGGAATATGTTGTAGGCCCTGGTCATTAGGTGGTCGCCAGCAGCGGGAAATTCAGTGGAGCCGCTTGCGCAGCGACTCGTCGCGTTGCGCTGCGGCCACCTCTGGGTCGAGGGCGCCCGAATCATCAGCGGTTGCGGTAGACGTTGAGGTAGTAGAGGGCGGCGCCGAAGATGTTGAGCAGGATGAAGGCGAGCGCCCACTGGTTCTTGATGTTCTCGGGCAGGCGGTTGTTGCGCGTCATATCGGTGAACATCCAGGCCCAGAACGCCAGGAGTGGCGAGACCAGCAGGATGATGATCAGGAACTGCCCCAACTGGGGTGGAAAGAACTGAGCCATAGGACGCTCCTCGCCTGTCCGCGGGGCCGTGCGACGCCTCGCCAACTATTCTACGCGGAGCAGGCGGCGCGGTTGCCCACGAGGGGCGCGGCGTTCTTGCCGGCGCATTGTCACCGCTCGTCTCCTACATCCGAGGGTGGTGGCCCAGAATGAGGAATCCGACCGTCGCGCAGGCCAGGACACCCAGCGCCAGCAGTATGATCAGCGCCAGCCCCAGCCAGCGCAACTCCCCCCGGCGCGGGGGCGCAGCGTTCCATGGATCCATATCGCGACCTCCTCGTCCCACAGCCCAGCCACAGCGCCCAAGGACTTGCCATCCATAGTGATCTACGCTGCCGGGTTTGCCGGTATCACATCGAAGCACGGTGGCGGCGGCACATACCTCAATCGAGTGGATACTGTTGTGGACTGTCCTGTGGACAGTCCTGTGGACAGGAGTGTGGACAGGAGTGTGGACAGGAGTGTGGAAAGGCTGGGGATTGCGCCGGAGAAGTTGTGGACAGGCGCGCGGCGTATCCACAGCCGCCGTGGACATTCCTGTGGACAGGAGTGTGGACGCTGTGGATGGGCCAGAACAGGCGAAAGCGCCTTCCACACTTTGGTCGAGTTTTCCACGAACGGGTGGTGGGTTTTCCCGGCGCTCTCAATAGCTTTTCCACACGCCACCGCCACGTGGAGCGTTTGTGTATAACCGCGTGGGGCCTGATTTCAACGTCCCTGGCGCATAGGCGTTCGTAGCCACTGGAGAGCTTTTCCCCACTATCCACAGCCCCTACGACGGACTACTACGATATCTATCTCTATCTTCTTCATTTAAGAATGAAAGAATACAGACGGTTCGTGCAAACGCGTTGTCCACATGTCATGCCGGAGAATATCCCCAGAAAACCTTCAGCGATAACGCAGACCTGAAAAGACGGCGATGTGGTACATGTACGCCTGTGCGAAGCAGCTGAACAGGTGGAGGGCTGGCATGACGCAGGGGAATGACATGGGAGCGACGACCATCGAGACACTGGACGCGGAACGGATGGAGCGGTGGCTTCCGGACCTCGCCGTAATCCTGCGCGAGACGACGCTGGATGGGTCATCGGTTGGATTCCTGCCACCGTTCCCGCTTGAAGAGTCCCTCACCTACTGGCGGACGATCCAGGCGGACCTGGCGCAGGGAAAGCGTATCGTGCTGGTGGCCACCCGCGACGGCCGCCTGTTGGGGACCGTGCAGCTGGAACTGATGTGGAAGCCCAACCAGCCGCACCGTGTGGAGCTACAGAAGCTGCTGGTCGCGATGGATGCGCGCAATCAGGGGCTGGGCCGCCGCCTGATGCTGGCCGCGGAGGACGCCACCCGCGCATCCGGCCGCAGGCTGATCGTCCTCGATACCCAGACGGACAGCATCGCGCACGGCCTGTACCAGCGGATGGGTTACCATGAGGCGGGCCAGATTCCCAACTTCGCCTTGCTGCCCGATGGCTCGTACTGCCCAACGACGGTGCTCTACAAGGAGCTTGGTCCCAGCGCGTAAAGAGCGCCCGCGCGTTCCGGTCAGGAGATGGCCCGCGAGAATGTTGGGGATAGCGCTACCTGTCTACGCATGGCGCCAGAGCAGGAGGATTATGATGGACAACCAGCGTCCCCAAGGCTCCACGATCGATGAGTATATCGCTGGCTGCCCGGCGGAGATCCAGGCGACCCTGCAGGAGTTGCGGGCGATCATCCGGGCCGCGGCTCCCGACGCCGAGGAGATCATCAGCTACGGCATGCCCGCATTCGCGCAGCATGGGAACCTGGTCTACTTCGCGGTAAACAAGCATCACATCGGGTTCTATCCGACGAGCAGCGGGATCGCCGCCTTCGAGCAGGAGCTTTCCAGGTACAAGGGAACAAAAGGCTCGGCGCATTTCCCGTTCGACCAGCCGCTGCCGGTGGACCTGATCACCCGCATCGTGCGGTACCGCGTGGCGCAGAACCTGGAGCGCGTGGCGGCCCGTACATACGCGAAGAAGGACTCCCGCTCGGGCGCCTAACACAATTCGGTCTCCGGTCCATGGGAAAGTGCTCGCCAGCCGGTCATTCCGCCGCTCTCCAGGCGCGCCATCTCGCAGGGAATACCTCTTCTTCTCACACGGAGGACGCCCACACGAGCCGCTGACCAGTGGCTCGCTCCTGCCCGCGCTCTGGCATGCCACGCACAGTTCGGCGACGCGGCGCCGCCCACCTCCAGCTTGCACGTGGACGAATGAAGTAGGCCGCTTGACGCTTCACCCACGATAGTCGATGATGGTGGAGCAATCAAGCTAGGAAGCCATCAGGGAACAAGGCCACTGAGGCGATACTCGCGGAAGGAACATCCTGGAAGAGGAGAGCGCGTAGTTATGAAACTGATCCGATGGCTGGTGTGGCTGAGTCTGGGGCTTGCCTTGTGTCTGGCGGGCTGCGGTGTGACGTCGGCCAAAGACCCATCCTCCACCGCAACGATAGCATCGCCTACCATGACACCCACGTCGACCTCGCTGACGCCAGACGCGAGCCAGTTAGCCGCCTGCGATCTTCACAGTTCGTCTGGAGTCACGCTCCTGGGCGACCTGCTTGTCACGGGACCAGGACTCACCAATATCGCATACCCAGCCCGCAAGCTTCCTGATGGTACACCGCTCGCGCCATTGCGTCTCGAAAGCGGCGACGCCCTGAACACGCAACTCCCACCGGATCCGGCTGTGAGTCCGAACATGACCTCCGGCGGCGGTGGCTATGGGCTCAGCGTCTGCAACTCATCGCCGGTCACTTCCCACGTCGTACAGGGGGTGAGCGTGCGGATTGAGGCTGTCACGCCGTACTCCGGAGAACTGAGCGCCTGGAACATCTGCGACGGTTCCTACGACGCCGCCACCAAACAGGCGGGCGCGGGAGGCTGTGGCGGTGGTTTTTGCGCCAACGAGACACTGAAGGCGACATTTGCTACGGCGACAGCCGGAGCGAGCGCGTCTGTCACCGCAGAGGGCTCGGATAAAGATATCTCTGGAGGATGCGGGCCTGTGGTCTTTGGTCCGCTGCCGGTGTCGCTCAAGCCCCACCAGACGATCTTTGTGAACATCGGTGTCGCATTAACCGGCGCGCCCGCAACCTATACGTTTGCGTTTGGCGTAGCCCAGGACGGCGCCGCCACGAGCTATCTGCCCGATGCCCGGCCCGCGCTGCTCGCGCCGATCACACACAAGTGGACCGGCGCGGCGTGCGCCTCGTCCGCGATGCAGTCGCAGATCCCGCCGGCTAGCAGCACAACCTTGTACATTTGCCCGGTGTCCTAGGGCGGCGGAGCGCCGTACGCCCAACGCGAGCCCTCCCGCGCGGGAGGGCTCGCGGCGCGCCCTGAGGCGCGGCTTCAGGCAGCTATTCCAGATCGCGGCCAGCGAGCGGCTCGACCATCGGCCGCATGCGAATCTCCATGACCCGCGCGCCGGCGCGCTGGGTGGCCATGAGCAGCGCCGCCGCGGCGACATCTTCAGCCTCCAGCATCTCCGACTCGGCGACGCCTTCCTCGGTCCGTCCCGTGCCGATAGCGAACTCAGTCTTCACACCGCCAGGGCAGACGACGCCGACCTTGATGCCCCTGGGACGCAGCTCGCGGTCGAGCGCCTGCGTGAAGCCGACCTGGGCGAACTTGGTGGCGCAGTAGACCGCCTCGCCGGGGAAGCCCATCACGCCTGCCATCGAGGAGATGTTGATGATCGCGCCGGCGTTGCGGCGCAACAGCGCGGGCACGACGTGCCGCGTGAAGAGAAACGTGCTGCGCATGTTGGTATCCATCATCGCTTCGTAGTCCGCCAGGCTCGTCTCCTCGATGCGCTTGTAGATACCCATGCCCGCATTGTTCACCAGAATGTCCAGGCGGCCGAGCCGCTCCAGCGCCGCCTGGACCGCGCGCTGCGCCGTCTCCTCCTCGCGGGCGTCACCCGTGATCGCGATGCATGTGCGGCCCAGCGCTTGCGCCTCCGCCAGAAGCTCGTTCAGCCGGTCCTCGCGCCGGGCGACCACGACCAGGTCGGCGCCAGCGCCAAGGAAGCCGCGCGCGATCGCGCGGCCGATACCCGCGCTGGCCCCGGTGATCAGCGCCACCTGCCCGCTCAGCTTGCCCGTTTCTGTCTGTTCCGCCATATCTCCGCCTATCCTCTCAACTGGTGTCCAGCGTGCGCCCAATCACGTTGAGGGGCGTAGCGCCGGGCGCGGGTTCTCTCTACAACAGAGAGACATTATAGGGCGCGGCGCGGCTTCTTGCCCGCCTGCTGGCGGCGCATGGGGTGGCCAAACACGCGGCTGGCCGGGCGTTAAAGGCGGTATCGCGCACAAAGCGAAGGCCGGCCCACAGGGAACCGGTCTTCACAAGGAGGGGAGGAGGAGATTTGGTGGAATTCTCTCTCTGCTCATACGCTACATCCCGACACGACATGCCGCATCAGGTGTTCACCCGATACCTTATCAGGTGAACACCTGATATGTGCGCCAAAATACGTAGCAAATTGAGGCGCAAACGGGCAGAAAGCGGCTAGACGGCCCGACAGCGCGGTTAGAGCAGGTTGCGGGCCTTCGCGCGCGCATAGGCGGCGAGCGTAAAGCCACAGGTAATCTCGTTGTCGCGGATCATACGTTCGAACTCCCCGGCTGCGACGAGCCGGATGGCGTCAATGCCTTCGCCGAGCTCGGGGTCGCCATAGCTGGCGATATCAGCGTAGAAAAGCTCGACGCAGTCAGCCATCATACCGGTGTCCGGGCGGGTCTGGCCAAGGGAGATGAACTGCTTCGCCTCGCCGCCAATCTCCTCCGCTAGCTCGCGTCGCGCGTTCTCTTCGGGGCTCAGGCCGGATGCGCCAAATCCCCGCGGGATTTCCAGGAACCATTGACGGGGCGCGTGCCGGAAATGGCGCACGAGTAGGATCTGGTGGTTGTAGACTGGCAGGATCACCACGCCCGGCGCCGAGTCATCTGGATCAACGAAACGAACGTACGTCCCGGTTGCGCCGTTCGGGAACCGCACCGCGTCGCGCAGCAGGAAGACATATTGGTCCTGGTAGGCGATGCCAACACGCGCCCACTCCGCAGAAAGCCCGTGCGCGGCGAGTTTTTCCGCCGCGCTCGCCTCGACCGCGTTGATCTGGTCCTCATCCAGCAGGATCGTGATGGATGGGTCGGGGTGGTTCTGGAAGAGCTTGGGGTGTTTCTCGGCGAATGCCAGATATTCCGTGTGATCGTTCACGTGTCATCTCCCGCATTTTGCGCGTCACGCTTCGCCAGTTGACGGGAGAGGCGCGCTCGTCGTCAACGTGGCCATACCTCAAGTTGAACACCCGATGTCAGCGCGCCCAGGCGCGTTTGGTCCATGGCCTGTGAAAGGCGCTGCTATCATAGCACGCGCCTGTCGCGCGGGCCGCCGGTGACCATCCCGGAACTCCAGCGGCCCGTTTCGCCAGAAACGCGCGCTCGTGTGCCGTTCATCGGCGCGAGCGCGACCACCAGGGACGCTTCGCTGATGGCGGCGCGGCGGGCGCGGAGGCCCGCGTGACCGTCATGGGCCGCGCAGGCGTTGTCGTTGGAAGATTCACCAGCGTGAGCGTGTGGAGCGCGTCATTCTCAGCCACGCAGAGCCGCCCGTTGCGGTCGTCGAACGCCATGCAGACCAGCGTCTCGTTGTTGCCACGCCAGGTAAGCGTGGGCGTTGGCGCGTCCTGCTGGAGCGTCTCCAGATCCCACACGCTGACCGCGCCATCCGACGAGCAGCAGAGCAGATAGCGGTCGTCGGCGGTGAAACGGCAGGTGTTCGCGTAGTCGTTATGGGCGGAGAACGTGATGGGTGGCCGTCCATGCGCCAGGTCGAGGATAATGACCTTTCCAAACTTGTCCACAACCGCCAGTCGCGATCCGTCGTGGCTGATTCCCATCGCTCGCACAACACCGGCCGGATGCCTGGGACCCTCATAGATCATGCGCTGCCGTCCGGCGCCTCGGTCCCACGCCCGAACCGTGTTGTCGTAAGACGCGCCATAGAAGGTGTTTCCATCAGGGCTGAAGCGGCAGTCGATGACTAGTTGCTCCCAGCCCGTATACAGCTCTACCGGTTCGGGTTGCCCCAGTTTCCACAGGCGCATAGCGCAGTCGTTCTGGAACTCGCCGCCGCCGCTGAGGAACTCCTCACCGTTGGGATTGAAGGCGCAGCAGCGCACATGGCTTTCGTGCCCCAGATACTCCGCATGCTCCTCAGCGTCGCGCCGCCAGAGCCGCAGCGAGCCATCCTCCGACCCGCTCAGGATCGTCGCGCCGTCGGGGCTAAAGGCGCAGCCTCGCACGCACTTCTCGTGCGCTTGCCAGTGATGGAGCGTCGCATGGCCCTGGACACTCTCCAGTGTCATCCACCCGTTGGTCGTTCCCCTGACCGAGTACTCGCCGTCGGCGCTGATCGCGCAGGAACGGATGATATCCTCTTGCTTGCCGAGCGCGGCCGCGAGCGCTTGTTTGCGATCAGCGACGCGCAAATCCCACACCCGGACGCTTTTGTCCGCGGAGCCGGTGATAGCGAGGGCGCCATCCGGCGAGACAGCGCAACTGTTGAGACCGGCGCCGTGCCCAGTGAGGGCGTCTGCGGGCTTGCCACTCGCCCAGTCCCAGAGGAGGCCGACGTTGCCCCAGGTTGCGGCGACCACCGTCACGCCATCCGGGGTGAAGGCGCAGGCGTGCGCGCCATTCCGCTGGCTATCGAAGGACTGGAGCGCACTAAGGCTCGTGACGTCCCAGACCCGGAGCCAGCCATCTTCTCCGCCGCTGACGACGATGTTGGGCGCGACGGGATTCAGCGCACAGTCGTTGATGCGGTCGGTGTGTCCCGACAGAGTGGCGCTACGCCCTGAACGAAACGGCTGGCTCCAGACGCGCAGTGTCCTGTCCGCGGACCCGGTGACAAGCAGGGCGCCGCCCGTCGGGTTCTGGGTGAAGAGGCAAGTGGTCACCCGGCCGTCGTGGCCCTCGAGGACAACCGGCGGGATTGCGCCGCTCAGGTCCCAGACCCGCGCCGTCTTGTCATCCGCGACGCTGGCCAGCAGCGCGCTATCAACCGAGAAGGCGCAGCGGTTGACGGCGCCGGTGTGGCCGGTGAGCGGGCGGTCGAAGGCATAGGGCGTGTCGCTGCCGTTGATGCGACGGTAGAGATGGACGCTCCGGTCGGCGGACGCGCTTGCCAGCCATGCTCCGTTGGGGCTGAATGCGACCCACTGGACCGCGCCGGTATGCTCGTCCCACGTCCGCAGGAGCCGGCCCTCTGTGTCCCAGAGCCGGACCGTCATGTCGTCCGAACCGCTGACGATCCAGTTTCCCGTTGGGTCGAACGCGCAGCAGCGTACGGCGTCGGTATGCCCCTGGAGCTTGACGCTGACCCAGCTCGTCGCGGGTTCTTCTGGGCCGGGCGGATTCCAGATCCTCAGCGACTTGTCGCGCGAGGCGCTCACCACCTGGTGGCCCGTGGGCGCGAAGGCGCACATCGTCACAGCGTGTGTGTGTCCCATCTCGATCTCGCCAGCAGTCAGCGGTTGGCGTAGTGTCGGCGAGTCGAGGTGGAAGTGCGGGTCGTCCCAGGCGGCCCAGCGGCGCATCATATGGAAGAGCCGCGGCGACCGCCCCCAGATCTGGTTGGGCAGCTCTTGCGGCAGGGCGTCGAGCACGGGCTGGCTCAACTCGAGTGTGTCGCTGAGCAACTGCACGTCAGGGTCCGCGCGCAGCGCGGCATCGAGGTCTTCGAGCGCCGCAGTAGTCTTGACGACCTGGATGCGCGCCTGAAGGAACTCGCCATCGAGGACGGTGCGCTTGGCGTCCGCGGGCGTCTGGCCGTTGACCTGTTGGTACAGCAGCTCGCTGACCATGCGCTCGTTGACCACCGCGCGCGGCCGATCCGCTGTGTTGACCAGATACGGCGTGTGACCGGGCCGCCGGCCGAAGTAGATGGCCAGGCGCCGCCGCCAGCCCAGCAGCGCTTCCGGCGCGAGGTAGCGGGCCCGGACGGCCTCGCTGACCTGGCGATGATAGAAGGTCAGCACGCGGGCGCGATCTACGTCGCGCTCGGTGAGCGCCCACTCCAGGTCGCCATAGACGCGCGCCCAGAGTACCGCTGGCAGCGCGGTCGCGTCAGGCGCGTAGGGGTTCTGTGTGGTGATCTGCCGTACCAGTTCGCGCTGCTGGCTGATGGCGCCCAGTGTCTCATCTTCGGTCAGCCCTTGCTTGCCCGCCGCGATCAGGCCCAGGCTGTGCTTGACGAGCGGCTCGCCATGGCGCGCGGGCTTTTCGAGATCTTCCAGCAGTTGCGTGATGAGCCCGGGCACGGTAGGCGCCAGCGTGGGCGTCGCCGTATCCCACGAGCGCCAGCGCCGCGCCATCTCGGCGATGACGCGCAGCCCGAGCGGGTTGGGATGCGCCGCGAAGTAGGCGGTGACCGTCGCGCGCTGGTCTGATGTTAGCTCGCGGCCGTGCTCGCCCAGCCACTGGGAAAACAACTCCTCACCCTGCTGGACCGCAAGCGGCTGGACGGTCAGCAGGGCGCCCAATGGCAGACTGGCGCGCAGCTGATCTGCCTCCGCGCCAGGGAGCAGCGAGACGAGCATCCAGACATTCGCCGGCAGCGTATGTGGGACCCAGCGGGCGATGTCGCCCTCGCGCAACGGGTCAGCGCGCAGCTGGTCGAGCGCGTCCACGACGAGCGTCAGCGGCCGCCCCGGGGTGGCGCGCGCCAGGAAGTCGGGCAAACGCGCCTCGCGCTCGGCCGCGCTCGCGGGAACCACCGTCTGGTCTCTCGTTTCCAGGCCGGGTGGGTCGGGGTAGGCGTCCAGAAGCTGGCGTTCGATATCCCCAATCAGGTCAGGGATGGTAGCGATGGCCGTCGAGCCGCCAATGAAGTAGGTAAGCTCCAGCCGCCCCGAGTGCGCCTGGCGGGCGTCCTCCGCGGCCTTGAGCAGCAGTGTGGTCTTGCCGATGCCCGATTCGCCGGTGACGACCATCGGCGTGGAGGCCGGGGCCGCGAAGTAACTGCGCAAGTAGTCGCGCGCGTTCTCCTGCCCGGTAAAATGCTCCAGGCGGTCGCGCGCGAAGCTCCAGCTCCGCAGGTCATTGCGTGACTGGCGCTCGCGCCCTAACTCCTCCAGTGTGGCGTCAACGCGCTGGATGAGCTGGCGCTGGACCAGTTGGGCAAAATCGCCCAACGTGTCCTCAGCGAGACTACCGCCGCTGACGCGCGCTGAGTACGTCAGATACTCGGCGCCGAGGGCGGAGCGTAGCCGCCGATGGAGTTGGTCGAGCTTGCGCCGGCTAGTCGCCAACTGCTCGCGATACGCCGCCGGGGCAGGGCCACCCCGCAGCGTGCGCCGCAACACCAGCGGGCGCGCCAGGCCGGGCTGGGCGAAGATCCCTGCCTCGATTTCCTGCTCGGTCACCGAGGCCGTGCATGCGAGCCGTGTCGCGGCGCTGACCCGCGTCCGCGCGCAGCCCGCGCTGAGGGCCGCTTGCAGGCGTTCTGACACGCTGGCATCCCATGACGCATTTCGCGGCTTGAGCGCATAGACAGACGGGACGTTGTTGGTGTCACGCTGATACCAGGCCTCCACCAGCGCGCGCCCGGCTGGTTTGAGCGCGGCGACGAGCAGATTGTAATCCGACTCGGGAATCGTTTCGGGAACGAGCAGGCTGCCATAGCGATCGCCGAGCATGGCCACGAAGTTGAAGTGTGGCGAGGTCTGCCGACAGCGCTGGATTTCATCCAGACAGGCGCGCACAACATACTGTTCGACGCCTGCCTCTAGGCTAATGCCCCAGCGCAGGTCAATTGGCAAAAAGCGGGCGCCACGCTCAAGGCAATACTGCCGCATGGCCGGAAATACCCGCGCTTGAAGGATGTTGCGCTCGTGCTGGAAGTCGGCGAACGTGGAGCTAAAGAAGACGCGAACAATCGGTGTCACCTGAGCCATAACCCATCCCCTACCTCGACACACCCACTGCCATGGCTTTGCGAACGCAAGCTGGTACGCCAACCAGCGCGCGTCGCCAGCCACACCGTACCACGTGACCCGCGGCGAATGGCAAGGCCAGTTCGCGCGCGCGCAAATTGACACCGCGCGGAGCCGCTTGTATCATAGCGGCAACGGGCGCGCCCGCGTATTCCACGTGTTTCCTCGCCGCGCGCCTTCCATACCGCCTCGCGAGTGAGGAGCCAGCGCCATGGTGACATATGAAGATGTGACGGAGCTGTTCCTCAACGCCGCGGAGGCGACCAACCTCTCCGTGCATCCCGAGTACTGGCTCAATACCCAGACACTCGACCGCGAGTTCTCCTGCGCGCTGCATCCCGGCCCCTGTGAGCAGGCGGAGAACCGCGCCCAGTGCGCCGTAACCTTCGCCTGGGGTCCGCTGGATACCGCGCTCTCGCTGGAAGGCGCTGAGGGCGTCTGCGAGTTCTTCCATGAGCCGGACGAGGACTGCCCCCACCTGCATACCGAGAATGTCCCGCCGCTGGTCCTCGACCTGGTCTATAGCATGCCGCTCGATCACATCTCGCCCGCCAATCTGGACCTGCGCCAGCTAGCCCGATCGCTCAAGCTGAACGCTTCCGAGCGCAGCAGCCGCGCGGTTGAGACGCAGCCCAACATCTCGCTTTCGCTGGGTGACTCCGGCCTGGAGGCTAGCGCGCTCACCGTGCAGCAGCGGGTGGAGCTGCCACTGTGGGACCCCGAGGGACCGGGCGACGGCGCCTTCCGCGCCTCCGAGCGGCAGTCCGGCCACGGCGCGCAGGGACGGGCGCGTGTGCGGCACGGTTCTACGGGTGAGCAGTTGCGGGCGGAGGATTGGCTGCCCCACCTGCTCGCCGATGTCGCTGAAGACATCGCACGGGTCGTCGTCGCGCTGGAGGAGACACGCTCATCCGGGCGCTAGCCTTCCAGGCGGACGCGGCGTTGTGGATGTTTCACGTGAAACGCGTGGGCGGGCGCCGCTAGTCGCTAGTGGACGCCGGAGAAGACGCTCGCCCAATCATGCAACCCGTGGGCGGCGCCGAGCGGCCAGTAGACAAAGTCCGCCTTGCCGAGGATGTCCCCCAGTGGCACTGGGCCCCAATCCCGCGAGTCGTAGCTGTCGCCGCGGTTGTCGCCCATGACGAAGTATTGTCCAGGGCCGAGCGTCCAGGTCTGCGCGCTGGCGTTGATGTGGTCGTTGACGTAGGGCTCGATGAGCATCACGCCGTCCACGGTCACTGAGCCATCGGCGCCCGTCGCGACCGTATCGCCGGGAATCCCGATCACCCGCTTGACGAAGTCGCGGCTGGTGTCTTTGGGGAACTTGAAGACGATCACATCGCCGCGGCTCGGGCCGTGGGTGAAGTAATCGGCTTTGTTCACCAGGATGTACTGGCCGGTGAGGAGGGTCGGCGTCATGCTCGGCCCATCGACCTGGTAGTTCTGGATGAAGACGCGCGCAAGCAGGAAGACCAGCGTCGTGATGACCGCGACTTCGAGCGTGTCCAGCAGCAGCCGTCCCGCCCAGCCCTCACCCTGTTCATCCTGGTAGTTATAGGCGCCCTGACGGGGCGATACGCTCATACGCGCCATGTGGCGTCCTCTGCTCCTGTACGTGGTAGCTCATCGCGCGCGCTTCATGCACATTCATACACTGGCGCGCCTCGCGGTCCAATGGCCAGACCCCGAGGAAGATCGCGCGCCGCCTCTACACTATACCAGCCGCTCATCCGATGGTGTGGCCCGTCTCACAGACGCGCCGCCTTCGCCGTAATAAGACGGCCAGGACCGCGGGTTTGTTGCAAGTGGCGCGCCACGCCGCGCGCCACTTGGCGGCGAAATTGAGCGCCTCAGAGGTGAATGGTAGAATGGCTAACGACCCCACGCCCGCCCGCCATGCGGGAAGCCCGGGCCGGACGCCGCGGGCCGCGCGAGATGGAGCGGTACGGAGGACGCAGAGCTGTGGACCAGCACAATAGATGGCGCAAGCCACCCGCCGGAGACCAGGGCCAGCAGGGAACAGCGGAACCCGTGACGCCTCCGCGACCCGCGGCGCCTGTCAGTCCTCACCCCAATGGCGCGGGTCGCCACAACACGGACGGCGCCGCCCTCAATCCGCCCTGGGAGCAGGATAGCGGTATCTATCCCGTGCAGCCCCCGGCCCAGGAGCAGGCCGATGAGGGGATCTACGGCACACCGTATTTTGAGCCGCTGGTCGAGCGCTCACTGACCGGCATGAGCATGAACGACTTCACCGGGACGGGCAAGGTGACCGCGCTGCCGATTCTGCGGCCGGGCGCGTCGTGGAGCAGTGGCTTGCGTGCGCCGCGGCCTGGAGCCGCGCCCGCGGCGAGCGGCGCGCGCGCCGCCGCGGCATCGCTCCCACTGGGCGTCGAGGTAGACGAGCAGCCCTCGATGCACATCGCCGCCATGCGTTCCAGCACGCTGATCCGCGCGACAACCATCGTCTCCGCCGCGCTGCTCATCAGCCGCATCTTTGGCATGCTGCGCACCTCGCTCTTCGCCGCGGCGTTCGCCTATGGCCCCACGACCGACGCGTATACGCTGGCGTTCACCCTGCCAGACGCGATCTTCAATATCGTCGCTGGCGGCGCGCTGGCTTCCGCTATCATCCCGGTCTTCAATGACTACATGGTCAGGCGAAAAGACCGCGCGGCCGCCTGGCGTGTCGCCAGCATGGCGCTCAACACCGCCATGATCGCGCTGGTCGGCTTTTGTCTCGTCGCTATCGTCTTCACCGAGCCCATCCTGCGCTGGGCGTTTGGCGACATCTTCTCCGGCTGCAGCGCGGCCGCGGACTGCTATGGCCCGCTGGCGGTGAATCTGACGCGCATCATGCTCATACAGCCGATCTTCCTCGGTGGCGCGACGGTCGCCATCGCGCTATTGCAGGCGCGGCAGTCCTTCGTCGCCCCGGCCATCGGCCAGGTCATCTATACCCTCTCGATTGTCGGCGGCATCGGCGTGACCGAGCTCGATCTGAAGACGCATATCTTTGGCGGGAGCCTCGGCATCTACGGCCCAACCTGGGGCGTGGTCATCGGCGCCGTGCTGCAGCTCCTCATCCAGATTCCCGCGCTCATCCGGGCGAAGATGGCCTATACTCCGGCGGTCAGTTTCACCCACCCCGGCGTTCTCGAGATCGCCCGGCTCATGGGGCCGCGCGTCCTCAACTCCGCCGTGCTCTATACCTCGGTCTTTATCAATCGTTTTCTGCTTACCGGGCTGACCGCCGCCGGCGTGCTGACGGGCTACAATACCGCCTTCTCACTCATCCAGTTGCCCAACGGCGTCATTGGCATGGCGCTGGCGCAGGCGGCGTTCCCAACGCTCTCCACGCTGGTCTCGGCGGGCGAGTGGGACCGCTTGCGTCAGAACGTGCTGCGCTCGATCCAGGCGATTCTCTTCCTGGCCATTCCCTCCTCGCTCGGCCTGATCGTCTTTGCCGGGCCTATCTCGCGTGCGCTCCTCGACTACCACAATTTTGACCCGACAAAGCTTTACACCGTCTCGCAGCCGCTCGTCTTCTTCGCCATCGGCCTGACGGGCCTCTCACTGGTCGAGATCCTGACACGGTCGTTCTATGCGCTGGAAAATACGCGCACGCCGACCCAGGTAAGCATTGCGCAGTTCATGTTCCTGATCGGCATGAGCATTCTGCTGGAGCCGTGGGGCGCGTCGGGCATCGCGCTCGCCTCCAGCCTCGCCTGGCTGGGCGAGGCGCTGGCGATGCTGCTGCTGCTCCGCCAGGAGATGGCTGGATTGGACCTCAAGGATCTGGCGATCTTCACTGTCAAGGTGCTGGCGGCGGCGGCGCTAGCGATAGCCGGCGCGGCGGCCCTCTACGTGCTGACCGGCTACCTGATCAACACTGGCGGATCTCACAGGTTCGTGACGATGCTCAAGCTGATCCTGCGCTTGAGCATCGCTATCGCCGCCGGAGGTGGACTCTATTTCGTCGTGGCCCGTTTCCTGCGTATTGATCGGGTGCTGCCGCTCGAGCGCATCCTGAACCGCGTACTGCGGCGGCGGCGCTAGACTGGCGCGTCGTCACGCCGGCCAGCCGGGCGCGCGAGTGACCAGGAGAAGTGGATGACGCAGCCAGGGTTGGAAGATGATCAGGAGCGTTCGGGTGAGGCGGCCCAACCCGTGGGCGCTGCCCGGGCTCCAGGTGGGGGCCGGCGGCCGCATCGCGGGCGGCCACACTTCCTGCCGCGTGTTAACCGCGCGCTGCGCATCATCGGGCCAGGACTGATTACCGGCGCGGCGGACGATGATCCCTCCGGCATTGGCACGTATTCCCAGACCGGCGCGGCGTATGGCCACAGCCAGCTGTGGCTCGCGCTCTACATGCTGCCACTGATGATCGCTGTCCAGGAGATGTGCGGGCGCATCGGGCTAGTGACCGGCAAAGGGCTGGCGGCGGTGATCCGTGAGCGCTACAGTCGCTGGGTCCTGTTCGGGGTCGTCGCGCTGGTGGTGATCGCCAACACCCTCAATATCGGCGCGGACCTGGGCGCGATGGCGGCCACCCTCCAGCTCTTTGCGCCGAGCGCGCCGTTCGATGTTTTGACACTGGCGCTGGCCGTCGCCATCGTTCTGCTAGAGGTCTTCGTTCCCTACCGCCATTACGCGGTGGTCCTCAAGTTGCTCGCGCTCTCGCTGCTGGCCTACGTGGCGACTGGCTTGATCGTCGGGTTCAACAGCGCGTCGATACTGGCCGCCACCTTTATCCCAAGCATCCAGTTCACGCCAGCGTTCCTCTCCCTTGTCGTCGGCGTGTTGGGGACGACGATCAGCCCGTATCTCTTCTTTTGGCAGGCCTCCGAGGAGGTGGAGGAGCTCACGCAGCATCAGGAGTTGGAGGAATCAGACGCGTCGGGCGTGCGGGTCCGGAGACCGCGCTGGCGGCGCCTGATCGAGCTACGCGACCTGCGCATAGATACCGCGCTGGGGATGATCGCCTCAGAGATCGCGACGTGGTTCATTATCTACACCACCGGCGCAGTCCTTTACGCGCACGGTGTCACAAACATCGCTACGCCCGACCAGGCGGCGGCGGCGCTGGAGCCGCTGGTGCGCTCCTTCCCGCACGCCGGGACGCTGGCCGAGGCGATATTCGCGCTGGGGATCATGGGTGTAGGGCTGTTGGGCGTGCCGGTGCTGGCGGGCTCAGCGGCCTACGCCGTCGCCGAGGCGCTGCGCTGGCGCGAAGGACTCTGGCGGCCGGCGACGCACGCGCGAGGCTTCTATGCCGTCATCGCCGCGGCGACGTTGATCGGGATGGGGCTTAACCTCCTCCACATCAACCCCATGGCTGCGCTGGTGTATGTGGCGATCATCAACGGTGTGGTGGCCGTCCCATTGCTGGTGATGATCCTGCTGGTAGCGAACAACCGCGCCATCATGCGCGCCCATGTCAACGGCAGGCTGTCGAACACGGTCGGCTGGTTCACGGCGCTGGCGATGGGCGCCGCCGCAGTGGCGACGGTGGCCGCGCTCTTCTTTCCCGCACGCTGAGTTGTGGCGCCCGCGCCGTGACCTGATTCCTGTCTCGATATGGCGCCGCGCCGCTCAAGCGGGTCACGCGTTATGCGCTGATCTCAGAGATGTAGCGGCGTGTCAGCGGGCTGTTTCCTGTGAAGCCATGCCGCGGCGCATGTCCCGTTGCCTTCCCCATGCGCCAGTGGCCGCGGCTGGCGTTATGTGCATTTTGGCGCATTGTCATAATAGTGGACTATGTGACATTCCTGTGCTGCATTGGCGAGTCAGCTGCTCTGTCCCTCCAGTGTATAACCTCACCCCCCGCGCCCTCGCAATCGCGTCCCATCGCGTCCCATCGCGTCCCATCGCGTCCCACCTCGCCGCGCTGTCTCCGCCGCTCCGCGCCGCTCGATCACGATCTGCGCCGGGTCGCTTTGGCGTCAGCGCAGTGATCCGATTTCGGGCTGGCAATCGGCGTATTCCTTCGCGTGATAGTGGCCATGTAGCGCGATTTCGATGTGGATGAGGCCGTATAGCGCGCCGGCTCAGAAAGATGAGCCTTGTTACTGGCTTGGTGGTTGTTCGCGCGTGGGCGCCACGCCGTGTGGCGTGACGGCGCGACAATGATGAGGGGAGAGACTTGACATGAGCACGCGCACTCGACGGGCGCTGGTAAAGGCAGCGCTAGGGATCGGACTGGCTCTGGCTCTGGCTCTGACGCTGACGATGGGCCGCGTTCTCGCCGATAGCCCGCACTTCAATTCAGCGGGCGCGAGCATCAACTCGGCGGGAAATCTGGTTGTCTCGTTCAAGGAGTCCGGGCTGGGGAACAATGCCCTGATCAACTTCACCGCCAGCGCCAACGCGGTCGCTGACTATGGCTGTATCAACGGGGGCGGCAACCATCCAAAGGCCAGCAACAAGCAGACCGTACAGGGGCCGGTGAGCGCAAGTGGCCAGTTCTCGTCCGGCAAGAACGGGTCCATCAGCCAGAGCCTGACGATCACCCCGCCACCGCTGCCCACCACGTTCTCCTGCCCCAATGGGCAGACGCTGGTGCTGGCCGATGTGACGTACACCAATGTCGCCATTACAGATACGACGACTCCGGTGAGCCAGTCTATCTCAGGGACGTTCACCGCGGTGTTCTTCACCTTCAAGTAGCTGCTGGTCAGGTTGGCGCGCTACCGCGTCACAACGTCCAGCTGACTCGCCCGCCACATCCGGGCGCGGAGACCCTTCGACCGGGGAGGAGGCCACCACGCCTCCTCCCCGGATTGCGTCCTCCGGCTGCGATTCCGCGCACTTCAACTGAACGATGTAACGCGTGCGCGTAACGAGCATTGACAGCTGGCAGGTCGGTACGTATACTTGCTCATATTCGCCGCCCGCCCCTTTTTATAGTGGCGTATGCGGCCCGTACCGGTAGGATGGGTGGCGCGGGTCGTATTCCACTGTCCCGCGACGCCCTTGTGTGCGCGTTCCCCACGTCCGGCGTCGTGGTGACCGCTTCCCGCTGCGCACGGTAGCGCGGCTTCCGGCTTCTCCTCGCGTTGTCGCTAGTATTCGTCATCTGGAATCCCTGGCCCCCATTTGGCGGGCCAGGATGCGTGGCCTGTGACGGGCCGGCGATGATGCCGGCCATCCTACGAACAAGGGGAGTGTCAACAGTGCTTCACCGTCGGTATCTGGCCACAGGCGTCTCGCTGGCGATCGTCGCCATGCTTGTCGTGACCACCGTGTTCCTTACCGGCATCGCTGGCGCCGCGCCGACCCACTCGGCGTCCGCGGGGCCTCGCCCCGAAGTTGAGCAAGCCCTCCACCACGATGTCTCGGCGCCGCTGCGCACACTTGCCCATAATCGTCAGTCTTCCGGTGTGCGGCGTGAGATGCCCCTGCGCACTCTTCCAGTCCCGAATGGCGCGAAGGTCCAGCCCGATCCCGTGGTCCAGTCCTCAACGCCCGGCCCGCTGGTCGGGACGACCGCGGGGCTGAGCTTCAATGGCATCGGCGATACCAGCAACACGTCATCGAACCCGTGCAACTGCGCGCCGCCCGATACCAACGGCGCGGTGGGATCCACCCAGTTCGTCCAGTTCGTCAACACCGCCTTCGCCGTCTACAACAAGAGCAATGGCGCGCTCACACTCGGCACTACCGCGGGCAACTCGCTCTGGTCGGGCTTCGGCGGCGGCTGCGAGACCAACAACGACGGCGACATCCTCGTCCAGTATGACAAGCTGGCCAACCGCTGGGTTCTGTCCCAGTTCTCCGTCTCCACGACGCCGTACCTCCAGTGCGTGGCGGTCTCCACTACCTCCGACGCGACGGGAACGTACAATCGCTACTCCTTCGTGGAGCCCAACTTCAACGACTATCCCAAGCTGGGCATCTGGTCTGACGGCTACTACTTCTCCTTCAACATGTTCAATGGCAACTCCTTCGTGGGCGCCCGCGCGTGCGCCTTCGACCGGGCTAACATGCTGAACGGCGCGGCGGCCACCCAGGTCTGCTTCCAGCAGAGCTCGAGCGTTGGCAGCCTGCTGCCGTCCGATCTCGACGGCACGACGGCCCCGCCCGCGGGTGAGCCGGACTTCTACATGAACTTCGGCTCCAACTCGCTCAACCTCTGGAAGTTCCATGTCAATTTCGCCACGCCCGCCAGCTCCACCTTCACCGGCCCGACCGTCATCGCCGTCGCCGCCTTCACCGCGGCCTGCTCCGGTGGCGGCTCGTGCATTCCCCAGCCCAATACCAGCAACAAGCTGGACTCGCTCGCCGACCGCCTCATGTACCGCCTCGCCTATCGCAACTTTGGCACGTATGAGGCGCTGCTCGTAAACCACGCGGTTACCGTCAGCGGCGGCAAGCGTAGCTCCATCACTGGCGTGCGCTGGTACGAGATCCGCAATCCTAACGGCGCGGTATCGGTCTATCAGCAGAGCACGTTCTCGCCGAACTCCAACTCGCGCTGGATGGGCAGCATCGCCGAGGACAAGAACGGTGATATCGCCCTCGGCTACAGTGAGTCCAGCGGAACGCTCGTTCCGAGTATTGCCTACACGGGCCGCGTTCCGACCGACACCCTCGGGACGATGGAGGCGGAGAACCTCGTCTTTACCGGCGGCGGGTCACAGACTGGCACGCTGCACCGCTGGGGTGACTACAGCAGCATGAGTGTGGATCCGGTAGACGGCTGCACCTTCTGGTACACCACCGAATATCTGGCGTCCTCCGGCTCCTTCAACTGGAGCACGCGCATCGTGTCGTTCAAGTTCACTGGCTGCGTGTAACGCGCTCGCCTGACCAGTCAGCTCGTCCGCGACTCTACTGGCTGTGAATGGGCGCGTGGGGCCATCCGGCATTGCTGGGTGGCCCCACGCGTCATTTTGGCGCGGGCCTCATTCAGTCTCCTTCCACCTTCAAGCCCCACTGGCGCGGGTCTCCCTGAAGGGAGGGGACGTTGCGGCGCGTGTGCGGGCGCGGCCTCAGAAGTGGAGTTTCACGTGAAACATGGTTGCGTGGGGCGAGGGGGGGCGGCGGGCCAACCCGACACGCAATCCTGTTAGATGCTGATTGCTTTGGATCATGGCAGCTTCATGGCGTTTGGCCTATGGTTAAGGAGCGTGCAGCGTGAGGCGGCCTCTGCCCGCCATGCGAAATGATCGCGGTCGTGCGCCGCAAGGAGGTGGTATATGCGCGTCGGGCGTCTGGTGTACTGGTTTGTCACGGGGGCTTGCTTTGGGCTGGGGCTGGACATGTACGTGCTGGGTACCTTGTGCCTGGCTGGTGGGATTCTCCTGCTGGTCGGTGGGGTCGCGCTGCGGGGACGTGAAGTCGTCGCCACGGTCTTAGGGTTGGGTGTCGGGTTCGCGGCCGTCTTGCCTCTCTTGGCCTATACCCCCTTTCAAGGGGGCGCGCCATCTGTGCCGTTGGTCTATATGGGCCTCGTCGTCTTCACCCTCATCTTGGTCGGCGTGGTGGCCCTGGTCGTCGCGTGGCGCATCCCACAGCGCGGCGCTGGCCCAAGCGCCAGCTAGGCGTCCAGCGGAATGGGATGCGGCTCTTTCTGGTATATCCCGTGTGGCGTAGTCCCGGCGCTTCAAACCAGACTGCTACGTCGATTGACAGCCACCATCTACTGCCGTTGGGCGCACTGCGCCGGGAAGAAGCGCTTGATGCGTATCAGCGCTAACGCCACCGTGAAGAAGCCCTGATAGAGCCCAGCGCGGCGCTCCCAGCGGATCAGCAGTCGCCGGTAGTTCCCCAGCCACGCGAAGCTGCGTTCCACTTCATAGCGCAGCCGATCGTCCTCCTGACGCGCCAGCGCGGGGCGTCCACGTCTGGCCTTCCAGGCCTTGGGACGTCGCTTGGGTGGAATGCGCATGCGGATACCACGACCGCGCAGCGCGCGGCGAAACGCGCTGCTGTCATCCCCGCTGTCCGGGACCAGCTCCTCGGGCCGCTACTGAGGGCGCGGCCCCCCTGTGCGAGTGGGAGGTGACGGCAACGGCTGGATGAACGCCTATGGCTCGTCAGTGAGATGTGTAGTGGCATGCGGCCATATTCAGGCATCTGCTCGGTGGTTTCGGAACAGACCCTTAGTGGCGCATCCGGCAAGTTAATAGTAGTATGAAGCATCGGCAGCAAGAGGAGGTGCTTCATGGGCAAACGACTGGCCGTGCGCGCGGTGACGGAGGACGAGCGGCTGGCGGTGAAGCGGCTGGCCCATGCACGGCGCGCGCCCGCCCGGGCCGTGGAACGGGCGCAGGTGGTGGAACAGGCGCTCGCCGGCAAGCCGGTGGAGCAGATTGCGACCGAGCTAGGTTTGGCGCGCAACACCGTGTATCTGTGGTGGCATCGCTTTGAGCGGCGGGGGCTGGCCGGACTGGAGGATGCGCCGCGCGGCGGGCGTCCACCGACGTACACGCGCGAGCAGGTGGGTGAGATCGTCGCGACCGCGCTGACCGACCCGCAAACCCTTGATCTGCCCTTCAAGTCCTGGACCCTCGACCGGCTGGTCACCTATCTTAGCGAGCAGAAGGGCATCGCGATGCAACGCAGCCGCTTGAATGCGGTGTTGCTGACCGAGGGGTTGCGCTGGCGCAAGCAGGAGACCTGGTTTGGCGAGCGAGTCGATCCCGACTTCGCCAAGAATTCGCCCAGAAAAGGGGGCGATAGAAGCGCTCTACACCACGCCACCAGAGGGCAGCGTCGTGGTGTGTCTCGATGAGATGGGGCCGGAAGCCGCCAAGAGTTGGTCAGGACAACAGCTGATTGTCGTGGCTCCTGCCCAAGAGCCGACACCGCGACCGGCTGGACGCGCCCGTCAAGAGATTGACTATGGCCGTCGCGAGCAGGGCTATGTCTTTGGCGCGCTTCAACCCGCCACAGGTGAGGCCTTCACCGTCCCCTACACGCGGCGCACCATCGCCAACTGGGTGGACTTCTTGGAGCAGGTGAACGCCTGGCTGCCTGTCGACCCGACACGGGTCTATGCGGTCCTCGACAACTTGAGTACTCACCGCGCGCTGGATGAGCTGTTCTTCAGCCTGGCCCACCCGCGTTGGGAGTTCGTCTTCCAACCGACCTATGCGGCGTATCGGAATCTGATCGAACCCTGGTGGAAGGTGCTGCGCTCGCTCGCGCTCAAGGGCCATCGCTTCGAGAGTTGGGCCGAGATCTGTCGGGCAGTGGAGCGGGCAACACAGTACTGGAACGCCCACAAACAGCCCTTTGTCTGGGGCCGTAGACGTCGCCATCATCCACGTCGCCCACCCGGTATTGCGCTCCGACCGTCAGTCGCCTGAACTTGCCCGATGCACCACTTAGATCCGCGAAGGTGGACCGTGTGGCTGGAGGCCTTCCAGACGCGACATCATTCGCCTGGCTCAGGCGCGTTGCTGGACATTCGCGGCCGCTGCTGATACGATCACCTTACGCCCCGCGCGGACAGTCATAGCGGCTGGCCCGCCTGGCGTCTCACCCCCTCCAAATCGCGCGCGGGTGTTACCGCGCGCCGCGGTGACGCGCCCTGAACATCAACGCCCTCCACAGAGCGGGTTTTCCGCAGCGAATGTCAGTTCCACCGCATTGCGGCGCTAACGCAAAGGACCGGATTCTCGATGGGCCACAATTCGTCAGCCGCCTCCACAGCTTCCGCGGCCGAGGCGGCGCTCGCCTACGTTGACAAACACCAGCAGCGTTTTCTGGATGAACTGTTCGACCTGCTACGCATCCCCAGCATCAGCACGCTGCCCAAGCATCGCAAAGACATGCGCAAGGCGGCTAAGTTCGTCGCCAGGCAGATGGAGGGGGCGGGACTCAAGCGCGTCAAGATCATCAAGACCGAGGGGCACCCGCTGGTCTATGGTGAGTGGCTGGAAGCGGCGGGCAAGCCCACTGTGCTCCTCTATGGCCACTACGACGTGCAGCCCGTGGACCCCATCGAGCTGTGGGATAGCCCGCCCTTCGAGCCGGAAGTGCGCGACAACAACATCTACGCCCGCGGCGCGGTGGACGATAAAGGGCAGGTGTTCGCGCTGATCAAGGCCCTTGAGTCCATGATGAAGACCGGCCACGGCCTGCCAGTCAACGTGCGCATGCTCGTCGAGGGCGAGGAAGAAGCTGGCGGCGAGTCCATCGAAGCCTACGTCAAGGCGCGCCATGACCGTCTGGCCTGCGACGTGGCGTATATCGCCGATACCGGCATACCCGCCCCCAACGTGCCCGCGCTTGTCTACGGCCTGCGTGGCATCATCTATACCGAAATCATCGCCCAGGGCGCGAAGGGCGATCTGCACTCCGGCGGCTTCGGCGGCGTCGCGCCCAACCCGATTCACGCGCTGGCGCTGGTCCTCGCGGGTCTCAAAGGCGCCGATGGCCGCATCACCATGCCTGAGCTCTATGAGCGGCTGACTCCGGTGACCCAGGAGGAGCGCGCGCTCTGGGACCGCAGCCCGGTGGATATCCCGGCGCTCCTCAAGAAGGAGATGGGGGTCAACGTCCTGCCGGGCGAGCAGGATATTGACCCGCGCGAGCGCCTGGCGGCGCGTCCAACGCTGGAAGTCCACGGCATCCGTGGCGGTTTTGTGGATGAGGGCGCCAAGACGGTCATCCCGGCGAAGGCGGTCGCCAAGGTCAGCCTGCGCCTGCCACCGGAGCTCTCGCCCGCCTGGGTCCTGGGGCTGCTGCGCAAGCGGGTCGCCGAACTCTGTCCGCCCGGGGTGACGATGACCCTCTCCATGATCCATGCTGGTGATGGCGTCACCGTGCCGCTGGATAACGTGTATATCCGCGCGGCGGAGCGGGCGCTGGAGCAGGAGTGGGGCCGTCCGCCGGTCTTCGAGCGCGAGGGCGGCTCGATCCCGATCGCCGCGCTCTTCTCCCAGCTGCTGCACGCGCCGGTGGTGATGATGGGCGCTGGTCTACCAGACGACAACGTCCACGCGCCCAACGAGAAGTTCCACCTGCCCAACTTCTACCACGACATCCGCCAGACGGTGCGCTATCTCGACATCCTCGGCCAGGATCCGGCGATCGTCGCCCGTCCCGGCGTGATGGCCGCCAAGCCCACCCCGGCCTCCAATGGCGCGAAGGCCGCGCAGCCCCAGCCAGCGACAACGGCCGCTAAGCCCGCCGCCGCCACCAAGACGCCCGCCGCTCCAGCGAAGAAGCCCGCGCCCACACCACCCGCGAAGAAGCCCGCGCCCACACCACCCGCGGCGCCAGCGAAGAAGCCCGCGGTCAAAAAGCCTGGGGGCGCGGAATGACATCCCGCGAACTGGCGATTGGCGGCGTCTACCCGCCCGTTCCGACCTTCTTCCACGAGGATGAGTCGCTGGACCTGGAGACGCTGCGCACGCACATTGGGCGGCTGCGCGAGAAGGGCATCGCCAACTTCGTCGCGCTCGGCTCCAACGGCGAGGCGGTCCACCTCGACCTCGACGAGCGCCGCGCGGTGATCTCCACGATTCGCGAGGCCGCCGGCGCAGACGCGCAGGTGTTGGCGGGCGCGGGCGCGCAATCCACCCGCGAGACGCTGGCGCTCTGCCGGCTGGCGGCGGAGTCCGGCGCGGATGTCGCGCTCGTGTTGCCGCCTAGCCACTACGGCGGCAAGATGGGCATGCCCGTTCAGCGGGCGCATTTCCTGGCCGTCGCCGAGGAGAGCCCGCTGCCGGTGATGGTCTACAACATGCCAGCCAACGCAGCGGGCGTGGACCTGGACGCTGAGACGGTCATCGCGCTCTCTGTCCACCCCAATATTATCGGGGTCAAGGATAGCTCTGGGAATGTAACGAAGCTGGCGGCTATCGCCGCTGGAGCGCGTGAGGGCTTCGCCGTGCTCGCGGGCAGCGCCGGGTTTCTGCTGCCCGCGATGGTCGTCGGCGCGTGTGGGGTGATCGCGGCGCTGGCCAATATCGCCCCGCGCGAGTGCCTGCGGCTGGTGGCGTTGACCGAAGCGGGCAAGCTCGATGAGGCGCGGGCGCTGCAGGCCCGGCTGATCGCCGTGAATACCGCCGTGACGTCGGGCTATGGCGTCGCCGGCCTCAAGGCGGCGCTGGCCTTCACCGCGCGCTATGGTGGCGAGCCGCGGCGCCCGCTGGCCCCCCTCGGCGATGGCGACCGCGCGCGGCTGCGTGGCCTGCTCGCCGACGCGGACCTCCTCAGCGCGATGCGCCCCGAGCCCGCCGCCTCCTGAGCGCGCGCCGCTTCTCCACCATCGTTCCGGTTCAGATCTCCCTCGCTGGATGACAGCCAGCGAGGGAGATTTTTCCTGTGGCTGGGTCGCCGCTTCGCCCTGTCCTCAGAGGCGCGTTGGCAGCCGGACGCCCGCGCGCCCACCATGTGAAGCCACAGTCGCACGGCTGTGACTGCCGGGCCGCGTTCCCAGATGAGACAACGACGTCAGGCCGTCCGTCTCGCCGCGCGTCAACGGCGAATCTGGCGCGCAAGCGCAACACCCAACGTGACGCCGACACTGTGAGATACGTCGGGGCGCAACGGCGTAGTACGTTGCGCGTCCGCAACAGGAGCGTGTAAGGAGGGGCGATATGTGCCGTCTGCATGTGGAGATTTGGGGGCCAGCGAAGGGCAGTGAGCTGGAGCTTGGAGGGCGCGCCAGTGAGGCGGCGATCGAGACGCGAACCTGCGCCGAGCGCGGTCTGCGCCGCCGCCTGCCACACGCCGCGGTCATCCGCTCGTCCGTCGCGCGCGTGAGCCGCGTGCGGGGGCGGGCCACCGTTCCTGGCTACCTCGTTTCCCTGGTCATCGAGGCGCCTGAGCGTGACTGGCTGGGTCTAGGGTTCGATAGCGCCGCGCTCTGCCTCTGTGTCGAGGCCGAGGTCGCGGTCGCCCTGCTGGAACTCCTGAACCCGATGGTCGTGGATGGGGTGAGTGTAGCGGCGTAGCGGTCCGCGCTGTCCGCTGGCCTAGTGAATATCAGACCGCCCTGAGGAATCCCCGCGCCAAACAATGGTGGATGTGATAGGTGGGGCGCCATCCGGAAACTGGATCATGCTGATCAGCTTCGCGCTTGAGCGAGCCAGACGGTCCGTCCGCCAGCCGTTGGGTCTTCGACCGCATGCGCGACCAGGTCAAACCCGGATTGGTCGAGCAACCGCTGATACTCTTCGGCGTCGAGGCTGGCGTGATAGAGCGGTTCTCCCTGATAGTCCCCCAGGATTTCCCCTTGCTGTGGACCGGTATTGAACAGCAGGAAAGCGCCAGGGGCGGCATGAGCGGCGAACACAGCGAACATGGTTCGCTGGTCCTCAGGAGTGAGATGGAAGAAGCTGTCCCAGCTGAGAATCCCAGCGAAACGTTGGCGGAGCGCGAGTGTTCGCATCCCGGTGACGATCCACTCCTGATCCGGCATGCGCTGGCGGCATAGGCCAATGAGCGTCGGGGAGGTATCCACACCCGTCACACGCAGCCCATGCTGCGCGAGATGAAACGCGACGGGCGCCCCCGACCCGCATCCCAGGTCAAGGACCCGATCCCCAGGCGTGAGACAGGCGATGAACCGGTCATGCCAGCCCTTGTCAGGCCATGCGCCGCGAGCGCGGTCAGCATCCCATGCAAGGGCATGTCGCTCATAAATCTGGGGTATCTGTTCCGCGTGACGGTGTGACATGGCCTCCGCATCCTCACAAGAGTTGTAGGCGGCGAACCCGCGGCCAAAGAGCGCCGGCGCCTGGGCACAAGTATGTCGTGGCGATCTGCCATTTGACAAGCGCCTGTATTCTCGCTATCGCCCGGCGCCCTGAGCGTTCACGTGTTTCACGTGAAACACGCTGCATTTCCCTCAGCGCCGGGCGCCGCTGCGCAGCCACGCCTCTACCCGCCGCGCCCGGCGGTGGCCGATGGCCTGGTAGATGGCGAGGCTGGCCCGCGCCTCGTCTGCCGCGGCGGAAGCGCCCTGGGCGGCGAGCGCCCGCGCCAGACCGAAGTGCGCCTCCGCCTCCAGCGCGCGGTGCTCCAGGCCTGACGCCAGCGCGGCGCGGAAGGCGACCTCCGCCGCCGCCGGATCGCCCTGGCGCAGACTCAGGCGCCCGAAGGCGCAACGCGCGCCACAGATGAGCTCGGCGTGCTTCAGTCGCGCGCCGACGCGCAGGACCTCGGCGAAGCGCGCCGCCGCGCGCTCCAGCGCCGCACCGCCAGCGCGTAGCTCGACCTCGCCCTGCAGGAGCTCCAGGATGGCGCGCATCTCAGGGTAATCAGATGGCAGCTTGCCCACCAGCCCGTGTGCGCGGCGCAGGTGGTCGCTGGCGGTGGAGGCGTCGCCGCGTTCCAGCGCAAGCTCGGCCGCGTGCAGATAGAGATCGAGGAGGCGGTCGGGGCGGTTGGCCTGCTCCAGAGCGGTCCGCGCCTGGTCGAACAGCGCCTCGGCCTGATCGTCTTCTCCCCGGGCGATGGCGACACGCAAGAGGTTGACCGTCACGAGCGCCCGTCGCACCTGATGCGCGCTCTCTCCGCCACTGAGCGCCTGCCCCAGATGTTCGATCGCCTGCGCATACTCGCCCCTGTTGCAGGCGACCTCGCCCAGGTTGGTCAGGATATAGGCCGCGCGAAGCTGAAAGCCCTGGTCGCGGCAGATCGCTAGCGCCTCCAGCAGGTAGCGCTCCGCCTCGCGGTAGCGTCCGGTGTTCGCGGTCATGTTGCCGATGGCGCTGAGCATGCCGCTGATGAGGTCGGCGTCGCCCATATCCCGCGCGACCGCCAGCCCGATGTGGGCGTGCGCCAGGGAGTCGTCCGTGTCGCCGGCGGCCAGCGCGGTGGCGCTCAGGTGGCGGTGAACCTCCACCTGAAGGCGGGGCAGGCTGAGCGCCGTGGCGATGTCCAACGCCTGCAGCAAGGTGCCCTTCGCCTCCAGATACTGTCCCGTGCGTGTCATCAGAATGCTGAGTGTCACCAGCAGGTCGGCCGCGGCCACGCCGTCAGCGCGCTCCTGCGCCAGGGTAATCGCGCGCCAGAGGTGGGCGTTGGCCTCCGCGGCGCGCCCTATCCGGTCAGCGGCCAGCGCGCGGAATTTGGCGAGCGTCACGAGCGACGCGGAATCGCCGAGCGCGCGCGCGACGGCCTCGGCCTCCACTAAGTGCGCCTCGATGACACCGCGTGAGGCATGCGTCTGAAAGTACTCGGCGCAGGCCACGGTCAAAGCAATGAACTCCGTATGAAGCCCACCGCGATGGGCGCGCGCCAGCGCCTCCAGCAGGGCGCTTTGCTCGCGGGCCAGCGCCGGGAGGTCGCGCGCATGGCGCCGCGCGAATTCGAGATAGTAGCGCGCCATGCGCCGGACCGCAGATGCAGGCGGCCCCTCCAGCCGCGCATAGTCGCTGATGGCCTGGTGGATGGAATAGCGTGTGTCCTGGTCGCCCGGCGCCTCATCGTCTCCCACCGGCTGGTAACGCTCGATCAGCCCGGTCTCCAGCAGCCGGAGGAGCGTGGCCGCCGATCCTCCGGTCACGGCCATCCCGGCCTCGCCGCTCCAGGTCGCCGGCCTGGGCGGCAGGACCGCCAGCGCGCGGAAGGCCGCGCGCTCTGACGGCCCAAGCAGCCGCTCGCTCGTCGCAATGGCGGCGCGTATCGAGACAGGCTGCCCGGCGATGGGGAGCGTGCGCGTGAGCTTGAGGCGCTCACGCGCGGAACTGAGCGCATGCAGCGCCAGCCAGAGCCGTATGGTCGGCTCGTCGCGGCCCGCGGCCCGCAGGCTGGCAGCGCGCCGCCCACGCTCCGGATTCAGCTCTTTGATGTAGCGCCCGATCAGCGCCAGGCCGAGCGGCAGCCCGCCGGTCAGCTCCGCCAGCGCGCGTTCGAGGGCGCGCGCTTCCGCTGACGCCGTGGCGCGCAGGATAGGCGCGGTGACATGCAGCAGCCGCACGCTCTCGTCCAGGTCCAGCTCATGGATGACCTCGATACCCAGCGGCGCCAGCGCGTGCGCGACTCCCGGCAGGCGGGTGGTGACAACCAGCGCGCAGTTGGGCCCGCCAACACAGAGCGCCAGCGCGTCAGCGATGAACCAGGCGTCGTCGAGGATGATGAGCAGGCGCCGCTGGCCAATCGCCTCGTGCAGCAGTCGCTTCCACTCCTCCGGCGTCCGGTCGCGAAGGGTCTCAGCCGGGGAGATGCCGAGGAGATTCGCCCAGCGAGCATACTCGCGCGTGTGGTTGGGTTGGAAACCCAGACTGGCCCACAGGACGCCATTTGGCAGCCGCGCGCGCAGTGTGGGGTCATGCGCCAGCGCCACCGCCAGAGTTGTCTTGCCAGCGCCTGGGATGCCCACCAGCGCGACGCTCGCCGCCATTCCGGCGCCTAACCGCTCGATGACATCCGCCAGCCACGCCTCACGCCCCACGACCTCGGTGAGCCCGGCGAGCGATGGGACGGTGGGATCATAGATCGCGGGCGCCGGCGCGCCCGGCGCGGGCGCGGGCGGACCGGCGGACGCCGCGGTAAAGAGCGCGGCGCGGTCGTACGCCGAAAGCTGGAGCGCCTCGGCGATGCTTTTGAGCGCGCGCTTGCCCGGCCCGCGCCTGCCGGATTCAAGCATCTGGACATAGCCGCGGCTGAGTCCGGTCGCTCTCGCCAGCTCTTCCTGCGTGAGACCTGCCACCAGTCGCGACTGATGGAGCAGAGCGGCCTGGGCGCGCGCGGCGTCCGCGTCGGGCGCGTGTATAGGGGCTTCGGGGCCCGCGCTGGCCGCCATGAGCGCGGCGCGGTCGTCCTCCCCGAGATTGAGCGCGATGGCCAGGCGTTTCCGGTGCGCAGGCCGGACTGGACGCCCGCCTGAGAGCAGGTAGTTGATCGTGCGGACGTCGTACCCCGCCGCTGTGGCCAACTCGCCGCGGGTCATTTCCGCCCGCGCCTGGAAGTAGTCCACCAGTTCCCTGAGCGCCGCCATTTTTGCCTTCCCCGCTTCCACCGCATCCCATCCGGCGCGCGCCGGCCGGCGCCACACGTCGTTTTTGTTCGCATTCTGTTGGCAGGAACGCCACATCTCCCAATCTACAGTACGGACATACGCTCAAGCAGGTAGCGCCTGACGGGACGAAGATTCCGTCGCTCACCCGGCTGGAGCGGGAGGGAGATGGCGATGACCTACGTGGCGACCGTTGACCTGTGGTGCCCGAACACCGGCTGTGAGCTGGACGCTGACGCGGCCCCTGCGCAGATCTTCGACACGGTCTGCGGGTTGCTTCGCGAAAAACTGCGCCTGAGCGTGCCGAGCGCGACGCTCGTCTGGGCGGCGCTGCGCCGGGATACACGTCTGGAGTATGGGCGCCCGCGCGCGGGCTACAGCCTGACCGTGACGATGAGCGTCGCTCTGGACTCAGATATAGTGGACGGGTTGTATCTCCGCTGGTTGCGCGGCTGGCTCGAAGCGCAGGTCTCCGTCGCGCTGCTGGAGTTGATCAACCCGATGCGAGTTGAAGATGTGACCGTCTTGCGGCCCTGGGACCTGATCTAAGGTTGCGGCGGGAGTGTTTCACGTGAAACGTCGCCACGCCGGGCGGGTGGATGCGACAGTACCGTGACAGATGGACGACAGGGCTGCGACCCCGGCGGGTTATGCTGTCTCCGCGCGACCAGCGCCCCACGGATGCGGGCGCCCGCGCGGGAAGGAGCGCGCGATGCGCTGGACGTGGAGCAGGGTCTTGCTGTGGGCAATCTTCGTCGTGGTCATCGCCAACTACGCCGCGCAGATTCCCTATTATCTGCGGCTGTACTATTTCCCCCACCATGCGCCCCCGGCGCTCTGGGGCTCGCTGGCGCTGGCGGCGACGCTGGCGTGGTTCCTCGTCGGGTTCACGCTGCTGCTGCGCGGGAGGGCGGCGGGCTACTGGCTGACGCTCGCGTTCCTGGCGACCGAAACCGCTTTCTACCTTTACAACCTGCTCAACCAGATGGCCCATGGCTATGCGCCGTTCTTTCACCTGGCTAACCCGGACCCGGTCCTCTGGTCGGTTTTCGCCATTGGCTATCTCAATCTGGTGGCGGGCGCGCCGTTCATCGTGGGGCTGCTCGTCGCGCGGCGGACGCTGAGGCCAGGGAACAGGACAGAGCGGCGCGGGTCGCGCCTGGCGATTGAAGTCGCGTCTTAGGAACTGCGCCGCAAAGCCCGCCTGCGCGCGCTCACTGACGGCGGACAGGCCCGCCGCGCCCACCGCAAACCCGAAAAGATGACCGCCTCTTAGCGGTGGCTGGCGACCGCTGGCACTGGGCCTGACACACGCGCGCCCCGCGGCCGGAACGGGCTGCTCAGCACACCGGTCGCCCAGGCGGTGAGGCGCTGCGCAAGGGCCTTGCGGTAGCGGGTGAACTCGTGCGACTCGCCGCGGTAGAGGGCCAACTCGGCCTGCTCGCCCGCGTTGGCGCCCAGCAGGATGGACGCGCTCTGCGGCGCGACGCGATCGGCCGACCCGTGGGCAATGAATAGGCGCCGCGGGTTGATGGCGGCGATATCTTCATTGATCTGTGTGCTCTGGCAGCGCTCGATTGTCGGGGCGAGGCAGGCCACGCCGGTGACCAGCGGGCTACGCGCGCCCGTCGCGATGGCCAGCGCGCCGCCAAGATCCCAGCCAATCACGACCACGCGCTCGATGCCCTGGCGGCCGAAAGAGTCGAGGACGCTCAGGATGAGATCGCGCCGCGCGATGAAGGAGTCCGCGGTGGAGTATTCCAGTTGCGCGACGGCTCCGGCGCGCTGGAGCGCTGGTCCAAGCGCATCGTAGAGCCCGGCTGGGCCGCTGAGGACGTTGTCGGCGCCGGGGAGCAGGATGACCGCGGCGTGCCGCTGGCTCGATGGGCGCCAGCGGCCATGCGCTGGTCCAAGAGGCGTGGTAATGGTGAGCGCGATGGATGGCGAAGCGGGGCGCTCAGTGTCGGAGGCAAGGCAGGTCGCCTCGCAGGGCGCGAACACTGCGCCGGTGTGGCGCGCACGGATAGCGCCGGGTACGGTATCGAGCTTGCGGGGCACGATGGGTTCCTTTTCTCCGCGGGCGAATCGGGCAGGCGGATTGCCACTTGCGCCACATGAGCGCGACTGCGTCAGAGCGGTAACTGAGACAGGCGCCATGCTGTCGGAGAAAGGGCGTCTACGCCACTCTATCGCGCCGGGTCACACGTCCTTGTGTGGGGTGAGGAACACGGCTCGTGGCGCTCATTGTACCTGATCGCCGGGCAGCTACGCTAGAAGCGTGCGGCGTATCGCGCCCGAATCTCTGGCGCCGTGGATGCGGCCAGCCAATCGCTCAGTCGAACGGGTGATGTGGCCGGCGGTGTCGCCAGCGCGGGCCTTCACTCGTCTGTGCTAGAGACGTGGGAAGCGGGTATCATCGGGAAGGGCGCTTTTGGCAGGCCATCCCAGGACGGAGGACATGCGCCCGCGTTCCCGGGTGGATGACCGCGACATGGGAGAAGACGACCATGGGACTGAAGACGATCGCGCGTGGGGGGCGCCGGGCCATGACGTTGGTTGGCCTGGGCCTGGTGGGCGGCGCGGCGGTGATGACCGCGCGCCACGCGCTGATGACGCCCCAGCCGCTGCGCAGCGGCTTGCCAGGCGGTGGCGACATTGATCGGGATCACGGCGGCGCCGTGTTCTACTCGGTATCAGGGCCAGCCGGCGCCCGCCCGGTGGTCCTCCTGCATGATTTCTACCCTGGCGCTTCCAACTACGAGTACCGCGCGATCTACTCGCGCCTGGCGGAGACCTACCGGGTCTATGCGCCCGACTGGCTGGGCTTCGGCATGTCGGAGCGGCCGGACGCGCGGCTGACCGGCGAGTTCTACGCCACCCAGCTCGTGGGCTTCCTGCGCGATGTGGTTGGCCAGCCAGCGGTGGTGATCGCGCGCGGCCGCGCCGCCAACATCGCGGCGCGCGCCGCGGCGGACGCTCCCGGCCTCTTCGACCGGCTGGCGCTGGTGAGCCCGGATCTGGACGCTGGCGAGCGGCTCGACCCGACCGCGACGCAGATCGTCTCGCGGCTGCTGCAACGCGCCTCGCTGGGGCTGACCTCCTACGCGGCGCTGAGCCTGCGCCCGGCGCTGCGCGTCGCGGAAGGGCTGCGCAGCGCGATTGGGCCGGGCCAGGTGGATGACGAGACAGTAGACCACCTCTACGCCAGCGCGCACCAGTTCGGTGGCCAGCATGCCGCGCTGGCGCTGCTGACCGGAGATCTCGATCTGCCCATCCAGCAGGTCTTCGCCACCCTCGTTCCGCCCACCCTGGTCGTCGCCGGCGAGCGCGACTGGCGACTGCCCGTAGCGCGGCTGGAGCGTCTGCAGGCCCTGAACCCGCACGCCGACCTGGAGGTCACGCTGGCCGCGGGCGCCGCCGTCTATCAAGACCAGCCGAAACTGTTCGTGAGCGCGCTGCATCGCTGGCTGGGCCGCAGCATCCCGCGCCACGCGCCGCTTGTCGAGTCGCGCGCGGTGGCGTCCGCGGCGTCCGCCGCTCCGCTCGCCGCTGGCCCGGCCGCCACACTCCCAACCATGCCTCCCTCCGGCAAAGAGGCCGCTACGCCGGAGACGCCGGCTACCACATCCGTCGAGACGGCGCCTGAAGCGGCCGCGCTGGACCAGGCGGAGGCGACGCCCGCCACGGGTCCGCATGCGGTGAAGATCGTTCCGGTGCTGGACCCACCGCCCAGCCGGCCGTTTGATCCCCGTGACCTGCGCGACCTGCGCGACCTGCCGCGCTCCGGCGGGCTGGATGGTCAGATGAACGCCACGACCAATTGGGGCAAGCGCACAGCCCCGCGGCCGCCCGCCTGGCGCGAGCGCCCAGACTCGCCATCGCCCTGGTGGCGCGGCGTGGACGACCGCAATGCGCGCCCCAGCGACGCCTACAATCATCGCCGGAAGGGGCCGAAGGGGACCTAGCGGCTGACGGCGTTACCGGCCTGGCGCGCGCCGCGTCGGCACAGATAGAGCGCGCCCCCCAGCGTGGCGCCACGCTGGGGGGCGCTACGTTATGCGGAATGACCTGGCGCGACGGATGTGGTCGCGTCCTGGAAGGGTATTGATCACTTCATGGCGGGTATGATTGTTCTTGGTATGTTAATCGCATGGTTTTGCGCGGTTGGAACGCTGATCGTCTTGTCCGGGCGGGGGGACTGAGCGCCCGCTCGCGCTCGACCAACGGAGGGCTTTGTCTATGGCCGCAGGCGGCGCGCGGGTCGTTGGTGTTCCCTGTTATAGCGCGACCCGCTCCGGGTCAGGGACGCTGCTCTTCGGGTCGAATCAAAAGTATGTGCGGGCGCTGACCACCGTGGGTCTGGCGCCGCTGCTCATTCCACCGATGGAAGGCGCGGCGCTGGCCGCCGTCTTCGCGCGGCTGGACGGCCTTCTTCTTCCCGGCGGCGCAGACGTAGACCCTTCCTTCTACGGCGAGGAGCGGCTGCCGGAGTGCGAGCCTTCTGATATCGAGCGTGACACGCTGGAGCTTGCCCTCACGGACATGGCGCTGGACCGCGACCTGCCCGTCTTCGGCATCTGCCGCGGCATGCAGACGCTCAACGTCGCTCGTGGCGGGACGCTCTTCCAGGACGTCACGAGCCAGCGTCCGGAGTCGCTTGCGCATGAGATGAGCCACCTGCCGCGTGATACCCGCGCCCACGAGATTCACGTGGAACCCGGGTCGAAGCTGGCGGAGATCCTCGGTGTCGAGCGCGCCGAGGTCAACAGCCTACACCACCAGGCGGTGGACAAGCCCGGCGCGGGCGTGCGCATCGTGGCCCAGGCCGACGACGGCGTCGCCGAGGGCATGGAGCTTCCCGCCTATCGTTTCGCGCTGGCTGTGCAATACCACCCCGAGGAGCTCTTCGCCAGCGATGACCTGAGCCGCGCGCTGTTCGCGGCCTTCGCTCGCGCCTGCGGCGCCCGGGTCGAGGAATAGCGGCGGGCCGCGCTCGCGCGGTAACGATTTCGTGACGGTCGGTTGGGTACTCTCTCACTGGAGCGGGTTAAGCGCGTATGCGCCACATCGCCCACGAGGAGAATCTGATATGCCGCGAACCATGACCCCGGCGGACGAGCGCAAGACTGCCCGGCCTGTATTCCCGCCCAAAGCGCCCACGAGCAGTCTCATCCTGGGCGGCGCCGGTGACTTCCAGCGCGACACCCTGGGGATGCTGGAGAGGTTGGCGGCGCTGGGTGACGTCGTGCGCTTTCGCTTCGTGATCTGGCCCAGCTACTTCGTCAACCATCCCGACTACATCAAGCATGTACTCCAGGAGAACTATCACAACTACAACAAGGATGGGCCCTCGACGACCGCGCTGAAGTCCGTCGTTGGCGTCAGCTTGTTCACCGATGACGGCGACTCGTGGCTGCGGCGCCGCCGGCTGGCTCAACCCGCCTTTCACCGCCAACGCATCGCCGCCCTCGGCGCGCTGATGACTTCGGAAGCGGAGGCCATGCTGAGCCGGTGGGATGCGCGCCCGGCGGACGCTGGTCCAGTGGATGTGGCGGGCGAGATGATGGGGTTGACGCTGCGCATCGTCGGGTTGGCGCTCTTCGGGGCCGACATGAGCGACGAGGTGAACACCGTTGGCGCTTCCTTCACCACCATCCTCGACTTCCTGACGCGCGCCTCATTCCGACCCTATCTGCTGATGCGCGGCTATCCCGCGCGCGGCAAGCGCGCGTTCCATGCCGCACGCGCGGAGCTCGACCGGCTGGTCTATGACATCATCGCCCGGCGCAGGCGCGAGGGCGGCGAGCGCGACGATCTGCTCTCGCTGCTGCTGAACGCGCGCGACGCGGATAGCGGCGAGTCCATGAACGACCAGCAGCTGCGCAACGAAGTCATCTCCCTCCTGCTGGCGGGCCATGAGACGACGGCGGTCGCGCTCACCTGGATCTGGAGCCTGCTCTCCAGGCAGCCTGAGGCCGAGGCGCGGCTGCACGGCGAGGTCGCGGCGCTGGGCGGGCGTGGCGCGGATGTGAGTGACCTGCCGCGGCTGCCATACACGCGCATGGTCATCGAGGAAGTGATGCGGCTCTACCCGCCCGCCTGGGCGATTCTCCGCAACGCGGTCGGGCCTGACCAGATTGGCCCGTATACCGTACCGGCGGGAACTGCGGTCCTGATCAGCCCGTATTCGATACAACGCCACCCCGACTATTGGGAGCGCCCCAATGAATTCGACCCGGAGCGCTTCGCGCCGGAGCGGGAAGCCTCCCGGCCGCGCTTCGCCTATCTCCCCTTTGGAGGCGGCCCGCGCCAGTGCATCGGGAACACGTTCGCGCTGACCGAGGCGCACATCATCCTCGCCACCGTCGCCCAGCGGTACCGCCTGTGTCTCGACCCCGACCGCGAGGCGCAGGCGAGCCCGCTGATCACTTTGCGCCCCGAAAGCGGATTGCGCATGCGGCTGGAGCGCCGGGTCTGATGGCGCGCGCGCTCGGAGGGCGCGCTAGGGGCGCGTGATATGAAGCCCGGGACCGTAGAGCGCGGCGAGAATGATCAGCAGGCAGACCAGCACCGCGCCCAGGATCTGCGGGTCGGTATAGAGCAGGCGGTCGGGCTCTTCGCCCTGCGCGCGCACATAGACCAGATAGAGGTAGCGGAAGACGCCGACGATCACGCAGGGGACTGTCAGCATCAGGATGGAATCGCCATTCGCCCCCGCCTGAAACGTATAGAGGCTATAGGTGATGAGCGTGCTGGTGACCGCGACGCCCATGAGCTGATCGAGGAAGGGCAGCGTGTAGTCGCGCAGGGCGCGCCGGGTGGCGCTGGCCTCCCCTGCGCCGCTGGCCGCGCCGTTATCCGCGCCATTCGCCCTGGCAAGCTCCGCCCGGCGCTTGCCAATCGCCAGCACGAGCGAGAGGAAGATGGCGGTCAGGTAGAACCACGGTGAGATATAGACCCCGGCGGCGAAGGCGCCCGCCAGCGCCCGCAGCGCGAAGCCGAAGGCGATGCTGTAGATGTCCCACAGCGCCTCGCGCTTCAGCCGCAGCGTATAGCCGCCATTGAGGACGAGGTAGGCGACGATCGAGGCGGCGAAGAGCAGTGGCGCTCCGCCAAACGCCGTGAATGGGTCGCGCCGCAGCGTCGCGTTCAGGTAAAGGACGCCCGACGCGAGCAGGGCTGTGAGCGCCAGCGCCAGCGCCAGCGATACGCCGCCCAGGATGGCCGCCGCCCGCGCGCTCAGCAGTCCCGCCGCGATGGGGCGCGCGCGCTTGACGGGATGGAGCCGGTCGCTCTCGCGGTCGCGCAGGTCATTGAAGATATACACCGCGCTGGCGGCGAAGCTGAACGCCAGGAAGGCGACAATGACGCGCAACAGGGTCGGCGGCTGGAAGATCTGGCGCGAGAAGAGCGCCGCCAGCGCCACCAGTCCGTTCTTGGACCACTGCGAGACGCGCAGCGCGCGCAGGACGGCGCCTGCCCGTCTGAGCGCGCCGCTCCGCCCGGAAGGCGGAACTTGCACCGCCGCTTCAGGCCGCGCGTCACCCTCAGCCTGTTTCACGTGAAACCTCTCGCGCCGTCACCGGCGTCAGATGGTGATCCGGCCGAAGATGACCGCGGCGAGCACGATCACCGCGACTGCGACGACGATCACGGGCTCCCATGCGCTGCCCGTGCGGAAGCGCAGATGGCGGTTGGGTGGAAAGCCAAGATAGACACGGCTGGGCCAGAGCCAGGGCACGCCTTCCTCGGTCAGGCTGTCAGCGACGAGATGCAGGAAATAGCCTACCATCAGCCCGCCGAAGGCGATGCCGACACCCGGCGTCAGGAAGGCGCCATTCGGGTTGAGGCCCGCGCCTAGCGCGTCCCCGGTGATGGTCAGCCCCAGATGGGCTAGCGCCAGACCCACGCCATATTGCGCCGCCCAGACGAGCGCCCCGACGATCGCCAGGCCAGCCAGGCTATGGAAGAAGGTGCGGTGTCCGGCGATATGCTGCAGGCCCCGGCTCACCACGCCAAGCCGCTTGCCCAGCGTGCTGCGTGCGTTATCGATATCGGGCGTCAGCGCGCCGAGCGCCGCCATGCCGTAGAAGACGACCTTCTCCGCGACATGGTCAATCGTGATCGTGCTGGTGTGCAGGGATGGCCCCGCGAGGTAGGGGGGAATGTTGGCGATAAGGACGGCTCCCGCCAGCCCAAACACCACGTGGGACGCGCCGCGCATAGGCGTATCGCTCCTGTCAATATTATGTCAAGATAATGCCAGTCATGCGCCCGAGTCGCCAGGCAGGCCAACGAGCACCTGGTCTCCTTCAATACGTATGGGATACGTCGGAAGTGGCTCCCGCGCGGGGCCTCGCAGCACGCGGCCATCGCGGACATCGAACTGGGCGAGATGGACAGGACATGTGAGCACGCAGCCGTCCAATTCGCCGCGATCGAGCGGGCCGCTGATGTGCGTGCAATCGTCATCCGTGGCGTAGATTTGGCCCGCGACGCTGGCGAGCAGGAGCAGCCGTCCTTCTACTTCGACGCGCCGCAGCCCGCCCGCCGGCACATCCTGGACGAGCGCGACAGCGACGTAGCGTGACGCGCGCGGCGCGGCTCCAGGCGCGTCACTCGCCGTATCGTAGGTGTCGCCCTGGGACATTGCGGTCGTGGCTCCTCTCGCCAGCCGGGGCGCGCGGCTTCACCCCCGACGCTGCATATTGTATGCCAGCGTGGGACATAGCGCTATGGCTCGCTACAGGCAGGTCGGTGTAATCCAGCTACTCCGCCTGCCCCTCGGCGAACCCGATGAAGCGCGCCGGCTTCAGTTAGACGCCAACGCAAGCAGCCGCCTACGCCCGCGCGCCCAGACAGGCGCGCCGGGAGAGGCGGCTGCTCGATGGAATTGAAGACCGCGCGAAGTTTAGGAAGCGCTGCGGCCCGAGACGAAGGTGAGGATCAGGCCGACGACGGCGATCACCGCGCCCACGCCCGCCAGGATCGTGCTGGTGTGCGCGACGGGGTTCATCCGCAGGACATAGTGGTTGAGCAGGCCGAGAACAACAATGATGACGCCAAGAACAGCAAGACCGTAGCCCGCGTTTTTCATGCTGGAATCTCTCCACTGTACCGTCAGGCGCTGGCCGCGGCGCCGCCGCGGAGGCCTGCTGGCCGATAAACCGTCCGGCCCCGTCCAGCGACATGGAAAGCGACGCGCGGGCGAGACAGACTGGCGCCAGTATAGAGAGCCCGCGCGCGTCTGTCAACTCTCCCTATGACACCTGTTGGCGCCCCTAGCCGCCCATGGATGGGACGCCCGGCCTGTGGCCCTACGCGCCGGTGATGACGACATCGTTCGGGTAGCGCAGGCCACCAACCGTGGCGATCACCTGGCTGGTCAGCGTATCGATCACGGAAAGCTTGCCGCTGGACGTGCCAGCGACGACGACATAGCGCCCGTCTGGCGTCACGGCGAGCCCGTGGGGGAAACCCGCGACGGCGACCGTGGCGATGACGCGCGGCGCGGCGGGATCGGCGGAGATATCCACCACGCTGACGCTGCGGGAGCCACCATTGGCGACGTAGAGCGTGCGACCGTCGGGCGCGCGCGCGATCAGCGCGGGACTCTTGCCAATTGGGAGGCTGGTGAGCAGCCGCTGCGCCGCCACATCCGCCACATCCACCACATAGAGCCGCCCGCCGAAGTTGTCGCTGACGTAGAGGTAGCGCCCGTCGCGGCTGAGCGCCAGCCCGTACGGCTTGATCAACGCCGGAAAGGCGACGCTTCCGGTGAGTGTTTGCGTGGTGATATCGAGCGCTACGACGGCGTGGCCGAGATAGCAGCCGACATACGCTGTGTGGCCGTCGGGAGCCAGGACGATGCTGTGCGGGCCGGGTGGCGTGGCGACCGTTTTGATGACGCGCCATGTCTGGGTCGAGATGATCGAGATGCTCGCGCCATAGAAGTTGGTGACGGCGATGTAGCGCTGGTCGGCCGTCTCCACCATATGGACGGGATACGCGCCAGTGGCCGCCGCGCGCTGATCGGTGAGCCGCCCATCTTGAATGCGATAGGCGACGAGGCGGTTCCCGGTGACGTCGGTGACGTAGATCCACTGGCCGTCGGACGAGAGGCCCAGCCCATGTACGCTGCGCGAGACAGAGACGGTCTGCGCGCCCAGCGAAGCCACCGCGCCAGTCAACAGGTCAGTAGTGAAGACATGATACGCGCCCAGCATCGGCGGCAGCGGAATCGTGGGAGGCGCCGCGGGCGCGACGGGCGTATGTCTGGCCCCGACGCCGAACTGGAGCGGCCCGCAGCCGGCGAGCGCCAGGGTCAGCGTCAACGCCAGCGTGAGCCAGCCGCGCGCCCGCGTCTGGGAACTGTTTCGCGTCCTCGCCGATCGCACTGATTCGCCGCCTTGCTCATGGCGGCCGCGCAGACCCATGCTCGCGGCCGCCACCATTCTACCTGAGCGGGCGCTCCGCCACGCCCGGGCGCGTACTTTCGCGCTAGCCAGATTCCTGGTCGCGTCCTGGGTCGTGCGCGGCCGCCTGCCCGGCCAGCCAGCGCAGCAGCGCCACCGCGCCCGCGACCCCCGCGACGGTGACATCCGCCGCGCGGGCCAGGCCGGGCGGCGCCTCCTCATGTAGGACGGCGACACTCGCGCTGTGGAACCCGGGCGAGGCGCCACTGAGCCGGAGGAGCGCCTGGAAGGCGTCCATGTCGGTGCGGTCGTCTCCCAAATAGATGACGCCGCGCAGGCCAAACTCAGTGATCAGCGCGCCGATGACCACACCCTTGTCCATCGCCAGCGGTGGCCGCAATTCCACGATCATACGCCCGCGCGTGACGCGCAGGCGCGTGCGGCGGGCCACGCGCCGCGCGGCCGCCAGCGCGATCCGCTCCGCCGTGGCCGGGTCCGCCGCCATGCGAACGTGGACGCTGGCGGTGACGCCCTTATCCTCGAAGCGCGCGCCAGGCAACGCCTGGCCAAGCTCCGCGCGCAACGCTGCCAGCGCCTCGTGGATGGTCGCGCGCCACGGCTCGGCCTCCGGAATCGGTACCACCTGGAGCGCGCCGCTCGTGTCCAGCGTGGCGCGCTCGAAGCCGTGGTTGCCGGCGTAGAGCAGACCGGGCGCCGGGGCTATGCGAATCAGGTCGCGCGGCTCGCGGCCCGAGATCAGGCCAGTCGCGGCGAGGTGCGGCTGGAGCGCGACCAGGGCGTCCAGCGCGCCCGGGGCCAGACGCGCCGCCTCCGGCGTCGGCGCGATGGGGCTGAGCGTCCCATCCACATCGGAAAAGAGGCCCACTGGGCGCGCCGCGAGCGCCGCCCGCAGCCGCGCCTCAGCCGCGGGCGAGGGCCACGGCGCGGCGGACCCCGGTCGGCGGCTCACCGGCGGTTCGCCTCGGAGTCCGGCGGCGTGTCCGCCATCCTGCTGAACTGCGCCATGCCGATGCGGATCACATAGAGGATGAGCGTGATGAAGAACCCAACTGTCTCGGCGATGGCCAGCAGGGTGCGCTGCGCCGGAGTCCACCGATCCACATCGAACAGGCCCGCGCCGGTGTAGAAGCCGCGGCGGTCGATCATCAACAGCACGGCGATCTCGGCGACGGTGAGTCCTAGCCCGGCGGTATCCATGAGGGCGTTGCCGGCGAACATCACCAGCACGCCGACCATGCACCAGAGGGCGAGCGCGACGACCGCGACCGGCTCATAATCGCGCGCGACAACGCTGGCGGGATCGAAGAGGCGCGCTGGGCGCGGCGCATTCTCGGACATTTTGAGTGAGGCCTTTCTCGCTGGGGCATGGCTGCGGGACAGCAAATCCACCCCAGTATACCAAGGATGGTGAACGCCCGGCCCGGCCCACGCTCCATCCAGCCTGAGTAGCCCGGAGGTGGGGCGGCGTTCATGAACCCTGGCAGATGCGTTAGACTAGGAGAACGGCGCCGCGCGATAGCGCGGACGCCCGCCGCTGTCTTTCTCGTTGATCAACCCATGGGAGCCGCGAGGAGCGCCTGCCTCATGATGCGCGCGTCTACTGTCCCGCAAGCGTGGCCAGCAGGGCCGGCCTTGCTCTCGCCACGCGCCGCGCGGGTGATCGCGCGTCGCCTCGTCGAGCGCCTGCGCCAGCCCGATGTGACGATTCCACTGGCCATCGCGTTCGGCGTGCGCGTGGTTGTCATGCTGGCCGCTTCCGTGCTGCTGCGCTTTGTCATCGGTGGCCGCCATTCGCCGTTCGCCTCCATCAACCTGATCGGAGCCTGGAACCGCAAAGACGCCATATGGTATCTGGCCATCGCGCAGTCGGGATACGACTATTCGCCAGTCGACTACTCCCGCGCGAACTTCTTTCCCCTCTATCCGATGCTGGTGGCGTTCGTCGGGCGCGTGGCGCAGGCGGTAGGTCTGCCCGAGCCGTATACGCTGGCGGGCATGGCGATCTCGTGGGTGACGTTCGCCGCCGCCTGCGTGGCGCTGTACCAGATCGCGCTGCTCAAGTTCGACCGCCGCGTGGCGACGGGCGCGATACTGCTACTCTCCGTCTTTCCGTTCAGTTTCTACTATGGCGCCCCCTACACTGAGAGCATCTACCTGGTCTGCGTCGCCATCGCGTTCCTGGCGGTGGAGCGGCGCAACTGGTGGCTGGCGGCCGCGGTGGCGGGCATCGCTAGCGCCTCGCGGCCGCCGGGGCTGATGCTGGGCGCGTGCGTCGGCCTGGCATACCTCATTGACTATGCGCGCGCGCGGCGCTGGCTGCGCTGGGATATGCTCTCGCTGGCGCTGATTCCGACCGGCGCGCTGGCGTACATGGCCTATTGCTGGGCGCGCTGGGGCGATCCGCTGGCGTATGTCAAGACCTCCAAAGCCGGCTGGCATTCGGGGTTGCAGCTGACCGCCCCACGTCTGGCGTGGCAGTTGGTGACGACCGCCGATACCTGGCATATCGTCATTCACCCCCACGTCTGGATCTTGCCAAGCTACCTACTGATCACGCTGCATCTGGAGTACAGCGCGCTGACGTTGCTGTGTCTGGCCACAACTCCTTTCGTTTGGCGCAAGATGGGGCCGGTCTACGCGGTCTTCCTCCTGCTCAGTGTCGCCGCGCCCCTGCTCAATTTCCCGACTCTCAACTCGCTGGGACGCTACCTGAGCGTACTCTTCCCCGCCTTCTTCATCCTGGCCTGGGCCCTGCGCGACCATCCGCGGTACCTGTATGTCCTCGCCGGCCTCTCGCTGATCGCGCTGTGTGGCTACGCCTCCTACTTCATCGCTGGCTTCGGTCTCTCCTAGCCTGGGCTGGCTTGGCGCGACATTTGGCGAGCGGCGCGTAAGATGTCTCAGCAAGTTTGCGTAGTAGAGTGAGGATGGTCTGGCGCGACGCGATGGAGCGCGCGGCGCCAAGGGCGCGGACTGACACCTGGCAGTCGCCACGATCCCCCCCGATTGGAACAGAAGCGAGCGTAGCGGCGTCCAACTTGCAGGGCGCCGCGCTCGCTGATGGAGCAGGCCAGCGCGGCATGGACGATGAGGCGCCCGTGCGAGAGCCCGCGCGCTCAAAAGGATGTCGCAAGAGGATGTGGCAGGTGATGGAACGTTTGGGGCGGAGCCGCGCCATGCTCGCGGCGATGACTGAGTGGCTGGTCATGGCGCTGGTCACGGCGCTGGCCGCGACCCTGGATTTCTGGCGCCTCAGCGCGAGCGGCTATGGCAACGAGTATTACGCCGCCGCCGTACGGTCTATGGCGCAGAATTGGCGCGCGTTCTTCTTCGTCGCCTATGACGCCCACGGCTTCGTCTCTGTGGACAAGCCGCCGGTGGGTCTCTGGCTTCAGGTCGCCAGCGTCAAGCTCCTGGGCTACAGCGGGTTCAGCCTGATCGCGCCCGAAGCGCTAGCTGGTGTGCTCGCCGTCATCGCGCTCTGGCGGGTGACGAGGCGCGCGTTTGGCGCGGCGGCTGGCGTCCTGGCCGCGCTGGCGCTGGCGCTCACCCCGGTCAGCGTCGTCGCCAATCGCGACAATATCCTGGAGCCCGCGCTTTCGCTGACACTGATCCTGGCGGCGTGGGCGCTCCTGCGGGCGCTGGAGCGCGGCGCATGGCGCTGGCTGCTGCTCTGCGCAGTCCTCGTGGGCCTCGGCTTCAACATCAAGATGCTGGAGGCGTACCTCGTCATTCCGGCGCTGGCGCTGCTCTACCTGCTCCGCGCGCGCGCCACGCTGCGCGCGCGTCTGGTCCGTTTGGCGCTCGCAGGCGCGCTGCTGCTCACCGTCTCGTTCGCCTGGGTGGCCGCTGTGGACATGACGCCGGCCAGCCAGCGGCCCTATGTCGATTCAACCATCACCGATTCGGAGCTGGAGCTGGCGTTAGGCTATAACGGCTTCTCCCGCCTGCTCTCCGGCTATGTCAGCTCCGCATCGCATGAGCTCACTGGACGCCCCCGCGCCGCCCAGCGCGTCATGCCGCTCCCGCCGCGGCTCGCGCGCCGCCCCGCTCCAGACGCCATACCGAGCCCCGCCGGGCGGGCTGGCCCATGGCGGCTGGCGCAGCCAGAGCTGGGCAGCCAGGTAAGCTGGTTGCTGCCGCTGGCGCTGGTGGGCTGGATCGCGCTGGTCGTGCGCCTGCCCCGCGACGCGGAGGATGATGAGACGGTCGCGCGGCGGCGGTCAGGCGCGCTGCTGTGGGTTGCGTGGCTCGCGACAGGCGCCGCGGTCTTCAGCTTCGCTGGGTTCATCAATCCGTACTATGTGGACATCCTGGCGCCGGCGATCAGCGCGCTGGCGGGCGGCGGCGCGGCGCGGCTCTGGCTGGCGTACCGCCGCCCGGGTTGGCCCGGCTACGCGCTGCCGCTCGCGCTCGCGCTGACCGGCGCGCAGCAGGCGTATCTCACGCGGGCCGCGCCGGGCTGGGGGCCGGGCTGGCTCGCCACCGCGCTGACGGGAGGCGCGCTCGCCGTGGCGCTGGCGCTGCTGGCCTGGCGTGCGCTGGCTTCCTTGCGGCCGCGGTCGGACTGGATGCGGGCGTCTGGGCAGTGGGCGTTCTCGGCGCTGGCGGCGGTCGCGCTTGGCCTGGCGCTGGCGATGCCGCTCGCCTGGAGCGAGGCCTCACTCACCTGGGGCAATGAGGGCGGCTGGCCGGTGGCCGGGCCCGCCTTCGCGCATGCGCAGTCGACGCCTGGCGGCCTGGTAGATATGAAGTTCCTGCGCTATCTCGAGGCGCACCGCGGCCACTCGGCCTTCCTGGTAGCGACGGTCAGCGCCTATGCCGCCTCGCCGCTGATTATCGTTTCCGGGCAGCCGGTCATGGCGCTGGGTGGTTTCAGCGGCTCCGACCCGATGTTGACCCCAGGGGCGCTCGCGCGCCTGGTGGCGCGCGGCGATGTGAACATGTTCCTCGTCTCCTCCAGCAATGTGACGCCGGAGCAACACGCGCTGCTCTTTCCAGGCGGCGCTGGCCCCGCCGCGCGGCGCATCTCCGTTGGCGCGTTCGCGCCCGCGCGCTACACCAACGCGCTGACGCGCTGGGTGAGCGCATCCTGCGACCCAATCCCGCCGGAGGACTGGAACTCAGCCAGTTACAGCGAGTACCGGCTGGGCGCGTGGGAGCTCTTTGGCTGCTGGTGAGCGCCGGGAGACAGCGAGACGCCGCCACCCTCGCCATTGAGGATCGCGGCGTCTCGCTGTCTGATTGGGATGGTCGCCGTCAGGCCGTGCGCAGCGCGCCCAGCGTCTCATCGATCTCGCCCCAGACGCGCTGGCGGCGCGCCTCAAAGAGCCAGGGGCGCGGCGCAGACCGCTCGCCCTCGTCGACTGTCCGCACACCGTCGGCAGATGGAGGGCCATCGAGCGCCAGCGCGGGCTGGGCGTCCAGCCAGACGCGCAGCGCCTCCTCCCACATCTCCGCGCGGCTGCGCCCCAGACGGCGGGCGGTATCCTCCGCGCGCTCCAGCAACAGGCCCACATCACCAAAGTCATGCCGGCGGGCGGGGGCCGGCGCGCCGATCCGGAAGCCATCCGGAGCGCTAGCGCTTGCCAGCTCCCAGCCTCCGCGCGGCGCGGAGTTGTTCGTGGCGGGGAGCGAGTGGGTCCAGATGGCCCGTTCCATCACCGCCGTCGCGCCGCCCAGGTTCACGACGCCATTCGCATGCGCGTTGTGCGCCTCCACGATCGCCCGCGCTACCCGCGGGCGGCTGCGCGGCTTGCCGCGCCCGTTCCATAGCCAGCCCATGTCGCATACCTCCCAGGTTGTTCCGGCGCCTCAGCCGTTCCACTTTTGTCTGGCTCCGCGCGCCCGCGCGTCGCCTGCTCCAATGCCCGCGCTCCATTCGTTCTGGAGGAAAGTATATAGAACATTTGTTCAAGAATCTAGAACGAATACCCATACGGGCCGGTCACACGTCGGCGCGGGCGCTTTCCATCCGCCTGGCCGCTCGGCCAGACGGGTGGGTGTGGGGGAGTGGGTTGGTCAGGGGGTGACAGCGCATGTTATACTGAGTGTGACGAGCGCGTCATGCTTCAGCGCTGGCGGCTCGCAACAGGTGGGGCGCTTCATACAGCGCGGTCTGTGTGCGCCCCCAGTAATTGTCGGACCCTCCCGGCGCTTCCACGGTGCGCGTGAATCTGTTCACCCGCCAGCGCGCAACGCTCGCGGGCCTGCCAGCGTATACATCGGCATACTGCGCTGTTCTACATGCGCCGCCTGCTACGGCGCCTCGCGGATTCCCCTCCCACGCGCTCGCCCTGCGTGGCTGTGGAGAATCTCCAAGCAATGGACGGCCGCCCCGCGCACTGTGGCGCGTTAGCGTGATGTAGCGTGGCATGTGGACAATACCGGTCGAACCTGCTATAACAAAGGGGGACCAGAAAAGGCTAGTGTGTGCGGCCAGCGCCCGCTCGCCCGTCTGAATGACGCAGAGATCTCTACAACTCCTCTGCCTCTTCGTCTGGTGGGCGCACGCCTACACCTTCAGCGCCGCATGTTCCACCCTGGCGAGCGCGAATCGCGCGACCAGTTCCTGCGTTCCGGAACGCATCGAGAGCGCTCGCGCCTGACACTCGCGATCTGGGTGTAGTAGTCCTGATTTTGTCACTATAGCGGGATGAGGCGGACCTCGGGGCGTCCCGCAGGGTATGACGGTGTTCGCGCTCTATCCGCAGCGCTACCCGACGCTGAACCGCGCGTCTCACGCCGGATCACTTGCGCCACGCCTGTTAGCCTGGCCGCGCGCCTTGCGCGCCGCGCCCAAAGGACAGTAAGTCCACTGGCTCGCCGGTCGCGCCTGCCGCTTGAGTCTTTTTCCAGCGTCGTGGAGAAGCCAATTGGCCTCCCAGTGACACGCTGGCGCGCTCGCGGGTTCGTCAGGTCGCGGCCCTGATGGTCAATTTGCCCGCGCTCTGGTATTCCCGAATTCTTGGGGAGAGGAGACAGGGCGCGATACCGGGTAGCATCTCGGATTGCCGTTGCGCGCGAGTTGCCAGCGCGGTGGATGGCGCCGGCGATAGACGCGTCAGATGTGGCCTGGATGTGATACCCAGTGAGCCCAGGATGATCAGGATGAATTGTGGATGGTAGAGGAAGCGCGCTCTTTGAGCGCCGCGCCCGTCGCGTCCTGCTCTCGCGCCATAGCTCCGATTCGCGCTATGCGCCCGATGTTACCGTAGTTTTCGATGTTTGCGATGTTTTGTGATCTACCCGTCCGATTCACTTATGCCGCCACGCGCTGAAGCCGTGGTCTAGATATGTTCAGGAGGCCTGTGTGCCAGAAGATCAGGATACCCCCACTCCCCGCCGCCGGGTGACCCGCGCGCGCGGGACGTCCGCCGAGGAGTCGCGGACATCCTCTACAGGGACGCCGCAGCCTCCAACGCTTGCCGTGGACGCCTCCAGCGATACAGCCGGCGTCTCTAAGCCCGCTCCCAAGCCGCGCGCCAGCCGCGCTCGCGTCACGCCTGCCCCGGCCGCCGAGGTGACCAGTGGCGCTTCGCTTCCCGTTGATCCGGCGGAAGCGCCAGCCAAGCCGCGCCGCCGGACGGCTCGCGCCAGCGCGCCCGCCGCCGAAGAGGCAGCTGAGACGCCAGCCGTTCACGTGCGCCGCCCGGCGCGGGCCGCCACGCCCGCCGCCGCGCCGGC
>DASVZK010000052.1:0-37416 GCA_036391685.1 Ktedonobacterales bacterium
AACGCAAGTCCTTTTATGGCGACACCAGGCGGGAGGTCCAAGAGCAGCTCACGACAGCACTCCACGACATCCAGCAAGGAACGCCGATTGTCGCTGATCGCCAGTCGGTGGAGCAATTCTTCACCGACTGGCTGGCAAACATGAAGTTGAAGATTCGCTACAACACCTGGCAACGCTACGAACAATACGTCCGGCTCTACCTCGTTCCCACGCTGGGGAAGGTGGCGCTTTCGAAATTGACGCCGCAACAGATCCAGAGCCTCTACACCGCGAAACTGAACGAAGGCTACTCGACCACGACCATCGCCCACCTGCACACGGTGATTCACCATGCGCTCGACAGCGCCTTGCGCTTCGGTCTGGTCCAGCGCAACGTCGCTGAGTTTGTGGAACCACCCAAGGTGCGCAAGGTTGAGATGAAGACGCTCTCACCAGAGCAAGCCCGCAAGCTCCTGGAAGTCGCCAGAGGCGAGCGATTCGAGGCGCTATATGTTGTGGCTCTCACGACAGGCATGCGACTGGGCGAGTTGCTGGCGCTCCGTTGGCAGGATGTAGACCTGCAGCAGGGGCGACTCCAGGTGCGGGTGACGTTGCAGCGCGCGCCGAAAGGCTTCGCGTTGTACCACCCTAAAACGCAGCGCTCGCGACGCAATGTCGCGCTGACACAGTTGGCGATAGATGCGCTGCGCGAATATCGCAAGCGCCAGGACGAGCAGCGGGCGCTACTGGGTGCGGCCTGGAGAGACTTGGATTTGGTGTTTTCCAACCTCGAAGGCGGCGAGATGGTCAAGAGCAACCTGCTCTTTAGTAGCTTCAAGCCGCTACTCAAACGAGCTGGACTGCCGAATATCCGCTTTCACGATCTGCGCCACACGGCGGCGACACTGATGCTATGGCAAGGGATCCATCCGAAGGTGGTCTCCGAGATGTTGGGACATGCCTCGGTCGCCATCACGCTCGATCTGTACAGTCACGTGCTCCCGAACATGCAGCGTGAGGCGGTGGAGCGGATGAACACACTTTTGAGTGATCCATTGTCTGACGCTTAGGGCTTGTCTTTCGACTGCCCGGGAATGTGTCGCAGTCGCTCTGGCCGAGGACGGAGCGAGGGTGGTGAGATGGTGAGACGGGCAGCGTGCACCGATTATCGAGCCTGGTCATCAATCCGTGACTACTGCGGCCCGGTGCATGACCGTGACATCGCGTGGCGCGTGCACGGTGTGGTCAATAGGACTTACAACACTGTCGACGAGGATGCGCAGCTCGCTGCGTAGTTCGTCAGGGGAGATGCCCTTGTCGAGTAGCGCCGCGCACACGGAGCGGCGAATCGCCCGCCCGCACCGCTGGGCCTCCTGATCGCTCACTTCTGGAACCGCCCGGCGCAGCGCCACTTCGACGTCCAACGCTGTGTCGGTGAGTAAGGTGTCGATCACTTCCCAAAATGACGCGGAGCCGAGTTCTAAAGCCGCGTGCACGGCGGGCCGACAAAGTCCCACATTCTTCACGATGCTCTCGAGACCCTCATCGAGGTAGCGTTTGGGGTCAAACTGGGCGAGATAGCCAAACTGGGCATGAAAGTCCTCGCACGCCCGGCGGAGGGCTGCGGGGCAGAGTCCATGTAGCACGAGGTCGCGCTTGGTCGGAAAGTAGTGGTAGAGGCCACCAATGCTCAGGCATGCCGCCGCTGCCGCCTCGCGCATGGAAAGTCGCCGCGCGCCATCTCGCAAGATCAACGGCGCGATCGCCTCATAAATCTCCCGCTGACGGGCCAGTCGGTCCTCGGGAGGACGACCTCTTTTACCGAACATGATTGCCACTTCCTCCACACAAATCAGCGACACCTTGCCAATCGACGTCAGTTCGGCCAATGATTTCACCACAGGTGACAGTGTACCGTTAGCCGCCTCGTAGCGCAACCTGGCCCGAAGGGATCCACCGAACAGCCAGTTGACGGAGCATAGCCTCTCCAACCACTGGTCATGCGACCATGAGCGACCGTAACCCTGAGAAGGAGCGTTGACATGCATGTGGCACTCATCGTGATCCAGTGGCTGCACGTCTTCCTCGGCATATACTGGTTCGGCTCAGTCCTCTATGTGGATAGCATCCTGTTACCAACGGTGAGCAAGCTGCCGCTGGCAGACCAGCAGAAGATAGGGAGCCTGATTGGCCCGCGCACCAGCCGCGTGCTTGTGCCGGTGGGTCTCACTGTGGTGCTGCTTGGCTTCCTGCGTGGGACCGTCTTTGGCCAGTTGCACTCGCTCGACGCGGTCTTCGGCAGCGCCTACGGCGTCACCTGGTTCACCGCACTCCTGTTGGGAATCAGTGTGATCCTCTGGGGGCTATTCGTCCTGGTGCCCCGGGCCGAGGCGCTCGGTACCGCCAAGTCACCTGAGGAATACGGCGCCACCATCAAGGTGCTGAGGGTCTTGACGCTCATCGAACTCCTGCTGTTCCTCTCCATCTTTACCTGCATGATCCTCATGCGCTTCGGCTATTAGGTCAGTTCAGGCGCCGGTCACCTCCGCACGCCCGCTGGAGACGGCATGGCATCCGAATTCGAAAGGCGGCCAAACACTGTGAATACGACAGGCCTGTTCGGCCAACAGCACTGGATCAGCCTCCTCTACCTGGGCAGTACCGTGGCCGTCTTCGTGGGGGTGATGATGTTCACATACCGCGTCTTCCTGCACGGTCGGCTCTTCCCCGGCTTCGTGCGCTGGGAGCGTGGGCTGGTTGCGCTGGCTGCCGTCGTCTGTGTGCTGGGCTTTATCGTCCTGGCGGCGGCGCTGCGGGCGAGGGGAGAGCTGGTGTTCTCCTGGGTGGGTCTGGCGGTGGTGGCGCTCGGCGCCGCGCTGATTGTCGTCGCTGAGCTCCGCACAGTCATCGGGCTGACCTCCACGCTGGGGCAGACTGTATCGCTCCCAGAACTGAGTGGAGAGGATCCGCTGATTGTGCTGGGGGTGGCGCTCACATTCATCGGGCAGGCCTTCTATGGCGTCTCACTGCTGCACACGGCGCTGACACCCGCATGGGCTGGTTGGCTGCTGGTCATCTGGAACCTGGGCTGGCTGGTGTTGGTGTTCCTGTTCAGCGCGCGCGATCCGTACTATCCCGTTCTGTTCTACATAGGTCCGGTCGTGTTAGGTATCCTGCTCTGGCGCTAGTGGCAGTCTGACACATCCCGGTTTGAGCCAGAGAACGTTCAAGGCGATGACGACCATCGCGCGGTAGTTGACCGCGCGCTTATCGTAGCGGGTGGCCAGCCCTTGTCACTGTTTGAGCCGATTGATGCGCCGTTCCACGACGGTGCGTTGGGCGTAGGTCGCCCGATCAAAGGCCAACAGGCAGGCGGGGCATGAGTGAGACGTGGACGAGGCACATTGTCCTCGACTACGTCTCAGACACTCGACCGGCCACACGACTGGTCATCACGACAGTGCGTGAAACGTGTAGTCGCACGATCACACATGCCGAGGAACTGCGAGCGATTGGTGACTGCCGCACCCAACGAAAGAGGAACGATGTACATACTTCTGGGCAATTCACAGAAACGGGCGTAGGTACGTCCGTGATCGTACATCCGCGTGGCTGTCAAACTGGCTGTCAGATGCGACAACAGCCCACTCGTAGCCTTGAGTGAGCTGTTGTCATTCCTGAATTCAACGGCATTTTTGGCAGGTGGCCCCACTGGGAATCGAACCCAGATGCTCGGTTTAGAAGACCGGTGCTTTGTCCATTAAGCTATGGGGCCGCGGGGCGCGCTGGTGACATTGTAGGCATGCCCGCGGAATGGCCGCAACCCAAGAGCGCACCCGAGAGGGCGGCGCTCAAGGGGTGGGCGAGGTGGTTGATGCGGCGGTGGCCAGCGGCGCCAGCGCGTGCCACAGTGGAGTCTGGATGGCGACGAGCGCGAGGACGCCAAGAACCACCAGCGCCAGGTAGACGCGCCAGGTGAGACGGTAATAGTGATCGAAGTGCTGGCTCGCGGCGTAGGCGGGCGCGCGCAACACGCGCCGCTCGTCGCGCGTCAGCTCGCTCATTGCTTCCAGCGTCGCGTACAGCGCCCGTCGCTCCAGCTCGTAGCGGGCATGGCGCGCGCGGAGCAGATACCACATGATGAAGATGACGTAGATGGTGTAGAGCGCCGCGGCTACGGTGGCGACCGGGCGCGAGGCTGAGGGCTGGATCAATCCGGCGATGACGACGCCAGCGATCAGGCCAACGGTCTTGAAAAGATTGTCCACGACGTCGCTGGTGAGGTCGGTGACCGCTTTGCGGGTGGCTTCGGCGTAGGCGCTGATCGCCGCCTGAGCCGCCGCCCGCGCCTGGAAGTAGCGCTCGGCCGAGCCGCGCAGGTAGAGCGCCAGGTTAGCGCGGGCTGCCGCCAGCGCTGGCTTCGCCGCCGCCGCCACGCCAGCCAGTGTGACGTCCGTCGCGACGGGAAGCTCCCGACCGAGGGCGTCGCGCGCGATGGCCAGCCGGTCAGGTGAGGCGTCGCGGTAGGCCCAGTCCACCAGGGCGATCAGTGGCGCGGAATCCTGTTCTACCGCTGGACGGGAGTCCGCGCCCCGCCGCGCGCCATCTCGCGGTAGAGGAATGGCGGCGCGGGCGCTGGAGAGATCGAGCCGCAGCGTCGCGGGGCGGGTCCCGGCGAAGCGCAGGAGCGCCGTTGCGCCATCCGCCGAGAGGTCACCAGCCAGGGCGCATGCGGCTACTGCAGCGCGCAAGCTCGCCAGTTGCTCCGCCACGGCCTCCAGACCAGGCATGCGGGCGATGACGCGCAGATGATCGGGCATCAGCGGCAGATCAAGACCGCTCCAGGCGCTCTCTTCCTCGCGCAGCGCCCGCGCCTGCCCAACGCGCGCCAGGAAGCGGCGCCAGGCCTGCGGCGAGAGGGTGAGCCACTCGTCCGGGGCAGGACCCGCCGCGCCGATCACCTCCAGAGCGACGCCCGCGAGATAGCCTGTCCCCTCACAGAGCGCCACGAGCACGCGACGCTCCTCACCTCCCAGCCCGCGCGCCAGCCATAGGCCGGCCGCGCGCGCCGCCAGCAGCCGGCGCAGCGCTGCCTCCTCGTAAAACACGACACAGGCCATCGGCGCCTCGGGCGCGCGCTCAGTCTGAGCGCGCGCCACCACCAGCCGTTGCGCCAGGGCGAGCGCTCCCGATTTGCCCAGCCGTAGCCGCACATCCACGGAGACGCTTTCGCCTTGGGTGGCGTAGACCCCCTCCGCCGTCGCGCGGAAGTCCGCCAGCGCCCGCAGCGGGTCGCGGCCAGCGCGCATCTCCGCCGTGACCGGATCGAGCGCGGAATCGAGCCCGGCCAGCGCGAGATCGATCTCCAGATCGGCGCCGAAGAGGGCGAACGCCGCCTTGATGGGCGCTTCATCGAGGTCGGACAGGCGCTCGACGGCGCGGTTGATCTCGCCTTCGATGCGGTCGAAGATCTCGGCCGCGGCAAGTGTGTCCTGGTTGAAGCCCAGCGCAAGGCCGAGCGCTCTCGCCGTCTCGCCCATCTGCCGCAGAGCGTCCAGCGCCGCGTCCGCTGGCGTCATCAGGCGAGCGGGAGGAAGGGAAGTGGGTGGCGCCTCGCGCGCGTCAGGCGGCGCCGGCGGGCGGCGCGCGGGCCGCCGGGAGCGTCCACCATTGCTCATTCAGCCGCCTCCCGCAGAAGGAGAGACGCCAGCGAGAGATGAATCTTGCCCTCAGCGTCGCGCTGGTCCATGACGCTGACCAGCGACTCGAAGCGCGCCGCGGGGATGGTCAGTCGCGCGCCGCCATCCAGCTCGAACGTTACTTTGTCCAGGTACTTGCGGGCGACGGCGCGGTCGACCGGGAAGAAGGCGCGGTCGCTCATCTCCTCGCGCGCGGCGTCCGGGCCGTCCAGCGCGAAGAGTGTGGCGCTGAGGCGGGTGACTAGCGCGTCCGCCTCGGGGCCGCCGCCTGGTAGGGCGCGTTCGACGAACGTCCGCAACTCCACCCGCTCGCCCGCCAGCGCCTCGCGCCGGGCGGCATAGAAGTTGAGCAGGGTCCGCGCGCTCCACCCGCTGGCCTGTCCCTGTAGCCAGGCGTTCGTTTCGGAGAGGAAGAGGCGGGTCTGCCGGCGAGCCGAGGCCGCCAGTGTGGCGGCGAGAAAATCGCGATAGAAGAAGGCGGCGACGCCATCCGACTTCGGTCCGGCCTGGGTATCGAGCAGGCGCACGGTGAAGTGGCGGCTGTCGCCCGCGTCACGGAGCGAGATGAGGGCGCATTTCTGCAGACCACGCGTCTCCGGCAGCAGGTTCGCCGCGCGCTCGATGTTGACGCGCACGCGTCCGCTCACGCGCCGGAATGCGCGCGTCAGTCGCTGCTCGTCAGGGTCCATCTTGAGCAGCGCGACGTGCCGCTCGTCTCCCGCGCTGTAGGCGATGACGACGAAGTCGCCGGGGACGATCTGCCCAGCGCGCAGCTTCATGAAGTCGTAGAGCCGCTGGGCCAGCGCGCGTGACGCGGCGACGAAGCGCGCGGAATCGCCCAGCAGCGAGGTCACCTGGCCGGGCAGGTCACCGTCAGACTCGCGGAAGCGCGCCCGCCAGTCCGCGCGCTCACTGGCGGAGACCAGGTGGCCGGTGAAGAAGCGCGCGCTTTCCTCATCCAGAACCGCTTCGTCATCCACCAGCTCGCAGCGCCCGGCGCGATGGTCGAGGTGGTGCAGGATCAGCCGTTCGATGTGGATCGCGGGCGCGCTGGCCGTTGAAGTCATTGGGGTAAGCGCCTGGGATCGCGAGCGCGCGGCGTCTGACTGGGCGGGACTGCGGAGCCCGCCCTGGAGTTCACTCGCGCGCTCACTGATACGCTGCCGTGTCATGCCTCCGCCTCCACAGTCCTTGGGATGGCCGCTCTTTCAGACACATATGCCTATTCTCGATTAGTGTACAGCAGGCGGCAGGCGCTGGGAAGCCAGACGGCAAAACGGATGTCAGTGAATGCCGAATGGAGGCGGTGAAGCGAGTCGGCCACGCTGGCGTGTAGCGCTCCTTTTTCCAGCGTCGTGACGCTGGGTTGAGCGGCTGGACAACATGGTATGGCATTGCGTCAGGCGCCAGTATCCTGCCTAAGGGTGACTGAGCCGCGGGGGCGCAACCCAGCGAGCCTACGGTGCGGGGTGCTGTGGGGCTAACAGCGCGAAGACGACTGGCGCCACTACCAGGGCTGCGGCGAGCAGCAGCGTCCAGTAGACGCTTGCCGCTTGTCGTGTCAAACCCGCATCTCGCCACCTGGCGGCCAGGCGCAGGGCGCGGGCCGCGGCGAAGCCGTAGACAATCGCCGCGACGAACAGACCTATGAGGAACATGACTTCAACAATGCGTCGCCAGACGAAGAATCCGGCGGAGAATGCCAGCGCCCGCGCTAACGCGTCGCTCCCGATGGCGATGACCAGGATGGCGACCGCGAGCAGGAGTGGCGTCGCGCCAGCCCACATACCGCGCCTCACCATTCCCCCATCGCGCATGTTGGCTGAATGGTCGGCTCGCACATTGACAAGATTGCCCGGCCGGTCGGATGGCATGTGAGCGCTCCTTATCAAGGGCTTCACGGGCGCCTTCAGCTTCATGGGCAATCAGGCGCGCAGGCATCTCAATCAGCGCGTTTCGCTCTGGTCAGGCCCAAGCGCGGTGGTGTAGAACGCGACGACTCGCTCGATGTATTGAGCGCCCGTCTTATGAAAGGATTGGGCATGATCGGCCCCAGGCACAAGCCATGTCTGGACGTGCGCGTCGCTAACTGATGTCGCCGTGCATAGAGTTGAATCATGTTGGATGGCGGGACGAAGGTGTCATCCGCGCCATGAATGAGGAAGACCGGTCGCGGAGCGATGCGCGCGATGACGTCAACTGGCCGTACAGCGTAATAGTCCGACCCGTAGAGCGCGTGCGCGGCGAGGAGCGCGCCAGGGGTAAACAGCGGCGGCACTCCACCGCGCTTGGGAATCTCGCGCTCTAGAATCGGAAGTACGTCCGCGTACGCGCAATCCGAGACGACGGCGCGGATCGCGGGCTCACGCGACGCGGCGAAGAGCATAGTCGCGCCGCCCATTGATACGCCGAAGCCACCTATCACCCGCGGGCGTCCAAGTTCGGGAAATGGCCAGCCGCCAGCGCGGATGAAGTCTGCCGCCCCAAGCGCGTCGCGCTGCTCGAAATAGCCCATGGAAAGCGCCGCGGGCTGCGACTCTCCCGTGCCACGCATATCGAAGGCGAGGACCGCGAAGCCGTGGCGGGTGAGCGCGACGCTCAGCGCAAGCAGGCCGACGCCAGGATCAGTCCGATTCTGTTGTGTTCCGTGGACGACGATTATGATACGGTCGTCCGTATAGCGTCCATCGGGCAAAACGCCTGGAATGACCCAACCCTTGATCAGGACACCGTCTTCACGCGCGGGGAAGCTGACTCCCGCATATTCCAGGCCGTATTCTCCTGGATTGCCGGCAAGTGGCTGTGGCGCCGCATACGCCAACTTCGTGGCGATATAGTAGGAGACGCCCGCGTAACTGAACATCGCCAGGCCAGAGACAATGAGAAGCGACGCGAGCGCGCGTCGCATCCAGACCTGGGCCGTCTGGAGAGATTTCCGCGGAGGCGCGAGTGTTTCCGCGTCCGCACGTCCCGACCTGGGAGACTGATCCGACATACGGCAATCCCCTCTGACGCGCTTTTGCGCGCGTCGGGGACGGTTCACTCGAGGTGTCAGTCGCGCATACGACTCCGGCGGCGGGTCTGGGAGGGGCGCTATCTGTGGGACAGGCGAAGCGGCTAGAAACATATAGGCTGGTTGTATTATGCCGTATATCGCGTTGCTGGTTCTAGAGCAATTCTGTCTAGTAGCTCACTGATCCATTGTCTATTCGCTTACACTGCGACAATACGGGCGCGCCCGGAGATAGAAGCAGAAGCGAGAGCCGCGCATGATTCTCAGGAGTCTCAGCTATGCCACACGCCAGTAGCGGCGCCCCAGGTTGGGCGCACTGGCTGATAGCGGCGCCTAATCGTGCTCGTCCGCTTCGCCGCCTTCAACCTCGACACGCTCCATATCGCTCACCTGGCTTGGCCCCGTTCCTGGTCATCCACCGCGCGCACAGAAGCCTGTGGACTGGCCGGCTCCTCCGAGAGATTAACGAGGTCACTGGTCGCGGTGTTCTCATCAGGCGTCGGCGCGGCGCCGTTCAGCGTTTGCTCGTGAGATGATTCGCTTGCCACCGCGGTATCTGGCTCAAGCTCGGGCGTCTGCGCGTCTTGCGCGTCTTGCGCGTCTTGCGCGCCCTGCGGGATCTCACCGCCGGAATCAGGCTCATCCGGTGGGGTGGGGAGCAGTGGCGCGGCGGCGCTCCCCGTCCGCGCGCCACGCGCGCCGAGACTGGGAACGAGCGCGGGAATGAACAGGGCCAGGCCGAGCGCGACCGCCAGCAAGAGCGTAATCACGACCGGCGCTGGGCCGGAGGTGAGCGCATCCGCCACGCATTGGCCAGGGTCGCAGGCTGCCGCTGACGCCGGCGCGCTGACGGGGGCGGGGTCCGACGGCAGATAGGATGGCGGCTCGGCCCGCGGCCGCAGTGTCGCGGTGGGGCGCGGCGTCGGTGTAGGCCGCGGCGGTGGCGGCAGCTTGGGCGCGGGTCTGGGTGGTCGCACAGGCGGCGGTGGCGGTGGCGGGCTGTTCGGCATCGGTACGGTGGGGCCGCTGTAGCCTGCAGGAACGGCCGGGAATTGCGCCGTCGCGTAGCCAACATAGAGCGCGCCGCCGGGCGTGATCTCCCAGTCGGCGTTCAGGCTGGCCGTGGCGCCGCCCGGGAGGGGCGAAAGATAGACGTAGCCGCCGACCCACATATGGTTACCGTACTTGTATTGGTAGGCGTAGGGGCCGACGGCGGGGTCCGGGTCCAGCGGCTTGTTCTGGTACGTATTCTCGGCATACGGGTATTTGAAATAGTCCGAGCCGCTCCAGCTAATGATGCCGGAAAGCCAGAGATTGATCGGCACCGTCTCTTCCATGTGCGGCTGGATGCCGACCCAGTTGATGCCGCCGCCCGGATCCCAGATGTGGATGGCGGTGATGCTGCCCGGGTTCGTCAGCGGGTCGCTGGTGGCGTCTACTCCGGAGACGATGACCGAGTGCTGGCCGTGATCGACGACGACGCTCACCGGCTGGCGGCTGGTCAGGATATCGTGGACGATGTGGATGGTGGTGTCCCAGGCGCCGTGGGTATCCACTACGACGTGGTACTGCGCGCCGGTCGCCAGCGTCAGCCCTTCGGCGAGCGAGCGCGGGTCGGTGCCGAAATCGCGGGCGATGTCAGTCGGCACATACGGTCCCCAGCCACCGGGCGTGGGATAGCCCCACGCACTGGCGTTAGTGGGATCGTTGAGCGCGTTGAGCACGCCCTGCTGTGTGACGCCTGAGCCAGGGTTGACATAGTCGGCGATAGCGGCGACGGTCGCGACACCGCACCAGTTGCTGTACTGTTGCGGCCAGCTTGCCGCGGCGATGGCGGCGCTGATGTCGAGATTGTACGGATTCGGCGGCGGCGTGGCGGTGGAAGTCGGCCCGATCGTCGCGGTTGCTGAAGGCGTGCTGGTGGCCGCGGGCGTGTCAGTTGGCGCCGGGGTGCTGGTCGCGGTAGCGGCGGGCGTGTCGGTCGCGGTAGCGGCAGGGGTATCGGTCGGAGTTGAAACAAGCGGCGCGTCCGGCTGGGCCGCGGTGGCGATGGGGGCGGCGAGCAGCGCGCCGGCGAGCAGCGCAAGAGCGAGCGCCAGCGTCAGCGCGAGTGAGCGTTTCACGCCACGCGCTACGCCTGTCTGGTATCGCCGCGTCCTGACTCTCGCTGTTATCCTTCCGCGGTCGCCGTGCAAATCGCATCCTCTCGCGTTGGTGTTGTGGCGTGGTTTTTGCGCCGTGACGGCCTTGCGCAGTTTCAAGCATAGCGGGCGCTTGCCGGTGTGTCAACGTGTTGAGGTGCCGGGACTCGTCCAAGATGCGTAGGAAAGCGGACTGCGGGCGATTTTCCATGACCCATATGGGGGACAAATCGTACGGTATGTAAGGTCCGCGCAGAATATCCGTATAAAGTGGAGGAAGCGTTTGGCGAGGACGCCGAATGCTGTTGGAGAACGCGCCGGTTGCGTTAGGACTCTCAGTTGGCGCGGTTACTTCGCTTGGTATGTCTCGTCTCTGCCAGTGGGCAGGGAAATTGCGAGAAGGCACTGCGGCCGCGCAAATACGGCGCCCGCCATATCGCATGAGGGGGATAGGCGCAGGTGGAATTCGGCGTCACGGAATACACTCTCGTCTTCCGCCGCGCGCTACGCCAGCGCTCCGGGGATGGGACCGCCCGCGCCATCTGGACGGTCGCGCGACCTATCACGCACTCCGCCCAGCGGCGTGAAACGCCACGCCGGGACGTGGCCCAGGTGTTTGTCGTGCCGATCTGCTCGACACTGGCGCTTGATCAGGCCGCCTATGAGCAGTTCCTGTTGCGCAGTGGGGCGCTCACACGCGCGCTGCGTATTCTCAACCGCCTGACGTTTGCTCAGCCGCAGACAGCGGAGAACGCGCGCAAGCAGATCCAGTCCATCGTCATGGCGGCCGAGGTCAACCACATCGTCGCCCGCATCTCCGCCTGAACGATATAGTGGCTTTTACCCCTCTCCAGCGTGCTGGAGAGGGGTTTCGCGTGTCTGCGGGCTGAGGGGAGTCGGTGACGGCTGGGGTTTGGGTTACGATGGGCGCGCCGGGCCAGATTCGCGCGCCACGCCGGGTATGGCCCCATGGCTTGCGTTAGAGCGCGGCGCGCGGCGCGTAGCGCAGGACGCCGCCGCGACCATCGTAGAGCGCGGCGCAATAGTCGCGTAAAGCGCGCAGGGTGGGATTATCCCGCAGGTCGTTCACGTCCGCGAGGACGATGAGTTTGCGCTGGGCGCGGGTGAGGGCGACGTTGAGGCGGCGTGGGTCGGCGAGGAACTCAGCGCCGCGCCCAGCCCACTCGGCGGCAGTTGGGGCGCCGCCCAGCGCGAAGAGGATCACCGCGCGCTCGGCCCCCTGGAAGCGGTCGATTGTATCCACCACGACCGGCTCTCCGCCAGTCTCCGCGCGCAGGGCCTGGAGGGCCTGGCGGATGGCGGCCACATGCGCGCGCCAGGGAGCGATGACGCCGATCTGCTCTGGCGCGACGCCGCCCTGCAACAACTCGCGAACGAGATGGCGCGCCGCCAGCGCCTGCGCGCGGCTGACCTTGCCGCCGCGCTCGCCGGGCAGCGGTGGCGTATCCAGCAGGACCAGCGGACGCGCGGGGTCGAGGACTGGCGCGAGCGGGCTTGCCGGAGTGAGCCGCAGATCGAGCGTCGCTGTGCGCGCGGGGCCGTCGGTGAGCAGCGCGCCGCCGTAGAAGGTCTGGCTGGCGAAGTCACAGATCGCCGGGCTCATGCGATACTGCCGCGGTAGCGCGACGCTGGCTGTCTCGCCCCAACGCTCAAGCAAATCGGTGAAAAGTGGGCGCGAGAGGCCAGCCTGACTTGCCTCGGCGCTCATAACGAGCGGCGGGAGCTGGCGCTCGTCGCCGACGAGAATGAAGCGTTTCACCAGCCGCAGCGCGCCGAGCAGCGCGGGCGTCGTGAGCTGCGTCGCCTCATCTACTATCGCCAGATCAAAGGAGAGCGCCTCGCCCGCGTCGTCGTAGCGCTCGGCGGACCAGGTGGCAGTGGTCGCGGCGACGACCTGAGCGTGGGCGAGCGCGGCGCGCAGCCAGCGCGGAGCGGCCCCGGCGCTCGCGGACACCTCTCCGGCGGCCTCAGCGGCGGCGCGGGCGCGCTCGGCCAGCCGCCAGGGATGCAGCGCGGGCGCGACGGCCAGCGCATGTCCCAGCCGCACGGCCGCCACGCCGCCGCGCGCGACAGTCCGGGCCAGCACGGTATCCACCGCCTGATTGGTGAAGGCGGCCAGCAGCACACGCTCGCCGCGCGCCACCGCCCGCTGGACGATCTCGGCGACGACGGCGGTCTTGCCCGTTCCCGGCGGTCCCTGGATGAGCAGGAAGTCGCGCGCGGCCAGCGCCCGCGCCACCGCCATGCGCTGTTCATCGTTCAGCGCGCCAGTGGGGTCATCCAGGGGCGGGGCGGGGTCGAACGTGGGAGCGCGCCGGCCAGCGACCAGCGCGCTCAGGCGGGGGTCAGCGTCGAGCCAGCGCCAGAGGTTGCGCGCGGTGCGGTCCTGCGTGACATCGCTGCCGTAGCGGTCAATCAGGGCTGGGCGGTGGATACGCTCGGGCGCCCAGACGGTGACGCCGCGCTCGTCGAGGCGCAGGATCGCGCCGGTGACGATCTCGCCGCTGATCGGGTCGCCGTCGCTGAGGAGGATGGAGTCGCCCTCGCGCAGTTCAGAGGTATTGTCGCAGCGGAACGTGTACTCCCATTCGCCGCTGGGTGTCGGCGCCGGCCCCCCCTCCTGGACAAGTCCGCCGAGCGCCATACCCGCCTCACGGCGCTCCCGTGGGGTCTTGCGCCACAGCGTCCGCGCATCGTCCTCGGCGGCGCGCGCTTCCAGCCGCAGTAGCTCCGTCCAGCGGCCGAACCAGACGGCGTCGGCGGGGTCCACCGGTACGGCGGGCGTCTCGTCCGGCGGCGCCTCCCAGCCCAAGAGGCCGGAGGCGCGCTGGCAGTCAGCGCGCAGCATGCAGCGGTCGCACTTGGCGGCTCCGGGCGGCGCGGGGACGGCTCCCGTCGCGTGGATGATCGCAAGCTGGTTGCGCAGGTCGAGGACGCGCAGCAGGTCGCGCGCCGTGAATGGGATAGTGTGGCTCTCGGCCTGGCCCGGCGTCCCGCTATAGAGCAGCATCGCCTGGAGGCGCTGGCGGGAGACGGGCTGGCGCACGGCGAGCAGAGTCTGATAGCCATACACTTGCCAGCGGTGCTCGCGCTTGGGCAATTGCGCGCGTACCTGCCCGGTCTTGAGCTCCAGCAGCGCGTCACCTCCAGGGCCACTGGCGAGGAAGTCCAGCCGGCCGCGCAGCCCGACCTCGGGAGCGAGCAGCAGCGTTTCAGCGCGGATGTCGGGCTGGGTATTCCAGAGGCCGCCGCGCTGTCCGCCGTACCATTGCGCCAGCGCGTCGAGATGGGGCAGCGCGTCGGCGCGCAGGGCGTCGGGGTCTAGCTGGCGCAGGGCGATATCGCCGGCCTGCGCGCCCATCGCCTGGTCGAGCGGCCCGGCGACATCTGGCGCGCCTGCCTTGAGCATTTCCTTGAACGCCTGGTGCGTGATGACACCCTTGAGAGTCGCCATGTTGGGCGGCGAGGGGATCATGCGCCGCAGGGGATATTGGCGCGCGCAGTACTCGGCGTTGTTGATGTCGGTGATGTTGAGCAGCAGGTCCGGCTCAACGACCATCGGGCTGACCAGTCCGGCGCGATAGCGCGCCGCGCCACTGGCGCCGTCCGCGCGCCGCAGGTGGTAGACGCGGATGCGCAGCCCCGTCGCGCGCTCGCCCGCCTCAACCAGCGCGCGCGCCGCCGGGCGGGCATGCTCGCCCAGCGCGATGACACCTTCCTCGCCGCCCGCATCTCCGTCCAGCCGCAGTCGCAGGGCTGGGCCGCCTTGCTTCGCGGGCCGGTCCACCGCGCGGACCAGCGTGCCCTCGATCCAGGGAACCTCGCACGACCGTGTGTCGAACTGGCAGACGAAGCAGCCGGACGCGCGCTCAGCGCCCTCCCGGTTCGCCGCCAGTTCTTCGCGCATGGAACCCTCCGCTCGCATCTGCTGGCCGCCGCTCGCCTCGTAGGCTGGCAGTGTAGCCGCCGGGCGGGTGGGGCGTCAACTGTCTGGGCTGGTGGCGGCGATGCGGCGGCGCTGCTGAAGGAACGGGCGCTCGACGAACTGGTAGGAGAGATACGAGACGACGAAGACGAGGAGAATACGCGCCTGGAATGGCACAGGCTGGAGGAAGGCCAGGTCAGCGTGCAGGATGGGCAGGTGCCAGATGTAGATGCTATACGAGATGTGGCCGATGAAGCGCAGAGGGCGCCACTCGAACGGCGCGCGCAGCCATGGGCCGCCCCAGACAATGGCGAGCAGGATCGCGCTGTAGCCAGCGCCCGTCGCCAGCGGATACAGCAGGATCCCCCATCCCCACTGCGCGCCCGGCGTGAAGAGTACGCCGCCCGCTTCCCAGTAGATGGCGCAGGGGACGAGTATCGCGAGGCCTAGCGGCGCCAGCCCCATCGCGATAGTCCGCAGCCGCGCGGCCGGGACGCGGCCGTAATTGCTGGCCGCCGTGTAGAGTGTCGCGGCGATGGCGCCCAGCAGAAAGACCTCCAGGTATTTGCCCTGCATGCCGAGCAGCAGCAGGCCCAGCCACATGAGCGCGGTCGTGGCGCCGTTCATAGGCGCTCCGCCTCCCGGTAGCGCGCCCATGATGGCGAATCCGGCCCAGCGGATGGCCAGCGCGCCAACGACCAGGCCGAGCAGCGCGGCGACCACCCGCCGTGGGGTCGGCGCGCCGCCGCCTCGCTGGATCCGCGCGGCGAGCCAGGCGGTCGCGGCGGCCAACCACGGCAGCGCCACATAGAACTGCGCTTCGACGGCCAGCGTCCAGAACGGGCCATCGAGATCGCGGTTGTAGCGCGGGAAGATATCGTGGATGAGGAACGCGTGGGTGAGGGCGTTGAGCCACTGGGGGTCGTTGGCGATCCGCCAGTTAAACGCCAGCAGGACGGTCAGCGCCACCCAGTAGGCGGGCAGGATGCGCAGGGCTCGTTTTTGGTAGAAGCGCAGGGCCGGGGGCAGGGGCTTGCCCGCCAGGATGGCGGCGACGTATGGGCGGAAGAGCAGGAAGCCGGAGAGAGTGAAAAACAGTTGCACGCCAGAGGAGAGGGCATACCAGAAGTTTCCCGCCGCCTGGCTCCACGGCTGATACTCGACATGCGTGAAGAGCAGAATATGGAAGAGGACGATCATCAGCGCGGCGATGGCGCGCAAGCCATCCAGAGCGCGTATCTCCGCCGGGCCGCTGTCCAGTGGCAGCAGGATGCGCAGCCACGGAGCGCGCGGGCTTCCCGCGGGACGCCCGTTCGCCAGGGCGCCTGTCACACGCTCCGCTACTTGCTCTCCCGTCATGCTCACCTTCTCTCCCGGTACATTTGCGACATGCGGCAAATATGGCGCCATACACAAAACGATAGTATATCGCCCGCCGCGCCGGGCGCTGGGACCATCCCCGCCGGAGCAGCCGCCGCGCCGAGTAGGCTGACAGGCGGCGGTTGTTACGCCAGCGGGCCGCCGCGCGTCCTATTCACGCATACCAGGGACATGACGCGCCCTCTGGAACGTAGCGTGGCGCTAGTGTCAATCTCGCTGTGACGTCAGTCTCAAGGAGTGGGCGATGGCCACGTCAGAGGAGAGCGCTGAGTCTGGGATAGAGGCGCAAACGGACACGCTGGAGCGCGCTCCGCTTGACCCCGATCGCGTCACGCTGCGCCAGCGCATCCAGGGTTCTTGGCCCGCGCGGCTGGGACTAACAGTCCTGCTCGCAGTGGTTCTGGTGGCTGGGCTGACGCCAGCTTTCCTCTACTTCCGGCGCCCCCATCCCGCGCTCGTGGCCGCTCAGTTTGGAGATATCACGCTGACGGTGAGCGGGCAGGGAACGGTGCGCGCGACGGTTTATAGCGCCAGCTTTGGCGTATCAGGCACAGTGGCGCAGATCGCGGTCGCGCCGGGCCAGCGCGTGCGCGCGGGCGACACGCTCGCCTCGCTCGACCCGACGGCCGCGAATCTGGCGCTGAGCGACTCTCAGCGCGCCGACAGCGACGCGCAGGCTACCCTGACCGCGGCGCAGACCGAATACACTGACGCGCAGGCCGCGCTCACCAGCGCGCAGACCGCGCTTTCCTCGGCCCAATCCGCAAGTTCCGCAATCTGCGGCGCGGCCACGCCAGACGCCAACGCATGCTCAGAGTCGCAGGCGGATGTGGACGCCGCGACTGCTCACGTGAGCGACGCGCAGGTTGCGCTGGACGCGGCGACCACCAGGCAGGCGATGGCGCAGACCGCGCTCGACCGCGCGCAGGAAGCGTTGGACGCCGCGCAGGCGGCGCTGGCGGCGGCGACGCTTGTCGCCCCGCACGACGGTGTGGTGTTACTGGTCAATGGGCAGGTGGGCGATGAGGTCGGAGTGGCTGGCGCGCCATTCATTACGCTGGCGGATACGGCGCATCCGCTCGCGACCGTCATGGTGGGATACCGTGACATCCTGAGCGTCGAGCCGGGCGAGCCGGCGACGCTGCGGGTGAGCGAGACGTCCGGGGCGAAGGGGCTGCGCGGCTCGGTGTATGGCTATACGCTGGAGCCGCAGGGAGCCGGAGACAGCCTGGAATATCCCGTCACGATCGCCATCGACCCGGCCTCGCTGAGCGGCGCCAATCTCCTGCCGGGCATGTCCGCCCGCGCCACGATCACTACCCGCTCGCGCGCGGAAGTGGTCATCGTGCCGGAGCGCGCCATCGCCTACGCTCGACAGGCCGCGCCCGCGTCTGGCAAGGGACTGCTCAAGGCGGCGGTGATTACCGACGCGCTGCAATCGGCGTCCAACTTGGAGAGCCTGGCGGTGAGCGGTGGCCTGGATACGGCGCACGACCCGCCACAGGCCACCTACCTGCTCGGTTTCGACCACGGGAAGTACATCGCCATTCCAGTCGTCATCGGCCTCAGCGACGGCCACAACCGCGAAGTCATCCTTGGCCTCGAGGCCGACGTCAAGGTGGTCTTTGGCCAGCTTAATCCCTTCGTTTCGGTCTAGCTCGACCCAGATGAGACAGACATGTAAGCGCGGCGCCAAGTGGCGCCTGCCCAACTGGCGGCGAACGCCAGCGGGAGCGCAAGGAAGATGATCCGCGCAACCGCCTCCTCCGCCCAGGCGCCGTCGAGGCGGAAAACAAACAGAGCGAACCAGGGCGCGGCCAGCCAGGCGCCTGGTCCGTATGCCAGCCCTTGCGCCCACCAGCGCTGGCGGTTGTCGCGCATGGGAGCGTGATCGCGCTGTATGTCGCCCGGCTGTGGGATATGGATCGACGCGCGGGCTATGCGCTGGGGCGCTGCGGCGACAGGCGATTCTCTGATGCGCGCGCTCCGCGGGGATACCAAATGAGCAGCGCGGCGATGAAGATCAGCGGCAAGAACGGCGCGTCAGTGGCCTGGGCGAAGGTAATCGCGCCAGTCGCGATACTGTAGATTGTCCCCAGCCAGTCAAAGGCCTGGACCGCGATCATCGCATTGATCCAGGCCACATGCTTGACAGGATCACGCGCCGCCAGGAACATGCCGTAGGCCATCCCCAGGAAGCGGGCGCCGCTCATGACAAAAAACCAGCTCGTCCAGGCTGGCGCGCTGGATAGGCTCAGCATCACGCTATAGAGTCCAGGAGCGACCAGAAAGGGGAGTCCAAAGAATATCTGGACGATCCCGATGACAACTAATGTGATTCGTAGCGGGCGCATAGCGTTCTCTTCCTTTCAGGTGAGCAACGAGAGCCAGAGTGAACGAACATGAGGAGCGCAGGCCGCCTGGACGCCACTCGCCTGGAGACCTGTATCTCGAGCGTTGGCAGGCGATGACGTCGTGGCGGCGGATCCTCACTGCTGATTGTACTGTATAAACTATATAAATACAATATCTAGATAGGCGAGTTTTGGAGCGGCGTGGATATTCCCGACGTAGGTGTTGAACTTAGTCAGCCAGTTCCTGGAGCAAATCGGCGAGGGTGGTCTGCTGTAGCCGCTGGAGCAGCGCCTGCTCGGCATCGGCCAGTACTGCGACAATCGCCTTCTGGGCATTGGTGGGCTTGGAGCCAGTGACGCGGGGGGTCAAGAGCGTCTGAAAGACAGGGCGTTCCTGCTCGATCGCTTTATAGATGTCGTAGACCGTCATCGTCTCTGGGGCGTGCGCATGACGAACGCCACCTTTGGCGCCTTCGCGCGTCTCAACGAGGCCCGCGCGGTTCAGGGAGCGAATGATCAGCCCCATGGTTGATGGGGGAATGTTCAGTTCTAGTGAGACCTGTTGAATCGGGACGTAGTCAAATTTGCCCTGCCGCACTTTATCAGTCACGTAGATCATGGCCAGGATCGCGTGGGGAAACGCGCTGGATATACTCATTTCCGTCTGCTCCTGCGGACTCCCGTCGCGTCCTCTGCGCACGACACTATATACACTATATATCGTTTGGCTAGTTGCGCGTGGAACGTTCCCAACCAGACAAGGCAGGATACCAGGTCTGGCCTGGCTCCTGCCTTGTCTGATTGGGCATGGCGATGGGCGCGGAGGATGGACGTTTACTCGCCCGCGGCGGTCTCCGCGTCGTCTGCGGCGGGATGCGCCGCCTCGGCGAGCGCCTGGCGCAGGCGGTAGCGCTGAATCTTGCCCGTGGCGGTCTTGGGAAGCTCAGGCGTGAATTCGATCCAGCGCGGATACTTCACTGGCGTCAGCGTGGACTTGACATGCGCCTGGAGCTCGCGCGCCAGGTCGTCGCCAGGCGTCTGTCCCTCCTTCAGCACGACGTACGCCTGTGGCTTGATCAGCCCATCGGCGTCCTCCCGGCCGACGACGGCGGCTTCCAGCACGCTGGGATGGGTGATCAGCGCCGCCTCCACTTCGACCGGCGAGACCCACTGCCCGCTGACCTTGAGCATATCGTCGGAGCGCCCGCAATACCACAGCGCGCCCTGCTCATCCTGATAATACTTGTCGCCCGTCTGGATCCAGCGCCCCAGGATCGTGGCCTTCGAGCGCTCGTGCTTGTTCCAGTATTGCGAGCAGACGCTATCGCCGGAAATGACGAGATTGCCGATCTCGCCTTGCGGAACGGGGGCGCCGGTCTCGTTGAGCAGGAGCGTTTCGTAGCCCGGAACAGGGTAGCCCGTGCTGCCGGGGACGACCTCGCCCTGACGGTTGGAGATGAAGATGTGCAGCGCCTCAGTGGAGCCGATGCCATCGAGAATCTCGACGCCGAAGCGCTCACGCCAGCGATTGAAGAGCTCGGCGGGCAGAGACTCGCCAGCCGAGACGCAGAGGCGCAACGACGAGGTGTCGAAGCGCGTTTGGGCGTCGGGCATCGCGAGCATCGCCGCGTAGAGCGTGGGGATGCCGAAGAAGATTGTCGGCCGCTGGTCGTGGATCGTCTGGAAGGCCGACTCGGCGGTGACACGGCCAGGGTAGTGGACTGCGCTGCCGCCGACCGCCAGCGGGAAATAGAGTCCGTTTCCCAGGCCATAGGCGAAGAAGAGCTTGGCGGCTGAGAACGTGATGTCATGCTCGTTAATGCCCAACAGCGGCTTGGCGTAGAGCTCGATGGAGCAGCGGATATCGTGCTGCAAATGGACGCAGCCCTTGGGGAATCCAGTGCTGCCGGAACTGTAGAGCCAGAAGGCCGCGTCATCGCGTCCGGTGGGCGCGGGCTCCAGGTCTCGCAGCGCGCCACCAGTGAGCGCCTCGTAATTCAGCGTCGCCGGGTCGCGGTCTTTCTCCTCCGCCCCGCGCCGCACGATGACCACATGCCGCAGGAAGGCGAGTTGCGTGCGTAGTGGCCGCAGCAGCGGCCAGAGATCCGCCTCCACGAAGAGCGCCCGCGCGCGGCTGTCGTTGAGCATATAGAGATAGTCCTGCGCGCGCAGCTGCGTGTTCATCGGCACAGGGACCGCGCCGATCTTGATGGCGCCGAAGAAGGCGCTGGCGAATTGCGGCGAGTCGTAGAGCAGGATGCCGACCCGCTGCTCCATCTCCACGCCCAGTGAGCGCAGCGCGTTGCCCGCCCGGTTGGCGCCCTGCGCCAGTTGGCTGTAGGTTGTGTCGCTGCCCGGCATGTGGATTGCCACGCGGTCGCCCCAGCCCCGCGCCAGTGGACCATCGACCAGGTCCGTGGCGACATTGTATTGTTCGGGCAGGGCCAGCGCGGGATTGGGGACCGATGATTCAGCGGGCGTGGGGGGGAAGACGGGGACTGACATCGGCTTTAACCTCCTCCGAGGAGCGGCGACGCGCGCTCAGGGAGACGGCGCGCAAGGCCAGCGCGCCGTCGAGCTTTGGCCTGTATCGTACAGTCTGGCGGGCGAATGCGCTAGTTGGACGTGGTATTCGCTAACCTAGGATCTAAAGGCCCGACTCACCAAGCGCCTCGGCGATGGCGTCTTCCAACGCGAGCGCCTGGCCAGCCGCGAGGGCAAGCGCCCAGCGCTCTTCGCCTAGCGTCGCACGAGCGGTGGCGAACTCCCCCTCGAGGTCGGCCAGATTTGCTGGCGTCAGCGCCCACCCGACCCGCTTCATGAGCGCCTGATAGACGCCGTAGAGCCGCGCTGCTCGCGCCATCTCGCCGGTTCCTATCGCAACCCTGCAGAGAACGTACAATCGCTCCCCGATTTGAATCGGGTGGCCACTCTCGCGCGCAAGGACGAGGGCTTCCCGCGCCAGCGCCTTGGCGCTCGCCTGGTCGCGCTGCGAACTTGCCACGAGGGCCAGCGCGCCAAGAATGAACGAGACGCCACTTGGGTCGCCTTCACGACGCGCTAGCGACAACGCCTCATCCAGGTAGGCGCTTGCTCTCGCAAGCTGGCCCAAGTTCGCGGTGAAGAGGCCGAGTCGGCCAAGTGTGGCGGCGGTGAGTCCTGGCGCTTCGAGTCTCCGGGTCGAAGCGAGGGCCTCCTCCAGAAGCGCAATCGCCTGGACGTTGTCGCCGAGGTCACTGTACCCGATGCCCAACGTCGTGAGCGCGTCAGCTTCCATGGGGCCGGGAAGATCGCGCGCCAGTGCGAGGCATTGCTCCGCCAGCCGCATAGCCACATGGGTGTCGGCGCGTCGCAGCGCCAGGCCACTGGCGATGAGCAGCGCCTTTGCCTGCGTCGCCGCCGAGATGTTCTTGTGATTGTCCCCAGCGTCCAGCGCGTCGGCGAGTAAACGGCTGTACCAGTCCCCAGCCTCTTGCAGCAGGCCGGCATGGATCCAGTACTCAGCAAGGGCATTCATCAGGCGAAGGCCGCGCTCGACCTCTCCGCGCCCGCTGGCCCAGGCGAGCGCGCCACGCAGGTTAGGCAGCTCCCGCTCGAACCAGGCGCGCCCGGTGAGCTGGTCAGACCAGTGCGTCTCGCCTTCGACCCGTTCAGCCACCCCAAGATAGTAGTGAAGGCGCGCCCGGCGCAGCGCCTCCGCCTCGCCGCTGGCCTCCAGTCGCGCGGCTGCAAAATCGCGGATGACGTGCAGCATGCTGTAGCGCGTCTCGCCGCCTTCCTGGCGTACCTGGATCAGGCTGTGGTCCACCAGCGCGCTCAGCGGCGCTAGCGGCTCACCCGCTAGCGCCGCGGCCCCCACCGGCGTGATGCAGGTCGCTTCAATCGCCTCGAGCGTGCAGCCGCCCGCGAAGACCGCCAGCCGGCGAAAGAGCGCCTGCTCATCGGGAGCAAGTAAGCGCTCGCTCCAGGCGAGGGTGTTGTCCAGCGTCTGCTGGCGCTCCGGCAGGTCGCGCGCGCCCCCCGCGAGCAGCCCCAGGCCGCGCTCCAATTGGGCGAGCAGCGCGGCGGGTGGCATCAACTTGACGCGCGCGGCGGCCAGTTCGATGGCCAGGGGCAGTCCATCCAGCCGCTCGCAGATCGCCGCGATGGCCGGTGCGCTGGTCGCCGTCAGCGCGAAGTTTGGCTGGACAGACCGCGCCCGCTCGATGAACAGGGCCACCGCCGGGTAGGCGCCCAGTCGCTCTGGCGAGTGAAACGGGTTTGAGCCAGCCGCCGCGGGCGGCGCTGCGAGGGGCGGCACAGGGTACTCCCGCTCGCCGCGCAGGCGCAGTGGCGCCCGGCTGGTGGCGAGAACCTTCAGGGCGGGGCTCACCTCCAGCAGATCGGCGATGTGGGCGGCGGCGGCGGCCAGGTGCTCGAAGTTATCGAGGATGAGCAGCAGGCGTCGCTCACGCAGATAGCTGTGAAGCGCCTCGGCCAGCGAGCGACCACCGGTATCCTGGAGGCCCAGTGTCTGGGCGATGGTGGGGATGACCAGCCTGGGATCGGTGAGGCGTGAGAGGCGCACGAACCAGACGCCATCGGCAAAATCGTCCACCAACTCGACGCCGGTCGCAATCGCCAGGCGAGTCTTGCCGGCGCCGCCGGGGCCAGTCGCCGTGACCAGCCGCACATCCGCGCGCTGCGCCAGGGCGACCACCGCGCGCACCGCCTCGTCGCGGCCAAGCAGCTCGGTGGTTTGGGCGGGCAGGTTGTGGCGCGGCGGCTCATGTGGTGGTGATGGCGCGGGTGGCGCGTGGGCCAGTGTGTGTCCACGGCGCGCGGCGCCGACCAGCGCCGCGCCAGCTTCGGGTGAGGCTCCGAGCGCGCGGACGAGCAGCGCGACCGTGTCACGACGGGGCGCGCGGCGGGCGCCCCGTTCCAGGTCGGCGATGCCGCGAACACTCAGGCCCGCGCGCTCGGCCAGTTCCTCTTGGGTCAGCCCCGCCGCTCGGCGCTGGCTACGCAGCAGATCGCCGAATTCTCCCTCCGCCGGCGGAGCCGCGTCAGGGTCACTCGCCATTCCACGCTACCTCGTACACGTTCACGCCCTATCGCGCGCTCTAACCGGCAGAATACCACGCCTCGGCGATTGCGTAGCCGGTTGCGTCGGTTGCGTATGGAGTCGAGGCCACCGTCCGGGCAAACTTGGGGCATCGAAGTCAGCACAACGCCACAGCGCCCGCCGTGGCGCATGGACAGGGGAGAGAAACATGGCGAACTTGAAGCGCTCGGAACTGGAGAGCGGCGCCGCAGAGCAGCGCTCCGCTCGGCTGCTCGACCCGATGCGCCTTTACCCTGGTTTCATCTGCCAGGCGACAGGGCCCATCGCGGACGGCTACCCGATGGCCGGGGTCTGGGATACGCCCGAAGCGTTTGTGCGCTGGCTGCGGGGCATCGACCCACGCTATTGGGCGCTTAACCCACCCGAGGAGGCGCTGTGATGAGCGCCATAGAAGTCAAGCCATCGCTCGTCACCCGCTCGCTCGGAGCATTCGCCACGCTGCGCGCCGAGCCCGCCTATGCGCGACTCCTGCTGGGCGGCTTCATCAGCGGCATAGGCGACTGGTTCAACACCGTCGCGATTCTGGGGCTGCTGCTTCGGCTGACCGGCTCGCCGCTGGCGATCAGCGTGTCGTTAGCTATCCGGTGGGCGCCACGAGTGCTGCTGGCGCCGCTGACGGGCGCGCTGGCTGACCGTGCGCCGCGCAAGGTCATCGTCGTGACGTGCGATATTCTCAGCACGGTGGCGGCCCTCAGTTTCCTGCTGGTCACAGACGCCTCGCGGGTCTGGATCGTCTGGGTCGGGCTGACGGCGCTGGTGGCGCTGTCCGCGTTCCGCGGCCCGGCGAGCGTAGGCATTATTCCGGCGGTCGTAGGGCCCGAGTCACTGGCCGGGGCCAACGCGCTGGAGGGCATGTCGATTGGCTCCATGACAATACTGGGCGCGGCGCTGGGCGGAGTGGCCGCCACCTGGTTCGGCCCTCGCCCGTCCTTCATCATCAACGCCGTCTCCTTCGCGCTTTCGGCCATCCTGACGATCAGCGTCGCCATCCCGCGCACGCTGTCATCCGAGACACGCGGGCTAGCGGCGCTACAGGAGCCACTGTCTCTCATCCGTCGCTCACCGGCGCTCAAGTTGGTATTTGCGCTCTCGTTCGTCGTGCCGCTAGGCGCCGGCGCGTCTCAAACATTAACTCCCGTCTATGGCGCGCGTGTTTTCAACGCCGGCGACCAGGGCATCGGGACGCTCTTCGCGGCGATTGGCGTCGGATATCTGCTGGGTGGGTTAGTGGCGCCGCGCTTCGCCGCGCGGCCCTCGTTGACGATGGTGGTATCCCTGGTTGCGTGCGGCATGATGGAAGTGACGCTCAGCCAGTCGCCGACGCTGGCCTTCGCGGCGCTAGCCCAGGGTCTCTTTGGGGGCGCCCTGGCCGTGATGAACACCCACCTCGGCACGACCGTGATGCGTGAGACGCCAGTTGACGTCCTCGGCCGCGTCGCCGCTGTCCAGGAGGTGATCAATCTCTCGATCATCATTCCCGCGGCGCTCGTCGCCGGCGCGCTGCTCAATGTGATAGCCCCACGCACGATGGGCGCGCTGGCAGGCGCGATGATCGCCCTGGTCGGCCTAGTCGCCGTCATCCCCGCCCGGCGTATCAAGGAGTGAAGTGAGCGATCCGGCTGCGGGGTCGCGTGGCAGGTAACCTCCGCGAGTCCGCCGCCGCGCGCTTGGTGGGCGCGCGGTGGCTGGCCCTATTTCTCGCTCTCCGGTTGGGCGGGGGACCAGCGCCAGTTGGCGATAGCTGGCAGGTCTTCGAGGTGGTCATAGGAGTAGTCCACCGCTTGGCCGAGCAACTGGTCAAGCTCGGCCAGCGCGCGGAGCGTCTCCTCCGTTCGTCCGATGGCGCGCTTGAGGGCGAGTCCGGCGAGGTGGTAGCGGCTCATCTCGTTCAGCGCGACCATGTTGAACGGTGTGGTCGTTGTCCCCTGCTCCACGAAGCCGCGCACATGGAAGCGCTCAGTGTTGGGCCGGCCGTGCAACAACTGGTGTACGGCGCGCTGGTAGCCGTGGAAGGCGAAGACAACGGGCTTTGTGTCGGTGAACAGCTCGGTGAAGCGCGCCTCGCTCATGCCATGTGGGTGCTCGCGCGGCAGAAAGAGTGTCATCAGGTCCACGATGTTGACCACGCGGGTCCGGAGCTGGGGGAAGCGCTCGCGTAACCATTGGGCCGCCGCCAGCGTCTCCATCGTGGGCACGTCGCCGGCGCAGGCCAGGACGACATCCGGCTCCTCGCTCGCCCCCGCGCGCTCGGTCCCCGCCCACTCCCAGGCTGAGGCCCCACGGGCGCAATGCTCGCGCGCCTGCTCCATCATCAGGTATTGCAGGTGCGACTGCTTGTCGATCACGATCAGGTTGACGTAGTCGCGGCTGCGCAGGCAGTGATCGGCGGTGGAGAGCAGGCAGTTAGCGTCCGGCGGCAGGTAGATGCGCGAGACGGCGCCGCGCTTGGAGAGCATGACGTCGATCAGGCCTGGCCCCTGATGGCTGAAGCCGTTATGGTCGTTGCGCCAGCAGGTAGAGGTGAGCAGGATGTTGAGCGAGGGCGCCGGCGCGCGCCAGGAGAGCTTGCGCGCCTCCTCCAGCCACTTCGAGTGCTGCACGGTCATCGAGGCCGAGACCATAGCGAACGCCTCATAGGTGACGTAGAGGCCGTGCCGTCCGGTGAGCGTGTAGCCCTCCAGCCAGCCCTCGCAGAGGTGCTCGCTCAAGACTTCCATCACCCGGCCATTGGGCGAGACATGATCGTCTATCGCCAGTTCCGGCCCGACGAAGCAGCGGTTCTCTACCTCGAAGACGTCGTCCAGGCGGTTCGAATTCGTCTCATCGGGGCAGAAGAGGCGGAAATTGGCCTGGGCGCGGCTGCGGGTGAAGAGGTCGCGCAGCCAGGCGCCCAGTGGCCGCGTGTTCTCGTAGGCCGACCCGCCCGGAGCCGCGACATCGACCGCGTATGGGTCCAGGTCGGGCAGGTCGGGGTCGCGGATCAAGAGTCCGCCGTTGGCGTGTGGATTGGACGCCATGCGTCGGGCGCCGCTGGGGGCCAGCGTGGCAAGCTCGGGCGCGAGGCCGCCGTTCTCATCGAAGAGCGTCTCGGGCTGGTAGCTGCGCATCCAGGCTTCGAGCTGCTCTAGATGCGCCGGGTCGGTCTTCACATTGGCCAGCGGCACCTGATGGGCGCGGAATGTGCCTTCCATCGGCTGACCGTCAACGACTTTCGGCCCAGTCCAGCCTTTGGGCGTGCGCAGAACAATGACGGGCCAGCGTGGCGGCTCCTGTATATCGCCGCCAGAAGCGTGGCCGTCGGCCTGCGCGGTCTCGCCGCGCGCGCGCCGCTGGAGCGCGCGAATCTGGTCATAGCAGGCGTCGAGCGAGGCGGCGAACTGCTGGTGCATCACAGGTGGGTCGTCGCCTTCGACGAAGCGTGGCTCATAGCCGTTGGCCTCCAGCAGCGCGCGTACCTCGGCGTCGCTTGACCTGCCCAGCGTCGTTGGCCCGCTGATCTTGTAGCCGTTGAGATGCAGGATGGGCAGGACCGCGCCATCGCGCGCCGGATTGAGGAAGCGTGTGCTTTTCCAGGAGCCGGCGAGCGGGCCGGTCTCGGCCTCGCCATCGCCGACAACCGCCACGGCGATCAGGTCGGGGTTGTCGAAGACGGCGCCGAAGGCGTGGCTCAAGACATACCCCAGTTCGCCGCCCTCATGGATCGAGCCGGGCGTTTGCACGCTGACGTGGCTGGGGATGCCGCCGGGGGTGGAGAACTGACGGAAGAGCAGGCGCATGCCCTCGGCGCTGCGCGTGATGTGGTGATAGACCTCGGAATAGGAGCCTTCCAGATAGGCGTTGGCGACAATCGCCGGGCCTCCATGTCCTGGTCCCGCCAGGTAGATGACGCTGGCGTCGCGCTCGTTGATCAGGCGGTTGAGGTGGATGTAGATGAAACTGAGGCCGGGCGACGTGCCCCAGTGGCCCAGCAGCCGGGGCTTGATGTGCTCCGGCCTGAGCGGCTCGCGCAGAAGCGGGTTGTCCTGCAGGTAGATCTGGCCGATAGTGAGGTAGTTGGCGGCCTGCCAGTAGCGGTGCATGCGCGTGAGCAGCTCGGGCGCCAGCGGGCCGCTCGCCTCCGCCGCTTGCTCATCGCGCGGGCGTTTGGCGGCGCGCGAGCGCTTGGGAACGGCGCTCGAGACGCGGGTATCGAACTGGTATCCGGTGTGGTTCGCCATAAGGTTGCGCCTCCTCGATCAATTCGTCCTGGTGAGGTCGCGCTCGTTGAGACCGCGCGGAGAATCAGGTGAAACCGAGCGCCCGCGCGGTGTGGCGAGCGATCATGAGGTCTTCATTTGTTGGAATGACCTGCGCCGAGATGGGGCTCTCATCGGCGGAGATGACGCCAGCGCCCGCCTCATGGCGCTCCGGGTCGAGCCGTAGCCCCATGAACTCCACTCCTTCGCAGATGCGGCGGCGGACCTCCGCGGCGTGCTCGCCGATACCGCCGGTGAAGACGAGCAGGTCGAGCCCACCCAGGACGCTGACCAGCCCGCCGAGGCACTTGCGCGCTGTGTAGCAAAAGAGCTCGACCGCGGCGGCGGCGCGTGGATCGTCTCCGCTGCGGGCCAGCAGGTCGCGCATATCGCCGCTGGTACCCGAGACGCCGAGCAGCCCGCCGGTCTTCTCCACCGCGTCGCGCGTCTGCGCCAGGGTCAGGCCGCCGGTCTCCATCAGGTAGAGCATAACGCCGGGGTCGAGGTCGCCGCTGCGCGCGCTCATCACCAGCCCGCCGGTTGGAGTGAATCCCATCGTCGTTTCTATGCTGCGCCCGGCGCGCGCCGCGACCATGCTGGCGCCATTGCCCAGGTGCGCGATGATGACCCGCTCCGGGATGGCGCCACGCCGCGCGAGGTCGCTCAGGATGTACTCATAGGAGAGGCCATGGAAGCCGTACCGGCGGACGCCTTTGTCCAGCCAGGCGCGTTCGAGCCCATAGGTCTGGGCGACCTCGGGCATCGTGCGATGAAACGCGGTATCGAAACAGGCCACCTGCGGCGTAGATGGGTAGTGGCTCCGCAGCGCCTCGATGGCCGCGATCTCGACTGGCAGATGCAGCGGGGCGAGCGGGGCGAGCCGTCGCAGCGCCTCCAGTGTGACGTCGCTGATGCGCTCCGGCTGGCTGAAAGTCGCGCCGCCATGCACGAGCCGGTGGCCGATGGCGTCGAGACTGCGCCCGTCTGGGCGCTTCTCCAGCCAGGTTATCGCCGCCCACAGGGCCGCCGCGTGGTCGCGCTGGCTGAAAGGTTGGCTGACAACCTGAGCGCCGCCGGCGTCAGTCACCGTGAAGGCGCCATCTGGGAGCCCGATGCGCTCAATGGCGCCGGCGTAGATCAGGTCTTCGACCGGGTCGCCGCCCGCGGAGGATGCGCGGTAGAGCGAGAACTTCACGCTCGACGAGCCACAATTGATGGTCAGGATCGCGCGCGTGCGCTCTGCCATGTCGCTTGCTCCTGCTCTTTCGCGCGACCGCCCGCCACAGCGCGGGGTGGACCCCTGACGGCCTGGCGGAGCGTGTCGCATGTTGGGAGCCAACACGACGCGTGGCCTTTCTCAGGCGAGCTGTTCCGCACGCTATTAACCCGCGCGGGGGCCGGCGGGTGTCAATACGCCGGCTGGGGCGACATGAGACTTTACCCTTCCAGGACCGCTCATCACTCCGAACGGCTTCGACAGACGCGCGGCGCGCGAGCCGCCGGGGCGCGACGGGATATACTGGCGCACGTAAGGCGGGCGCGCGATGGCGCCGCGCTGGCGTAAAGAAAGGGATTCCGCATGGCGACTGATGAGGAGCGACAGGCGTACATTGACGCGATGGCGCGTGCGCGTGGCTACGTGCTCGACTATCACAAGGTGATGGCCAAAGCGGATTTCGAGACGCTCACCCAGGCGAACGCCCTGATCGAGCAGGTCTATCTGCGCCAGCGCACGCTCGACCGGCGGACAAAGGAGCTGATTTTTGTCGCCACGCTGACGGTGATGCGGGCGGGCAAAGGACAGCTACAGAGCCACATACGCGCGGCGCTCGATCTTGGCCTCACACCGCAAGAGGTCCTGGAGGCCATCGAGATCACACTTCCCGAGGCGGGGGTCGTGGCGTTCCAGGCAGGCGTGGAGGCCTGGCGCGAGATCGTTGGCGCTGAGGGCATCGAGCCCACAGTCTCGGTGTTCGACGGCGGCTCCGGCGCTCGCTAGGGTGGCGGCGGCTCGGAGAGGCTGGCCGCGAACGAGTTCAGAAAGGCGGGCGGCGACGCATGGGGACGCAGAACGGCTGGCAAGGGCGGTTTTTCGAGGATTTCACCGTGGGCGATGTCTACGAGCACCCGCTGGGGAGGACGGTCACCACGACCGACAACATCTGGTTTACCCTGCTCACCCAGAACACCGCCCCGGTCCATTTTGATCATCATTACGCCGCGCAGACCGAGTTTGGCAAGCCGCTCGTGGACTCCACCTTCACATTGGCGCTGGTGACAGGGCAGAGCGTCACGGACGTCTCGCAGAACGTGTTCGCCAATCTGGGCTGGGACGAAGTCCGTCTGCCGGCGCCCGTTTTCGAGGGCGACACCATCTATTCACAGTCCGAGGTGATCGAGGCGCGGGAATCGCGCTCCCGTTCTACCGTCGGCATCGTGACCGTGCGGACGGTGGGCTACAACCAGCGCGGCGAGGTGGTCATCAGCTTTAAGCGCACGGTAATGGTCTACAAGCGTGGACAGGGTCCACAGATTCCACGGCCCAACATCGCGTCCACCAACGAGCCGCCCGCGCCGCGCGGAGCGCCGCGATGAGCGCTCAGGCTGCGTCACGCCAGGCGCTGGTCCACAGCGAACCTCCTGAGTCCCCGTCGCTATTGGCTCGACAAGACCCAGGAGGTTGTATGGAGGCGCCAGCGCCCTCTGCGAGTCGTTCTTCGCCTAGCGCGCGCGCGTTTCATGCGTCCGTTTCCGCTATTCATCAACCTTGACGGTGATAGCGGTCGATTCGGCCTCGCCCACTTTTGGCGCTTCGATCGTCAGTAACCCATGCTTGTAGGCCGCCTTGATCCTGGCAGGATTGATGGCCTCCGGCAGCTCGATGACGCGCGTCATGACGCCTGAGTAGCGCTCATGCCGCACATAGCTGGCCGCCTTCTTCTCGACTTCCTTCGCCTCCTGGTCGATGGCATGCCCCGCGGTCGCGCGAATGGTGATGGCCATGCTCGTGGCGGTCACTTTGAGGTCTTCGGGCTTCACACCGGGCAGCGACGCCTCGATGATGAAACCCTTCTCGGTCTCAGCGACGTCAACGGGAAGGTTATAGCCAAACCCGAACAGGTCTGGCCCCCACAAAGCCGAGTCACGTAGCGCCAGCGGCAGGAGTGACTCGAAGGGACTGTAGCGTGTCATGGACATGCTTCCCACTCCTTTCAGCCTGACATGGCATGCGGCGCCGCATTGCGCCACATGCCACCATGGAGTGTGGCCCGCGTGACTCACAGACGCTACACGCTGTGGCCCGGATGTGTCACTGTTGAATCACGCGGCCCGGCGGCCCATGAGCCAGCGCTTGACGACCTCAACCATCGCCAGATAGACGCAGATGGCCAGCGCCAGGAACAGGAAGTAGAGGAGCGGCAGCGGCGTGAATCCCAGCACGGACGCGAGCGGAGTGAAGGGCAGCAGCAGGCCGACGAGCACAATGGTCAGCGTCGTCACGAGCAGCGGCCGGCTGGGGCGGCTGCGGAACGGGTTGCCGCCGGTACGGATGATGAAGAGGACGAGTGTTTGTGTCGCCAGGGATTCCACAAACCAGCCGGTGTGGAAGAGCGTCTCTGAAGCGTGAAAGACGTTGATCATCGCCCAGAAGGTCAGGAAGTCGAAGATCGAGCTAATCGGGCCGATGTAGAGCATGAAATCACGGATCAGCCTGATGTCCCAGCGGTGCGGCCGCTGGATGTAAGAAGCGTCCACATTGTCGGTTGGGATGGTGACCTGCGAGAGGTCGTAAAGGAAGTTGTTGAGCAGGATCTGTGTGGGCAGCATGGGCAGGAAAGGCAGGAAGAGCGCCGCGCCCGCCATGCTAAACATGTTGCCGAAGTTGGAGCTTGTGCCCATAAGCAGATACTTCATCACATTGCCGAACGCCTTGCGCCCTTCGATCACGCCCTGCTGGATGACCGCGAGCCCGCGCTGCAACAGGATGATGTCCGCCGCGTCCTTGGCGACATCCGCCGCGGTGGCGACGGAGATACCGACATCAGCGACGTGGAGCGAGGGCGCGTCATTGATGCCGTCACCGAGGAAGCCGACCACATGCTTGCGCGATTTGAGCGCGAGCATGACGCGGTTCTTCTGCGCGGGCGACACGCGGGCGAAGACGGTGGTCTGCTCGGCGATAGGCGCCAATGCGGCGTCGCTGATATGCTCCAATTCGGCGCCGAGCACGATCCGACTGACATCCAGGCCGACCTGCTCGCAGATGTGGCGGGCGACGAGATCATTATCTCCGGTCAGGATTTTGACTTCGATTCCGTCGCCACGCAGCGTCGCCAGCACATCCGCCACGCCCTCGATCAGCGGGTCGCTGAAGGTGACGTAGCCAGCCAGCGTCATCGCGGTTTCATCGGCGATCTGATAGGTGGTCAGGGACGGCGCGTCGCGGTAGGCGATGGCGAGCGTGCGCAGGCCCTGTGCGCTCAACTGGCGGTACGTCTCGGCGCAGTGGCTGGCGGCTTCCGCGTCCAGCGGGTGGACCTCGCCCCCGGCAAGGTAGGTTGTGCAGACAGTGAGCACATTTTCCGGCGCGCCCTTGGTGATCAGCAGGCGCTCGTCGCCCTTTTGCACGGCGACCGTGATCCGGCGGCGCTCGAAGTCGAAGGGTATCTCGTCCAGCTTGCTATAGGCGCTGGTATCCGCTTCGCCCGCTTCCCGCTCATGCGCCAGGATCGCGGCGTCCAGCGGGCTCTGCATACCGCTCTCGAAGGCGCTGTTGAGCCGCGCCAGCAACAGGACGCGTGAGGAGGCGGCGCCCTGCGGGTCCACCCACTGGTCGAGCGCCATCTGTCCGGTCGTGAGCGTCCCAGTCTTGTCGCTGCAGAGGATGTCCATGCTGCCGAAGTTCTGGATCGAGGGCAGGTGTTTGACGATGACCTGCTGTTTCGCCATGCGCAGCGCGCCCTGCCCGAGCGTGACAGTGGTGATCATTGGCAGGAACTCAGGTGTCAGGCCGACGGCCAGCGCGACAGCGAAGAGCAGCGAATCGAGCGTTGGCCGGTGGTAGGCGATGTTGATGACGAGGACGAAGAGCACCAGGAAGATGACGGTACGCATGATGAGAAAGCTGAAGCGTCGCAGCCCGCGCTCGAACTCCATCTCCGGCGGCTTCTTCAGCAGGCGCATCGCGATGTCGCCAAAGGCCGTCGCGCGCCCGGTAGCGGTGACGATGGCGGTCGCCGTTCCGCTGATCACGGATGTGCCAAGCAGAACCATGTAGGACGCTTCGGCGGGCTCATCAGCGGGGGTGGCCACGTCCGCCGCGTCCTTCTCGACAGGCAGCGACTCCCCGGTAAGCGCCGCTTGCTGGACGTGGAGATCACGCGCTTCGAGCAGGCGGGCGTCTGCGGGAACGAGGTCACCCGCGGCGAGGCGGATGACGTCGCCGGGGACGAGCGTTCGGCGCGGGACGCTTTTCCAGGCGCCATCACGCAGCGCGGACGCCTGTGGCGCCACTTGCGCGCGGAGCTGCTCGGCCGCTTTTTGCGAGCGATAGGACTGCGTGAAGTTGATCGCGCCGCTGAGCAGGACCATGATGGCGATGATGGCGGCGTTGAGCGCTTCGCCCAGCGCGGCGGCGATTCCGCTGGCGACCAGCAGGATGATCACCAGCGGATTGAAGAAGATGGTAATGATCTGGCGGATGGCGGCGAAACGCTGCGGCGCGGCAGGTTCGTTGGGGCCATAGGTCGCCAGGCGCCGCTGCGCCTCCATCTCGCTTAGCCCACGCTCGCTCGCATCCAACTCCTTGAGGGTAGCGGCGATGTCATGGCCGGGGAGCGCTGGCGGTTCCGGCGTCCCAACGCGCGCGCTTACGCTCATACCTCTCTCCCGCTCGCTTGCTCACCACAGCGCTCCCCTTGCGCTGGCCCGACGACGCGGCGCAGGGGGAATCGCTGACCACTCAAATGGGCCAGGCTGGTCGCGCCGTCAGAAGGCGGTATCCTCAGCTTCGGTCGCCGGCGCCGGGACGGGCCGCACGATGAGCATTGGCAGTTCTGTCGACTGAAGTACGCGCTCAGTGATGCTGCCCATTGACCAGCGCAGGACGCCCGTGCGGCCGTGGGTCGCCATGACGATGATATCGCACCCCTGTCCGGCCCGCCCGTCTTCCGCCTGATGGGCGGGTTCGGCGATGTCCAGGATGGCGCCCGCGGCGTCAGTGTCTACCACAACCTCCGTCGTAAAGGTCAGACGAAGCTGCTCGGTCGGCGTCGCGGTCAGGCGATCCGCGATGCTCTTGAGGTAGGCGCCCGCTTCGCTGACCAGGGCGGCCTCTGGTGTTCCCTGGTCCTCACTGGCGAACGGGCTGATGACGCGCAGCAGATGCAGCGTTCCGGTCTCGGGCGCCTGCGCGGTCAGCAGCCGGATCGCGGCGGGGATCGCGGTCTCGGCCAACGCAGAGCCATCCAGCGGGATGAGCGCGCGGCAGGCGTCAGCGAACTGGATATCCGGGGCGCCTGGGGCGAACTCGTTCAGGACGAGCACAGGCGCCTGGGCATGGTGCGTGACATGCTGGGTGACACCGCCCAGCTTCCAGCGGTGATAGCCCTTCACGCCCCGCGCGCACATAACGATCAGGTCTACGCGCTCTTCCTCGCTCAGCGAGAGGATGTTGTCCACCGCGGGTCCCTCAGTGACACGGGTAATGACCGAGAGACCTTCCAGCGCCTTGAGCGCCGCCATCTTCTCCAGGTAGTCCGCGACAGCGCCGGCCTGCTCGCGTTCGTAAGATGATAGGATCGCCCCGGCCGCGGCCGCCTCCTGCGCGGGTGGCGCGATGGGAAGGTGTAGCTCAACGCTGCGCATGAGGATGACCGTCCCGTGGCTGGCGCGCGCCAGCCGCGCGGCGACGGGAATCGCCGCTTCGGCGCGGCTGGACCCATCCAGGGGAACCATGATGCGGTAGAACATGGGAGTGTCTCCTTCGACCCGCCAGCCCGACGCTCAGCCCCCGGGCGAGCGGGCCGCCGCTCGCATTAGGGGAAGAGCCGCTTCACGATTACGTTACGCCTAGAGCGCTGGATAGCACAATGGCGTCACGGCAGGGAGCGGGTAGTGAAAGCCGTCAGGTCTCCCGCTGTGGCGCTCACGCGGGCTCAGGCTGCGTGGAAGAGAGCAGGCGGGCGTTTTCGCGGTAGTCCACGGGAACCTCGATCAGCGAGGGAACATCGAGGGTCAGGGCTTCACGCAGGGTAGGCAGCAGCGCGCTTGCGGACTCCACCTTATAGCCGGCGATGCCGAGCGACGCGGCCAGCTGGCGGAAGTCGGGATTGGTGAAGCGGGTGCCAAAGGTGTGGCCGTAGCGCTGGCTCTGCTTCCACTCGATCACGCCGTAGCTCTCGTCGGTCCAGACGAGCGTGACGATGGGCAGCTTGAGCCGCGCGGCGGTCTCCAGCTCCTGCATGTTCATCATGAAGCCGCCGTCGCCGTTGACGCAGACAACGTTGCGGTCAGGGTGCGCGAGCTTGGCGGCGACCGCTCCGGGCACGCCGATGCCCATGGTCGCCAGCCCGTTCGAGATGATCACGGTATTGGCCCAGTAGGTCGGGAAGCGGCGCGCGACCCATTGCTTGTGCGCGCCGACATCACTCACAACGATGTCGCGGGCGTCGAGGGCGGCGCGCAGGTCAGCCAGGATGCGCTGCGGCGCCAGGGGGTAGCTGTCGCTGTCGGCATGGTCGGCCCACTCGGCCTCGATGCGCTGCCGAATGGCGTCGAATGCCGCGAATGGCCCGCGCGTCCAGTCAGCGCCAAGGAGCCGGAGCGACTCACCGATGTCGCCGACCAGTTCCACGGTGGGCAGATAGGCGGCGTCCATCTCGGCGGGCAGTGAGTCGAGGTGGATGAGCGGGCGGTTGGGGTCGTAGTTCCAGACCTGCGGCGGGTGTTCCACCAGATCGTAGCCCGCGGCGATAACCAGATCAGCCTCATCCAGGCCATCCATTACCGCATCACCCTTGCGCGCGCCGAGTGTTCCCCAGGAAAGCGGGTCGTCATCGCGCACGATACCTTTGCCCATGAATGTGTGGGCGACCGGGATGCGCAGGTCACGCGCGAATTCCGCCAGCGCCTCGGCGGCGCGCGCGCGGATGACGCCATTGCCCGCCAGGATGACTGGACGGCGCGCCCGCTCCAGCAGCTTCTGCGCCGCCGCCACGGCGCGCGCGTCCGGCGCCATCCGTGGCTCGTCGGTGATGCGCACGGGAACGGCCTTGCTGGCGGGGACGCGCTCGTCCATGACGTCCTCGGGAGCCTCGATGTGGGTTGGCCCCTGCTTTTCCAGCCGGGCGACGCGGAACGCCTTGCGCGTGACCTCAGGGATCGCCGCGCTGCGCTCCAGTCGCGTGTTCCACTTGCTGACGGGCGCGAACATCGCCACCACGTCAATCGCCTGGTGTGATTCCTTGAATGTGCGCTCCAGTCCGGCCTGGCCGGTGAGCGCCACCAGCGGCGCGTGGTCGAGGAAGGCGTCCGCGACGCCGGTGAGCAGGTTCGTCGCGCCGGGGCCGAGGGTGCCGAGGCAGACGCCCGGCTCGCCGGTCAGCCGCCCCCAGACATCAGCCATGAACGCCGCGCCCTGCTCGTGCCGGGTAGGGACGAACGTGATACGCTGGCTCTTGGAGAGCGCCTCCAGTATGCCCATGGTTTCCTCGCCGGGGACGCCAAAGATATAGCGCACGCCTTCTTCTTCAAGGCAGCGGATGAGCAGGGTCGCGGCGTTCATGAAGATTCCTCTCTACTGGGGCGGTGTTGTCTTGCTTCTATCTTACGTTATGCGCGCCGTGACAGAAGTCGCATCCAGCACTGGAGGAAAGCGGAATGGTTCAGGTGAAGCGGGCGTACGACGAGCCAGCGGCGAGCGACGGGACGCGCGTGCTGGTGGACCGCCTCTGGCCGCGCGGACTCTCCAAAGAGCGAGCGAAGCTTGACCTCTGGCTGAAGGATGTCGCCCCCAGCGCGGAACTACGACTATGGTATGGCCATGAGCCGGGGCGCTGGCAGGAGTTCCGCCGCCGCTACCTGGAGGAGTTGCGCGCCAGCCCGGCGAGGGAGGCGCTGGCGCGGCTGCGCGACCTGGTGAACGCCAGGATGGTGACACTGGTCACCGCCGCGCGCGATAGCGAGCGCAGCGACGCCGCCGTCTTGCGGGAGACGCTGAGCGCGGAGGAGTAAGAAGTGTATGCGCGATGTGATGGTGGTTAGGCGTTCTCGTAGGCGCGCTTGAGCCAGGCCAGCGCCTCGCTGTCAATCTGCGCAGGGTCGCTGACGCGCAGGCGGTGCGTGACCATCGCGTTCCAGTTTCCCGCGGGCTCGAAGCGCGCTGGCGGCTCCGCGCCCTTGACCTTGACGCCGATGTCCATGCGCGCGGCGGCCGTTGGCTCCGGTCCGGTGTAACCATGGTCGACGAACGCCTATTCTTGATCACTGACATCACTGGGGTAAGGTTTGCGAGTACTCATCCTCGCATCCTCTCACCCCATCTATGTCAAGGCCTTAACAGCCT
>DASVZK010000053.1:0-14137 GCA_036391685.1 Ktedonobacterales bacterium
AACCCCACGCCACCGACCGCCATTCGCGATGTCGCCCGCGCGGGCGACCGCATGCCCCAGAAGTCCACGTACTTCTATCCCAAACTCATCACGGGACTGCTGATCAACCCCATATGGTGATACTGGTATATGCGTGGCCGCGGAAGCCAGGCGCGCGGTAAGCGTCCGCCTGGTCGGTGGAGAAGGGAGAGCCCGCCGTATGGATAGTACACCGAGTAGCCCGCAAGAGACGCCGGGCGCGACCGTCTGCGCCGCGTGCGGCGCGCCGGTCGCCGCGGCAGCCCGCTTCTGCGGCGCCTGCGGAGCGGATATCCTCGCGCAGCGGGCCGCGCCCACCGCGACAGTCACACCAGGCGCCATGGTTGCGCCCGTCGAGGCGCCCGCTCCGCCCGCGCCAGCCGCCCAGCCCGCGCCGCGTACGACCTTCGCGTCCGGCGAGGGAAAGGTCTGCGCCTGGTGTGGCGCGGTCAGCGCCTCCGACGCGCAGGCGTGCGTATCCTGCGGCGCCGCTTTCCCGACGAAGGAAGGCGACGAGGCGCTAGAGCGCGCCGCCAAGGCTCGCATCGATGACATGCAGGCCGATATCCAGCGGACGCAGAGCAAGAGCTGGTGGCCATTCCGGCCGCGCAGCGGAGAGTGAAGCGTGGCGGGCGGCCAGAGCGCGGTGGATGGCCGCGAAGTCTTTCCGCGCGCGGGGAAGTCCCTCCCGGATGGAGAAGCGGAACCTGGAGTCTGTCAAGCGGAGTGTGTTCGCTGGAATAGGGGTTGTGAATGATCCTGGTAGTAGGAGCCGGGCTGGCAGGGCTGACCTGCGCCAAGGCGCTCGTCGAGGCGGGCCTGCCGGTGCGAGTTATCGAGGCCGCGGACCACGTCGGCGGACGCGTCCGCACCGACCACAGCCCTGATGGCTTCCTGCTCGATCGCGGCTTCCAGGTCCTCTTCACCGCCTACCCCTCCGCGAGCCGCAACTTCAACTATTCCGCGCTGCGCCTGAAGAAATTCATGCCCGGCGCCGCGCTCATCCGCGACGGCAAGTGGCATGAGATGGGCGATCCATTGCGGGCGCTAGGGCTGCTCGGCCCCACGCTGGGTAATCCGTTGCTGACTTCCGGCGACCGGCTGCGCGCGCTCCGGCTGCGGCGCTATGCCCGCCGCCGCAAGGAGCGAGACATCTTCACGGGTAAGCTGCGCGGCAAGCATGGCGCCGAGCGCTCGACGTATGACGAGCTGAAGCGACGGCATTTCAGCGACCGCGGCTTCATTAACAGCTTTGCCCGCCCATTCTACGGCGGTGTCTTTCTCGATCCCTCGCTCTCGACCGATGCCCGCATGCTGTTCTTTACCTTCAAGATGCTCGCCAGCGGCGACACCGTCATCCCCGAACAGGGCATCGGCGCGCTGACCGAGCAGCTCGCCGCCGCGCTGCCTCCCAACGCCATCTGGCTGGAGACGCGCGTGGAGGGTATCGTGGTCGCCGACGGCCGCGCCGTGGGCGTGACGCTGACCGGCGGCGAGGAGATGCAGGGCGACGCTGTGGTCGTCGCGACCGACGCGCCCGCGGCGCAACGGCTGCTCGGACGCGAGTTTCCCAGTGAAGGACTGGGCGTCACCTGCCTGTATTTCGCCGGGACGGAGAGCCTCTACAAAGGCCCAAAGCTGCTGCTCAACGCCAACCCCGACCCCTTCATCAATCACGCCGTCCAGATCAGCAACGTCGCTCCATCCTACGCGCCCAAGGGGCAGCACCTGCTTTCAGCGACCGTGCTGGGCGTCCCCGACCTGAGCGACGCTGACCTGCTGGAGCGCGCGCGCGCCGATATGGAATCCTGGTTCCCTGGCAAGGATGTCGCCAAGCTGCGCCATCTGGTCACCTACCGTATCCGCTTCGCGCAGTTTCGCCAGCCGCCCGGCGTCTACGCCAGCCTCCCCGGCGCGACGACCGAGACCGAGGGCCTCTTCATCGCCGGTGAATACACCAACCACAGCAGCATCCACGGCGCGATGCTGAGCGGCGAGCAAGCCGCCAACGCGCTGATCAAGTGGCATGCCACGGCCAGCGACGCCGACGACTAGGACAGGCGGCGCTTCCCAGCGGCGTCATGCTCCTGGGGGTCGCGCGCCCCACCTCGCTATGCGGGGCTCCCGGCGCCCGAGGCGGACCCTGGGCGAACGTCCTCGATCTGCCCGGCGCGCTTCCTTGCTGTGCTAGAATGGCGCTGTATGGCTCTCTTCTTTATCAAGGCGCTGGTCGCCCTCTTCACCGTAGTAGACCCGATTGGGCTGGCCCCGGTGATGGTGTCGCTGACCACCAACCTCTCCGCGTATGAGCGCGCGTTCGTGGCCGCGCGGGCGACAATTGTCGCCGCGATCGTGGTCGCCATCTTTGGCGCGTTCGGCCAGGCGATATTCGCCGCGCTGGGCGTGACGCCGCCCGCGTTCAGCCTGGCTGGCGGCGCGCTGCTCTTCCTGGTAGCGATAGACATGCTCTTTGGGCGCCAGTCCGGCGCGCGCGAGACGCCCCGCGAGACACGCGAGGCGCGCAAGCAGGAGGATGTCAGCGTCTTTCCGCTGGCGATCCCAATCATCGCTGGCCCCGGCACGCTGACGACTATCATTCTGCTCAATGACTCGGCAGGCGGCGACTGGAGCCTGCGCGGCATGATCGCGGTCGCCGCGGCGCTCACGCTCGCCGCCTGCTGGATCACGATGCGCGTGAGCGGCTTCATCCAGAAGCGCATCGGCGTCACCGGCGTCACCGTGCTCTCGCGCGTGCAGGGGATGCTGCTGGCGGCGGTCGCGGCGCAATTCATCCTCAATGGACTGGCGCAGTTCCTCAAGCTCCACTAGGGTCTCAAAGGAGTGATCGCCTGATGAACAGGACCCGGCATACGCCCGCCAACCGGCCGCCCAAGCGCTCACCGCGCCCGGTTCGCCGCGAATTAGTCCCACTTTTCGATGAGCTGCGCGGCGAGCGCGTTGTTGTCCGCCCGCATACCACTGCCGACTTCGACGAGTTGTGGCAGGCGATCCAGGAGTCGAAGGAGCAACTGCGCCCCTGGCTGCCGTTCGCCGACCAGGCCGAGGACGACCTGCGCGCCTGGCTGACGCATGCCGAGGCCCGCTGGACCACGCGCGATACCTTCGGCTGCGCGATCATCGACCGCGAGACGGGGCGGCTCTCCGGCAACATTGGGCTGATGATCCGCGACTGGGAGATTGGCTATTTCGAAATTGGCTACTGGCTGCGAACCAGCGCCACCGGCAAGGGATTCATGACCGAGGCCGTGCGCCTGATCACCGACTTCGCCTTCGACCACCTCTGGGCCAACCGTGTCGAGATCCGCTGTGACGCTCGCAACGACGCCAGCGCCGGCGTCCCGCGCCGCCTGGGCTTCACCCAGGAGGCCCATCTGCGCTGGACGCAGACCTTCGTGGATGACACTGTGCGCGACATGCTGGTCTTCGCCCTCATCCGCACCGATCCCCGCTGGCCTCAGTGACGCCCGGCGCGCCAGACGCGACCCTGCCAGCGCAAACGTCTGGCGTTTGCGCTGGCAGGGGATAGGACGCGTGGGAACGTTGTCACTCCGCGGGGACGGCAAGCGGCTCCTGAACGCCCGGCGCGGCGGCTGCAGCGGGCGCGTCATGCTCGCGCAGACCGACGCGCGCGGCGAGGGCCTGCAGCGGGCGCGGCGCCCACCAGTTCCAGCGGCCCAGCAGGCGCATGGTCGCCGGGACGAGCAGCGCGCGCACCAGCGTCGCGTCCATGATGACGGCGATGGCCAGCCCAACGCCAATCTGCTGGATGAAGACAATCTTTGATGTGCTGAACGCCACCAGCACCACCGCCAGCAGCATCGCCGCGCTGGTGATCAGCCAGCCGGTGCGCTGCAACCCCGACGCGACCGCGGCGCGGTTGTCGCCGGTCGCGTCGAAGCGCTCCTTGATGCGGCTGAGCAGGAAGACCTCGTAGTCCATCGAGAGGCCGAAGGCCAGCGCGAAGATCAGGATCGTCTGGGTGCCGTCAATCGAGCCGTTGGACTGCAGGCCGAAGAGCCCATGCAGATTGTCGTCCTGGAAGATCCAGACCAGCGCGCCAAACGTCGCCGAGAGCGAGAGCGTGTTGAGGATGATCGCCTTGAGCGGCATCACCAGCGAGCCGGTCATCAGGAAGAGCAGGGTGAAGATCGCCAGGGCGACCACCAGCAGCGCCTCGGGCAGCGTCGCCCGCAGGTTGGCGAAGAGGTCCATCTGGAAGGGAGTCGCGCCAGCCACCAGCGGCTGGAAGCCCTCCGGCGGAGTCAGCGCGCGTATCTGGCGCGTCAGCGTCTGGGCCTGGGTGGAGAACTCGGCGGGGCTTGCGCGCACGATGACCTTGGTCGCGTCGCCATTCGCCAGCTGCGCGGCGCCGGCCGCTAGTTGCGGGGCGGCGGCGGGATCGGCGTAAAGCCGCTGATAGTCCGCCAGCCTCAGCGTGGGGCTGACCGTCACCAGGCTCTGCACATCGAGCACGCCGGGGAGCGCCTGAATCTGGTCCACATAGGACTGCAGCGCGGCGAGGTTGGTGGGCGCCAGCGCGTCGCCCGGCGTGCGGACGGCGATCACGATCTGCGACGCGCCCTCCTGGGAGAAGTCCCGCGCCAGCCGCTCGGTCACCACGCGCGCCTCCTGGCCGGGCGGCAGCACGCGCGCGTCGGGGGTGGAGAAGGTGGCGTGGAGGAACGGCGCGCCCAGCGTCAACAGGATCGCCAGCGCGGCGAGCGCGACCGGGACCGGGAAGCGCATGACGAATTGCGAGACACGGAACCACGCGCCGCGCGTCTCGCTCGCCAGAGATGGCGCGGCGCGGCGGCGGAATAGCCCGCGGACGGAGAGCGCGTTGACGCGCGGGCCGAGGACGGCCAGGAGAGCGGGCAAGATGGTCAGCGAGGTGAGCATCGCCACCAGTGTCGCGCCGATCGCGCCCAGACCCATGCTGCGCAGGAACACCTCCGGGAAGAGCAGCAGGCCCAGCAGGCTGACGCTGACGGTCAGGCCGGAGAAGAGTACCGTGCGGCCCGCGCTGGCCAGCGTGCGCGCCAGCGCCTGGCGGGTGTCGCCGCCGCTGTTCGCCAGTTCCTCGCGGAAGCGGGTGACGATGAAGAGCGCGTAGTCAATCGCCAGGCCCAGGCCAAGCACAGTGACGACATTGATGGCGAAGATCGAGATGTCCGTGAAGCCGGTGAGCAGGTGGAGGACAGCGAAGGCGCCGAGGATGGCGACGCCGCCGATCAGAAGCGGCAGGCTTGCCGCCACCAGCCCACCGAAGACGATGAAGAGCAGGATGCCGACGATCGGGAATGTGATGATCTCGGCGTGCTCCAGGTCAGCGCTGACCTGCGTGTTGACCGCCGCGTTGACCGCCAGCGACCCGCCAACGCTCACCCGCAGCGTATCCGATGTGAGCAGCGGCTTGAGCGCCTGGTACTCGCTGGCCTTGACGCTGTCGCTTGCCGGATTGAACTGGACGAGGGCGAAGGTCTCGTGGGCGTCGCGCGAGAGAAAGAGCGGGCTGTGGGTCGAGTAGTAAGAGGTCACCGAAGCGACTTCGGGCCGCGCCGCGATGGGGTCGAGGAGCTGCGCGCCGGCGGCGGCGAAGGCGGGGTCAGTGGCGCTGAGCGTGTCGCTGCGCATGAGAATGACGATATCGGGGCTGGCGCCGCCCAACCGCTGATTCAGCAGCGTCTGCGCCTGCGTCGATTGCGCGTTGGGGTCCTGGAAGCCGCCGGGCTTTAGCAGGCTGAAGAGGCCGCCGCCGTACAGCGCCGCCGCGACCACCAGCGTCAGGCCAACTACAATCACGAACCAGCGGGCGCGTTGCAGCGCCCGCCCCAAACTCGCCAGCATGAGTGCGGTCCTTTCTGTGGGCGAGCGCGCCCACGTATATGAATGAGCTTCATTCACCTCTGGTCAGAGTGTTGTGGGGACGGTCTTTTTCAGGCCACCCTACCGGGAAGGCGCGCGATGGCGCACGAATACCAGAGCGCGCCATAGGGACGGAGAGCTGAACGGGGGCGTGCGCGCCGGCCTCCTGTACGCGGCGGGCCCCGCATGAATCCCGGAATTGCGCTGGCCTTGCGCTACTGAATGAGGCTCATTCATAGTGAATGAACCGCAGTCAGTGACCAGCGTAACGCATGACTGGACGCGCGATGGAAGAAGTGGGGCGGAGGCTAGCCGCCTGCCAGCGGCGGTCCAAAGAAGAGCCGGTCGACCATGTCTATCAGCCCTTCGCGGTAGTAGTCCTCGCGCTCGCCCTGCTCATACGCGAAGCACCGCTGCAATGTCCCGCCGACCAGGTTGTCGAGTAGTTCGGCATAGGCGGCGGTATTGAACGGCGGGAACTCGCCACGCGAGATGATCGCGTTGAAGAAGGATTCGAGCGCGCTCGAGACCTGCTTCTGGCCCTCGCGCAGACGCGCGGCCTCCGCTGGTGTCTGCGGGTCGACCTGGTACGACCGCATGAAGCGCATGTTCTCGCGGCTGGAACGGAACGAAGCCTCGATGATCGCCCGCGGCACCTGCCGCAGGGGCAGCGCCAGGATCGCTGGCGACTGAATGACTTTGGCGATCTCGTAATTCAGCGCCAGGCAAACATCAATCTGGATCTCGTGCTTGTTGGTGAAATACAGATAGACGGTGCCGACCGCCACGCCCGCCGCGCGCGCGATCTCGGCGATGGTCGTCTCGTCGTAGCCCTGCTCGGCGAAAAGCTCTTGGGCCGCTTCGAGGATCGCCTGCCGCTTGTCGCGGACCTCGCGCACTTCATCGCGCACTGGCTGTGGCATGGTTGTCGGCTTCCTGATACTGAATGACGTTCATTCACAATGATACTGGGGGACCGCCGCGCTGTCAAGTGGGCGCCGGAATCTGCGCGCAGGAGGCTCACGGCTGCGGCAGCGGGTCAATGAGATAGGTATTCCAGTCGGGCAGTCCGCCGCTGGAGATCTGGTAGCCAGGGTCGCAGCCCACGCCACCCCTCACGACCTCGACCGGTAACCCATGCCAGGTAAAGGTGTACGCTGCCAGGACCTGCGTGCCAAAAGAGCAACTAACGCCTTGCCAGCGCCGCACATAGGCGCCAGGTAGCGTCCCGCCGGGATGCGCGGTCATCGCCGCGCGCCAGTGGGCTATGGTCGCTGGATCAGTGACTACACCCCGCAGGCGCGGGCCGGGCGGCCCCGCGGGCTCAATGGTCTGGATATCGTAGGCCACGGCGTCCGGTGGAACCAGCCGTATGCCGGCTTCGAACGCCGCGACGAGCAGCGCCAGCGCCGCGATCAGGATGAGCGCGCGCCGCCGGGTGAACAGACGTCGCATCGTGTCCCGCCTCCATTCCAGAGGATACGACGCTGACATACCAGGCGCAGGTTCCATTCCGGGAGCGTGGACGTTCCTCTTCCCGCGCGGCGCGCGCCGCGCGTATGATGACACTGTCAACATTGAGACGCAGGCGATAGACCGCTGACTGGATGGGAGGCGCGGGATGGCGTCAGGACAGGACAAAGAGCGGGCGGATGGGACATCACGGCCGTACCACCATGGCGACCTGCGCGCGGCGCTGATCGCGGCGGGGCTGGCGATTCTGGCCGAGGAGGGCGCGCGCGGGCTGACGGTACGCGCCGCCGCGCGCCGCGCGGGGGTCAGCCACAACGCGCCCTACCGCCATTTTGCTGACAAGACGGCCCTGCTGGCCGCCATCGCGCAAGAGGGCTTCGAGGAACTGGCGGGCGATCTGGAGCGGGCGCGCGTCGCGGCGGGCCCCTCGCCCATGGCGCAGATGGAGGAAACGGGTTGGGCGTACGTGCGCTATGCCAGCGCGCACCCCGATCACCTGCGCGTCATGTTCGGTGGTGACATCCCTGACAGCGCCGCCTACCCTCAACTCGCGCGGGCTGGCGCGCAGGCGTTCGCCGTATTGGTGGCGGCGCTGCGCGCGGGCCAGGAGCAAGGGCTGTTCATCGCGGGCGACCCGCGCCAGCTGGCGCTCACGCCGTGGGCGCTGGTCCACGGCCTCTCGCTGCTGCTGATCGACCACCAACTTCCCATCGCCGGAGGGGAGGAAGAGCGCGAGCGCCTCATACGCCAGTGCCTGCGCCAAAGCGTGGAAGGTTTGACCCGTCGCGCCTGAAACTTCCGGCGCCCGCCGCGAGCGTTCAGTTGTCCTGAAGGGCTAGCGCTTCCGTCCACTGCCTGCTAGGATGGTGGAACTGGCGCGAGCGCGCGCGGAACGCGGAGGGCTCATGGCAATATCGGCGCCGAAGGCGCGGCGGCTAGGCTATGTGGATGGGCTGCGCGCGCTGGCGGCGCTGGAGGTGGTCGCATGCCATATTTATGGCACCGTGAACCCGCACAGCGCGCTGTTGGCGGCTATCGGGGGCTATGGATTGGCGGCCGTCGCGGTGTTTATCGTGCTGAGCGGCTTCTCGCTCAGCCTGCCAGTGGCGCGTGCGGGCTGGCGCATCAGCGATGGCGCGCTTGGGTTCTATCGCCGAAGGGCGCGCCGCATCCTGCCACCCTACTACGCGGCGCTGGCGCTCTCGCTTTTTTGCGCGACGTCAATCCTTTCCACGCCAACTCACACCGTCTGGGGTGACAACCTGCCCATCACCTGGGTGGATGTAGCGCAGCGAGCGGCGCTCATTCAGGACTTTACTAACCGCGCCACGATCAATTACGTTTTCTGGTCCATTGCTGTCGAGTGTCACATTTACCTCGCGTTCCCGCTGCTGGTCGCCGCCTGGCGGCGCTACGCACGGCTGTTCCTGTTGGTCTTGGGGGTGGCGCTGACATCTGTACTGACTTTCGCCGCGCGGCTCGCGGGCTTCCCGGCGCTGTACCAAGGCGGCGCGGCCTATCTCTTCGCCTACGCCGGGCTATTTGTGGTAGGCATGTTCGCTGCTAGCCTACATGTGCGCCCGTCGCGGATGTCCGAGTGGCTGACGCGCTGTTTCATTTGGGACGGGCTGGCGCTGGCGCTGCTCGTCGCATGCCTCATCTACACGTCGCGCTGGTCGGCATACGCGCAGGCGGCGCTGTTTGGCGTGTGGACGCTCGCTGCGCTATCCTCACCGCTAGCGCAACGCGTCCTCGAATGGCGGCCACTGGTGTGGATTGGCGGCTTCTCCTACAGCCTCTACCTCATCCACGCCCCCCTCATCCAGCTCATCTGGCAGTACGGACTCCATCCGCTGCGCCTGGGTCCCGACGCCACCTATCTGGCGCTGCTCCTGCTGGGCCTGCCGGTGATCACGCTGGCCGCCTGGGGCTTCTGGCGCCTGGCCGAGCGCCCCTTCCTCAATACCCGTCCGGTCGCGCGGCGGGCGGCCGCGGGTTCCGCCGCTGAGCCGGCGCGGCTCGCCTCGCCTCCCGGACCGGCGCTCTCACTCGATTGAGGCGCGCGCTGTGCGGGGGCAGGCGGCGCTAGAGCGTGGGCTTGAAGACCATCAGCGCCAGGATGAGGGCGACGATGACGCCCAGCGTGATTCCAAGCGCTGTCCCGCGATTCGAGACGCGACGATACTCGGCGCTCGCCGCGCCGGAGGCGGCCAGCGTCTTGATCTGCTGGCGCAGCGTGGGTGTATAGAATCCATACCCCATGATCATCGCCACGCCCCAGAGGACCAGCGCGCCCCAAAGCCAGAATTGCGTGAGCCGGTAGCCGGCGACATAGACCATCCCCAGCCCACTGAGCAGCAGAAGGATGTACGCCGGATTGGCGATGTAGTCATCGAGGAATTTCACCCCACGCAGGGCAAAATCCAGGTGCGCGCTATCGTTCTGCGCGCGTGTGATCCAGATGGCGTAACTGATGTTGAAGCCGACAGCGACAATGGCGGCCAGGATGTGGACATATTTGATGACCGTGAAGAGTAGTGGCATGCGAGACCTCACTTGCGGGCCGTCCTCCGGCCCGCGATCATGGCGCAGCATGGTGGACAATTCAGAGCGCGGCGGCGAAGATGGTGACACCGATGAAGACCGCCTGGAGCGGGATGCGCAGCCAGAGCGGCGTCGGCCTGCGGCCGCGCAAGGGCACATTCCGCCGGGCCGCGCTGATGTTGGCTGGCAGCATCGCCAGCATCATGAGGATCAGGCCAGCGCCCGCCGCCGTCCTCGTCGCCGAGAGCAGTAGCCCGGCCGCGCCGAGGATCTCCAGCGCCCCGGTCAACGTCACCGCCTGCTCGCGGAGTGGCAGCCGCTCCGGGACCATCGCTATCATGTCCGCCCTCGACTTGCCGAAATGCGCGCTGGCCGTGACCAGGAACATCAGCGCCAGCGCGTAAGCGGCGTCCGTCTGCCATGAGGCGAGCGGCGCGACGCCCAGCGCGCCCAGCCCGCGCAACCCTAGCCAGGCGGCGATCAACACCACGAACGGAACCATTGCGCCCTCCTCGTTACTTTCCGCGCGCCGCGCTTGCCGGCATGGATGTGGCGCGTGTCAACATTGTAACGCGCGCATGTGGTCACTGTCAACATTTGATTGAGCGCGGGACACACGCAGGCGCTGAAGGTCGTCAGAGAGCGGAGGGGCCACTCAGATGGTGACGCCAAACTGCGTGGCGAGGACGGCCAGATATTCCTTTTCCGAGGCCAGGTCGCGCTCTGTGCGCGCGCCGTCGCGCTCCATCAGCCAGTCCGCCGTGAAATCCTGCCGCAGGCGGTAGGTATGGCCGTCGCCGCCGTCCTGTCCGGAATTGGCCGCGCCGCAGGGGCCATTGCCGCTACTGGCCCAGACCAGGCGGTTCTGCTCGTCGTAGCAGTACGCCTGGCTGTCCGTGCCAGCCAGGAGCGTCGTCAGCACGGAGCTGAACACTGTTACAGACGAGTTGCGGTGTGCCGTGACCTCGCCCGGAGCACTTGAAATCCCTCTGCGAGAATAGCCTGGGCCACAAACACACAGACGAGGCCAGGCGAGAAGGTACCAACGGTGAGGAAGAGCCACTGATCCTGGCTAAGGGGAGGCCATTGCTGAAGCCAGACCATGCACAAGGCGCCGCCAATACAAGTCAACTCTGCGCCAACAGTCATGACTGGCCATCCGATCTGAAATCTTCCCTGATACGCTGTCAGGTCGAACTGGCGCAGGTAATAGCGATAGCGGAGGACGAAGACCAATGGCGCGAGCATTGTCCCGAAACACATGAGCGCGAAAACGGCAAGATACATCACATGCGCTCCCAACATATGGGTTCTTTCCGGGCTCCATGACGCAGTACTGGTCGCTGTGTTGAACCATACTGGCAACTCAGCAGAACGTATCAACTGCTGGTTGGGAATCGGTCTGGTTCAACACTCCAAGTTTCCAACCCTGTCGGCGCTGACAAACTGCTGCGTCACCGGGTCATAACAGCGCGCATGAAAGTCATCCAGCCCCGTCGCGCTAGCGGCCCGCTACCCAGTGAACCGCTGGTGAGCCGGTGCAGCATGTCGTAGCTGTCCGTCTGGGTGTATTGCGCGCTACTCAGGCTCCGGACGGTGTTGGCCGCGTCGCAAGGATTCGCGGTAGTAGCGCTTCCAACCTCGGAATTATAGCGGACAACGGTATCTACATCGTTCAATGTAATTGGCTGAGATCATCGTTGCTCTTTTGTGGATCACGCGTGTCGGGTTCTGTTCGATCTCTACTTTCACGCCTCGCCGCAGGTGACAGATCGAATACTTGGCTTACCACCACCGTGACAGCCACAGCGATGAATGTCGTAGCAACTCCCACTTTGACCGCCGCACCCCAGTCGTGCAAGGAAAACCAGAAATATCCTCCATAAATGACGCCGAGGCATGGGCCGTAGATCGCTGCTACCTTCAAGCCGAATGGGAGAGATCGTAGTCGCATCATACAGCTCCTTTGCTAATATAAGTTGTACAACGAAGCATCCTGCGCACACTGAGGTGGACATGATCGCCGCGGTTCGCTGCTCGCCACTAAAGGCGACAACAGCACGGGCGGCGCCATGGGCCTGCTGACCAGCGCCACCCTGGGCGCGCTGACCGGCGAGACAGGCGCTGGCGGTCGTGGCGCTGGTTGGCGCGTGACTCGTCATATTCTCCGCCGCATCGTAGCTGGCGGTGTAGGTCGGCGTCGGGTCGCTGGCGATGCTGGTCGCCGCATGCAGATGAGCGCTGTCACCGTAGACGTAGACTACCAGCCAGGTGGTTTGCGTAGCGCCTATCACCAGGTAGTCGTGGCCAGGTAAAGAAGTCCCACCAGCACGAGTATGCCACCCAATCCGAAGTCCAAGAGGATGGCGCCAGTTATGACGATGTTGCCCGCCTTGAGCTTCTCTTTCAACCGCAAGTGAAGCGTCTACAAACCCAATGCAAGGCTCAGGGCACTTCCCGCCAGCATGAGGGCGAGTTCCACAACGGCGGCAGTTGACGCAGCCTGCTTCGAGATGTAGTACCCAATGTAGACCGTCATGGTAAATACACCGATCAACAGCAGGAGCGCTATCGCTACGATCTGTGTCAAACGCAACGAGATCCAGCCGCGCTCAGATATCAGAACCTGCTCCGGCGGATGGAACAATGAAAATAGGCGCTCTGGTGAAGTCATCTCTCTACCTCGCGCGAACGATCTGAATTCCTAATAGCACTGCAACCCCAAGCGATGTGTAGCCATACCTACTCCTCACACATACGCCCCGAGCGCACGAGAAGCAGAGGAAATGCTGTTCCGCAGAGTATGCCGATCACAAGCGCAACCGATCGCACGATCGGTCCACCGAGTAGTGAAAGCACCGTCAGACACAACAACATGATTCCCAAAAGCAAGAAACCTGTGGATGCAACAACAAGCGCCCAGTGGCAGTAGTCTGGTCGATACCTCCTCAGAAAGCGTCTAGCGCTGAATGGAGCGGTAACCATGAGGGCAACGCTTACAATGACAGCAATGGTACAGCTTCAGGCTCCGCCGTCAAGGAAAGAGCCAGTCTTGATACTGGCTTGATGCGCGTGCATGCACATTGAGTCATCAGTCATGGCCACCGCGTATGCGCGACGAAGATCCATCCCGCCGCCGACTGGTTGCATCTGTGGTGTGATGACGGGATGGGTAGACGTTAGACCGCCTTTACATGCGGTCGGGGTGACGCGCTGGTCGGCACAAGCGCCCCGGCGTGCAGTGCGACTTGCGCCTGCGCGAACGCTCGCTCCCCATCCGTCAGCGCGTCTGCCCCTTCGAGCGCCAGCGCCGCTTCCCAGAACACCTGCGCTTCCTTGTGCAGCGCGGCGGCGCTGGCCTCCGCCTGCCCGATGCTCGCCGCCAGCGCTTCGACCCCACCGGTCTGTTGCCGCGCCCTACGAATCAGCGCTACCACCTCGTAGGCCACGGTCATGCCTCCTTCAGCGCGCAGTTGTGCGCAATCACCGCGCGGATAGTGCGCGCGGCCTCTGCCGTGTGGCGTGGGTCAGTGGGCGCCGCCGCCAGCCGCTCGCTCAGCGTGGCGGTGCCGCCGGCCATGCGCTCTCTTCCAGTCTTGCTGAGACATACGCGGATTCGCTGGATGTCCGGATGTGGCTCGACCGTTCCGAATCTGCGCCTTATGATACCGCCGCTCAGTCCTCCCACGCCTGCTCACTCCACTGCAGGCAGAGCCAGAATACGATGTCCCCTCCGCCGCGCTGGCCGCCTTCGTTTACCTGACCACTGGAAACGGCGATTCTGGCACCACTTCTCGCCGTTCTATAGCAGTTCATGGCAGGCTCAATGCCACGTTGTCGTCAACGCATTCGGCTAACTTTCACACTGTTCTTCTGGGCTTGCAGGTTGGAACGTCTGTGGTATACTGGCCGCATTCAGCATGTACGCAAAGGAGACGAGCGCCATCCTCTTTCACTAGTTGTCCGTAAAGGGAAGCGAATAGGCGCCGCTTGGCGCAGCTTTCTCAAATGAGGATTCCCTCGGCAGTACAAGCGCGGATGCGTAGTCAGCCCTAGCGGCTCGTTTGGTCAGCCGCATCATCGACTGTGAACAACTGAATACGCTCGCCTAGCGTGGGGCGTCTTCGCGTGTGCTTGCGCTAGCAATTCCTCGTCGCGTGATCCGGTGGCATGTAGGAGTGGAGGCATGAGAGCGATGAGTCTGCGTGTGACATTC
>DASVZK010000054.1:0-37772 GCA_036391685.1 Ktedonobacterales bacterium
AGGCTGTTAAGGCCTTGACATAGATGGGGTGAGAGGATGCGAGGATGAGTACTCGCAAACCTTACCCCAGTGATGTCAGTGATCAAGAATAGGCGTTCGTCGACCATGGTTACACCGGACCGGAGCCAACGGCCGCCGCGCAAGCGGAAGGCATCGAGTTGCAGGTGGTCAAGCTGCCGACCGCTCGCCAAGGCTTCGTCCTCTTGCCCGAACGCTGGGTGGTGGGGCGCAGCTTCGCGTGGGCCAGCCGCTTTGGCCGCCTCGCCCGTGATTATGAGCGGCTCCCTACCATGCTCGCCGGGCTGCATTTTGCCGCCTTCGCCTGTTTGATGCTCCACCAGTTCATTCATACCTGGAGTTCTTAACAGGCTCTAGGCGCGGGTTCACCCGCCGGCCAGTTGTCGCTTGAGGGTCCACAACACCCAGTTGCTGCTCGCCACGCACGCGACGACGCTCCACCCCTCTGCGCCCAGGGTGGTCAACATGGTGACCACCTCCGCGTAGCTGCCCTTGGACTGGGATTCGCGTCCGCCCGGCAGATTGAGGCGCAGAAGTGATAAGTCCCACAACCACTCAAGAAGGCCATATTCCCACGTCTCCACGCATCTCTCCTCTCATCCCTCTCGTCCCCGCCCGCATGGTCCGCCTCACTGTACCTCTTCCCGCGCCCCCATCGAAGGAAAATCGCTTCGGCGATTGGCTTCGCCACCGCCCGAACCATGAATTCAAGAGCTGGCGTCTACTGGCGCACGACAGCCAGCGACGCGGAATCCGTATGAGATGCGGATAGATTCTCCAGGGCGCTGCTCCCGCCGCTCAAATCTCCTTGCGCGCCAGCAGATAGCCACGCTGGCTGGGATGCTCGATGGGCGCGTAGGGGCGGCGGACGAGACGCGCCTCGATGGTGAAACCGGCAGACTCCAGCCGCCCGGCGAGGTCGTCCAGCTCGTAGAACTGGAAGTCCAGCTCGACCGGGCGATTCCACCATTCATCGCTGTGGATGCGCTCGGTCCCGACGTGGAAGGCGAGCAGCCCCAACCCGCCGGGGCGCAGCGCGCGATGGAACTCGGCGAGCGCGCGCCCCAGGTCGTCAGGCGCGATATGGATGATCGAATAGAAGGCGGTCAGCCCGCCCCATCCACCGTCCGCCACATCCAGCGCCAGCATACTGCCCTGCTCGAAGCGCACGCCCGGCGAGAGGCGCCGCGCCACCGCGACCATCTCTGGCGCGAGGTCAATGCCCAGCGCCTCGCAGCCGCGCTCGCTGAGATAGCGCGCGACCTGCCCCGGCCCGCAGCCGAGGTCCGCCACCGGACCCAGCGCCCGCGTCTGCTCGGCGAAGGCGTCCAGCAGCGCGCGGTCGAGTGGCTTGGCCGCCAGCTCGCCGAAGAAGCGCGCCGCGTATTCCTCCGCCACGGCGTCATAGCTGGCGCGCGTCGCGTTGGCGCTCGCGAACTCGTCCATCGCGTGTCACCTCCCCGCTATCGGCCAGATGATTCCAGATAGCTAGAGCAGCTTGAGGCGCTCGAAGGCTGTGTCAATCCATTCGAGGTAAGCGTTGGGGTCGGCGATAGCGTCCAGCTCGTCCGGCGTGATCTTCGCCATCACCTCGGGGTCGGCCTTGAGCATCGCCAGCAGCCCCTGGCCTTCATCCTCGTCGCGCCAGACCTTTTGGGCGTTGCGCTGCACCAGCTTATAGGCCGCCTGGCGGTCCATGCCCTTATCCACCAACGCCAGCAGGATGCGCGAAGAGTAGATCAGCCCGCGCGTCATGTTCAGGTTGGCGGCCATCTTCGCCTCATTGACCTCCAGCCCGTTCATGATCTGGTTGAAGAGCCAGAGCATGTAGTGTAGCAGGCCGCAGGAATCAGGCAGGATGATGCGCTCGGTCGAGGAGTGGCTGATGTCGCGCTCGTGCCACAGCGCCACATTCTCCATCGCCGTCACCGCGTGCCCGCGCAGCACCCGCGCCAGCCCGCAGACGCGCTCGGCCTTCTCCGGGTTGCGCTTGTGCGGCATCGCCGAGGAGCCTTGCTGGTTGGCGCCGAAGGGCTCGAAGGCCTCGCTCAGCTCGGTGCGCTGTAGATGGCGGATCTCCTGGGCCATCATCTCCAGCGAGGAGCCAATCAGCGCCAGCGTCGTCACGAAGTGCGCATGGCGGTCACGCTGGATGATCTGCGTCGAGACCGCCTCGGGCCGCAACCCCAGCTGCTTGCAGACGTATTCCTCGATCTTCGGCGGGATCGTGGCGTGCGTGCCAACCGCGCCGGAGATGGCCCCGACAGCAATGTCATCGATAGCGGCGTCCAGCCGCGTGCGGCAGCGGCGCAGCTCGTCCACCCACATCGCCAGCTTGAATCCGAAGGTCGTCGGCTCGGCGTGGATGCCATGCGTGCGCCCGACCATCAAGGTCATGCGGCGCTCGATGGCCAGCCGCGAGACGGTCTCCGTCAGCGCGTCCAGCTGCTCGCGCAGCAGCGTCCCCGCGTGCATCAGCTGCACGCTCAGCGCGGTATCAAGCATGTCGGAAGAGGTCATGCCGAGGTGCAGGAAGCGCCCCTCGGGCCCGAGCTTCTCCTGGACGGAGCGCAGGAACGAGATGACGTCGTGGTGCGTCTCGCGCTCGATCTCACGCGCACGGGCGATGTCATAGGTCGCCTGGCGGATCTTCTCCATATCCCCGGCGGAGATGACCCCTTCGCGCGCCCATCCCTCGCAGACCAGCAACTCGACCCGCAGCCAGTTCTCGAACTTGTTCTCCTCCGACCAGACCTGGGCCATCTCCGGCCGTGTGTAGCGCTCGATCATCCGCCGTCCTCACTCGTATCGTGGCACGTCTCATAACTCAAAATCAGACGCCCGTCACGCTGGCGGGTACAAGGCCACGCGGCCCGCTCCTCCCCGCGCCGGGCGGAATGCGACACACCGTATCGTATCGCATCGCGCGCCTCCGCTGCCGGGCGGCGGGAAGGGTGGCGCCAGACGTCATCGCAGGCGTACAGTCTTCTCAGCGAAGGTCGGCGGCTCGCGGCGGAAAGGAGCCCAGCGCATGAGCGGAATGAGTGGTGTCGACGGCAGTGGCGCGACTGGCGGAGACACGCGGCCCGCTGAGGGCTATGTGACGCTCCCTGGGCTGCGACTGCATTACCTGGAATGGGAGCAACGCGGGGGCGAGCCCGACGCCGCGCCGCTGCTCCTGCTGCACGGCCTGGCCTCCGGCTCACCGATCTGGGAGCTGACGGCCCCGGCGCTGGCGGCGGAGCGCCGCGTGGTGGCGCTGGACCAGCGCGGCCACGGACTGAGCGACAAGCCCGACGACGGCTACGATTTCACTTCTATCGTCGCTGATGACATCGCCGTCGCGAACGCGCTGGCGCTCGGCCCGCGCTTCGCGGTCGCTGGCCACTCCTGGGGCGGCAATGTCGCGCTCGAGCTGGCCGCGCGCCACCCCGACCGCGTGGCGGCGCTGCTGCTCGTGGATGGCGGATTTGGCATGCTGCGCGAGCGGCCCAACGCCACCTGGGAGCAGGTCAGCCGCGACCTCGCGCCGCCTCGCTTCACCGGGACCCCGCGTGCGACCTTCGATGGCTGGGTGCGCGACGAGGTCCCTGGCTCCGGGCCGGAGGTCGTGGACATCATGGAGCGCATCGTTGAGTTGCGCCCCGACCAGACCGTCGCCCCACGCCTCTCCTTTGAGAATCACATGAAGATCCTCAGGGCGATGTGGGACGCCGACGCGGACACCCTCTTCCCCGCCGTCCATGCTCCCACCCGCTACATTCTGGCGGAGGGCGCGAGCGTCGGCGGCGCGACCGAAGCGGCGCAGGACGGCTTCCTGGCGGCCAAGCGGCGCGGCGCGGCGCAGGCCCGTGACCGCATGTCATCGGCGCCCTCGGTCGAGGTCATCTGGCTGCCCGCCACCGTCCACGACATCCCGCTTCAGCGCCCCGCCGAATTGGCGCGCCTGATGGGTGAATTCCTGCACGCGACGGCGGGGTAATGGCGCTAGCCTGACGCGCACAACTGCCTGCACGAATCCATACGCGCTCAACACATCACAGAATACATCACAGCGCAACAGAACGACTGCTGTCATGCTATACTCCTTCCAATTCATAGCTGCTGTGGAAGTGTGGAATGGAAGAGTGGGCAGATGGTTGAACAGTCTTCGCGCGGCATGTCGTGGCGCTTCCCACAACTCGACCCGTACAAACATCGCTATTATTTGCATGCGGTGGGCGCTCTCGCGGCGATGGCGTTCGCCTACTTTGTCACTAGCGCGCTCCCATATTATCCGTCGAACTGGCGGGCGCTCGTCGTCCTGGCGCTCGGCATCGTCTGGTTCATCTCGCCGCCCTGGGGCGTACCAGCTACCTTGCTGGCGTTCGCGCTGCCCATCTCGTACAACTCGGGGTTTGGCTACGCCACATTGCTCGTCTTCGTCTGCGTCGGGCTGGCCGCCCTGCTGGTATTCGACCCGTTCACGTTCCTGGTATTCGGTCTGGCGACGGTCGTCACATTGGTGAGCGGTCTATCCTGGCTCCTGTTCGCCGCTCCACTGCTCCTGGTCATGCTGCGCACTGGCAAGGGGGCGTTGCGGGCCGCGCTGCTAGCGATCTGGGTTGAGATGCTGATGTTCAGCGCCGGACTCACCCGCGTTGGCGCGCTCATCGGTGGCGAGGGCGGGGGGCCGCTCGTCTCGCCGCACGCCGCCCCGGTCGCCTCGCTGCTGGACTTCTCCTGGATGTATCCTCCCGACTCGGCTGGCGACACCTTCCAGTTCATCACCGGCGTGATCGCGCAAACGAGCGTGGACCATCCCATCACGCTGGCCCAAATCGGACTGTGGGCGCTGGCGGTCGGGCTGGGCGGCGCGCTGCTCTATCGCCCGCTGGGACGCGACCTGCTAGACCGCCTGCCCGCATTCCTGCGCCATCTGCCCGGGCCTGCGCGCGCGGTTGGCGTAGGCGCGCTGATTCTGGTTGTTGGGCAACTAGCGCTCACGGCGCTCCTGGAGACCGCGACGCTCGATCCCGTGGGAGTGATCATCGACACGGTGAGCGCGGCGCTGATTGTCCTGCTGCTCTTCCCGCTTACCGAACTGCTCTACCAGTCACTGACACTTCGTGGTCACGCCCACATGCGCCCATCCGCGGTCGCGACCGCCGCGGCCCGCCGTGAGTCCCGCACGGAGGAGAGCGGCGACGCGAGCAAGCCCGCGGGCGCGCGCTCGGCGCGCCGCGAGGTTCCGAAGGATACCTGGGATGAACTGGTTGGCGTGGATGATATCAAGGAAGAGGTCCTCGAAGCGGTCCACTCCCAGTTCGATCCCAAGGCGCGCGCGGCGCTCAAGCGCATGTCGCTTAGCCCGACGCGCGGTGTCCTGCTCTTTGGGCCTCCAGGAACGGGCAAGACCAAGCTCGCCCGCATCATGGCGCATGAAGCGGGCGCGGCGTTTTTCGCGGTGAGCGGCACCGAGTTCACCAGCAAATGGTTTGGTGAGTCCGAGGCCAATCTGCGACGCGTCTTCACCGAGGCGCGCGAGAACCGCCCGGCGATCCTCTTTTTCGATGAGCTCGAAGCCTTCCTACCCAGGCGCGGCGATCTTTCGCGCGGCGATGCGCCGGAGAAGGGCATCATCGCCACGTTCCTTGCCTTTACCGATGGCGTGGGCGATATGGACGGCGTCCTGCTCATCGGCGCGACGAACTACCCCAACCTGATCGACCCGGCGGCGATGCGCCCTGGACGCTTTGACAAGATGATCTACGTCAGCGCTCCGGATCAGGCTGCGCGCCGCGCGATCTTCGCGTCGTACATGAGCAACAAGCCGGTCGCTGGCGAGATTGATCTGGACAAGCTGGCCGCCCGCAGCGAGCGTTTCACCGGGGCCGACATCCAGCTCGCCTGCACGGAGGCCGCCCGCAAGGCGCTGCGCCGCGCCGCTAGCGGCGGCGCCGAGCCAATCACCATGGCTGATTTGGAGACGAGCGTCGGCGGCATTCGCCCCTCGGTCACCTTCCAGATGCTGCGCGAGTACCAGGAGCTCGCCGACCAGTATGGCCGGCGTTCCTCGCGCCCGGATACTGTGGACGTGATCGCGAAGCCCGACCTTTCCTGGGACGATGTCGCGGGCCTGGAAACGGTGAAGGAGGCCCTGCGCGACGCCATCGAGGCTCCGTTGAAGCGCCCTGAGCTATTCCGGGAATACGGAATCAAGCCGCCCAAGGGGGTGCTGCTGTTCGGCCCACCAGGGTGCGGCAAGACGTACCTGGCGAAGGTCGTCGCCAGCGCGACAGGCGCGCACTTCCTGGAAGTGAAGGGCCCCGAACTGCTCCAAAAATATGTGGGGGAGTCGGAGGCGCGGCTGCGCGACCTCTTTGGCCGGGCGCGCGAGAACGCGCCATGTGTCATCTTCTTCGATGAGATTGACGCAATCGCGGGCGCGCGTGGGACCGGCGACGAGGGCAGCGCGAAGATGCTGACCCAGTTCCTGACCGAGATGGACGGCGTGGACGAGCTCAAGGGTGTCGTTGTGATGGCCGCGACCAACCGGCCGGACACGATAGACGCCGCGCTCATGCGGCCGGGCCGCCTCGACCGCGTGTTGTATGTGCCGCCACCAGACGCCCCAGCCCGCCGCCAGCTCTTCCAATACGAACTGCGCAACAAGCCCACCACGCCGGATCTCGCGCTCGATGCGCTGGTCGCGCGCTCGGGTGGCTACTCCGCCGCGGATATCGCCGCGATCTGCAACATCACCGCGGCGACTGCCGCGCGCGATAGCCTGCAAAGCGGCGAGCGCGAGGTGATTACGACCGAGCGGCTACTGACCCAGCTCGAACGGACGCCGACCTCCATCTCACCAGAGCAGGTCGCGATGTATGAGGAGCTGCGCGATAAACTCCAGCGCTGAGGCGGATGACGCAACGCAAACGGCTCATACCGTTTTGCGGTGTCTGGTGAGAATAGGGTGACATCATTACTGTGCAACCCAATGGGTGGGCGCGTCTTCCTGCGCGCCCGCCATATCGCCCCCCGGTTAGGAGTACCTATGTCACCCTCTCCGAAGCTGGACTAGGCCCTCATGCTGACCATCACCATCGAGACCGCGCGCCACTTCATCCTCGGCAAGCAAGGCCTGTGGCCAGGCCGGCGCTGGCGTGGGGCCGCGGGCGCTGAGCAGGCCATGCGCGAGATGGAATACCTGCAGCTCGATCCGCTGAACATCATCGCGCGCAGCCACGATATCATGCTCCACAGCCGCGTCCTCGACTACACACCGGGCCTGTGGGAAGACCTGGCCTATACGCAGCGCAAATTCTTCGACTGGGGCGGCTGGCTGGCCCTCCGACCCATGGAGGAACTGCCCTATTGGCGCGTCGTCATGCGCCGCGAGCGCGATGGCGCGTATGGTGGCATGCGTATCCGGCAGACAGGGCGCGACCACGCCGATGCCATCGCCGAGATGCGGACCGTCCTGAGCGAGCGCGACATGGTAACCAACCGCGACTTCGCGATGGCGACACGCGCGCGAATACAGAATTACCGCGGTCGCAAGGACAGCGCGCTGGCGCTGTATTATCTATGGCGCGTCGGCGAAATCATGACACACCACCGCGAGCGGTTCGAGCGTGTGTATGCGCTAACGGAGACGGTCGCGCCGGCGCATCTCCTCCGCGAGTGCGACGAGGATGAGACAGACCGCTTCCTGGTTCGGAAGGAAGTCGGCTTCTATGGTCTTTCGCGCGCCAAGCCCGTAGCGGTCATGTTCTACGGCCGCGACGGCGCGGACCGCGCGGCGACGAAGCTGCTCGCGGCGATGGTGGCGGACGGTGAACTCATCGAGGTCCAGGTCGAAGGCTGGAAAGCGATCCACTACGCGCTCGGCAGCGACGCCAGCGCGCTGCATGAGCTGAGCGCCGGGCGGACGCCTGCTCTATGGGCGCCATTGGAGGCCAGCGCGACTGACGAGGTCGTCTTCCTGGCGCCGCTCGACCCGGTCAGCGCCCGCGGACGCGCCAAAACACTCTTCGGCTTCGACTACACATGGGAAGTCTACAAGCCAGCGCATCAGCGCGCGTTCGGCTACTACACGCTGCCCGTCCTGTGGGGCGACCGGCTCGTCGCCCGGTTCGACAGCAAACTGGACCGGACGACCAGCACGCTCGTCATCCTGGGATTCTGGCTGGAGGACCCAGCGCTCGGCGGCGATGAGGCGTTCGCGGAGGCGCTGGCGCGCGGCTTCGCGCGCTTCCTCACGTTTCTCGGCGCGTCCAGGCTCGACGCGCAGACGATACGCGAGCCGGCGCTACGCCGGCGTTTGGAAGCGTGATGGGCGCGCCGCCAAGCCGCCCTCGCTACCCGAGCGTCGCGATCTGGAAATTGGTGAAGACAGCCTCGGCTCCGGGATCCGCGACCAGCGCGAGGAATCCCCCCGAGTAGGTCGAGTCAGTGACCGTGCCGACATGCGCGCCATTGATGAAGAGCATGTATTCGTAGCCGTGCGCCTCGATCTCGAGCGTGTTGATTGTGTTGAGCCCCCTGTTGAGCGCGGAGGCATTGCTGGATGACGATGTCCCGTTGCCTTGCAAGGGGGCTGACTCCCCATCGACAAGGTTCGTGAAGGACCAGGAGCCCGAGCTGGTGATCTCGAACGCATAGGTGTGCTGGTTGTCAAAACCATGAAACGCCAGCCCATAGCCGATGTCCGCATTCCCCTGAGTCTGGCGGACCTGGATGGTGACGATGTTGTCGTACATGGCTCCGGTCGGGGCCTTGCAGAGCTTGCCGCCCGAGACATGATAACCATCCGAGGCGGGCTCGCAGCCACCGCCTACGGGCCAATTATTGATATTCGAGGTCAGAGGGTCGCTCAGGACTAACGCAGCGTTGCTGGGGAGGGTAGGTGTGCCTTGCGCATGGCTGGCAGGTATCGAGCCACCCCCCAGATACGCATGAGCGCCGGCGAACGCGACCAGCGCGATGCCCACCAGCAGCGCGACGCCCACCACAATACTGAGAATCACCCGGACAGAGGGCGTAGTAGAGCGGCGTGGCGGCGTCATTGGCGGATATGTCCCCGGCGGCAGCGCGTAGCCTGGCGGCGGCGCGTAGCCTGGCGGCGGATACGCTGGCTCCGCGCCGGGGAATCGCTCGCCTGGCTGCCCGGCGGCGCCTGGCTCCGGGCCGGTCATCGAGCAGGTGACATTATCGAGCAGGCGCCAGAGGGTATCTCCTGGAATCACAGGGAGTACCGGCCTAAGTCTCATTCTCGTTATCCTGCCCAGATCTGGCGGCGGGTTTCTCCTCCGGTCAGGCGGAACTACCAGCCGTTAACTGTGATCTCATAGACTCCGCCCTACGAGCTCGCGCGCAGTGTCGATGACGGCGAGCCTGAGTAGCGCGCGCGACCTGTGCGACGCTCGTTATCGCGTCTATCGGGCCTGTGTCTTGTTGGGATCAAAGCCCAAGGCTTCATAGCCGCCAGCGCCTGCCATACCCTCGCATCCAGGTCAACTGGGCACCACTGAGGCGCCCTTCGCTCATGCGCTATGCTTTTGCGCTACGCTACTCATCATAAGCCAATCAGGCGTGGGAGGCAAGAATCCACATGGCCGATCTCACGCCCTCTCTGCGACTCACAGACCCACAACATCCCTGGGGCTGGTGGCCGCGGGATCATTACGCATGACGTCCCGCGCCTGGTTCATTCTCCACTCCAACTATAACTCCCGCAGGTCGCGGTTCAGGAAGGCGGCGATGAGTGGAGCGCCGAGGATCACCGCGCCAGCCAGGATCACTGTCTGCGGGCCGTAGCGCTGCACGGCGAAGCCCGCAACCGCCGCGGAAACCGGGAAGGTGGCGAAGTTGCAGAAGGCGAAGACGCCCATGATCCGCCCCAGCAGATTGCGCGGCAGCTTGCGCTGGACCAGCGTCAGGAACGTCACATTGCCCAGTCCGTTGAGGGCGCCAAAGGCCGCCATACAGGTGATAGCGACGTAGATGTTGGCGATCAGGGCCATCACGGTAATCGGCGCGACCTGGAACGCGAAAAAGAGCAAAGACATCCAGCCGCGGTTGACGCGCCCGCCTACCGCGCTCGCCAGTAGCCCTCCCGCTAATCCGCCAGCGCCCGCCGCCGCGAGCATGAAACCGAAACCCTGAGCGTTGGAGCCGAGCGGGCCATTCGCCAGCGCGGGAAGCGCCACCTCCGTCGCGCCATTGAACAGGTTGGCGACGATCATGATCACCAGCAGCAGCATGAAGTACGGCGCGCTGAAGGTGAAGCGCCACAGGCTGTCCGTCGCGGTCGCGCTGGCCGCCTCAAACGGGCTGGTGTCGTCGGCGGGCGTCGTCGGCGCGGCGCTGGGCTTGAGGGCGCGGCCACGGATAAACACCAGCGTGAGGGTGGAAACGGCGAAGGTTGCGCCGTCAATCGCGAAGGAAGCTGGCGAGCCGGCGCGGGACACAACAGCGCCGGCGAGCGCCGGGCCGATCATCTGCGCCAGGCGCGCTAGCGAGTAGTACAGCCCGTTGGCGGCCTGCAACTGGTCGTCGGGAATCAGGTCGGGCGTGACAGCCTGCGACGCAGGCATGAACATGCCGTCAAAGAGCCCCAGCGTCGCGGCCAGCGCGGCGATGACCCCTAGCGGGGCGCCATGCCAGCCGAAAACCGCTCCGGCGAAGCCAAATGTCACCCAGGCCAGCCCAAGCAAGATGAACATGCGGATGAAGTCGGAGAAGAGCATCACCCGCCGTGGCCGCAGCTTGTCACTCAGCCAGCCGCCCAGCAGCGTCGCCGCCCCCATTGGTACGCCGTAGGCCGTCAATACCAGGCCCAGGTTGACCGGCCCGCCGCCCTGCGTCAGCATGTACCACGGCAGCGCGACGGCGTAGAAGGCGTCGCCGAGGAACGAGATCAGCTGACCGGCGAAGAGCAGCCGGTAGTCGCGATAGCCCAGCGGCGCGAACATCGAGCCACGCCGGGGCGCGGGCGCCCGTGGCGCGGGCGCGGCGGACTCCGTTAATGGCCCGGAGGGCGCAGTCATAGATGGGACCTTTCTGTGCGCTCAGGTCGGAATCAGCCGCGGTGAACACCCCGCAGATCGAGCGTCGCGGGATCGGCGAAGTAGACCATGCGCTCGCCGCTGGCGCGATTGAACAGGCTGAACCGGATCGCCGGCGATGAGTTGTAGACCGTCAGCTCCTCAGGCTCGACGAGCATGCGCTGATTTTCGATGATGAAGCGCGCGATATCGGGAGAGTGGGTCGCCGCGATCCCGGCCGCGCCATTGGTGAATCCCTCGCACCGGGGGCATTCGGTGATTACGAAGAAGTGATGAGGGAAGAGCGCCATCAGCGGGCTATCCGCCGCCAGCTCATGACCCGCGACGATGCGCGCACGCGCCGGGCCGCCACACAGCACGCAGGGCGCCTCGCGCTGCAGTGATAGCGTGAGATGTTCCTGGGCCATACGCAGCAGGCGCTTCTCCGCTACCCGGAAGGAGGTTAGGCCCTGAATCGCACGTATGGAGCCAATATTGGTCTCCTCCGCGCCGCCCTTCTGGTAACAGACGGGGCAGCGCAAGACCATGCGTCCACCGCCATCCGGCGCGTCTTCGAGGATGCCCCGCATCTGCGCCTGGCCGCAGAACCGGCACCAGATGCGGCTGTTCCGCCAGCCCGCGTCATCCGCCGGCCCCAGCGCCAGCCCGAATTCCACTGCCCGCTCGCGGAGCGGACCCGCCAGCGTTTCGCGCAGTTGGCGGCGCGCGCGGCTGAGCCGCGCGTCGAGCGTGTTGAGCGTCACGCCCAGCCGGGCCGCGACCTCGCCCGCTGGCAGCTCCGCCAGGTAGCGCAGCTCCAGCGCCGCCCGGGCTGAGGCGCGCAGATGACCCAGCGCGGCGTCGATCAGCGTCGCCAGGTCCTGCTGCGTCAGGCTCTCCAGCGGGTCTTCTTCCTCCACTGGCCCGTCGCTACCCAGCGCGTCCAGCGTCCCGACGTCGTCGCCCAGGGCAGCGGTGTAGCGGCGGCAGAAATTTCGTAGCACGCCATCCAGCCAGGCGTCGAAACGCTGTGGGTCACGCAGGCCGCCAGCCGCGCGCCATGCTGTCAGCAGCGTCTCCTGCACGACGTCCTCGGCATCGCCCGCCGCGACGCCGCGCAGCCGCGCCAGCCACAGCAAGCGCGGGCGTGCGGCCGCCAGCCGCGCGGCGATCTCCGCCGCGCTGGTCATGTCCCGATGCGCGGGCTCACCGGAGGCGGCGCTGGCACTGACGCGCACGCTTGACTCAGGCTCTGGTAACATCTGGAAGCGGCTCCTTGATCTACAGGGTACGCTCTCCAGTCGCCAGATGTCGCGCAAACCTGACACATTTTTTATCCCAACACTCAATCGGGCGCGGACGCCGTATGTGGCTCGCGCGGCGCGACGCCTAGCTGGGCGGCGGGCCAGCGCGGCAACAGGAAGCGCAGCGCGATCCCCTGCCCCAACAGCGTCACCAGCGTCACGCCGTAGACGGCGTCCTGGATTTCAGGAAGGTGCGGCGTGGAGGCGGGCAGACTGAGCGCGAGGGCGATGGAGAGCGCGCCGCGCAATCCCGAGAGAAGCAGAATCGGACGCCAGGAATTGGGCAAGGACAGCGGGCGGCCACGCGCGGGCAGATGCGCACGGCGTCGAACCAGCGCGCGCGCAATCGCGTTCTGCAGCGCTACCGCGCCATAGACCAACGCCGCGCGCCCGGCGAAAACGCCCGCAGTCGCCCAGGCGATGACCGCGAAGGCCGAGGGCGTAATGCGACTCAACTGAATGCCTAGCAGCAGGAAGAGCAGCGAAGTCGCCAGGTAGCTCAGGAATTCCCACACCGTGTTGACCGTCTCATGGGCTGAGCTGGAAATGCCAACGCGGCGGCCATAGCTGCCGACGATCAGCCCGGCCACCACCACCGCCAGGATGCCGGAGGCCCGCGCCAGATCGGTCAGCAGGTAGACCCCGTACGCGACAATAAAGGTAATGACTGTCTCGATCAGCGGGTCCTCGATCAGCCGCAGCAGCCGTGAGGCGAGCCAGCCAGCTACCGCGCCAATCAGAATGCCGCCGGTGAAGAGCCACGCGGCCGCCAAAACCTCGGAGAGGACCGCGCCGCTGGTATGCCCCACGAAACCTGGAGCCAGCGACATCGCGACGAGATTGAGCGTGATGCTGAACATCGCCGCGCCCATGCCGTCATTGAACAGGCTCTCGCCTTCGATGATGGTACGCAGCCGCGCGGAGAGGCCGAGCTTGCGCATCAGCGCGATCACTGCGATGGGGTCTGTGGGCGAGATGATAGCCCCGATCAGCAACGCGATCAGCCACGGCAGCCCGGCGAAGTACCGCAGCGCGGCGGCGGCGATGGCGATGGAGACCAGCAGGCCAGGGACCGCCAGTAACAGCACGATCAACCAGTTCGCCAGCAGCCTGCTGACCTCGACGTTCCACGCCCCTTCAAAGAGCAGGATGGGCAGGAAGATGAGGAGCGTGACGTCCGGGTCGAGCCCCAGCCCTGGCAGTGGCGCGAGCGCGCCTAACAGGAGGCCCACCAGCGCCAGCGCCAGCGTATACGGAAAGCGCAGCGCGCGGGCGGCGAGCGCCGTCGCCAGCGCAATCGCCAGCAGCAGCGTCAGTTCCTCAATTTCGCCGCGCGTGCTCCCCGCGATGAGATCCGCCATCAGCATGCGCTCTCATGCCCCTTCCCGTGACGCGCCGTCTCCTTGTTCCATCTCCACGCGCGCGTGAAAGGGATGCGCCAGCGCAAGGGCGTAGATCGCGGCGGGCCGCACCGCGCGTAGGGCGCTGGCGGCCGCCTGGACCGTCGCTCCGCTGGTGATGATGTCGTCGAGCAGCAGGATGCGCCGCCCCGCCAGCGCACGCTGGGCGCCATCCGCCAGCGCAAACGCCCCGGCGACGTTGGTGTAGCGCGCGCTCAACGGTAGCTGAGCCTGTGCGCTGGTCGCCCGCGTCCGCAGCAGCAGATGTTCCAGGACCGGCAACCTCAACGCCCGTCCAAGCTCGCGCGCCAGTAGCGCCGACTGATTGTAGCCGCGCTCGCGCAGGCGCCTGGGGTGCAGCGCCATGGGAATGATCAGGTTCGCGTCAAGGTCCGCATCGCGCCACGCCGACTCCAGCAGCCGCGCCAGTGGAACCGCCAGCCGTCGCTTCCCGGAATACTTAAAGGCGTGGATCGCCGCGCGGGCCTGTCCCTCGTAGCGCGCCGCCATCCGTAGCCGGTCCAGCGCGGGCAGATGCGCCCCACGCGCGCAGGGCTGGCAGAGGCCCGCGGCCAGGCGAGGCGCGGGCATATCGCACCGGGCGCACCGTGGCGCGGGCAGCGGCTGGATCGCGCCGAGACATTCCGCGCAGAGCGCCATTCCATGCGCGCCACAGACCGCGCAGCGCGGCGGAAAGAGCAGATCGAGCAGCGCTCGCGCGCCCGCCAGCGCCATGTCGCGCCCTTCCTTCACACCGCGCCCGTCGCGCGCTTCAGCCGCGCGCGCTGGCAGTGGTATTGTAGCACCGGTCGCCTGGGCGACTGGAAAACGCCGCGCGCCTCAGACGTCGCGGCGCAACTCATACTCCTCAATCTCGGCGCCCCGCGCGTTGGCATATCCGCGACCTTCGCCCATAATTGCAAAGCCGCACTTCTCCAGGACACGCAGCGAGGCGGCGTTGTCCTTCGCCGCGCGGGCATAGACCGAACGCGCGGTCATCTCGTCGAGAAAGAGCGTCAGGGCGCGGGTAGCGATGCCCTGGCCCCAAAACTCCTTGCCCAGCCAGTAGGTGATCTCTGGCTTGCCCGGCTCCTCCTGATAGCTGGATGTTTCGCCTGCAACATCCCCATTCACGAGAACAGTCCGGTTTACGTTGCCCGGATCGGCGCGGATACGCGCCCAGTGGTCCATGAATGCGTCGCGGTCGTTGGGGTCTTTGGCGACGAACGCCGCCATGAAATTGGCGTCGGGATCGCGCTGCTGCTCGAAGAAAACCGGCAGGTCAGCGTCCTCCACCGCCCGCAACGTGACCGCAGGCGAGGAGGGCCGCGGCGCGCTCGCCTCCAGCGTCAGCGTGTAGAGCTCGACCTCGTGGTCGCGGGCATTAGCATATTCCCGCTGCTCACCCGTAATCCGAAAGCCGCATTTCTCCAGCACATGTAACGAAGCGACATTGTCCTTGATGACGCGCGCGTACATGGGGCGGCGAGGGATTTCGGCGAGAAAGAGGCGCAGCGCGCGGGTGGCGATACCCTTGCCCCAGAAGGCTTTGCCCAACCAGTAGCCCGTCTCAGGCTTGCCCGGCTCGCTTTCATGGGAAAGGACGTCTCCGGCTACCTCGCCGTTATAGAGGATGGTCCGCATGATCGTGCGTGGATCGGCGCGAATCCGCTCCCAGATCTCCAGATACGCGTCGCGGTCGGCAGGGTCGCTGGCGGTGAACCCGGCCATCCAGTAGCCTTCCCGGTCGCGCTGGAACTCGAATAAGAGCGGCAGGTCGCTGGGACTGGTTTCGCGGAGCGTCACCTCGTCCCGTGAGCCATCCATCGCGCCGTCTGTCATGGCCTCGCCTTCCTCTTCTGGTATCAGACCCTCTCTGTGAACCGCACGCCAGCGCCGGACGCAGGGATCACATCAACCACTAACGGCGAACAGCCGCGACATCGCGACAATCTTGCCTGTCTGAGGGCAGCTATTGCGCAGGCAGCTCAGGCCAAACGCGCTCTGGATGCTCAGCAGCAGGGCATAGTGATTGTACGGCGTATTGTCGCGCAGCCCGCGGGGGCCGTGGTTGGTCAGTACGAGCGCAGCGACATGGCCGCCGTCGGCGGCGATGCCGTCAGGCCCGCCAAGCGAGACCGCGCCCTCGGCCTCATCCCAGACGACAACGACCGCGGTATTGGTGTCGTGGGCCGTCCAGATGTCAGACGCCGTGATCTCTTGCATGGCCTGATTGACGTACGCGTCGCCGGTCGCGGTCAAGTTCGAGGCGCAGCCGCTCGCGCCGTGCATATCGTTGCAGAGGTCTGGTGAGATAAAAGCCAGATTCGGGAACGTTATCGCGTTCTTGAGATCACCCGCCAACTGTGTATCTGGCACAATGTGCGCCAGCGTTTGTGTGCGCTCCGCCGCTGGCCATGCGCCGAGGAAATTCATGAATGGGTTGTGCTTGGAGGCGTAGAGGGTGTTCCCTCCACTGGGGTAGGTCTCGCCGGCAAAGCCAGCATAGGGCATGCTTTGCTGATAACTCTTCCAGGTCAGCCTTGCCGCCTCCAGCTGCGTCGCCAGATTGGACACGGTGACCGCATTCACCTTATAGGAGTTGTCATCGCCAATACCAAAGGTATCGCCGCCGATCATCGCGACATAGTTGGGCTCGCTGGGATGCGCGACCGCCCAGTAGTTGGTCGCCAGGCCATATTTGGAGGCCAGGGCGTTGATCGTTGGGGCGCTCGACGAGCCGATGATGTCGTCATACGTCGTATTTTCCATGACGATGACGATGATGTGCTCGTAGCGTGGCATGGGGCCGGCCGAAGTCAGCGAGGTCACATCTCCCGCTGTGCAGCCCGCCAGCGCGCTCAGCGCCAGCGTCGCCGCCAGCGCCAGCCCGGCTAGCCTCGAACGCCGCCATCCCTGCGTCATGAGGCGCCATCCTTTCTACAAGCGTCAGTGCGGCTTGACCAGTGACGAAAACGGCGCCCGCGGGCCGAACCAGGGTCTGGCGACCCGCCCACGGGCGCGTATGTCCGTATCGCATGTAGCGCTCGCCGCGCGCTAGTCCTCCACGATCCAGGGATCGGTCGCGCGCGAGTACTCCAACAGTTCATCAGACGCGAAAAAGATGCCAATCTCGCGCGCGGCGGATTCCTGCCCATCCGAGCCGTGGATGATATTGAGGCCCATACTGACAGCGAAGTCGCCGCGGATGGTGCCGGCGGGCGCGTCCCACGGCTTGGTCGGACCCATCATCGCGCGCGTCACGGCGATCACATTCGGTCCTTCCAGGACGCCAACGATCACTGGGCTGGAGGTGATGTGCATGACCAGCCCAGGGTAGAAGGGCTTCTCCTGATGCTCAGCGTAGTGGCGCGCGGCCAGTTCTGGCGTGATGCGGATCAACTTGAGGCCGACGATCTTGAAGCCCTTGGCCTCAAACCGGGCGAGCACCTGGCCCGCCAGGCCGCGCTGCACGCCTTCTGGCTTGACGATAATGAGCGTTCGCTCCACGGTAGATTATCCTCCGGGTTGAACAGTGTTAGGTAACAGGACACGACCACGCCGCGCAGACGCGGGGTGGTCATCGCATAGTGTACCGCATCACGCGCCACAGGCGCCGCGCGGCGCTAATAGCTGCCGATCTGCTCGGCGAGGCGCAGGCTGGCGGCGCCAACTTCCATGCGGACGCGGCCGAGGTTGGCCTGGACGCCGCAGCGCACGATGATCAGCATCTGGCCACCGTCAGAGACGAGGATGATCCCGCCGGGCGTCTCGAAGGTCGCGTGGCGGATATCGCCCACGCCCAGTTGCTCGATATAGCGGCCAGCGGCGTCAAAGGCCGCGGCGGCCATCGCGCCAAGCAACTCCTCCTCCTCACCCTCCAGCGTGCTCGCCACGACCAGCCCATCCTTGCCGGTGAGCACAGCGCCGGTCACGCCCTCTATCGCCAGCAGGCGCTGCAATATCGTCTCCACGGTGGTCCCTCCTGGCGGATAGATGCGCGATCAGGGCCCTTGGGCCGCGGCGCTAGCTATCGGCCGCTTGCGCGAGAGCGGTGGCGCGGTTGTACGACTCAATGGCGCCGATATAATCGCCCTGGCGGATGCGCGCATCGCCGAGCAGGCGGTGCAACTCGGGATGCTCTGGCCGGTCCACCAGACACCCCTCCACGTCAGCGAGCACATCCGGCAAAAGGTCAGGCGAGTTGCGCACTACCGTACGATACTCCACAATCGCCTCGTCCAGCGAGCCCGCATCGCGGTGACCGCGCGCCTGCTCCAGCCGCGCCGTATAGTCATGCGGGTCTGGCCCCGCTGGCGGCGTAAGTAGCTCGGGCGTGTGTGAGACAGGCTCAGGCTCAGGCTCAGGCGGCTCGGGCGCGGCATACGCGCCCGCGTCCGGCTCGATCTCTGGCATGACCAGCGCCTCTGCTTCAGGCGACCCAGGCGTAATTGGCGGCGGAAGGGGCGCTTCGGGCGCTCGGGAATCGAGCCAGTCGCCCGCGCGCTCCGGCGCTCCGGCGCCCTCAGCCGCGCCAGCGAACGCCGCCAGCGCGCCCGGTTCCAGCGTGAAGGGCATGTAGCCATCCGCCGCGCCCAGGCGGTCCAGTTCCTCGATGGTCGCGTCGGGCGTTGAGCCAGCGGGTGACGCAGGCGGACCACTCGGCGCGGCGGGCATCTCCATGCTTTGGAAGAGCGAAGCGCGAGGGTCAGCCGCAAATGGAGGTTCTGGCACAGGGGCCGGCCTAGGCTCTGGCGTGAGATCCGGCGCGGGTTCCGGCAGCGGCTCGATGGCGAACGGCTCCGTCTTGAATAGCGTCGCGTCGAGCGGCGCGGCGCTCGGCGCGCGCTCAGGAAGCTCCGGCCAGGACAGTTCCGGCTCAGGTGGCTCCACGTCAGATGGCTCCAGCTCAGACGGCATGGCGCCAGGCCATCCCAGAGCGCTGGCGAACCCGGCGGGCGCGGTCGCCTGCGGGGCGGACGGCGGCGCAGGGTCAGCATCCACAATATTCGATCCATCCTGCGCCTGCGCGCCAGGGTCGAGCTCAGCGAACATCTTGCGCAGGTCGGCCGAGGAAGGCGCGGCGAGCGGGCCAGAGGGCAATGACCCGGACGGCGCGCGAGGGATGCTTGGCATGCTTGGCATGCTTGGCATGCTTGGCATGCTTGGGATGCTTGGGATGCTTGGGAGCGAGACGATGGGCGGCATCGCGGGCATGGGTGGCGCCGCGGGCGGCCTGATCCCAACCGGTGTCGAGGAGCCTGGCGGCGCGTTGAGCAGCGCGTCAATCGAGCCGCTCGGCTGGGCGCGCTGCGGCTCCTCGCCCAGGGAACGCGCGCCCTGCGCTTGCAGCCACTGGACCCAGCGGATGGCGCGCCGCATTTCGGTATCGCCGAGCGCGAAGCCGCTCTCAGCGATCGCGGGTGGCGGCGCTATGCTCTCCCGCGGAGTGGGGCCGGGGGCCATCATAGGAGCCGGTGGAGGGGAAGGCGGCGCGGCGACGGGCGCGGTCGATCGCGTTATAGGCGTCAGCGCATCCGGTTCACTGCTGGCGGGATTCCAGAGCATGCCTTCAGTCTCTTTGAACATGTTATGGAACCCGGGCGGAAGCTCGCCGCGTCCAGCGGACGGCGGCGGCAGGGGCGAGGCAGGCGCCGTATTGAGGTCTGTGCGCGTGGTCGCGCCGCCCGTTTGGGATAACCCACCGACGAGCGGGCGGTTGACGCGCCGCTCGGCCGGCTGGGTAATGCGCTGCCCGGTTGGTGGCGGCGCGGGGTCTTGCGGGTCCTGGGTCCCGCGTCCCACCAGCGCGCCATTGATCGCCCCCGAGAGCGCCGCATCGAAAGGTGGCGTGTCGCCCCAAAGCAGGACGCCCAGCGCGGTGTCCCCCGCGCCTAGGCGGTCCGAGAAGAGCGCGCGGGCGGCGCGGAAATCAGGATCGAGGTCAGCGGCGCGGCGCAGGAAGGGCTGCGCGTCCAGGTCACGCCCATCATCGTGGGCGATAGCGCCAGCGATCAGTAGCGGCTTCAGGCACGAGGGCGCGTTCGTCAGCGTCCGCCGCGCCCAGGCCTCAGCCTCATAGGGGCGTCCGGCCCGCCAGAGCGTCTCGATCAGGCCGACGTGCGCCTCCAGGCGCGTGCTATCCGAGTTCTCAGCGACCAGGCTCTCCCACTCACGAATCGCATGCGTGAAGAGGTCGCCGCGCAGATACAGCCGCGCCAGGCCGACGCGCCCGGGCTGGTACGGCGGCTGGCCGAGCGCGGCGGCCATATCGCGGTACGTCGCTCGCAGGGTCGCATCCTCGGGGCGGATGTCGCAGGCCCGGTGGTACCAGGCCAGAGCGGCCATTTGATCGCCGTGCATCTGGTGGACAATGGCGCGGGCGCAGCAGGCGCGGGCGTCCTCAGGGTCGCCGGTCAGCGCGCGGTCCAGAGCGGCCAGCGCCTCGCGCGGTCTGCGCAGGGCGAGATAGATTTCACCGAGCACGCGCTGCACGGCGAGCGCCCGCGGGTAGAGTGTCGCGATTTCCAGGCAGCGCGGCAGTGCGCTCTCGGCGCGGCCAGCCGCGATCTCAGCCTCGATTTCCCGCAGGCGATCGGTCAGTGAGATATTCGCGGGAGTCCCCATGTCGTCTCGCTTCTCCTGGCGCTCTATCCGCGGGGCGCGCGTCATGCGCGCTGCGCGTCGCCGGCGCGCGGCGTCTGCCGCCATTATCTTGAGGCATTATGGCGTCCTGTGCGCAGACCGTCAAGCAAGGCGACAAGCGGGCCGGTTCCCCACACAGCCACCCCGCCAGACGCCTGCGCGACCGGACTGACGTGAACGTTAACCTATTGGGCTAGCCCGCACAGGCTGGACCGTCCTACCTGAATTGCCCGCGCGCCAGGCCCCATGCTATACTTTGCGCAATGTCCGCAAGCGCCAGCGGGCGCGGCCCGTGTGGCGCTCTATCGTGGGTCCTCCTGCTCGTCAGTGGTCCGTGGCTCTCGCGAGAGACGCGTTCCGCCGGTAGCGCGGGTCGCGGCTGGTTCGCGATCGATGCGCGTTGCGAGCGTCACAGCGCACAGACCTGTTAAGCGAGCGCCTCCCGCGACGTCCAGACAGCATATGAGCCGTTGAGCGCGTTTACTGTTGCGCGGGATCTGTCCCTGACCCGCCTCCGGAAGCGGCGCGTTGTCCTGAGCGACGGCTCGTATTCGGGCGAGCGCAGCGTACCGACAAGTGAGATCAGTAGCGATAAGCATCGTCAGCGATCATCGTCACGCCTTGGCCCAGTTTGTGCGAAACCTGAACCCATAGGCGCGCCGCCAGCCCGATTTGTTTACTAACCGTTGGCGCCGGTTCCGCGCCCGGCAGACAGAACTACATACATACATTGACCAGGCGTCGCCTGCGGACGCCGGGAGACTACACACTATGATGGCTGCCAGTGGCCACGGGGCCTCACCAGCGTCGTACCCTAACGCCAGCATCCTCGACGTGCTGCTGGCGTATGGCTCGCGTGGTGGCGCGCTCTTCGCCGCCTATCGCCACTTGGATAATCCACTGCTCCTGACGCATGTGCGGTGGCAGGGCCAGAATGGCGAGATGATCGAGGCGACCCGCAGCCCGGACGACATGAGCATGCTGCGCGAGGAGCGCGAGGCCTGGGCGCGGATCGCGCTCATCTCGACGACATTACGTCCGGACTCAGTCGGCCCCAATGCGCCCTGGCTCCAGGCGCCGCTCGACCCGCGTGAGGCGCACGCGATGGCCTCGGACGTGCAGCGCGCCCGCGCGGCCAGCGCGCCGCACACGCCCTTTGGCTCCCACCACACCCCACAGCACAGCTTTGACATTCCGTCCAACGGGCCAATCCATCAACCCGCCTTCATGCCGCCCGGGTTCGATGTGGGCAGCGCGCCAGGCTACCTGCCGCCGTCGCACAGCGCCATCACCGAATACCTCCCGACGGTTGAGCCCTATAACAGCCAGTTCGGCAGTCCGCTCTCGGCGGTCCCGGAAGCGCCACAGGCCACCGGCTCCTGGCAGCGCGACGCGTTCCACGCGCCCGCGCCGCAGCCATACCACCACACGCCCAACGCGCCGCTTTCACAGCCCGGCCCGGAAATCGTTGTCGTCGTCTGCATTGAGATCGAGATGCCCAGCCTCGTGACGAACGGCCCGCAGGACTTCACCCGCGACTTCGCCCGCGACGTGGCGCTCAACTTCAATCGCGCGGCGCGCACGATTCCGCAGACACGCGAGACGCGCGGCTGGATGCATGGCGCGCACATGACGCTGGGCGCGCTGATGACGCTTGGCCCCGGCGGCCGCCTCGCCACGCACGGCGAGATGGATCACGCCGCCAATATGCTCGCCACCGCGCTCGCCTACCGCACCCTACCGTACATCCGCATGCGCTTCGCCGAGCCGGCCGAATGGGAACAGGGCGTTCCGCTGCCGAACTAGCGCAAGCGGCGTGAGGGAGGCGCGGCGCGTCATGAGCCGGACTGACCGCATGCTGGCGATCGTGCTGGAGCTCCAGGCGCATCGCTGGCGGCGCGCGGAAGACCTGGCCCGCGCCCTGGAGACCAGCAAGCGCACCATCTATCGCGACCTGGAAGCCCTGGGGCGCGCGGGCGTGCCGCTCATCTCCACCCCTGGCCGTGGCTACACTCTGGTCGCGGGGTATTTTCTCCCGCCCGTCAGCTTCACGACCGACGAGGCCACTATCCTGTCGCTCGGCGCTGAAGCCATGGCGCAGAGCTTCGACGCCCAGTATCGCGCCGCCGCGCAGAGCGCGGCCGCCAAAATTACCGCCGCCCTGCCCGAGCGTCTGCGCCAGGATGTCGCAGCCCTGCGCGAGCGCATCCTCATCGGCGCGCAAAGTGAGGCGCTGCAGCCGGAGGCCGCGGCGACGCTGCGGACACTGCGCGGCGCGGTCATCGCCTGCCAGCGTGTCCGCTTCCGCTATCACACCCGCTACCACCACGACGAGCGGCGCGGAGGCGCGGAGGAGCAGCCAGAAGAGCCGCAGTGGCGTGAAGCCGATCCCTATTCGCTGATTCGCCTGCGCGGCGCGTGGTATCTCAACGGCTACTGCCATCTGCGCAAGGACCGGCGCAACTTCCGCCTGGAGCGCATCGAATCGCTGACCGTCCTCGACCAGCGCTTCGCGCTCCCCGCCGGGGCAACCCTGCGCCCGCGGCGCCCCGATTCCGAACGGGGCGTTGAAGCGCGCGTGCTCTTCGATACGGAGGCGGCGCGCTGGGCGCGCGAGTCGCCCTCGTTTTTCACCACCGCGCAGGAAGATACCCCTGATGGGGGGCTGCTCGTCACCCTGCGCCTGCGCCACGAGGCCGACACCACGCAGTGGCTGCTGGGTTGGGGTAGCCACGCGCGCGTGCTGACCCCCGCCTCCCTGCGCCAGCGTATCGCCGCTGAGGCCGCCGCGCTGCTCGCCCTCTACCCGCCGGATTGACCACACTGGACCAATTTTGTCCAGTTCCCCAGTTGGCGAAAACTCGAAAACTTGTTGCCACACTGTTGTCACAGCGTCACCGTATCCTGAAAGTGTGAAGAGCGCCGGAGTGATCTGATTCCGGCGAGAGGACATCAGGAGAACAGGAGACGTCTTTCCATGACGAATCTGGTCCAGAATCTCGACATTGTCATCGTTCGCGTGACCGACATCGATGCGGCGCGCGCGTTCTACGGCGAGGCGCTCGGCCTCAAACTGCTCGGCGAGGGGCCCGGCTTCTTCTCGGTCGCTCCGGTGGATGGAGTTGGCGCGACACTAGGGGTGGGCGTCGCCCCAGACGGCGGAAGTGTAACCCCCATCCAGACGGGCATCTGGTGGAAGGTAGACGATACCGACGCCTTGTATGCCGCACTCGTCGCCCGGGGCGTTCGCATCACCGAGGAGCCGTCGGACAAGCCGTTCGGGCGCGCGGTCTCCTTCGCTGACCCCACAGGTAACATCCTGAACGCCTACCAGGCCCGCGACTAGCCCACGTCGACGAGTACGCAGCCCCGCGCGAGGTGTCACGCTTCGCGCGGGGTCATCTTCCCGGCCAGCAGGAGGACAACACGATGGCCATGACCGAACGTCTCCCCGGCTCAGCTAGCGATGTCGCGCTGCACAACTACACTGAGACGCTCACCCCGCGCGCGCCGTTCTCCTTTGCCCACACGCTGCGCTTCATGCGCATGTTCACGCCGATGGACGCCGAGCAGACCATCACCGACTGGACGCTGACCAAGGCGGTCACCCTCAGCGGCCGGGCGGTGGTCTTCAGCCTGCGGGAGCGCGGCGATGTCGAGGCGCCCCTGCTAGAGTGCGCCCTGACCTCCGCCGCGCCGCTTTCAGCCGCTGAGCGGGCCGCGCTGCGCGACCGCGTCAGCTTCTTCCTCAGCCTGGATGACGACCTGGCGCCATTCTACGCGACCGCCCAATCTGACCCGGCGATGGCCCCGGTGATCGGGCGCCTCTACGGCCTCCACCAGCCGAAGTTCCTGACGCCACTGGAAATCGCCTGCTGGGCGATACTGACGCAGCGCACGCCAATGGCCATCGCCAGGCGGCTCAAGGACCGCATCACCGCGCGCTACGGCTCGCGGCTGACCCTCGGGGGCGTCGAGTACCGCGCGTTCCCGCAAGCGGCGACGCTGGCGGCCGCGGACCCCGAAGAACTGGACGCGCTGATCGGCGTCGCGCGCAAGGCGGAATATTTCCGCGCGGTGGCCGATTTCTTCAACCAGACGGACGAGGGTTGGCTGCGCGCGGCGCCGGTTGCGGATGTCACAGCGGCGCTGCGTGGCGTGCGCGGCATCGGAGCCTGGTCCGCGACATTCATTCTGGTGCGCGGGTTGGGCCGCATGGACGCCGATCTCGCCGCTAGCGAGACGCTGGGGCGCGAGGTCAGCTACGTCTACGGCGGGCGCCATCTGCCGGAGATGGAGCGCCGGGCGCTGCTCGAGCGCTACGGAGCCACCCGCGGCTACTGGCTCTTCTATTGCCGCAACGCGTCCAGCGCGGGCGGCCACCGCTCGGCTGTGGCGATGTGAGGCGGGCGCGCCCACTCCAAAATACGTTCCCACAACCGCTGCTATCTGTGCGATAGTATGCAAGTCGCGCGAGGATACAGGGCTGAGCTACGCATCGTGGCGCCGCTCGCGCGATAGACCCAGGGCAGATTGCCCCTGTCCTGACTCGGTTATTGGCCAGGAAGTCGCCACCTACCAGCGGTTGTGGGAATCATGGGGCGCCCGGAGGCGGGCGCGTGGAGTGGAGTCGAGGCGCCATGTCCCATCTCATCCCTTCTGGCCAGCAGCGCGTCCCCCTTGACCGTATTCCCATGGCCTCCAGCCTCCCGCTGACCGGGCCGGCGCCGCGGCTCGCGGCCGCCTCCGAGCCGCTGACCAGCCCGCCGCTGGATGTGGAGGCGGCGTTGCGCGGCGCGCGGCTCCGCGTGCTGATCCTCGCCGCGGAATGCGCCCCCTACGTGAAATCTGGCGGCGTGGCTGACGTGGTGGACGCGCTGGCGCGGGCGCTGCGACGTATGGGACATGACGTGCGGGTGGCGTTGCCACGCTACGGCGCGATCGACCGCGAGCAGTGGGGTCTGCGGCCAGTCGTCACGGATATGCGGGTGCCAGTGGGCGATGGCGAGACGCATGTAACCGCGCTGGAAGCCATCCAGCCCGACGGCGGGCATGTCTACTTCATTGACGCTCCCGCCGCCTTCTCGCGCGAGAACGGCACGATTGGCTATCCCGATGACGGCGAGCGCTTCATTCTCTTCAACCGCGCCGCGCTGGAACTGACACGCGCGCTCGACTGGGCGCCCGATATCGTCCACTGCCACGACTGGTACGCCAGCATCACGCCCAATCTCCTCAAGACCACCTACCGCGATGATCCGCGCCTTCACAGCGCCGCCAGCGTCCTCACCATCCACAATCTCCAGTACCACGGTATCTTCGGCTACCGCATCCTGGAGGTAGCAGGTATCGAGCAGCAACCCTACCTCCAGCCAGAAGACAGCCAGCCCGACGCCGTGGATCTCCTGGGGCGCGGGATCGAGTATGCCGATGTGGTAAGTACGGTGAGCCCGCGCTACGCCGCCGAGATTCTCACCGAGGAGTATGGCGAGGGATTGCACCGCCTGCTGCGCGCTCGCCGCGACCGCCTCTACGGCATCCTCAACGGCATTGACGTCGAGCAGTTCGACCCCTCCAGTAGCCCGGCCGTCGAAACCCGTTTCGACGCCTTCAGCATCGAGCGCCGCGCCGCCAACAAGCGCGGCTTGCAGCGGCGCTTCTCGCTGCCCCTGGACGAGCGCGCGCCGCTGATCGCCATTATTTCACGCTTCAATGCCGTCAAAGGCTTCGAGCTACTGGACCTGACCTTCACGCCGATTCTGGAGCAGGGCGCGCAGATCATCGCCCAGGGCGTCGGGGAGCCGCGCTACGAAAAGATGATGCAGCGGCTCTCGGCCCGCTACCCGCGCCAGTTCAACTTCCAGCGCACCTTTAGCGTCGACCTGAGCCAGCGTATCCTTGCCGGGGCCGATATGCTGTTGATGCCCTCCCTGGTCGAGCCTTGCGGCGTGACGCAGATGCAGGCCATGCGCTTCGGCTGCATTCCGATTGTCCACCGAGTCGGCGGACTGGCTGACACCGTGCGCGAGTTCGATCCGGCTGGCGATGGCGGCGCCGGCGCCGGCAATGGGTTCACCTTTAGCGCCTGGAGCCCTTTCCACCTCTTCGCCGCCGTCACCCGCGCGCTGGAAGCCTACCGCTTCCGCCCGCAGTGGGAAGACCTCATGCAGCGCGCGATGCTCGCTGACCACTCCTGGGACGCCTCCGCCGAGCAGTACGTCGCCCTCTACCGCCGCGCCGTCGAGTTGCGCCGCCTGGCTGCTGTGCGCGCGGGCTAGCGGCGTCCATGATTCGGAAATCCCCGCACACTCATACCGCCTCCACAGAGTGTGACGCGGATGTGTGCTCGTAGGGCGAATCTGTGATGGGGTGATGACATCCCTGCAATAGGCTCTGGAGTGGCTGGTAGGAGCAACCCACTGGAGAACCGTCTTGCGCCGGCTCCAGCGCGCCGCAAGGATGCGACGGCGCGATGGATACTGCCGCCCACGAAAGCCCCCACATCCTACCCGCCAGGGGAGGAGAACATGCTCTGGCGTCGTTTCGCCATGACAGGTCTCGCGCTGGGAGCCGCCCTGCTGACCCTCATCAGCGCATCATCACTCGCCCATGCGGCGCCCAGCGCCACATACGGCCCCCCAAAGGAGGGAACGAAAGTCGTTCTGGCGGACACCAGCATTGATGGACCCGCCATCATGGCCACCTACGCGCCGGAGACCGTCCTGGCCTGGACGGGAACCGACAGCGGGCGACACATCAACCTGATGACCAGTAGTGACGGGCTACACTACGGAAATAAGATCACACTGCCTGAGTCGTCACTCTGGCGTCCAGCCATCGCGTTCATTGACAGTGGACGGGGCGCGCCTTACGGCACAATCGTGCTCGCCTGGACGGGAACGGACGCGAAGCACACGCTGAATATCGAGTTCCTCAAGATGCCGGGTTACAGTGTTGTCCAGAAGGTCACCCTCTGGGGTGAGTGGAGCTTTACTGCGCCGGCAATCAGCTCGATCAACGGCGATGTTAACTCCGATATCTACCTGTCATGGGCGGGAACCGATCCCGCGCATACGCTCAACGTCATCCACCGGACGACCAATCCCGAGACACAGAGCAAACACATCCTGTGGGGCTGGAGCAGCGTTTCCCGGCCCAATCTCGACAAAGATCTGTCCTCCAGCGCCGTCAAGCCACTGCTGATGTCCTGGACAGGCGTGAACCATCGCATCTACTTCGCCAGCTCGTCGGATGGCGCAATCTGGAGCGAGCCTAGCGCCTCGCCGCTCACCTATCAGAGCGTGTGGGCGCCCAGCATGATCGGCTTCCACTCGACCGCGCTGCCCACCCACTGGCTCGCCTGGACAGGCGATGGCTCGGCCGGCTCCCGCCGAATCACCGTGAAGTACACACAGAACTTCCCCACCTGGAGTGACGCTGGCTCACAGACCACTCTGAGCGAGTGGGCGATATCCAGCCCGGAGCTGACCTACAACAGCTATGGGACCGAAAACACGCTGCTGCTCGCCTGGACAGGCACGGATGACGCGCATCACCTCAATGTCGCTACCATCACCGTCTAGCGCAGTCTAGCGCTTCCAGAGCGGTCAGCTAGCCAATCGCGGCCCAGCATGCTGGTAGGCGGCCAGCATGCTGGGCCCTCTCACACGCCGTCTCCTTCCGGCGCGCCGCTTGCGGTACGATGTCCGCGCGCCGCTCGCGCGATCTGTCGGTCGCGGATGAGCCGTCGCCGACCACGCCGCGCCAGGAGGAACCATGCCACTATCCATCGCTGACCTGCCCGACCTGATCGCCGGGCTTCCCGCGCGGGAGCGCACGCTGGCGGAACTTCTCTTCCAGGTCGAGGTAAGCGAAGGCGTCATCGATCCGCCGGTGGAGATGGAACCGTGGATCGAGCGCACGTTTGGCTCAGTGGAGCGGGCGCGGCGCCAGCGCATCATCCGCGTCATGAACCGCTGGACCTACGAGGGGGCGACATTCAATCCGCTGCGCGCCCAGCGGCCCGGAGCCGGAACCACGACCGGAGCCGCCACCGACCCGCCAGAGCTACGCGAGCGCATCGCCCGCGCCCAAGGCGACGACTTCTGCCAGCCAGAGACGCGCACTCCCGCCGATACATTCGGGCGCGTCCGCGGCGCGCATACGATCACCGCCGCGAACGTCGCCAAAGCTGATGGCTGGCATAGCGTCACCATCTTCGACCGCCACGATCCGCTGGCGCTCGATGAGGCGCTGGTCGGTGACACGTTCGCCGTCGCGCTGGAGTGGGCGCGGCGCGCGCATGAGCAGGATCCGGCGGCGCGCCATCTCTTCCTCCTCTGGAACTGTCTCTGGAAGGCGGGCGCATCTCTCATCCATGGCCACACGCAGATGACGCTCAGTCACGGCATGGCGCACGCGCGGGTCGAGCAACTCCGCGCCGCCGCGAGCCGCTACAGCGCCGAGACTGGCGGCGACTATTTCTCCGACCTCGCCGCCACGCTGGAAGCCCTCGACCTGCGTATCGCAGCGGATGCCTACGTCTCGCTCACCCCCATCAAAGAGCGCGAGACGTTGCTGCTGGCTCCGGGCGCGAGCATCGAGGAGGCCGCCGACCGGCTGACCGCGCCGCTCTGGGCTATCCTGCGGACCGCAACCGGATCGCTGGGCGTCCGCGCCTTCAACGTCGCGCTCTACGGCCCGCCGCTCGACGGCGATCTCGCCTGGGAAGGATTCCCGGTGGTCGCGCGCTTCGTGGACCGCGGCGCGCCGCTGGCGCAAACCTCGGATATCGCCGCGCTGGAGCTCTTTGGCAGCAGCGTCATCTCCAGCGACCCGTTCGCTCTGGCCGCCAGCCTGCGCTAACCAGCCCAAACGCGCCAATCATCGGGCGCCTCACCGCTCGCGCTTGCCCAGCGAATATGAACTTTGTCTCATGAGCAAATTTTCATGTTGATTTAACCATTGCCAAATAAGTGAAACTTATAGTATCATCGTGAACAACGGAACATACCGTTCGGTGACGACCCAGGCGTGCAGCATTGGCCTGGGAAGAAGAGGAGCATTTCCATGGCTATCAGCGACGTATTTTCGTGGAGCAAGGCGCGGCGCGCGGCGCAGGGCGCGACCAATCGCGGGCAAATGGAGCGCTATCCAACGCATACCCGTGTCGTCCTGCCGGATGGCGCGATCATGCTCGTGCGCGTCGCCAGCCTGGCGTCCGCCAAGGACCTGCTGGCTGCCCAGCGCGCCGCGGAGCGCAAGATCGCGGCGCGCGTCCTGGGCGAGGCGAGGCAGGCAATCGAGGACGTCACGCACGATGGCGTTCGCTAGCGGTAACCAGTAGGCGCCGCCTGGAGATCTGCGCTCCTCGACGAGCAGCGTTCCCCAGGAGGCGCCATTATTCGCCGCGGCATCCTGGCGAACTAGCGAACAGCATGCGAGAGCCATGGGCGCGACGAGCGCGGGGCCTGCATAAGGCGAGAGGGAGCGATATGGGAAGCGCATACGGCGAATTGAGCCGTATCCGTCTGGCCGATGCGCTGGAATGCGGCATGAGAGGCTGCGATGAGCCGGCGTCCAGCGGCCTTCTGGAGCCCGACGCGAAGACACACGGTCTTTGGCGGCTCCTGCCGATCTGCGACTCCTGCTCCACTCAATTGGTGGACTCGAGCGCGATCACCTCAGAGCCCGATTTGCGACAGCCGGGCGACCGCGAATGACTCGCGGACCGCGCGCCCGCCCGCCGTGTGACGGGGCGCCGTGTGATAGAATCCTCCACGCGGACGGACTGAAACCGGGACGCGAGAGCGGGGGCGGGCCACATGGTTGCGCTGGACTATCGCGGCATCGCGGAGGGCTATGTCGCTGCCTGGGCGGAAAGAGATGACGCGCGCCGGCGCGCGCTGATCGAGCGGGTCTGGGCCGAGCGCGGCGAGTACCTGACCCCGACCACAGATCTGCTGGTTGGACCGGATGCGCTCACGCGGCATATCGGCGCCTTCTACCAGCGCTTTCCCGGCCATCGCATCCTCCTGACCAGCAGTGTGGATGGTCATCACGACCACCTGCGCTACAACTGGGCGATGGTCAGCCCGGAGGGCAAGACACTCCTCGAAGGGCAGGATGTGGCGTGGATCGGGGCTGCGGGCAAAATACAGCGCCTGACCGAATTCTTCGGGCCGCTTCCCCCACTGGAGTCCACATGACCGGCTGACGCGCGCCGCATAGCGTCCCCACAGAGACAAGGCCCACGCTCCGTGAAGATGCGTGGGCCTTCAACGCGCGAGTCGCCTGGCGTGGAGCGAGCGTCAGCGCCCGTCGTTCCGGTCGTGTTCCTCATCCACCTGGGGAACGCTCTCGCGTTCGTCGCGGACGCCGCTGTACGGCGCATACGTGTCGTAGCGGCTGCGTGGCGTATATCGGGACGGGCCGCTAAAGTTGTCTTCGCTCTCGCTGGCCAGATCGCGCCGTGGAGCCGGCGGCATGGGCGGCATGGGCGGACGCGGTCGCATAGGCGCCTCGGGCTCGCGCCAGGGACGCTCAGGCTCACGCCAGGAGCGGTCAGGTGGGCTGGGCAGGCGCGGCGGGCGCGGATAGCTGGACCCAGAGCCGCCTGGCGGCATCGGTGGCCCACCCGTGGCGCCGAGCGGACCGCTCATCGGCGCACCCATCGGCGCGCCCATGCCCGGGCCTTCGAGCAACTCTGACCGCACGATAACCACCTCTGGCGGCGCGCTGATACCCAGCTTCACGCGCTCACCCTCAACCGCCAGCACATAGATCGTGATGGCGCCATTGAGCACAATCGCCTCTCCGGCTTTTCTGCGCAAAACGAGCATAATCCAATACCCCTCCTCTGTCAGGCGTTTACGGCTCCGGCCGGCGCCTGGTCGGCAATCCCTGCGGGTTCACCCGATTCCCCATTCCTGCATCGGGCGTTCCCGCGCCGCGCCTGCGTCGAGTAGTGACTTGCGCCCTCCCTGGACTGTGGCAGGGGAGGCGGTGCGCCGCCTGGCAGAGGCCGCGCCCGTGCGCCGCGTCATTCGCGTTCGCAGCCGGACATCAAGGAAAGTTGCTACTGTCATCTGTATCCGTCAGGTATACGGAGTACCCTCCGCCGGATACAGTTTGGGCTATCCTGGAGCGCCCAGGATGACGCCTGTGTCTGATGTGTCATAACCGCATCGCGCATGACCAGCCGCGTGGAGCCGGGTAGGGTCCACCTGCCGCTACTTCGCGGAGCGAGACCATCGGGACACAGAATGGCTCGTCCGGTCGCATGGATCACGGTGATCAGCAGGATCGGTGTGATCGCGCATGAAGAATAGTCGGGCGACGGCGCGGAAGCCACTTGGACACAGGCCCAGCAACGCGCCGCAGGTCAGTCACGCTCGAAAAGTCCGTTGAGATGCTACTATGAGACCGGGGACGCCGGAGGAACAGCCGGCGTAGAAGTCCACCGTCTCCAGGATCGCAGGGCGACCTCCTTAGCGCTCGCGCGCCTGTCGCGTATTCAACCGCCTCCGTCCACGCTCAACCATCCGCGTGAGTTACGGAAAGTCGCCGCGCCCTGCCTTTCATCTCATGTGCGCGAAGACACGAAAGGCAGACCAGACCACTCCACGCGCATCAGGAAATTCCGGGACAGCATGCGCGTCAGAACGCGCCTGGCGATCTATCGCAAAGCAGAAAAGGCGTAGCGAAACGCAGCATCCTGCTCGCGTGAGTATCGCCATTGGCGGGTTCGCGAGACGCGCGTGAGTGGCGTTCCCAGAGCGCCGTGTGTATGTGGATACGTAAGGTATAGCGTTAGAGTAACTTTCTTGCATGCTACTTGTCAAAAGAATGACGCGCATGGGACAAAATGACTACCGGCGACGGGCATTGACAGCTATACGAGACGCGCTGGCGAGCCCACGAATGGTCATCCGCCGAGCGCGCGACCACATCCCAGGGAGTCAGTGCGCCCAGCGGCCGGCGAGCAGCGCGTGAGGGGCGCGGTCACTGGCCTCATGCGCCTCGCGCGCCTCCTTGTTCTCCCGATTCTCCCGAATCTCCCGGCTTTCCCGCGCCGCCCGTCCACGCTCGCGCGCGGTTGACTGGCTGGTGGGCGCAGGGTCATCCGCGGGCCGCTCGCGCACGATCTTCACCTTGGTTACGCGGCGGCCTTTGGAGGCCAGCACCGTAATCGTCAGGTCGTCGTACCGGACAACATCGCCAACGGTCGGGATCTTGTCCAGCTCGGTGTAGACGAAGCCGCCCAGCGTGTCATAGTCCTCGGCGGGCAACTCGGCGTCGATCAGCTCGTTGAGCTCATCCACGCTGATCTTGGCGTCCACCAGGAACTCCGTGTCGCTGACCCGCTCGAAGATCTGCTCTTCTTTGTCGTACTCGTCCTTGATGTCACCAAAGATCTCCTCAACGACATCCTCGATGGTCACCAGCCCGGCCACCGCGCCGTATTCATCCACCACGATCGCCATATGCACACGCTGCTTCTGCATCTCATGCAGCAGGTCGTCCAGACGCTTCGATTCCGGCACGAAGTAGGCGCTGCGCAGCGGCGCCTGACGGACGGAATCAGGGTGCTGGCCAGTGGCGATTACCCGTAGGAGGTCCTTGGCGTAGAGTACGCCGATGATGTCATTGATGGAGTCGTCGAAGACGGGAATGCGCGAGAACCCGCCCTGGGTGACGAGCTGGACCGCGCGGTCAATCGTGTCGTCGGCCTCGACAGTCACCATATCAATGCGCGGGGCCATTACCTCACGGACGGAGGTATCCGCCAGGTCGAAGACGTTGTGGATCATGGCGCGCTCTTCCTCTTCGAGCACGCCTTCCTCCTCGCCCACCTCGACCAGCAGCCGCAACTCATCCTCAGTCATGAACGGTCCATGACGGCGCGTCTCCACACCGAGCAGCCGCAGCATGCCCGAGGTCAGCGTCGTCAGCCCGGCGACGACCGGCCGCAAGCCCGCGGATACGACTTCCAGCGGGCCAATGAGCAGGCGCGCGGCGCGCTCCGGCGCCTGCACCGCCCAGGTCTTGGGGGTGATCTCACAGAAGATCAAGACGATCAGCGAGAGCAGGATGGTCGAGATAATCTCGGCGAAGGAATAGGCGATATCCACCGCGATGATCGTCGCCAGCGTGGATGCGGCGATGACCGAGACATTACTGACGACCAGAATCGTCGAGAGGAATTGCTCGGGCCGCTCCAGCGCCCGGCGAATGCGCTGCGCCTTGCGGTCACCTTCCTCCGCAAGGTTGCGGATACGGATGCGGTTGACCGAGGTCAGCGCGGTCTCGGCCGCGGCGGAGCCTGCCGCCACGATCAGCGAGACAATCACCCCAGAGAGCAGCGCCCAGTCATAGCCCGTGAATCCATGAATGGAGTGGGCGAGAACGAGACTGAGCGCGCCAATACTGTGACTTTCCAAAGCCTGTCTGCTACCTTTCCTGGCGGGAGTAGGGCGCTGGCGGTTCCTCCGCGTCAGTTTGGCCCATATCCTCTCCCGCTCCGTTTGCGTGACCCGCGTGGTCGCTGTGTTTGGGCGCCGCGGCTGATTGTGACCGCACCCGGCGGGCCACTCGCGCGGGCATGCCGACCGCGAGCGCGCCCGGTGGCACATCACGTGTGACGACCGCGCCGCCGCCTGTACTGGCTCCGTCTCCAATGGTAACAGGCGCGCGCAGCAGTGTATCGCAGCCGATGAAGACGCGCTCGCCGATCTCGGTATGATGCTTGTTCTGGCCGTCGTAGTTCATCGTGATCGCGCCGGCGCCGATGTTGGTTCCCGCGCCGACGGTCGCGTCGCCGATATAGCTGAAGTGGTGCATGTCCACACCTTCGCCGATGACGCTGTTCTTGACCTCGGCGAAATTACCCAGGAAGGCGCCAGGCTTCAGAAGCGCGCCAGGACGCAGGTGCGACATCGGGCCAATCCGCGAGCCGTCCTCCATCACCGCTTCCTCTACCCAGGACGCGTAGACGCGGCAATTGTCGCCGATCTGGCTGTCACGGACGACGCTCTGCGGGCCAATCTCGCAGCCCGCGCCGATGGCGGTCGCCCCGCGGAGCGAACAGCCCGGGCGGATGACGGTATCCGGCCCAACGGTGACGCCGAAGTCGATGTAGGTGGAAGCGGGGTCCTCGATGGTCACGCCGCTGAGCATCACATCGCGCAGGATGCGCTGGCGCATGATGGCCTCAGCTTCAGCCAGGGCGACGCGGTCGTTGACGCCCATCGTTTCCTCCATCGCAACACTGATGGCGGCGACGGAGCGGCCCTCGCTGACAGCGATATCCACCAGGTCCGTGAGGTAATATTCGCCGTTGGTATGGGGCTCGAGGCTGGTCAGCCGCGACCAGAGCCAGTTGGCGTCGAAGGCGTACACTCCCGAATTGATCTCGCGAATGGCGGCTTGCTCGGGCGTAGCGTGCTTCGCCTCGACGATTCCGCTCACGCGGCCTGCCGCGTTCCGCAGCACACGTCCATACTCACCCGGCTCGTCGGTGATCCCACTGAGAAAGGTCAGCGCCGCGCCAGCCCGTTCATGCTCGACCAGCAGGCGGCGCAGCGTCTCCGCCCGTGTCAGCGGCGTATCGCCGTAGGTGACGAGAATCGTCTGGGCCGCGCCCGCGCTGAAGGCCTCCCGCGCGATCTGAACGGCGTGTCCGGTGCCAAGCTGCGGCTCCTGGATGACCCAGGAGAGCGCGGCGTGTGGCGGCTGCCAGCGCAGGGCGTCGCGCACGGCGTCAGCCTCGTGGCCAACGACAATGGCGAATGGCGTGGGTAGGGGCGATGCGCGGCGACGATGGTCGCTCCCATCATCGCCCAGACCGCCTGGCGCGCTGGACGCGCCGGGCGCGACCGCCCCAGCGGCGGCGCGCAGGGCATGCTCTAGCATGGCGCGCCCCGCCACCGGGTGCGCGACTTTCGGCAGGCGCGACCGCATCCGTGTGCCTTTGCCCGCCGCGAGGATAATGACCCCAACAGGTCGCATAGGTGTGAAAAACGCTCCTCTTGTCCTGCGCGCCATCTGGATCTGCGCGCCAGCCACCGGAGTAGTCTACGGCTGACGACGCCGCCGGGTTGGCGCGCGGCGCTCGCGTGTGGTCCCGCGCGCCCGCTCCGCGCACGGGCGGGGCGAAGTGGCGCCCAGAGCGGCGAGCGTCTGGCTCGGGCGCCAGGATTCGAACCTGGGATCGTGGATCCAAAGTCCACTGCCTTACCGCTTGGCCACGCCCGAATGTGTATCGCGACGTCCTCTCGCGCATAGGGTGATGCGGAGGAGTACATCAGGGGTGAGTATAACCCGCGCGTCGCCCCAGCCGCAAGCGGGCATGACAGGGGAGCGGCATCCGTTGCGCGGCGCTGGTTCACGCCGTCTCGCGCTCGACCGGCGCGCTCGCCTCGACTGAGGAGGCCGTCTCGATTGGCTCGACGACGAGCGCGCGTCAATAGGCCGCTCGCCATTTCCTGCCCGATTGCATGGGTTAACCGCTTTCCCTCACATTCGACACAATAAGACATATCGTTATAAAGAGTAGGGCGATTCGTTTCGGATGAGAGGAGAAACAGGAGTGAACAGGTATCAGCATGTACATCTGGTATCAGTGGCTGGTGTTTACCCATGTGGCTGCCGTCTTCGCCTTCCTCATGGCGCACGGCGTGACGGCGCTGGTTGTCTTCCGCGTGCGCGCTGAGCGCGACCTGGAGACGCTACGCACGCTGCTCGGCCTCTCGGCGCTGGGCTCGATGGTCTCGATGGCCGCGCTAGGAGTCCTCATGATCTCAGGGGTCGCGGCGGCGTTCGCGGGGAACCAGTGGATCTTTGGCTGGCCGTGGGCGTCGGTGGCGACGCTCGTCGTGATTAGCCTCATGATGTACCTCGAAACGGGGCCGGCCATGCGCAGGTTGCGCGCGGCGGCGGGCTTCACCAATGCGATGGAGATTGGGTCTGAGGCCAACCCGAAGGAACTGGCCGCCGCGCAGGAAGCGGTTCGCCCTTGGGTCTCCACGACCATTGGCGGCGTGGGCCTGCTGATCCTGCTCTGGCTGATGGTCTTCCAACCCTTCTGAAGTTGCCCTTCCTCAATCCTGCTCACACCTGTTGAGCGCCGCTGCGCCTACCGCGCGCAGTTGCCGCAACGGGCAATCTTGCGACGGCAGGGCAAGCCAGTGGATCATACGGGTTTCGGCCGGGTCCTGGTGATTTGGCAGCGGTTTACCCTCACCGGATTCGGGGCCCGAGGCGGCTCTTCTGCAACGTCCCAGACGAAACCTGTATCAGAAACCGTCTGAAAACGCCTCACAAGCGCGTCAACCGGCGCAGCATAAGGCGGATCATGGCGACGTAGATCAGCGTTTCGCTGGTCGCGCACAACCGCTCGTAATCCTTACTCAATCGGCGATTCTGGCCGTGCCACGAGAAGGTTCGCTCAACGACCCAGCGGCGTGGCAGCACCTGAAAGGTGCGCGGCGGTCGGTTGTCCAACCACGCGCGTTGCTCGGGCGTCATCTCGATGGGCATCCAGACCTTCTTATAGTAGGGTTGATGCGCCACGATCTCGGCGCTCCAGCCGAGCGTCTGCTCAATCCAGTCCTTGCCTTTCCCGCGTCCGTTATAGCCGGCGTCGAGCCAGACATGCTGCAGACGCGGGAACTGCGTCCGCACGGTGTCGGGCGGCAGCAGCAGTTTGACCCCGTCGCGGTCCATGATGTTAGCCGGATGGACCGTGGCGCGCAGCACCAGCCCTTCGGTGTCCACCAGTAGATGGCGCTTGCGCCCCTTCACCTGTTTGCCGCCGTCGTAGCCGCGCACGCCGCCAACGCCGGTCGTCTTGACCGACTGACTATCGATGCTGCCTGCGCTGGGCTGGGGATCACGACCCAAGCGCACCCGCAGCCGTTCGCGCAGCGCGGTATGGATCCGTTCCCAGGTCCCATCCAGCCGCCAGGTTCTCCAATAGTGGTACACCGTCTGCCACGGCGGCCACTCTTGTGGCAGGAAGCGCCAGGCGCCGCCGGTGCGCAGCTGATAGAACATGGCGTTGAGCAGCGTGCGCCAACTGTGCTGGCGCGGGCGGCCAGTGTGCGGGTGCGCCGGGAGCAGCGGCTGGATGAGGTCCCATTCGGCGTCGGTCAAATCAGTGGTGTAGAGCACGGTGGACATGCCTCAGCATAGCCAACGCTCACGCCTGCTCGGTTCACGTTTTCAGACAGTTTCTCAGAAAGTGTTCGAGAAGGCCTCCTGTCTAGCGTTGTGTCAAGCGAGCGAGCAGGAGACGGATGCCGACGAGGTAGATGAAGGCTTCGGCGCTGCCTGCCAGCCGCTCGTAGTCTTTGCTGAGACGCCGCTGCCGGCCG
>DASVZK010000055.1:0-62388 GCA_036391685.1 Ktedonobacterales bacterium
TCGCGGCAGATGCCCGCTACAATGCCCAGATGATCCAACCGCTCGACGCGCATATCCCGCATGATGCTCCCTCCCGATCTCGGTAGGGCTCATGCTACCAGAAATGGCAAAAAAACCTCACCAACCGCTGCGGAATGTGGGACATAGGAGGGGTGGTTGTCCGGCACAGCGTAGCGGTGGCCGCTGGGGTCGGCGCGCGTCTCGGGGTTGCCGCCGACATACGCATAGCGGTTCAAGCCGCCGGCCAGCCCGGTGTCGGCGCTCGTAAACTGTCCGGCCACCGGGTCATAGTAGCGCGCGCTGTAGTAGTCCAGCCCCGTCGCGCCGTCCGCATGCTGGCCGGTGAAGCCTTTCGTGCCGGGCAGACTGCCGCTGATGGACCGCACACTGCCATACGGGCCGTAGAGCTGGGTGGCGGTGACCACCCCAGCGGTGTTGACGCTCTCACTGACGCTGCCCAGCCCGTCGGCGAGGGTGTAGCTCAAGTTGCCGTTGACGGAGAGGGCCAGGCCGCCGTAGTAGGCCGTCGTCGTGGTCGTCGAGCCGGTGGTCGTGGTAGCGAGAACATGACGCCGCCGCGAGGCTCATCAGATGAAGCCTTACGGCGGCGTTTTGCCGGAATTGATGCGACTTGAACGCTATCTACATTGTGGCAGGTGGGAAAGGACTTGAACCTTCAACCGGTGGTTTTGGAGACCACTGCTCTGCCAATTGAGCTACCCACCTAGGATGCGCGGCGCTGAAAAAGCGCACTGTCACGATACACTACCGGCCTGGACGTGTCAAGTCAAAACGCCCGCGCGGCGAGGCCCGCCATCCCGGTACAGGAGGCGGGCCTTGTTTGTGCCCGACTGCTAGGCGGAGGCCATCGGGAAGCCACCGCCGGGCGCTCGTCCACCGGACGCCCACTCGGTGAGCCAGCGGTCGAGCGATTGGGCGCGGTACTGCGCCTTCTCGGAGCCCTTGATCTCATTGCACTTGCGGTGCGCCGGCGCCAGATTATGCGCGGCGTGTTCGCCGCCATCGGCCAGCGCCACAATGTGGTCGAACGAAAGGTCATCCAGCGTGACAGGCTGCTTGCAGATGGCGCAAATCCAGTGGCCCTTGTCATCGCGAGAGCGCTCCATGATGTGCGCCAGCTCCACCGCGCGCACCGAGCCCATCGCGCCACGGCGCCGCGCGCCGCTATTCAGCCGCAGCGCCCGGCGCCGCATGATGTCAATCATCCAGTCGTCAAAGTTCGACGGCCAGTCCAGGTTCGCCGGGAAGGTCGAAACACCCGAGTGCGCGCTCGCCACGCGGGCATGCGTCTGCTGGCGCGTCGGTGGACGTACTGGCCGCGCGTCCGCCGACCCCGCCGGGCTCATCATATGGCGAGTAGCATGACGCGGCTGCTCACGGGCGGGCGTGTAGGTCGAGATGGGCGGCGTGAAGACCGCCTCTGAGACAGGCGTGCGGAAGACGCCGCTCGCGGAGCGCGCCGGCCGCGCCACGCGTGTATCGCGTGGTGTGCGCACCGTCTCGCGCCGCGCGCGGGCGGGCGCTCGCCCAGACTCGCCCGCCTCAGTCACTGGGCGCGTGACGAGAGCGTTCTCCAGCGCGCTCGAGCGCGCCTCGCGCGGCATGGGCGAGAGAAGCGCCGGGTGATGCGGCCAGGAGCTCGCGGCCGTCCACAGCGTCGCGGACATCCACGCCTCGCGCGGTTGCGCGGTGACGGTAGTGGTAACGGTCTGCGCGCCAGGTGTGTAGAGGCCAGTCGTCGGATTCTGGGCGCCGCTGGCGGACCGGCGATAGCGAACGGAAGGGAGGCGGGTTGCGCCGCGCGCCGGGTTGGTCTGGCTGGAGGAAGGAGAAGAATTCGTGGAACTACTCAAGGGATTCGAAGGGCCATCAGGCCCTGACGGTGGCGAAGCGGAGTCCAATCCGCTCCTGGCGGGCGTCCGCGCCCGCGTGCTGTAACGCATGCTCACGATAGGTTGTACCCAATTCACATCATCCCCGCCGCCCGTGTCTCATCAGCGTCTCATACCCGACGTGTAACACGTCTACTGTAGTACGTCGCGCGCTCCGAACTCACAGGGAGCGGTGGATTCCAATTCGAGGGAAGGCGCTCGCCCACTGCGGTCTCGCGACCCGTTATCGCATCCCTGGGTCGCGCCGACCGGCGCGAGCGTCCTTCGCTATGTCACTCTTATTATCGCTTATCGCGCGCTTTACCGTCAAGTTTGCCGCCGCCTGGCCTGGGCAGGCGTTAAATCTATTGCGCCGGCGTCATCCATCTGGAAAACAAGACGAAGGCCCACCGCGTGGCGCCACACAATGGACCTTTTGCCGCTTGCGGAAACGTGTGGTCTAGGCGGGCGTCGCCCACTGGCCAGGGCGCACCAGATCGCGCGCGACCTGCTTGATATGCCCCGTCGAGAGCCCGTTTAGCTCGCGCAAGATGGCCACCGCGCCATGCTCGATAAACTGGTCAGGCAGACCGATGATTTCCAGCTTCACCTCACCCAGCAGCCCGTGCGCGTTCAGTAGCTCCAGCACGGCGCTGCCGAAACCGCCCGCCGCCACACCGTCTTCAACGGTCACCAGACGACCGGTGGCTTTGGCTAGCCGCACGATGAGCTCTTCATCCAGTGGCTTCGCCCAGCGGGCGTTCACCGCCACCGCGCGGATGCTATCCTCCCCGAGCAGCTCAGCCGCCGCCTGGCTTACCAGCGGGACCGTGTGGCCGTAACCCAGGATCGCGACATCGCTGCGGGCAATGTCCGCCTCGTCAGTCAACAGCTCGGCTTTGCCAATGGGCAGCGCCTTGAACTCCGCATCCAGCGGGACGCCAACACCGCCACCACGTGGATAGCGCAGCGCGACCGGGCCATCCATCGTGAGCGCGGTATAGAGCATGTGGCGCAACTCGTTCTCATCCTTGGGCGCCATGAGCCGCATATTCGGGACCGTTCGCAGCATGGCGATATCGAACACGCCCTGCTGCGTATGCCCGTCCTCGCCGACCAGCCCAGCGCGGTCCATCGCGAAGACGACATGCAGGTTTTGCACAGCGACATCGTGAATGACCTGGTCGTAGGCGCGCTGCAGGAAAGTCGAATAGATGGCCGCGACAGGCTTCATGCCCTCGCACGCTAGCCCCGCCGCGAATGTCACCGCGTGCTGCTCAGCGATGCCGACATCGAAGTAGCGCTCCGGGATCGCCTTGGCGAGCTTGTTCAATGACGTGCCTTCAGCCATCGCCGCGGTAATGCCGACGATAGCCGGGTCGCGCCGGGCCAGTTCAACCAGCGCGTCTCCGAACACGTTCTGGTACTTCGGCGGCTCGCCCGCCTTCTTCTTCAGCTCACCGGTCGCCAGCTCATACGCGCCGGGGCCATGGTATGTGGTCGGGTCAGCCTCAGCGAAATCGCAACCGCGGCCCTTCTGCGTCACTACCTGGATGATGATTGGACCATCCATCCGCTTGGCTTTTTCGAAGACGTCCACCATCAGTTCGGTGTTGTGGCCGTCGAATGGGCCAAGGAACGTGAAGCCCAACTCCTCAAAAATCACGCCGCTCTTGCTGGGCAGCATGAACTCCTTGGCGCTGCGCATTGTGCGCTTGGCGACCTGCTTGGCCAGCGAGCCGCCGGGCGCGTGGTCGAGCGTATCGCTGGCGGCGTCCTTGAGGCGGCGATAGGCGCCGTGCTCGCGCAACCGGCTGAGGTGACTGTGCAGCGCGCCAACGTTGTCCGAGATGGACTTATCATTGTCATTGAGGACGACGATCAGCTTTTTTTGCAGCGCGCCAGCATGGTTGATCGCTTCGAGCGCCATGCCGCCGGTCAGCGCGCCATCGCCGATCACCGCGACGACGTTGAAATCCTCGCCCTTCAGATCGCGGGCGACCGCCATGCCCAGCGCCGCCGAGATGGACGTGGAGGCGTGGCTGGCGCCAAAGGCGTCATACTCGCTCTCCGCGCGCCGCAGATAGCCGGAGATACCACCGAGCGTCTTGAGCGTGCGGAAGCGCTCGCGGCGCCCTGTCACCAGCTTGTGCGGATACGCCTGATGGCCGATATCCCAGACCAACAGGTCACGCGGCGCCTTGAAGGCGATATGCAGCGCCAGCGTCAGTTCAACCGCGCCCAGGTTAGGCGCCAAGTGGCCACCACGCAGCGAGACCGTCTCGATGATCTCCTGGCGAATCTCACCGGCCAGCTGCTCCAACTGCTCCTGAGAGAGATATTTGAGTTGAGCAGGGGTGTCTATAGACTCAAGAATTCGTGCCACGGATTACCGTCTCCTTGAAGCGGCCTCGCATCCTGCCCGAGCGCGCCGCTCTGGGTCGCTGGAGCGAATGGGTCAGTCCCAGGGCGCGATTCGCCCACCGCCACGAGCCACGCCGCTCTAGCCGGTCCTGGGGAGTGCGCTCACATTATACGGCCTCGTTTCGTCGAGTTCCACCCTGCAAACCCGGAATACTAGCCACTTGAGCGCCTCCCGCGGCGCACTCAGGCGCACTCGCGCTTGCACTCAAGTGCAAGCGGGCGGCAATTGGATTCGACGCGGGTAGAGACGCGTCGCCAGGTCAATCACAATGGCCGTAATCGCAAGCATCGCGCCGAAGTCTCACCGAAGCCTCCTGGCATGTCGTTCGTCACCGAAGCTTCGGGTAGTCGCGCGCGGTTAATTCACGAACGCATGTGATAGGGCGAAGCCGGAGTTGCGTCGACCCCTCGACTCTACGCCAACACGAAAGAAATAGCGAACTCCTGAACACTACCGGCCGCGTTGGAACGGTGGCAGTTCGGGAGGTCGGGTTCGTCTAGGGCTCGCGCAGGGTCTTGCCTGTATGGCGAAGCGCTCGCGCTATCGCGGCGAGGTCATCATGCTGTGGATAGGCCAGACCTGGAATTGTGGAGCGGGCATCCCCAACCGCTGGAATGCTGGTTCAAGCCGATCGCGCCGAAAAGCGTCCCATGCCTCCTGGGATTCCCAGACCGTGATAACCCGCCAGGAGCCCCCGACGGGTCCAGCCAGTTGCGCCAGGCCTCCGCGTGGAGGCTCGACCATAAGGTTCAACTGTCCCTGCATCGCCTCGAACTGCTCAGCCGTGACGCCTGGAGTGTCCGCCATTACTGCGATTGCCATCAATGAGCCTCCTGCTGCTCGCAGGTAGCGGGGAGACACGCGCCACCGAGTTATCCGCCGCTCTTCCCGCGGGCCTCCAAACACGAGATATGGAGATACATCTCCTGCTCAAACAAGCGCGTCGTAGTAAGAACGTCGTGATGGTGGCCGGCGTTATGCTCGCCGTTAGGAGGGCGCTTCTCGCCGCTCGCTTGCTCCCGGCGCTCTCTGCACGTCGTGAGTACAACGCGCCGGGACAAGAAAGGACAGGGCTGGAATAAGGGAAATCAGCGAATTATTCGCGGCGCCGAACGCTATAGGAGACGCCGGAGAGGCCGAGCGCTTCGCGCGCCAGCCCCCAGGCGATGCCAATCGCTATCGTCTCGGTGAGAATGATCATGGGAATCCAGATCCATAGGAAGCCCATGGCAATTGCCTTGGAGTAGACCAGGATCATGAAGAAGATCGCGCCCGGCGCGAGCGGCAGCGCCAGCGCCATCAGGACGACGGCGAACTGGTAGAGCCCACTCATGAATGGGTTCGGGAAGTTCTTCGGCGACTTGTATTCCTGGCCTTTCTCGGCCTTTGGAATCTTGACGAACCGCTCGCTTCCCGCGGCGGTTGCGGTTGTATCGGCGCTCATCTGGTGATCCTCGTGGGTTCCTGTAGGACGCCGGGCTGACCGCCAGCGCATCGATCGCGCGGCGCGCCCGTACGCACTTTGAGTGTAGGCCAGGCCAGACCATGCGTCAAGCGGCGAGCAAGGCGCCACAAGCGGGGCTGCGCGCCACGCCTGACGCCCTGCTCGAAGCGCTTATGCGCCCGAATGGACCTTCAACACCATCTCTGGACGCCCGAAATGAGCCTGAGATCCACAAGCTGCAGATATGGCCGGAGCCGACACACGGGCACTGACGAGTGCGCAGCGGCGGCCTCACGAGGCCGCATGATCACCCGAGGGCGCGGACCGCCAAGCGGCAGGACGTCCAGTCGAGATGAGCGCGGGCCAGAGATTCACCAGCAAGCAGATCGCCAGCCCTAACCCGAACGGCCCTGAGAGCCCAAACAGCGCTTTGACGATATCCGCGCCCGCCGCGCCCGCGTCTGCCAGCGCTGGCGCCGCCAGGAGCGACCCGACACGCAGCAGCGCCGCCCCGTCGCCGAGCCAGAGTGTCGCCCAGACTAGTCCCGCCGTGCGAATGCGCCCACCAGAGAAGCCAGGAACCATGCGCGGCGCAATGCCGCAAATCAGTAGCGCGATGAAGCCCAACGCCAGGCTGTGGCGAATCGTGTCAGGCGCGACGAGTGGCGCGCCTGTGATCATCTCTCCGATCCCGTTGAGCAGGAACAGCGCGCCCGCCAGTAGCGCCCAGAGGTATGCGCTGGCGACGATGGCCACAAACGGGCCGTAATCGCCACGCTCCTGCGACACTCGGGCGCGGTAGTCGCGCTCCCGCGCCGCTGGCTCGGGCGCCAGCGCGGCCACTTTACGCGGCAGCCGACCGCGCAAAGCCAGCGCGCGAATGAAGCCACCGATGAAAACGACCAGCGTCGCGCCCATCAACAGATCACCCAGCGCCACGACCCAGACTGGAGCTGGCGTAACCAGCGGGATGAGCGTGAGCGCCAGCCCCGCGTACCAGGCGCCGGCCAGCGGCCAGAGCATGCGGCGCGGGAAAGGGTCCAACCCGGCGTACATCGGCAACGTACGCGCGGACATTCCCAGCGCCAGCGGGACGAGGAACCCAAACAGACCAAGCCCAACGTTTAGCTGGTCACCCGCCGCTGGGATGATGCCACCCTCGCCGTACGCCGCCATCCCAATCACATTGTTGAGATTGACCACCGCGCTCAAGCCCAGCGCGACAAATGCGCCGCCAATCAGCGGGGCCACGCCCCACAGCGCCGACCGCTGGCGCATGCCTGGCTTACCGAAGAGCGTCAGGCCGAGCGCCGTCACCGCTCCCAACAGACCCGCCGCTTCCAGCAGACCGCTCAAGACTAGCGCCACCTGCCAGAGCGCGCCTGGCGCGGCCGCCGCGAGTGGCTGCGCCAGCCCGCGCAGCGCCAGCCCCGCCACCAGCGCAATAAAGATCCATGGCACGAAGCGCTGCAGCGCCAGCGGCTCACCACGCAGACGCGGCACGAAGTGGAGCGCGATACTCAGCGCGAACAGCCCGGCCCAGCCGTAGAGTTGCAGATGTCCGTGCGCCTGCGCCATGGCCGCCCACCATGGGCCATTGACCAGCCCCAGGGCGTAAGTTGTCGTCAATGTCGTCGCCATGGCGAAGCCGCCCACCACTCCCAGCGTCAGCGCCGCCCGCGCGCCCGGCGCCACCAACCCGAACGCCGCTTGATCCTGCCGCGATGGCGCCAATGGCAGCGCCTGATGCTGTCTCATCTATACCTGACTCTCATCTCTGTTCATGAACCGCGCGCGGCGCGGACCTGTTCCAGGGCGCAGTATTCCGTTGTCATCTCTATCACATTCCCTCGAGGGTGAGCTGTATCTTTTGTCGCAGCGCGGCGGCGCGATACAATGCCCTGGCCAACGCGCGCTACAGGCGAGCGGGCGCATTTCAAGACGAGGAGACACGACGATGGTGTCAGGCCGGCGACCAGTCCTGCTCTTGCTCAATGGGGTAATCCACACAATGGAGGCCAGCCAGCCAACCGTCTCGGCGCTGGCGGTGGACCGTGGCTCTGGCCGCATCCTGGCGGCGGGTGATAACGCCACCATCCGCGCGCTGGCGGGGCCGTTGACAGATACACTCGACCTCGGCGGCCGTGTCGCGCTTCCAGGCTTCATTGACGCCCACACCCATCTGCTCGGCACGGCGCAGGCGCGACTGGAGGTGGAGCTACGCGAGACACGCTCGGAGGATGAGGCGGTAGCGCTCGTCAAGGAGCGTGTCGCCATCACCCCCGAGGGCGCGTGGATCATAGGCCACAGCTGGGACAAAAACCAGTGGACGCCTGAGCGATTCCCGACCAAAGCGTCGCTCGACGCCACCTCGCCGCGCCATCCTGTCGCGCTCCTCAGCCACGATTACCACAGCATGTGGGTAAACTCCGAGGCGTTGCGCCGCGCCGGAATTGACGCCGCGACGCCCGACCCCGATAGCGGGCGGATCGAGCGCGACGCCGACGGCCACCCCACGGGCATGCTCTACGAGTCGGGCGCGATGGAGTTGATGGATGCAGTCATCGTTCCGCCTGATGATGACATCCTGGCGGCCGAGCTGCGCCATGTTATGGCGGAGCTCCGCGCGCGGGGCGTCACCGGCGTCCACAACATCGAAGACGCCCGCGCCCTGCGGCTCTCGCAGCGCCTGCGCGCCGAGGGCGAGCCGGGTCCCCGCATGCTGCTCTATATCCCCCGCCAGGCGCTGCCGGACGCGCTGCGCCTGGGGTTGGAGTCGGGCTTCGGCGACGATTTCCTGCGCTTCGCGGGCGTCAAGATCTTCATGGACGGCGCGTTAGGCTCACAGACGGCCGCCATGCTCGACCCGTATGAGGGCCGCGCGGGCGAGGCGGCGCGCGGGCTATTGACCACCAGTGAGCCCGAGATCGAGCGCGCCGTGCGCGACGCGGCGATCGGTGGCGTTGGCATGGCAATCCACGCCATCGGCGACCGCGCCGTGAAGACCGCGCTGGATGGCATCGAAGCCGGGCTGCGCGCCGGATCACTCCACATGAAGCGCATCCGTCTGGAGCATGTGCAACTGGCGCGAACAGAAGACATCGCGCGCATGGCGCGATTCGGGGTGGTCGCGTCCGTGCAACCATTCCACGCCGTTGTCGACCGCTATACCGCCGAACGCTACTGGGGTAACCGCCATCGCCGCGCCTACGCCTACGAGACGATGCGCAAGGCTGGCGTGCGGCTTGCCCTTGGCTCCGACACCCCGGTAGATACGGCCGACCCGTTGCGCATCCTGCATGCCGCTATCAACCGGCAGAACGACCGCGTGAGCAATGGCCCCTGGCTGCCCGATCAGGCGCTGGCCATGCGCGACGCGCTCTACGCGTATACGGCGGGAGCGGCCTTCGCTGGCGGGCAGGAAGAGCTTCAAGGAACGCTCGCGCCGGGCAAGCTGGCCGACCTCGTCGTGCTGGCCGAAGACCCCTTCGCCCTGCCGCCCGACCGCATCGCAGGCGCGGAGGTCGCGGCGACCCTGATCGGCGGCGAACTCGTTCACGGCGCCCTGGAATAGACGGACCCGGCCCGCGCGCTCCAGCCCACGCTACCGAACGCATGAAATACAACCGGCTCATGCCAGCGGCGAGTGATACCAGCCCTTCATCACTTTCGCCGCTGGCAGCCAATTGGGCGAGAACGGCGGGAGCGACCAGGCCCAGAAATAGATGCCATGGATACGGGAATCGCCGAGCGCGTACATCAGCGCCGCGTTATAGAGCGCCGCCTGGAGCTGCGGGTCGGGGTCAGCGGTCGTTGTGCTGTGGAATGGCTGGTAGAGAGCATCGGCGGCATTACGATAGCCAATCTCCGAAATAATGAGCGGCCTGCTTAGCTGTGCCGCGAACGCGTCGAGCGGCGCGCCGACCGTGGCCGCCCAGCGCTCTGGTATTGAACTCAGCGGTACTGGCTCATTCTGTCCGGCGACCGAGTTGTAGACCGAGACACCAATCGCCGCTAGAGACGGCGAGCGCATCCACTCACGCACCGGTTGGTAGAGCGACGTCCAGTTGATGTTGTAGGTCAGCTTGCCTGAATAAACAGAGCGCGCCTGGGCGATCAGCCAGTACCAGTAGTTGACTGGGGCCGTCTCGAGGCCCTGTAGCTCAACGCCAATCGCCATCTGGTCGGCGCCCGCGCGCTGCCCGGCGACCATATACGGTTCGAGCGCGCTCCAGTAGCCCTCAAACCACAGGGCAGTGGCGCGCGAGCCAGGCGGGAAGAACGCCGCGCCGCCCCAGACGGAATGCTGCGGCGATGGAGTATCGAGCGAGAGGAACGGCTCGATGAAGACCTTGAAACCGCGCTCATGCGCCAGCCGTATCCCTTCGGCCAGGCTATCGGGAGTCGGCGCGCTCGCTTCCGGTGTGACCACCGTCGAGCGGTAGGTCGCCTGGCGGAAGCCAATGGTCAACTCGACCCAGCGCGCGCCCGTCTGGCTCTGGATTTCACCCAGGCCAATGCCATAGTTCGGGTCGGCCTGGGTATATGCCCAGGACCCCCAGCGCGGAAAGATCACACCGGTCTGGAAGGAAGGTCGGGTATAGATGACGGGCGCCTCGGGCGCGGCTGGCAGGAACGCATCGGCCAGCGCCTGCTGCGAAGGCGGCGCGCCCGTGAGAAACAGCCACTCGATCACGATGCTGCTGACGATCAGTATGATGGTTAGCGCACGCGCCAGCGCGCGTTTCGGTCTGTGTGATTTATCCCGCACGAGCGCTCGCTCCTTGGGTCGTCACGACGGAATCCGCCGCGCCCAGGCCAGTGTCGCTTCGCATCACGGGCTTGTGGATAACAAAGAAATCACTACGATGGTGGAGGCTAAACGCGACAGCGAACATCTCCAGCGCGGAGTACCAGAAGATGCCCAGCGCCAGCGGCCACTCGCGCGCGCGCGCCCACGCGACCCAGAGTAGCCGCAACCGGGGCGAGCCAGGCCAGGTACGCGAGCGCGCGGCGCGCGCGGCTTGCGTATCGAGGCCCTGTAAATACGCTAGCATGAACGATGCCCACGTGATATCGGCCGGGAGCCGCATCCAGGCAAACGGCGGTGTGTGCGTCGCCAGGGCAGCCAGCATCACGATCAGCGGAATGAAAGAGATCTGCCAAAGCGCGGTGAACGCCAGCAGGGTCAGCCGGTAGGCTGGCGGAATCGCGCGATCGGTCGCCACGCGGCGCACGCCCGACAGCCAGCGCGACCGCTGGCGCACAAAATCCATCACGCGCTGCGGCGGCTGCTCCCGCACATATCCCGCGATCCAGCCGAAACGCCAGCCACGCGCCCAGGCGCGCAGCGCCCACGCCGCGTCCTCGGTGACGGAGTTGCGCGCGCCGACATCGAAACTGAGCGCGCGCTCGTCCATCGCCCGCGTCAGCAAATAGGAGCCGTGCGCGCCAAAGATCGGCGCGCCCAGACCGTATTGAAACCGGAAACGCCCCAGGTCGTCTCCGGTGCGCAGCGCGTCGGCCGCACGGAAGAACGCGGAGCCGCTCTGGTAAAGGATCGCCCCCTGGCCGATGCGGCGCGGCGCCTCAGGCCCGCGCGCCGCGGTCTCGCGCTCGGCTCGTTCGATGAACCCGTAGACGCCGGCGACTACTTCAGCGTCAACACGGCTCTCCTCATCCAGATACAGGCGCCACTCGTCACCCGCGGGCGGGCTCGCCTCCTGCAAATAGGTCAGCGCACGCGCTTTGAAGCGAGAATGGGCTGCGGTCTCGTAACCCTCTGATGTAACGTAAACCCGGCAATCGTCGGCGTCGAGCATAGGCAGCGGCGCGTCTGAGACAATTTCGATGCGATATGGCGCGCTGACGCCCTCCCGTCGGACGCCCAGCGGGGCAGGCATAGCGCGCATCGCGGTCCGGGCAGCCTCGATGCTGGCATTGAGCGCATCCACATGTTCGCCCCGTGTGACGAAGCGAAAGACCAACCGGGCCGGCATACGCGCGACCGCTGGCCCGTCCACCAGGACCGCCATCTCTGGCGCGGGTCGCGGAGTAGGCGCGCGGCGCGCGGCTTCCGCCCAGATGAGCCAGCCAGCCCAGAGCGCTGCCGCTAGCGGGGCAGGCGCCAGCCAGAGCAGCTCCAGCCAGCGCAGGGCCACCTGCCACCAGGGGCCATCAAAGCTGTCTGTTCCGCCTGAGCCAGTGACCTCCTGCACGCGCCAGATCACCCAGACCAGGCCAGCCGCAATCACCAGCATGCTCAGCCGGTAGAACATACCCCAGGCGCCTGCCGCGAGCGCCGCGCTCAAACGTGCGAGCGCTCCGCGCGCCACCAGAACGCCCGAGCGCTTCGCGCGCCTAGTAACACGCCGCCGCGCCGCTGTAGGAGCCAGGGGTCTCGACAGGGCGCTCCGGAGCGCGACCACGCGTGCGGTTGTCGCAACCGCCAGCGATGGGCGGGCGTGCGGCCCAGGCAGCGTCGCGCCAGGAGCGCGAAGCGCGGGATTGATCGGACGTGAAACACGCGCGCCACCCTGCCGCCGCCGCGACTGGGTGACACTGCGCTTCGCCTTCCGCGAATTCGAGTTCATAGGTTCGTGCTGTCACTTGCTATGTCTATCGCACTCCGCCGCTTCAACTCCAGGTGGAGGGCGCAGAATGCTTGGGAGCCAATCAGGATGGAAGCGAGTCCGCGTCGTTTTGCCAGTGACCCGGCGCGCCACGCGGCATGCAACGGTAGAAAGACGGAGTCGCCAGGGATGGAGTTCCAGCGCACCCTCGCGCCAAGCGCCGATCACCACAGAAGTGATCTCTCCGTCACGGCGCGCGTGATGGGACGGACAGTCGATGTCCCACCGGAGTATATCAGAGTAACACCCGTGCCCGCCACCCTGAACACAAGAAACAAGTACGAAATTACCTGCATCCTTGGCAGCCGTCATCCCCTCACAACCAGCGCTGACTTCTCCGGCGCATAGCCACTCGAACCGCGGCGTTCTTGACAGGGCGCCACGACTCGCCTATGCTCACCATTGCCATGCCGCCGCGCTGTGAGCGTCACGCGGCGTAACCGTCCACTCATTCCTGATCACCCATCCGCCATGTCAGGCCACGGAGGCGCAGTCATGCCGGCATTCGATATCACCCTGCGATTTCTGGGCGCGATCGGCGCCGGCTATCTTCTAGGCGCGATCCCTACCGGGGTGATTGTCAGCAGGCTCGCGGGAGGCGTGGATCCGCGCCTCCAGGGCAGTCGCAAAACCGGCGCCACGAACATCCTGCGCACCCAGGGGCCAGCCGCGGCGGCCGTCGTACTCCTGGTGGACCTCCTCAAAGGTGTCGCGGCGGTACTACTGGCGCGCTACGTTCTCTTCGGGGCGATTCCGCACCCTGGTCTGAGCTCCACGACCTGGGGGGTGATGCGGGACAGCGCCGAGGCGCTCGCTGCGGTCGCCGCGCTGCTGGGCCACAACTACTCGGTCTTCATCGGTTTCAAAGGTGGGCGTGGCGTACTCACCGCGACCGGCGCGATGACCACCATGTCGCCAGTGGCGACGCTTTTCGCCGCGCTAGGCGGCATCCCGGCCACCTTCCTCACCCGTTACGTCTCGCTCGGCTCTATTCTTGGCGCCATCCTGGGCGGCTCGATGGAGCTTTTCCTCGTTCTCATTGGGCGTGATAGCTGGCCCCACGCCGCATTCATTATCCTCGCCGCGATGATCATCGTCATCGCGCACAAGGATAACATCCAGCGTCTGCGCGCGGGAGTCGAGCGCAAGCTGGGTGAAAAAGCAGACGGACATGGGGACCAGGCGACGGACACGCCCGCAAGCGCGGCAGGAGCCGCGCCGCAGAGCTAGCGCGGGACCCTGACCTTCTCGAAACAGGAGCTACAGTAGACCGGTTTCTCGGTCTTGGGAATGAATGGCACTTGCGCCTCGCTACCACACTCCGCGCACACCGTCTTGAACATCTCGCGAACGCCGCGCTCACCTGACGCCCGGCTCGCAGCCATCGCCGAGCGATGCGCCGCCCGGCAGGACGGGCAGCGTCCTGGCTCGTTCAACAGCCCGCGCTGCTGATAGAACTCCTGCTCGCCGGCGCTGAACGTGAATTCCTGCCCGCAGTCGCGGCAGCGCAGGGTCTTGTCCTCGAACATGGTCGCGTTGTCTCCTCAATCCGCGAATCCGCGCGCGCCCGTGGGCGCGCGGGCCCTCCCCGGGACAGATCCAGGCCACATTGGCCCCTATGAGGCCAAGCCTGTAAATCTGACGCAAGGATACCCGAAAGTCCGGCCGGATGCAGCGTCGTACGTCACACTTTGGGCTGGCGCCACGCAATTGCTCCTCAAAGAGAAATAGCGACCGCCTTCTCAACGGCAGGCCCCGTGACAAGGCGGTCGGAATCGGGTTGGAATCGGACAGGATGGGCTACGCGCGCGGGCTAGGCGTCGTAGTACAGCGCAAACTCCAGCGGCGAAGGGCGCAGGCGCACTTCAGCCGACTGCTCGCGCTTGAACTCGACATATTTCTCCAGCAGGTCCCGGGTAAAGACGCTGCCAGCCAGCAGGAACTCGTGGTCAGCCTCGAGCGCCGAGAGCGATTCGTCGAGCGAGCCCGGAACGGAGCGGATCTCGCGCTTCTCAGCCTCCCCCATCTCGTAGATGTTGCGGTCCAGCGGGCCATAGCCATGCTGCTCAGGCAAAATGCCGCGCTTGATACCATCCAGACCAGCCAGGAGGATCGCCGAGAAGGTCAAATAGGGATTCGCGGTCGGGTCCGGCGGGCGGAACTCGACACGCTTGGCCCTCGGGCTCTCCGAATACATCGGGATACGCACGGCGGCCGAGCGGTTGCGCTGCGAATAGACCAGGTTCACCGGCGCCTCGTAGCCTGGTACCAGGCGGCGATAGCTATTGGTCGTCGGCGCGGCAAAGGCCAGCACGCTGGGCGCGTGGGTCAGCAGGCCACCAATGAACATGCGCGCCATCTCGGATAGTCCGGCATAGCCTTCCGCGTCAGCGAACAGCGGCTTCTCATTCTTCCAGAGGCTAACATGGACATGCATGCCAGAGCCATTGTCGCCGAAGATCGGCTTAGGCATGAACGTCGCCGTCTTGCCCGCGCGCCGCGCGACGTTCTTGACGATGTACTTGTAGAGTAGCAAGCGGTCTGCCATAGTGACCAGCGAGTCGAAGCGCATGTCAATCTCGCACTGACCGCCTGTCGCCACCTCGTGGTGCTGGGCCTCTACCGCGATGCCGCAGGCTTCCATCGTCAGCGCCATTTCGGCGCGCAGGTCCTGCAAGGTATCGCTGGGCGAGACCGGGAAGTAGCCTTCCTTCGCGCGCAGGCGGTGGCCGAGGTTCGGCCGCCCAGGCTCACTCGCGCGGCCGGTGTTCCAGTGGGCCTCATCACTGTCGACAAACGCCAGCTGCTCGTTCGTTGTCGAGCGGTAGCGCACCTCGTCAAACACGAAGAACTCGGCCTCGGGGCCGAAGTACGCGGTGTCCGCGATGCCCGTAGACTGGAGATAGCTCTCAGCCTTGCGGGCGATGTAGCGAGGATCGCGGCTATAGGAGGCGAAGCTACCAGGCTGGGCGACATCGCAGATGAGACTCAGGGTGGGAACCGCCGTAAAAGGATCAAGGAGAGCGGTGGATGGGTCCGGGATCAGGAGCATGTCGCTCTCATTGATCTCCTGGAAGCCCCGGATGCTGGAGCCGTCGAAGCCAATGCCTTCCGAAAAGGCGCCAACATCGAATGAACTCATAGGAACGCTGAAATGCTGCCATGTACCCGGCATGTCAACGAACTTGACATCCACCATGCGGACGCCATTTTCTCGCGCAAACCGCATGACCTCTTCGGGAGTTTTCGCCATGCCTGTTGTACCCCTGCTTTCGCTGGACATCGTTCGCTCGTTCGGTCTCGTCATCGCCGCGCGAACTGAGCGGCGTCTGTAGTGCTAACTGCACAAACACCTGCGGAACTACCGTTCACGCGGCAGTATACACCTGCCGGACGCCCCATTCGCCACGGCGAAATGACCAGTACCCCAGCCACTCCTATGTGCATGTTGCACATCGCGCATCCGCGACGTCCGCGTCGGCGCTGTGATACAACGGGCATACGCCTGTTGAGGTCAAGCCACTGCCAGCGCCAGCCAGGCAGGGAAGCGGGAGGAATTTCCCATGTCACGCGCGGAGAATACCTACAATGACTATGCCCATGAGTACGTCGCCCTCGTGGCGGCGCGCGAAGCTGCGGGATTCGCGCGCGACCCAATCCTGCCGCGCCTGTTGGCCGAGATCGGTGACGTGTGCGGTCTGCGCGCGCTCGACGCTGGCTGCGGCGAAGGCTATCTGGCGCGCATCCTCGCCGCGCGCGGCGCCCAAGTCACTGGCGCGGACATCGCGGAGAACCTGCTCAGGCAAGCGCGGGCGCGCGACCCAGATGACGCGATCGCCTGGCGTCTTGGTGACCTGAGCGCCCCAGCGCCCGACCTCGAAGGGCAGTTCGACCTCGCCGCCAGCCACATGGTTCTCAATGACGTCCCAGACCATCGGGGCTTCCTGCGCACAGTCGCAGCCGCGCTCAAGCCCGGCGGCCGGTTCGTCTTCTCGATGAACAATCCCTATTCGTTCATCGTCCGTCGTCATGTGACGGACTATTTCTCTCAAGAAGCGCGGCTGTACCGTGGCATGGCTGAGGAGGGCGTTCCAGTCTACTTCTTCCAGCGCACTTTGCAGGAGTATTTGGACGCCAGCCTCGCTGCGGGCTTCACATTGCGGCGCCTCATCGATGTTCCTACTCCCGAAGGCGAGTTCAAGCGTCGGAGTGATACGCTTATCCCGCCGGGGACGCAATTCCCCTTCTTCATGATCCTAAGCCTTCAACGCGGATGAACAGGCAGGACGCGTCGAGACTATGTGAGGAGACCCTGAGAGATGCCCTACGATGACGCGACTGTGCCAATGCAGATTCCGCCTGAGGAGCCGACATGGCCATCCGCGCCCCTACCGCGCCGTCCCGCATTCCGGCAGACTGGCTCTCCCCAGGGGTGTGGCCTTGCGTTCGCCATGTTCGGCGCCTTCGCGGTTGGAATGATCCTCGCCACGTTCATCACCGCGATTCTGGTCGCGCCACGCGCCATGCCTTCGGCGCCTTCCCAGCATGGGGCCGCGGCGCTCAGGCTCACCCTGACCGACGACTTCTTCAACCGGGCGCTGTCAGCTTCGGACGCGGGCAGCGTCTTGACCAAAATCCAAAGCCACATTCAGACCAATGGGCAGTTGACCATTTTCGGAGCCATCAGTGACCTGCCGGTCGGGAATGGGCAAACAGCGCTCATCGTGCTTGCCCCAACGGTCAGCAAGGGCCAGTTGACGGTCGTCGCCATCAGCGGAGCCATCGGTGGCTTTCCTATCCCCGCGACCGCGCTCGATCGTCTCACCGCCAGTCTCGACCGGCAACTGGCCCGGGCGAGCGCCATCTCCATCGGCGGCGGCCAGCGTCTGAATGCGCAGGACATCGCTTTTGCCAACGGCGCGATGACGATCAGTTACGGCTGAGCCTATGCCCCGGCGGAGCGAGAATCCCGCCCATACAGTTCCGTCAATGCGCGCAGGCGCTGGGCTTGTGAGAATGTGAGGTCGGCCTCAACGTAGCGCCACTCCCAGTTGCCGTCCGCGCGCGAGGGGTAGTTCATGCGCCCCTCGCTGCTCTCATTGAGCACGTCCTGCAAGGGAACGAGCGCGAGCCGGGCGACCGAGGCGTAGGCCGCGCGAATCATCGCCCAAGTGACATCGTCCGGCTCACAGCTTAGATACTGCAGCGCATACTCACGCTCATGACCTGTTCGCGCCTCGAACCAGCCGCGGGTGGTGTCGTTGTCATGTGTGCCCGTGTAGACGACGGAGTGCGATGTGTAGTTATGCGGCAGGTCGCGGTTGCGAGCCGAGCCGCCAAAGGCGAACTGCAGGATGCGCATTCCCGGGAAACCAAGCTCGCGCTGTAGCGCCCGTACCTCTGGCGTGATGACACCGAGGTCCTCGGCAATGAAGGGAACCTCGCCCAGGGCCTCGCGTATCGCGGTGAAGAGCGGCGCGCCGGGTCCCGGTTGCCACGAACCCTGGACGGCGTCAGGCGCCGCGCCGGGTATCTCCCAATAGGACTCGAAGCCGCGAAAGTGGTCCAGGCGGATGATGTCGTAGACCTTGAGCGCCTGGCGCACCCGCTCGATCCACCACTGAAAGCCGCTGGCCGCCATCGCATCCCAGCGGTAGAGCGGGTTACCCCACCGTTGTCCGGTCAGGCTGAAATAGTCCGGGGGCACGCCCGCGACGACCGTTGGCTGGCCATCATTATCCAGGGAAAAATAGTTCCGATGTGACCAGACATCGGCGCTGTCGTGGGCGACGAAGATCGCCAGGTCGCCAATGATGCGTATACCGCGCCGAGCCGCGTCCGCGCGCGCGCGCGCCCACTGGCGAAAAAACAAGAATTGGACGAATCGGTGCAGGCTGATGGTATCCGCCAGCGTGCGGCGCGCCTCAGCCAGCGCCTGTGGCTGGCGCTGGGCATAGCGCCTGGGCCACTCAACCCACGCGCGCTGGCCGTGCGCGCCCTTCAACGCCATGAAAAGCGCGAAATCCTCCAGCCAGCTGTCGTTGGCGGCGCAAAACGCGTCGAATTCGGCGCGCAGCGGATGTTCGGGCTGCTCGAAGAAACGCGCGCACGCGCTCGAGAGCAGCCGCATCTTCCAGGTCGTCGCCGCGTCATAGTCCACTCGTCGCTGCGGAAATGATGGCGCCGCGGCGATCTCCTCTGGAGTGAGCAAACCATCATCGATCATTCGCTCAGGCGAGACCAGCGCGGGATTGCCAGCGAACGCCGAAAGGGCGGCGTACGGCGAGTTGCCATAGCCCGTCGGTCCCAGTGGCAGCGTCTGCCAGAGAGTCTGCCCCGCAGTGGCGAGGAAATCGAAGAACTGGTCCGCTCCCGGCCCCAGGTCGCCCACGCCATGAGGGCCGGGAAGACTCGTCGGATGCGCGAGCACGCCGCCAGCGCGCGACCATGTGATTGTCATGGAACCTAGTCTCCTGATCGCGCCGGCCATGGGCCGCCGGCCGATACCGCAACAGGCAAGCAGGAAGAAGGCGGGAAACGGTGTGGCCCCAAGGGCGCCGCCGTGGCGCAGCCGTCCTGTCAGTGTACTAGCCCGGCTCGGATCGGGTCAAGCTTGCGGCGAAGCCAGCCCGCGCGGGGGCGGCTTAAGCCGGCGCCAGAATGAGCGCGCCCAGCGGCTCCAGCTGCAGCCGGACGCGCCCGCCAGCCTCCGCGCCCGCCAGCTCTTGTGTTCCGCCGGTGAGCAAGTCAGTCGCCCTCAGCGATCCAGCCGGCCACGTCAGGGCGCCAGGGAGCGCGGGCCGCGCCAGTTCGTCCCACTCCAGCTCGACTGTAACGACCTCATCAAGCGGATTGAGCGCGATCAGCGCGACCTCATTGGTCGTCTCGGACGGCGCGCCGCGCTCGTCCCTCAACTCCTCGCGCCCATCCACGCCGCGTAGATAGACCGCGACGCGCCGGTCAAATGTGGCCAGCGGCCGGAATCCGGAGCCCCGCAACGCTGGAGTCTCGGCTCGCAGGCGTGTCAGCGTTCGTGTGTGCGTCAGCATCTCGGGTCGCTGGCTGGCGGCGTCCCACGGCATCGGACGGCGGGTGTCAGGGTCGTATCCGCCTTCCAGGCCGACCTCATCACCGTAATAGACCAGCGGCACACCCTCAGCGGTCATCAGGAAGGTCAACCCGAGTCGCCAGCGCGCCTCGTCGCCTCCTACCGCAGTCAGAAAGCGCGGCACGTCGTGTGTTGAGAGCGGGTTGAGCGCGGCGGCGTCCGCCCAGCCGGGCGTCCAGGTCCGCACGCGGCTGACCATGGCCAGGAAATCCGCGCCGCCCAGCCGCTCGGAAGGCGGGGGCGCGCCGGGCGTGTCGCGGTCTCCTGGCGCGGCGAACTGCAAGAGCGCGCGGCGCAGCGGATAGTTCATCACGCCGTCGAACTGGTCGCCCTCCAGCCAGCGGCCGGCGTCATAAGCGATTTCACCTACAAGATAGAGATCCGGGTTGATCGCCCGAAGTTCCCGGCGGAACGCCCGCCAGAAACTGGGGTCTACCTCATCGGCGACGTCGAGCCGCCAACCGGCGATGCCCATGCGCGTCCAGCGCTTCGCGCGCTCGATCAGATACGCCTGGACCTCTGGATTCGCCGTCCGCAAGCGCGGCATCCACGCGGTGTGGGCGAAGGTGCGGTAGTTGCGACGCGAGCGGTCGGGCCGCGCGCCGCGCACATCGAACCAGCCCCAGTACGGCGAGTCCTGGCCGCGCGCCACGACGTCCTGCCAGGGGGTGAACAGGAATCCCGAATGATTGAAGACACCATCCAGCACGACGCCGATCCCGCGCCGCCGCGCATCGCCGACCAGCCGGTTGAAGAGCGCCTCGTCGCCGAAATGCGGGTCGATGCGCCCGTAATCCTCGGTATCGTATTTGTGGTTCGAAGGCGCCTGGAAGATCGGCGTGAGCCAGATCAGGTTCATGCCCAGCGCCTGGATGTAATTCAGCCGGTCCAGCACGCCCGCCAGGTCACCGCCCCAAAAGGCATTGTGTGTCGGCGCGCCTGGCCAGCGCCCCGCCATGTCCGGCGCGATCGGCGGTTGGCCGCGTGCGAAGCGGTCCGGGAAGATCTCGTAACAGATCGCGCGCCGCAGCCAGGCGGGAGTGGACGCCAGCCGCTCTGGGTGGATGTATGGCCAGTGGAAATATCCGTCGGGCCACTCTGCGCCGGGACGCGTGGTTGAAGCGCCATTCTCCCCGAACCAGGACGGCGCGGACTCCGGCGTCTCTGGATGATCGAGCCGGAAGACATAGCGCACGCGACCTTCAACTGGCGTGACATCCGCCTCCCAATAGCGGAACTGCTGGTCGTCCGCCAGCCAGCGCATGGGCGCTTTATTGTCCGGGCCATGCGAGTCCTGGCGGTCGCTCCACTCGATGCTTGGACGCCGTTGGTCACCCAGCGCGGCGCGCAGGCGAACGCGCAGGCGCTCGTCAGTCAGCGGGTAAGCATACGGCGCACGTGGACCATGCCAGAGCGCGAGGTCATACATGTCTCTGCGATCTCCCAGCGCGCGAGGCGCAATGTTGATTCATGTGAGCGAAGTAAAGGCCGGTGGCGAGCGCCCGGAAGCGAACGCGCTCACGATTCTGCACGGCTAGCGCCCCCAGGTGAATGTCGCCGCGCCCTCGCCCTGACAGGGTATGGTCAGCGTGTGTGTCGTGCCCTCAGAGAGCACATTGCCGCTCAGATCCACCGCCTCGAAGGCAATGGACAGCGTCTTGCAAGCGGGCAGACTGACGAGCAGGAAGCGGCTCACGCTTGCTGTCGCCGGTGAGAGCATCGGCCCCAGCGCCGCGCTGGTCGCTGTGGAGCCACCACCCAGTTCAGGCGCGTCGCCTGTGATGTAGAGTTGTTGGGCCGGAGCGAGCCCCGGCAGGCCAATGACAGTGATGTTGACGGGCATCTGCGGGCCAGAAGCCACGTTGAGCGCGTACCCCGGGCTGCACACCGTTCCCGCGCAGACCTGCGCCTGATAGGCGCCGCCAGGCATATCAGGGACTTTGGCGGTGATCGAATCCGCGGTCGCGGCGGTGATTTGCGCCTGATACTGGCCGATCTTCACCGTATCGCTCGCGGCGAATCCCTGGCCGTCTATAGCAATTGTCTCACCGGCGCGAGCCAGTTCTGGCCCGATGCCGCCAATGCGCGGCGTCGAGGAGCTCGCGGTGGTGTATTGCCAGATGGCCACGCTGCCGGCAGGCAAAGCAAGCGCGTGTGTTACGCCACCCGCGCCCACAGTCAGCGTCGCGCCGTGGAACTTGCCGTCGAGGTAGTCATGATAAGTCCCGGCAGGCAGCGCGGTCGTCACCTGATTCAGCGTCTTGTCGCTCGCGCCGTCGTTGATGGCGACGACCACAACGCTCGCGCCAAACTGCCGCTGGAAGGTGAAGACCGAGCGCGTGACCTTGAGCGGCGCATAGGAGCCATAGGGCAGCGCCGGGTTCGACTGGCGCAGCGCTGAGAGGCAGCTGATCAGCCGGTAGGCCGGCGTGGTCGTGTCGAAGCTCGCCATCATCGGACGGTTGTATGGGTCCCCTCCCCCCTGCGTATCGTTGTGCAGATACTGCTCGGTTCCGTAGTAGATGACAGGCGCGCCTGGGATCGTCATCAGCGCCGCCAGCGCCGCATGCAGGTCGGTGTGGTTGTTGTCGAGCGAGAGAAACCGCTGGAAATCGTGGTTGTCGATGAAATTCGCCTGGTCGTTTGGCCAGGTGAGATCGCGCGCCTCCGTCCGCAGGACGCTATCCACTTCCACGGCGCCGGAGAGCGATCCGCGAGCGTAGGCGTCGTCCAGCGCGTTCATGACGGAGAAATTGAGCAGCGAGATACCGCTATTATTCGCGAAGCGGACTGCGCTTGGATAGGTCAGGTCGGTAGGGTCGGTCACCTGCCACTCGCCGGTGAGATAGTGCGGGCCAGTGGCTTCGATGCTATCGGCGACCGTGCGGAGCCAGCCGCCGGTAGGCCCGGGAATGTGCTTGGCGGCATCGAAGCGAATCCCGTCCACGCCGTGCGCGATGAACTGGGCGATAGCGCCCTTGAGATAGGCGTCTACCGCCGGGTTCTCCTGCGCAAAGTCCGCGAGGTCGGCCAGCGTGCCGTACTCCAGGTCGTACATATCGGTGAAGCTGGAGATGCTCGGGTCGCGGTGGTACCAGCCGGCGGGGTCGTTGTTATAGCTGGCCTCGAGGACGCCGTCTTTATAGATCGCGCCGGACTGCCCGATCTCACGCGGGTTAGAGTCGTTGGCCGGGAAGTCTACCATCACCTTGACGCCGGCCCTGTGCGCAGTGGCGATGAAGGTGTCGAAGTCGGCCCAGGTCCCCAGGTGTGGGTCAATGCGATAGTCGTCTATCGCCCAGTAGCCGTGATATCCCGCCTGTGGGCCGTTTCCATCCCCGTAGTCCAGTCCAGTCGAGACGTTCTCCACTGGCGGCGAGATCCAGACGGCCGTCGCGCCCATGCCCGCGATGTACGGAATCTTCTCGGTGAGCCCCTTGAGATCACCGCCCCAATATAGTTTCCAGTTCTGGTGGGTGGAATCATAGAGGCCCGGAGCGCTCTGCGGGTTGTCATTGGCGTGGTCGCCATCGAAGAAGCGGTCGAGCATGACCTGGTAGATGAATCCGGTCTTGAAATCGCCGGAGCCTCTAGGCAGGCTCGCGCGCGGCGCGGCGCAATACGCCTGCGCGCCCCCGCGTGCCCCTGGACCCGCGAGGCGCGGCGCGATAGCCGCCAGCGCGACGGCGATGACCACCACGATGAGGCAGACGATGAGGAATGCGCGCGACTGCGCTACCTGACGCCAGCGCGGCAGCGCGACCGACGGCCTGGACATGCGGCGTCTCCTCCCAGGCTCCGTAGTGAACGGGCGCGCGGCGAGGAGCTCGCCATCGCGCCCGCCATTTCAGAACAGCGCCGTCCACTAGCCCTTAACACTACCAATGGTCAGGCCGGACCGGAAGAATCGCTGGAGGTACAGGAACAGCAGCATCAGCGGCACGCTGACGATCACAGACGCGGCGGCGAAATAGCCCCACGGCGTGTACTGGTCCTGCTGCAACTGGAACAGGCCGACCGGCACGGTCAACGAATTAGGGTCGGGGTTCAGGATTAGCTTGGCCAGCACGAACTCGTTCCATCCGCCGATGAACATGAAGAGCGCCGAGGCTGCTAACGCCGGCCCGGAGAGCGGCAGAATGATCCGCCAGAACGTGCCGAAATACGAGGCGCCATCCACCCGCGCCGCCTCTTCGAGCTCGATAGGCAGCGTGTCGAAGTAGCCCTTGATATTCCAGACGCCGAAGACAATGTTGCCAGCGGCGTAGACCAGCGCCAGACCGACCGGCGTGCCGTCGAGGTGGACCGCGCTGAGGATGTCATAGTAGGCGTAGATCGCCAGCAGACCAGGGAAGGTCTGCAACGCGATCAGCACGAGCAGACTGGACTGGCGCCCGCGGAAGCGGAAACGCGAGAGCGCGTACGCGCCAGTCGTCGCACAGACCAGCGCGAAGACTGTCGCCAGCGCGCAGACGAGGATCGAATTCCACATCCAGCGCAGGAATGGCTCCTGCGCGATAACGTAAACATAGTTACCGAGCGTTGGGCGGCTCGGGATGAGCTGCAACTGGGTCGTGATCAGCGCCTGCGTGGCGTTGAGCGACGCCTGCAACACGAAGTAGATGGGGAAGAGCGAGAACACGACCATGAACGCCAGGAACACATAGATTCCCGCCACCCCGATGTTCTGCCGCACGCGCTCGAAAAGCTCGGCCGCCAGCGGGATCTGCTCGACGCCCTCTCCGACCTTCGCCCCCGCCGCGGTAGAGACCGCGTTCGAGGAAGCCATGCGCACTGGTTGCTCGTTCATGGTCATGACTCCTTCGCGATGTTGGTGAAGCGCAGGCTCAGCATGGTCAGCACGAAGAGGATGACGAAAACCAGCACGGCGATGGTGGCGACGTGCCCATAGTGGACGAAGAAGTTGCCGCCGTTCTCGATGCGGTCATACATGTAGACCATCAGGAACTCGGTCGAGCCAGGCTTGTTGATGTTGCCGCTGGTGAACGGGCCGCCCGCGGTGATGAGGAAGACCGTGTTGAACATCTGGAACGCGGTGATCGAGCTCAGAATCGTCGCCGGCAGCAGCGCCGGGCGCAGCAGCGGCAGCGTCACATAGCGGAAGCGCTGCCAGGCCGTTGAGCCGTCTACCTTGGCCGCCTCCAGGAGCTCGGTAGGAATGGATTGCAGCGCGCCGAGCGAGACGACCATGAAGAATGGGTAGGACATCCAGATGTTGACGACAACGACTGCGATAAACGCCGGTAATGGCTGATCGAGCCAGAGGATGCCCGCCTTGGGGTTGTTGGTGAAGAGGCGGATTAGCTGGTTGATCGGGCCGAAATTGTAGTTGTAGAGAAACTTCCAGATCAGGGCTGTCACGAAGGTCGGCACGGTCCACGGAAGGATCAGCGCGTTGCCCCAGAAGCCCCTCAGGCGCACCTTTGGATGGTTGAGCGCCATCGCTGTGACCAGCCCAAGCGTGACATAGAGCGCCACGCAAGCGATCACGTAGAGCACGGTAATGAAGAGCACTTGGATGAAATCAGGGCCAAGCTGCGAGATCACATAGCCAAAATTCTGGAAACCGGTGTAGTGGTAATCGCCGGTCAGCTGGTTGAAGGTGGTCTTGTTGGTGAACGACAGATTGAACGTGTAGAAGATGGGATAGAGATTGATCAGCGCGATGACGAGGAAGGTGGGCAACAGATACGTCGCGATGGTCAGCCGTCCTACTTTGAGCATCTGGGCGCCTACCTTTCTGGAGGAGCGTCACAGTGACAACGCCGGCGTTGTCGCCCACCACACCGTTGTACACGGAAGATCCGTGCGCCGCGGTACGCTGCTCGCAAGCGTGACTCTGGCGGCGGAGATGAGCTCGGAGGAGATGGGCTCGGGGGAGAAAGCGGGTCGCGAATCTCCCGACGTGCATGGACGGTATGGGTGACTCCCCCGTGCCAGTATAGTACCAGCGCGGGGGAGTAACCGAAAGGGTGACCGTGCGCTGAGGAACGCGCTAGCCCTGTGCCGACTTGATTTGCTGCACGCCCTGTTCGATGGTCGATTGCGCCTGGCTGAGCGCGGTGGACGGTGTCTCAGAGTTCTGCCACACGGCGGTCAGCGCCTTTTGCAACGGACCCCACACCTGGCTCATGTACGGAGTGTTCGGGAAGGGAACGCCACCGGTCTTCACCTGCGCGACGAAGGCGCTGATGGCGGCATTGCCGGTGATCTGCGGATCCTGGCCGGCGGCGAGGTTCGACGGGATCTCGCCGGTCGTGGCGCACATCGAAGCCTGGTTGGAGGCATTGGTGAAGAACTTCATGAAGTCAATCGCCAGCGCCGGGTTCTTGGCGTTGCGAGTCAACATGAAGGCCTTGCCGCCAACGAACGGCTTCACGGGCTGGTTGGTCGAGTTGACGACTGGCAGGGTGGCGAAGCCGAGGTTGCTGGAGCCAATCGCCTGCTGGTAGCCGGTGTACGCCCACGGGCCGTCAATGATCGCCGCGGCCTTGCCACCATTGAAGAGCGCCGTCGCGGTCTGGCCGGTGAGGTCCTTGGGCAGTATCTTGTTGTACTGCGCGATGTATGTGTCCGCGGCGACGCCAGCCGAGGACGAGACAGTGGTGTTGCCGTTGGCGTCCATCAACGTCGCGCCGTAGCCATAGAAGAAGCCCGCGTCAACATAGACGTTGTTGACATCCCAGACGATGCCGTAGGAGTCGGGATGCGCCGCGGAGTAGGTCTTCTCGAAGTTAAACATGTCGTCGGTGGTCTTCGGCAGCTGGTCGGCCGTGATCAGCGACTTGTTGTACATGATCGTCAGGATCTCACTGACCTCCGGCACGCCGTAGACGTGGCCGTTGTACTGCACGCTCTGGGCCGCCGTCGTGGTATACGTGCTGGTCAGATCGCTCGCAGACTCGTACTGGTCAATCGGCACGATGACGCCGGCCGCGGCGAGACTGCCAACGTGGTCTACCGGGTCCTGGACGATGTCCGGGCCGGTGCCAGCCTTGACAGCGGCTGTGGTCTTCGTGTCATCGCTCTGGTTCACCAGTGTGATCTTGACGCCCGGATGGAGTTGCTCGTACTTTTGCACGATGGCCTTCTTTGCCGTGAGATAGGCGCCGCTCCAGTCGTGCCAGACAGTCAGGTTGCCACTGTAGGAGACGCTGGAGCTACCGCCACCGCCACCGCAGGCCGTCAACAGCAGTGAGCCAGCAACCGCGGTCGTTGTGACTACACCCAGGACGCGTTTCGACAACATTGGGATCAGTCCTCCTCGACATATGAGCGGAGCATCCACGCGGAAGCGTCATGGTTGCGGGGCGCATGAACATTCGTGCGCCCAGTTCCGCCCAGTTCGCTACGCTGATTGGGAAGGTCAGGAACTTGCGTGAGCGCGCCCGACCGGAACGAGCCAGATCTAGCCGCGTGTCGCCGGCTGGGCGCTGGGATGCAAGTACTGCGCTAAGCGGCTTCGAATGGGCTCGAGACTTTGAATGATCTGGCGCAGGGCCTTGCGATCGCTTCCCATCAGCATCCCGATGCGCTGTTGGTGTGCGGCCAGCACCTGCGCGTAACGCTCAGAGCCTTCTGGGGTCAAACTGAGCAGGATAACGCGGCGATCCTGCGGCGCGGGACGCCGCTTGATCAGCCCGGAGGCCTCCAGTCTATCCGCGATCGCGGTGACGTTGCTCTTATCAGTGAACAACAGCCGGCTGAGATCGATCATAGACATGTCGTCGGTTTCGCTGAGGTGGTGCAGCGCCCAAAACTGCCGGGTGCTGAGGCCATACTCCCCAAAGAACTGGCGGTCAGTGTCGTCGAGCAGATAGAACAGATCAGTCAGCAAGAGATACAGCTGCTCCTCGGGTTCAGATTCAGCTGTGACTGGGGTGCGCACATGTACTCCTCTCTTGTCAGGATTCTAGAAGTCCATACAGGGAGTACAGCCTGCCCTGTCAGGCGCCTTCACGACAGAACAGCTTGACAAAATTAGAACATGTCAAGCGCTCCGTTGTCCAGGTCAGACAGGATGCCGCAATACCGACCGCTCTCGACTGGAGAGTATACCTACCAACTGTTTACTTGTCAACTGTTGGCAAGTCACAATTTGTACACGGCCTCATTGACCCGCCGAATCCACATAGATGATCGCCGCGCTCAGCGGTCCCAGGGCGCCTTCCAACCGTGAGGACGTCAACCCCGTAAGTGGCCCGAGCCCGTCAGGCGCCAGCGCATGCCCGGATATGCGCGCGTCAGGGCGCACAGCGAACGGCAAGCGCGCCGTTTCGATGGTGAACAGGGCCGGGCTCTCAGCGTTGTTGATGACAAGGATAGTGGCCTCTCTATCGCGCCACCGCGCCAGCGCGCCCAATTGTTCCGGGGCGTCTCCGGCTCGCTCCATGGACACAGACGCCATGAGTCCGCGCCGGAGGGAGACGCGCTCCGCACGCTGGGCGATCAGCCAGCGAGTGCGATCGAGCACATCCACCTGCTGGCGCGCGCCCCAGAGCATCGGCTCGCGGGCGAACGAGTCCTGGCCTGGAGGACCGGCGCGCTGGGAAAGGCCTGCCTCGGTCCCGTAATACAGGACAGGAAAGCCTGTCATCGAGAGAAGAAACGCTAGCGCCAGCTTGAGCCGGCGGGTATCGTTCTCGGCCAGCCAGAGAAAGCGATGCATGTCGTGGTTGTCGAGCAGGCGCGCCGGAGCCATCAACGCGGGCAACCTCGCGTCATGGGCCGCCAGTGACCTCAGCAACTCGTCCAGTGGCGCTTCACGCAGCGCGAAGACCCGGCGTATCTCACGCGTCAATGGGAAATCCATAGACGAGTCCAGGCGGCCGTCGTATGTCGAGATATCCGTCATGGCGCCGGTGATTTCGCCCAGAGTCAGAGCATCGGGATGCGTCTGTTTGACGCCCTCCTGGAAATGCGTCCAAAAGGCGTGCGCCGGGCCAGAGACGTTATCCAGTCGAAGGCCATCGGCATTGAAGTCGGTCAGCCAGTGGCGCGCGGCGTCGATCAGATAGCCGCGGACGGCAGATGAGTCGGTTTTGAGAACCGGCATTCCCTCGACGTCGAAGAACGTCAGGTACCCGTTGCGGTATTCACTCCCGAAGGTATACCAGTCCCTGGCTTCAGGCGTCGTTCCCTGGCGCGCGGCGAGAAACGCGGGATGCTCATTCGAGGTGTGGTTGGCGACGAAATCGAGCAGCACTCGGATGCCTCGCGCGTGAGCGGCCGCGATCAGGGCGCGCAGGTCATCATTTGAGCCGTATCGCTGAGCGACATTCTCATAGTCGCTGGGGTTATAGCCATGGTAGGTCGGGCTCGCCATCACCGGCGAGAGCCACAGGCAGTTCACACCAAGGCTGGCAATATAGTCGAGTTTCTCCGCGACGCCTCGCAGCGTGCCACCGTGGAACTCCGCCAGGCCCGCGTCCTCGCGCATCGGCGGCTGGTCGTGCGCCACAGCGAAGCGGTCTACAAAGACGTGGTACACGATCGCATCGTGAACCCAATCTGGAGCCGCGCGGCGATCGACGTGGTAGGCGAACTCGCGGCCCGCGGGAGCGGGAGCGGGAGCGCCGAGCGGATCAATGGCGTCGGCCAGCCAGCGCCGGCTAGTGTCCGCAGCGCTCCAGGCGTCAATGCGGTAGCGCACGAGCGCGCCATCCGGCTGGCCAGGTAGCGTCGCCTGCCAGCGCCGGACACGCGTGGGGCCGACTTGCCCGCTGGCGCCCGCCGCGGTAGACGCCAGCGCCACCTGCCCGCTCGTGGGCGTCCCAAGCGCTCCACCAGGATCTGATCCGTCCGTGGTGAAATAGACGGCAACCCGGTCGATAGGCAAGTCGGCGTCGGTGATGATCGACAGTGTGACCGGCTGGCCGGGCGCTGGGTCACCTGGAGCAATCTCACTGGCATGGGCAACACCATTGAGACTGACCGCCCGCAGGCGCTGCTCCTGTGGGGTGACATAGGGGCCGAAGAAGTAGTCAAATGCGGTAGCCATAGCGCCGTCTCCCACTCCGCTGTGTTCGCCGTTGATTAATCGCGCCGCATCATGTACAGTTAGTATTCCAGAGAACAGTTGAACTGTCAACTAATTGCCGGGGTTACACAGCGGCGATGGCGAGACGGTTCGTTACCGCAGTCCGCGCTGGTGGACACCCCCTAGCGTAGGCCCCGCGTCTCTCACTTCCGGTATAGTGTTTGCTGTATACTGGCGCTTGAGCATGACTGGATGTCTGCCCAACCCATGACGCGCGCCTTTGGGCCCGCGCTCACGCTGTCTGGTAGATCGCTACTTCCCTAGGGTCGCCGGATACCGCGGTCACCGGCTGCTTCCATACCCCTGGCCGCGTGGAAAGAGGACAATGCTCGCACGCGTTCCAGCCGCCTGGCGATGGAGTGGTTCACCATACCTTCGATCGGACTCGTGTTGATGAGCCTCATCACCCGAGTCTCACTGTCCACGACGCTTAGAGGCGCGGCGTCGTCTGTGGTGATCATCGCGCTGGCGTCCTTCGCATACTTCCTTGCGCAGCGTACCCGATGTCTGGCCTGGGAGGCGGCGGCGTCCAGGATTGATCGCAAACCGCGCGACGTCGTACGGATTTGAGAGGAGCATGCGTCAATGGCAGACGTCCGATTCGATCACGTCTACAAGCGTTACGGCGAGAATCCGCCAGTCATCACTGACCTCAACCTGCACATCCGTGACCATGAGTTCCTTGTTCTGGTCGGTCCCTCCGGCTGCGGCAAGTCCACCGCCCTGCGCATGATCGCCGGGTTGGAGGAAATCAGCGAAGGCTCGCTCTACATCGGCGACCAGGTTGTCAACGATGTCTCCCCCAAAGACCGCAACATCGCGATGGTCTTCCAGAACTACGCGCTCTATCCGCACATGACCGTCTACGACAATATGGCATTCAGTCTCAAGCTGCGCGGCACGCCGAAAGACGAGATCGACCGCCGCGTCCAGCGCGCCGCCGACATGCTGGGCATCAAAGAATATCTGCCCCGACGTCCGCGCGCGCTCTCCGGCGGCCAGCGGCAACGCGTCGCCCTCGGCCGCGCGCTGGTGCGCGACCCGCGAGTCTTTCTTCTGGATGAGCCGCTCTCTAACCTTGACGCCAAACTCCGTGTGCAAACCCGCACAGAGATCGCCCGCCTGCATCAAACGACTCAGACGACCTTCGTCTATGTGACTCATGACCAGGTCGAGGCGATGACGATGGGCGACCGCATCGCGGTCCTGAACGCGGGCTTGATTCAACAGCTTGGCACGCCACAGGAGCTCTACGACCGGCCCTCGAATCTCTTCGTGGCCGGGTTTATCGGCAGCCCCTCGATGGACTTCTTCAATGGCGTGATCAAGCGCAGCGGATCCGACACAGCGCTCACCATCGCCGATCGCACGGTCACATTGCCCAGCGCATCGACCGAAGCGGCGCTGGGAGAGGCGGGCGAGAGCGGGCGCGCGGTTATCGTCGGCGTACGTCCGGAAGACCTGCGATTGGCAAGCGAGAGCGAGCCCAACACGCTAACCGGCACAGTGGACGTAGTCGAGCACCTGGGCAACGAACAGTTGATCTACCTGCAAATGGCGGGCGTCATGGTCTCGGAGCATTCAGAGACAAAGGGCGTTACGGTGCGCATCGCGCCAGACGCGGTCCTCAAGCCCGGCGAGAAAGTCGCCCTGGCGATTGATCCTATCAAAGTCCACCTGTTCGATCCGCAGACTACGCGCCGTCTCTAGCCGCGGCCCCAGGTTCCAGGGCTCGCCTCACGCGCACGACGTGGAGCAAGCTCTGGAACCTACGATGGATACCCCACATCAGACACTTCCAGCTTCCTTGGCGTCCAGTCGCCAGCGCGCAAGGCGGTGGGTGGGTCAGCGCCCTGTCGCTCGCAGGTCAACGTTGAGACGAGGATCGCTTCGTCAAGGACATCACACAGCGCTGCCATTGAGATATCCGCGAGGAGCTCTGGGCGCGTAAGCTCACGCCGCGCCAGGCCGCTCAAAAGGCCCGCGGTGAACGCGTCGCCCGCGCCAACCGTATCCACCACGCGCGCCTCACGCCCGGGCCGGCGCACGGCGCCGCCTTCAGCGCGAAATGCGCGTGCGCCCTTGTGGCCCTCGGTCATGACGACTAGCGACGCTCCGAGCTCGAGCCAGTGGGCGGCCACATGATCGATGCTCATGCCAGCGTAGAGCCAGTGGATATCCTCGCTGCTGGCTTTGACGATGTGCGCGACGCCCACACTCGCTTCGACGGTCGCGCGCGCCTGCGTAGGGTCGCCAAGCAGATTCGGCCTGACGTTGGGGTCATAACTGATGAGCGCTTGCCCGTGCGCCCGCTGCGACCCGACCACCGCGTGAATGCGCGCGCTGCCGGGCGGAGTCCAGGATGCGAGAGAGCCGAAGTGCAACACGCCGGCGCCCGGACCCAGTCGCGCCAATTCTTCAGCGCTCCATTGCCAGTCGGCGGCGCCAGTGAGGTAGAAGTCGTAGCTAGCCCGCGCCGCGGAGTCAAAGGAAACGACGGCCAGACTGGTCGGCTCAGTCGCATGCGGCGCCAGCGAAAGATCGATGGACTCCGCCTCGGCGTGCGCCCGGAGGATGCGGCCAAAGGCGTTATCCGCCAGCCGCGCCATTAGCCGCGTGGGGTTACCCAGGCGCGCCAGCCCTACCGCGACATTGAACGGACTACCGCCCGGGCGTGCGCGGTACTCCAGTGGCGCGCACGCCGGAACGAGATCTATCAGCGCTTCGCCGATCACGGTCATCCATGGCCTGCCCGGCGCCGCCAAAGTGTCATTCAAAGCGCCTCGCTCCTCCCCGGCTCGGACTGCTCGCCCAGATACCAACACAGTCAAATGGCGATCAAGCGACCTATCGGCGCCATACCCTGACGCTGGCGTCGCGCGTGGTCGGCTAGGACGAATTCACCGCGTCCCAGCGCAAGCGGCGACATGTGGCGTAGCAGACAGCATACGCGAGACAAGGATGACTCGCAAACCTTCCGCATACTGGCGACGAAGTCAATCATCGCCAGCCGCGCCTTGCCGGATTATTGCGCAGCGGTTGCGACGGCTGGTGGTACACTGAGGCGCCGCGAGTAAGCGGACAGATGTTGCGCGTGAGGAGCCTATACCATGATCACTCATCTCGCCCGGGTCACGATTCTGGTGCGTGACCAGGATAAGGCGCTGAGCTTTTACACCGAGAAATTGGGATTCGAGAAACGCGCCGACGTGCCGCTAGGCGCGACGCGCTGGCTAACTGTCGCCCCGGTGGGCCAACAAGAAGTGGAGATCGTGCTCCAGCAGCCAGATCCCGCTTTCCACGGCGAAGAGGGCGCGAAGCGCATGCTCGAGCGCATCGGCCAGAGCACAACCTGGGTGCTGGCGACCGACGACTGCCAGGGCGACTACGAGCGGCTGAGCGCACTCGGCGTGACCTTCGCCTCTCCTCCGCAGCGCCAGATGTACGGGCTCGAAGCAGTGCTTCTGGACCTGTACGGCAACAGTTTCAGTCTGCTCCAGGCTCCCGACGGTCCATCCACATAACCCAGGACGGGGCCAGATGTACAGCCAGCGGCGGGGAGAGAAAGCGCAAGATTCCCGCCGCTGTTCGCTTGACATGCCCGGCGACGGCGCATATCATTCCCCACATCACATGCGCCGGTCAGCGCATGCTCAGAACCCCGGCGCACACACCCGCTGCCTGACGACAGACGAACGGTAGCGGCGTTCCCGCGCGATCACACGCAAGCGACGCGCCGCCTCCGCGCGTCCGCGTCGCTTGCAAGCGCGAATGACCCAGTGCTATACTGCGCCAGGCTCCGCCAGCGACATCCGCGGAAGAAACGAGCGATACCATGGCAATGGAAGAACCGACCGCCGCATACATGCCTGAGCGGAACAGTGCGCACGGAGACCGTGACACCACCGTAGAGCGCGACGTCAGCGACATGGGCGCGATGGCCCAGAGCGATAGTTTACGGCTCTATTTGCGCGAAATAGCCCGCATCTCGCTTCTCTCCGCCCAACGTGAGCTTGATCTGGCGCAGCGGGTCGAACGTGGCGAGACTCGAGCGCGCAATCAGCTCATCGAGGCCAACCTCCGGCTTGTCGTGAGCATCGCCAAACGCTACGTCGGCCAGGGACTTCCCCTCGAAGACCTCATCGGCGAGGGCAATATCGGCCTCATCCGCGCCGTTGTCAAATTTGACCCCAACAAAGGCTTTCGCTTCTCGACTTACGCGACGTGGTGGATCAAACAGGCGATTACGCGCTCAATCCTTGAGGGCACGCGTACCGTGCGCCTCCCCGTCTACATTATGGAAGAGGTCATGCGGGTCAAGCGCATGACCCGGCAACTTTATCAGGAACTTGGCCACGAGCCGACGGTAGCGGAGATTGGCGAGCGCCTCGGTGTCACGCCCGAGCGTGTCACGGAACTGCTCGTCTGGGCGGAGAAGGTCTTCTCACTCGACGCGCCACTGACTGACGAAGAAGAGAACTCACTCTCCGACCTGATCGAAGACCAGAATACCGAGGGACCATCTGAGAGCGCCGACCGCGAGATGCTGCGCGAAGAGGTGCGACGCGCGCTCAACAGCCTCACCTTGCGTGAGCGCCAGGTGATCGAGCTGCGATTTGGCCTGATCGATGATCACGACTACACGCTCGAAGAGGTTGGCAAACGGCTCAATGTCACCCGCGAGCGCGTGCGCCAGATCGAAGAGCGCGCCATCCGCAAATTGCGCCACCCCGCCGCCAGCCGCATGCTCAAAGAGTATCTGGACTAGCGCCTCTTTTGCCCGATTGCTCCATGCGCGTTTGAGCGCGACTTGATGCCGAAGAACATCCCAGCGTGGATCGCTGCCGCTATGGTACGCGCCCATGCGGAGGGCTTTCGGGCGGAGTAGTCGCCGCTGCGAATAGCGCCAGCAAGTGCGCTTTGTAGGCCGTTCCGTTCGGCGCATGCGGATTGCCCGCGTAGTCGTTGATCAGCGCGAGACTTCCACACCTCTGCTTGCCGACATTCCAGGAAAACGCGATATAGTTCGCCTGATGCTGATCGAGCCAGTCAAGCATCACCGATACCTGGTCTTCCGCACTCTGGAGGCAGGAAGCGCCTGTCTGATCTGCGCCGAACTCGCCCGCGATGAGGGGAACACGGGCCGCGACAGGAGCCAATATTCGGTCATAACATGCAGTCCTGGCGCAGACCGAGTTGAGCGTGTAGACATGCCAGGACGCGGCGATATTGTTGAGTGGGTCGTGAGGCTCATAGGTGAGCCACTGGCTCAGATCATTTGTGTAGCGTAAGCCGCTGACCATGATCACGTTCCTGGCGCCAGTCGCGCGCACGGTGTCCACCAGCGTCTGCATGCCGGCGGTGCGATAAGGCGCTCCTGCGCAGGAGCCGCCATCGCGGAGGCACTGCCAGCTTACCGCATGGGGCTCATTGAACAAGTCAAAGAGCGCCATACCGTTGCCCCGGAACCGCGTAGCGACCTGGCTCCAAAACGCCACCGAATGATCAGCGTCGGGCATGGGGTTGAGTTTATGCGCGCTGATCGCATTTCCCGGCGCGCTTTTATGGAGATCCAGAATGACGTAGATACCCTGCTCGGTCAGCGCCTGAACGTAGGCTGCAATGGCGTTTTGGTAGGCGCTACCGCCATATTGCGATGGGACACCCGGCATGCCGAGCCAGCAAGCCTCATTCATTGGTATGCGTACCGCGTTGATGTGCCAGGCAAGCAGAGCCGCAGTCGAATTCGCCCCGATCGGGCCGTCGAATATGCCCGTTCCTTCGGCGCACAGAAAATCCGAGCCATCGCGGTTGACGCCATGCAGCGTGACACTCCGTCCAGCGCGTGTCACCAGGAGATTGCCGTGCACGTGGAGCGCCAACTGGGCGATCAGGGCCGCGCCCTGTTGGGTAGGCGCCGGCTGTCCGGTTGATACTGCCGCTACGGTGGTCGAGGTCTCGCCGCGCTCCAAAAGGAGTGGACCGAACAATATCGCCAGTACCACGGCGGCGATCGCGACCGCCAGATACAACCGAGCCCGACTGGTTCGCAGCGCCTTTCGCACAGGCGCGAAGAGCGGCCAGATTGTTCGCAGCGTCCGGCGCACAGGAGCAGACAGCTGCCAGGCTGTTCGCAGCGCCCTGCGGCCCTGAGCGGAGAGCGCACGCCAGATAGTGACCATCATCGCGCCGCCTGCGCTTCACTCTCATCGCGAAGCGCGTTCCCGCCATGATCGCTGTTCGCGAAACGGTGGCCTCCCAGAGACGGGACCCAGTTCTTTTCGCCTTCGCCGAACGCCACGAGCGGATGAGTGGCATCTCCCGTCACGATGTAATAGCCCTGATTGGCTTCAGCGCGGCGCCTGAACAACGCTACGCGCCCGGTGATATACACCGCGAACATTCCGGCGAAACACAGCGGAAGAAATACCACCTCCCACATCACCGCGACGCGATACAGCGCAAAGAGCGCCCACACCAGGCTCGGCCCGAAGCCGAACAGCGCCTGCGACACGCGAAACACGCGATAACGCGAGACGCCAGCCGAGTTGTCCCTGGCCCCTGTCGGGACCCACCCCATTGGAGCGCCGCGCACCAGGTCAATCAGCGCGACGAGGTGCGCCCAGCTATACACATGCTTGACCGCCCAGGCTTCGATGCCATAATCAGCCGTATGCCAGGTCGGGAAGAGCACAAAGGTGTAGAGCGCTGCTGGCAATAGCAGGAGATAGGGCAACGCCGACACAGAATGCGCATCCACCGTGAGAAGTGTCAGCGGGATAACAGGCGTGAAGAAAAGCGAGACCGCGGTGTGGATATAGTACAGGAAGCCAGAGAAATAGCTGAAACGCGCACGGATGGGCATCGACGTCCGCCAGAACTTCGCCGAGCCAAGAAGACTCATCGACCCCATGCACCAGCGATACTGCTGCTTGAAGAACGCCTCCATGCTGTCCGGGCAAATACCCTTCGCCAGAACCAGTGGCACATAAGTGAGGCTCCAGCCCTGCATGCGCATGTTGAACCCGGTATGCACATCTTCGGAGTGCTCGATCAGCGCGGTACCACCCACAGTATCGAGCGCCGCGCGCCGGTATACGGCATTCGTGCCGACGCAAATGGCCGCGCCATGGCTTTGCCGCGCCACTTGGCTATAACGATAGAAGAACTCCTGTACCGCGCCCGCGCCACGCTGAAGCCAGGACTGTCTGTAGTGGACGTCGAAATACTGCGGTGACTGCACGAGGCCGACTTTGGGGTTCTCGTAGAAGTAGGGCAGCATTTGATCGAGGAAGTCGCTTCGGGGACGGAAGTCGGCGTCGAAAATCACGACAAATTCGTGGCCAAGTGGGCGAGAAATGTTATACCCATGTCTGAGGTTGCCCGCCTTCTTGAACCAGCCCCGATTGTCACGCACCGAATACTGAAAGCCAAACATTCGAGCAAGTTCAGCGACCTCGGGGCGATCAGCGTCGTCGAGCACGAACACCGTGACTCGCCCCTTGCGGTTTCTGCACAGCGCCCTCACGCCATTCCAGGTATTGATGAGAACCTCTATCTCTTCACCGGCTGTCGGCAGGAAGATATCGACAGAGGCCTCAGTGGCGACATCCGCATATTGCTTGACCAATGCGCGATGAGCGTTGAGGTCGAATCCATTTTTGTGAATATTGACCACGAGTGAGATGAAGAAGTAAAGCGCCGTAAGGATCAGATAGGGTAGCGTCCAGCGCAGTCCGGGATTCGAGACTAGCAACCGCGAGGCGCTCCACGACGCGCACGTGAACGAAATAACCGAGCACAAGATCAAGAGCGCAGGATAACGACGCAAATACAGCGTCGTCTCTCGATCAGTTGGAGGTCTGGGCGCTGGGACGCGCGCGAGGGGCGTGCTCACAACAGTCTGAGCCGTACTCTCACTCATGATGGCCTTCCGGGAATGTCCGATAGTCCTGTGCGTAATGGAATCTTGACGGCGCTCGAATGGCTCAGCTTCTGGAGAAATGCTCACGGCACGGCCGAACACGAACCATGTGTTCTTCCCTGCATTCGCCACACAGCGCCGTGTCACATTGCAAGCAAGTATCGTCGCTAAGGAAGTCCGCCCCACACTAGGCCGCCAGCAAACGTCTTACCTTTATCCTACTACGACGACGTAGGTTGACTTGTAACATAAGAGAAGGTCAGGCTAAGCAATAATACTCACACGCTTCTCCCAGCACAATCCCTGGCATCTGGCGAGAAGGTCGGACTACCAGGCGACCATACAACTGCGGCGCCGGGCGGCCGGTGTGGCGACCTCCCGATCACTGAGTTGATCATGGGGCGCGCCAGGATCGATAGGCGCGAATTCATATCTGGCTCAGCCTTTGATCCAGATCACGTAGTAACCAGAGCCATGCGCCAAGAAGTACGGTATCTTGGCGACCAAATGATACTGCGGCTGCGCCGCGATAACTGGAACCAACTCACCACTCAAGCCTCCGCTCGCACGCAATTCGATAACAGTGAAATAGCCGTCGCCAATCGCGGCCTTGTACGCGTCCAGGCCCGTGAGATTATGCCCGCGCTTCGTTGTATACGCGAAGACGTACCGCCCCGTGTACTGTTGATCGCGCGCCATGCCGTCAAGATAGTATTCCACCACCAGGGAGTCCAGGCAGAGGTATCGTCCAGGTTTCGCGCGAATCTGCGCGCGCATGCTACTGACAAGCTGGGTCGCGTCCGGCCAGATATGGTACCAGGTCATGGCGTTTTGCGCGCCCGAGATAAACACCATCCCCAGAAGAATGACGATGACTGCTATGCGTGTCTGAATCCGTGGCACGAAGCCGGTCACAAGCTCAGTCACCATGTATCCCGCCATTGGCGCGGCAAAGAATAATCCAAAATCAATGTGCTTATGCAGGGAGACAGTCTCACCACTGTACAGGTGGTAGGCGGGAGCGGCCAGGGACGCGACGAACAACACGATCGTCACAAGTCGCAGCCTCTTGGGGCTAAATATCAGGCCGATTAGACTCATCGCCCAAATATAGCCACCAAGTGACAAGATGATGCTCAGCAAACTAGAAATAGGTGACCGCAGGATGGCTGTGCGATTGGTCGTCGTGAAACGCAGCGCGTGCAGCACGTCAGGAGGAAGTGTAAATGCCAGTACCGCAACGAAAGCAACGAGCGTACCAAGGGTGACGCCCAACAGCAGCAGCGCGCGTCTCCAACCCAGATGCTCGATGGCGCGGGCCAGCATAAAGGCGATGACAAAGGGCACAAAGAGGAGCGCGGCGTACTTTGCGGCGACTGCGAACACGAGTAGCGCCGCCACCCCGGCCGCAGCCGTCATGCCGCCTGGTGTTTGTGTTTCGCTCGCCAGGGCCGCCATGGCAGTGGCTAGAGCCACCAGCATCACAGCTAAAGCGTCAAACGTAGCGAACAGACTGAGATACAGCGTAGGTCCAGCGCAGGCGAAGAGACAAGCGGCTGCGTACGCGCTGGCTGGAGTGTATAGTCTGCGACTCACGAAGTAGACGCAGGCTGTGGTCACAAGCATGCACGCCAGGCTGAACAGACGCACTGTCTGCAGCCCGCCGAACTGATTCAAGACACCTGCCAGTAATGGGAAGAAATAGGGATACCCCGAGAAGAAGAAGGTGTAGTCCGACGGAGTACGTGGCCCACCTGTGAGTGAGCGCAGTATTTGTGTGCCAGCGTGTACATAGAGCGCCTCGTCTTCAAAGGCGGTGTTGTGGAGCAAAGCAAGCGATGTAGCTGCCTGGAGCAAGAGGATCAGCGGCAACGGCTTCGTAATAAGGAACGTAAACCACTTCGTGTCCCGAATGGGCGCGTCAGAGGGCGGTGCGTCAACGATGTCTGAGGTACTCACGTTTCCTGTCTCCGCTCCTCACCCCCACATGCCTCGCATACGTTCCATGACGAACCGCGAGGAGATAGGTTGGCAGGAGAAATAGCACGCGGATGTGACCGCGTCGCCTACTCTCGGTCCATTATTGGGTGAAAGTGACTATTTTCAATCGTCCTCGCGTCTCGAAGCGGCGCGAGTTATCTCGCCTAACCAAACGCCATTGGTGAGCCCGCCCCGCAGCCAGGCGGCCAACGTGAGGAGAGATCACGCCACCTCACGACGATCAATCCCAAGGGTGGTTAGTTGAGCACATGCTTCATCTGTTCAAACGAATCTGCGTCTGAATTCGTGGTGTCACGGGCAAAACATCTATAACGTGGGGCGCTTGCGTCTGGGACGGGCGCATCACCTGGCTACTACACGCCTTTATTGCCCCATCACTTCACGCGCCCGCGCGACAAAGGCTTGCGCATCCGCAGGACTGAAGCTGGCCAGCGCCTGTTTGCGGCTCCTGGAAACACCGATCATGACATCCTCAAACGCCAGGATGCGCTGCGAGCGGTAGCTGAAGGTGATGGTCCCGTTGTCATCGCTGATAGCGGTGATATCGGCCAGCGGATACTCGATGCTGGAGCGCAAGAGCTTTTCTACTGATCTGGTCACGAAGCGCGCCAGATTGCCCGCCCAACCGTCCGCGGACACATCCTTGTCGTCCGCCTGTGTGATTCGGCGACATCATTTTTATGCTAGTATGCTTCCATGCAGAAGGAAGCACAGCGTCGGCTAACATGGATCCGGCTCTATGAAGAGACCCGCGACGTCGGCTTGGTGTGCCGTCGCTGTGGGATCTCCGGCCCAACGCTGCGCAAATGGCTGCGGCGCTATGATCAACAGGGCGAGGCTGGACTGGTTGCTCAGAGCCGTCGCCCCAAGACCAGTCCGCAGCGCAAGATCCATGAGCAAGAGGAAGTATGGATCCTGGAGCTGCGCCGCGAGCGCAATTTCGGCGCGCGACGGATCCAGCAGGAACTACGACGACAGCACCAGTATCATGTCGGACTCGAAGCTATCCACATGGTTCTCAAACGGCATGAAGTCCCACCACTGCGACGCCCGAAGCGTCCACAAACGCCCCTGCGCTACAACGCTGCCTTGCCAGGCGAACGAGCGCAGATGGATACGATGAAGCTGGCGACTGGCCTCTATCAGTACACCTTCATTGATGACTGCACGCGCTACCTGGTCGCGGCGCTCTACTCTCGGCGCACCGCAGCCAATACGCTCGACTTCTTTGACCTGATCTTCGACAGCATTCCGTTCCCGATCCAGCGCCTGCAGACCGACAATGGGACGGAGTTCATGGCCTACAAGGTCCGCGATCTGCTCTTCGAAATGCGCATCAAACACCGGCCGATTCCGCCTCGCACACCGCATCTCAATGGCAAGGTGGAGCGCGTGCAGCAGACGATGCTCACCGAGTTCTACGCGACGACAACCATGGACAGTTTCAGCCTGGAGGAAGATCTGGGGGTCTGGGTGCTGGACTACAACTACCGCCGTGTCCATGGCTCGCTGGGCAAAACGCCGATGGAGCGCTGGTCGGAGCTCCACGAGCAGACGCCAATGTGGGACGACGTCGCCGACGCCTTCGATCCCAGGAAGGAGATCACCTTCGTCGACCGGCTCACCCTACGGCGTCGCGCGTTCACAGCTAACAAGCGAACGAAGAAATGATGTCGCCGAATCACACAGTCCGCCATCTCCCGGCGCGCCTCCTCCAACGTCGCCTCGGAGAGGCGCATGGTGATCGCGCTCTTACTCAGCGATAGCGAGACCTCATGGCCGGTGGTTACAATCATCATGATGGTATCCGCCATATCGCCCTCCTGACCGCACACTTCCAGGCGCCATCGCGCGACGCGGGTCGCATGTGGCTCAACTCGCGCGCGGCTGGCGCGGCGCGGTGAGCGTGACCACTGTGCCCTTCTCTGGACGCGAGGCGACCGTCACCTCGGCCTCTATCAGTCCCGCGCGCTCCGACATGCTCAACATGCCCCAGCTACCACGACTGGCGTACTCATCGCGCACCTGGTCGGGGTCGAATCCGGCCCCGTCGTCGCGAACGGTAGCGATCAGCTGGTCTTCGGTCTCGCGCACATCGATCCAGCAATGCGCCGCGCCCGCGTGCTTGAGGACGTTGTTCACCGCCTCCTGGATGATCGCGAAGGCGGTCACCTCGGTGTTATGCGAGAGACGCTCGGGGTATTCCGCCGTCAGCGTGAATTCCGGCCCCGGCCCCTTCGTGAACCGCTTGATGAAGGCCTTGAGCGCGGCGACGAGACCACCGTTCTCAGCGTCCAGCGCCAGCGGTCGCAAATCGAACAACTGGTTGCGAATCTCACGCATCGCATCATTCGCGGTATCACGCCCGTGCGCTACCTCTGCCCGCGCGGCCTCGCCCTCACCACCATCTGTCAATTGCAGTGCGTATTCGAGGGTCATGACCACCTGCGCCAGCTTCTGCGCCGGTCCGTCGTGTAACTCGCGTCCCAACCGTTTGCGCTCGTCCTCCTGCGCCTGAATAATGCGATCGCGCTCGCGCCTGACGCGGCGGTAGAGCTGCGCGTTCGTGACGGCCACGGCGCCCTGCGAGGCCAGCGTACGCATGAGGTCGAGACTCCAGACGTCAAACGCGCCCGCGCCGGGCGCGCGCGCGACCTGCAGCACACCGGTGAGCGCACTCTTGAACATCATGGGCGCGGTCATCAGCGCGCCTGGCTGCATGCGCAGGATCGCCGCATCGTGGCTCACCTGGTCGAGCGGAAAGCGCGCGTCCGCCTGGGCATTGGCGATCAATGTCAGTTCGCCAGTCCGTGCGACATGGCCTGCTATGCCGTTCGCCACCGGCAACCGCGGCCGCAACTCTCCGGTGTCATCTTCTGGCGCTAGCTGGGCGGACTGTGAGGGATCAAGCGGACTGAGGGGCGTAAAGATGTTCGAGCCTGCCGCCTGGTCCTCAGTCTCGACCGCATGCGCCACCAGTGTGTTGGCGCTGGCATCGAAGACGTACGCCGCGCCGACCTGCGCTCCAGTAAGGCGTACCGCCACCAGGGTGATTCGGCGCAAGAGGGGAGGCAGATCGAGCTCCGCGCTGAGGGTATTGGCGACACCCTGCAAGACAATCGTCAAGGCCTGGATCTGCTCTTCGAGCTGGCGATTGCGATGCTGCAACCGCTCCATGTCGGCGCGCGCGCCAGACGCGTCGGCGGCGCTGGACGCAAACGACAGATTGTCGGGGGTCACGGACATCGAAGCCCACTCTCTCGACTTAGAGTCAGCCATGTGAACCGCGCGTAGCTGGCGTGGAACCCGGCGTACCTCGTCCTGTACCAAACGGGTCGTAGCGCATTATACGCTATGGAGTTTGACACGCCAGCTACCTTGTGTGTGATATCTGTCACTTCTCGCGGGAAATGGTCATTCAGAACGCGGCGGCGTCTCCCAGGAGTCCGCGCGCGATGATGATCCGCTGGATCTGGTTCGTGCCCTCGAAGATCTGGCCCACCTTAGCGTCGCGCATAAAACGCTCAACGGGCCAGTCACGAACATAGCCCGCGCCACCTAACACCTGCACCGCGTCAGTCGTCACCGCCATCGCGGTATCGGTGGCGAAGCACTTGGCCATCGCCGCGGACATGGTGGAAGGTTCGTGATGGTCCACTTTCCACGCCGCCTCATAAACTAGGAGCCGGGCGGCCTGCGTCTTCATGGCCATATCAGCCAGCATGAACTGGATGCCCTCAAACGCTCCCAGTGGCTTTCCGAATGCCTGGCGCTCCGCGGCATAGCGCGCCGCAACATCCAGCGCCGCCTGCGCGACGCCAACGGCGATCGCGCCGATATTGACACGGCCCCCATCCAGGGAGGAAAGCGCAACCTCCAGCCCTTGTCCCACTTCACCGAGCAAATGGTCCGCCGGTAGATGGCAATTCTCGAAAATGAGCTCGCCGGTCGGGCTCGATCGCAAGCCCATCTTACGCTCCAGCTTGCCGATGTTGAACCCCGGTGTGTCGCGCTCGACGATAAACGTAGAGGCGCCGCGCCCGCGCGATCGCGCGTCAGTGCGCAGGGTCACTGCGTAGATGTCGGCCTGTCCAGCGCCCGTCACCCAGTACTTCGTGCCGTTGAGCGTCCAGCCATCGCCCTCGCGCCGCGCGGTGGCCTTCAGGTTGGCGGCGTCAGAGCCAGCGTGCGCCTCGCTGAGCGAGAAGGCGCCCAGCGCCTCGCCTGCGGCCATGCCCGGCAGCCAGCGCTGGCGCTGCGTCTGGGTCCCAAAGCGTGCGATCAGCCCAGCCACCATGTTGTGGACCGAGAGCCCAACCGCTGTCGCCATATCCGCCTGCGCCAGCGCCTCATAGATCAACGCGCCGGTCAGCCGCGAGAGCGCCGCGCCTCCGTGCTCCTCCGGAATGACCATCCCGGTGAGCCCCATATCAGCCATGGCGCCAAAGAGTTCGCGCGGAAAATGGTGCGTCTCGTCCCACTCGTCGGCGTGTGGCGCAATCTCGTTCTGCGCGAACTTGCGGACCAGGTCCTGAATCTCGCGCTGCTCATCATCGAGGCCAAAGAACATCGTCGTTCCTCTTATCTCGTACGCACGTCTGATTGTTGCCGCTACGATATCTGGCAGTGTGGCCGCGTTGGGCTATTCGCCCGGTTCGGCCTCGCCGCTAGACGGGATAATCGTCAGCGGTTTGCCGCGGGACTTGGGGGCAGCGCTGGCGGCCGCCATCGCGACCGCCGTCCTGGCCGGAATTCCCGCCTTGCGGGTGCGTCCGGCGCTGACCGGGCCAAGCTCGCCTTCACCGGGATACACCAGCCGCGCCTCACTCTCTGGCAGGATGGCGGCCACTTCCTTTAGCACTTCGTTCAGGAAGTCTTCCTCTGGCACGGTCTTGAGGAACTGGCCCTTCTTGTAGATCACGCCCTTGCCGCGGCCGCCGGAAAGGCCGATGTCGGCATCCTTCGACTCGCCTGGACCATTGACCACACAGCCCATCACAGCCACCTGGATCGGCGTCTGCACCTTGGTGAGGCGGCGCTCGACCTCGTTGGCGATGGTCAGCACATCGATCTCGACCCGCCCGCAACTTGGGCAGGAAACGAACGTCACGCCGCGCTGGCGCAGGTCCAGCGAGCGCAGGATCTCGTAGGCGACAGGGATCTCTTCCTCCGGCTCGGCGGTCAGCGAGACACGGATCGTGTCGCCGATGCCGTCAGCCAGAAGCAGCGCGAAGCCGATGGAGGATTTCACCGCTCCCGTCACCAGCGTGCCAGCCTCGGTGACGCCGAGGTGCAGCGGCACGTCGGAGGCCGCGGCGAACTTGCGATAGGCGTCCACCATCGTGAGCACATTGGAGGACTTGAGCGAGACCTTGTAATTGTAGTAGCCCAGGCCGTCGGCCCAGCCGCAGTACTCCAGCGCCTTGGCGACCATACGCTGCGTCAGCTCCTCGCGCTCGCGGCGGCGCTCTTCGGCGGGATCGCTGCGCTCCAGCACGCCGTCGTCGCGCATGCGCATGCTGACCCGGCGCATCTCCGGCCCGCGCTCCAGCGCGTCTATCGACCCTGAATTGACACCGATGCGCATGGCGATGTCGGCAGCTTTTGCGGCCTCAACAATACGCTTGAAGGTCGCATGCTGGCCGCCAGTAGCCTTGTCCTTGAGCAGGTTGCCGGGGTTGATACGCACCGCGTCCACGCCCTGCTCGATAGCGAGCAGCGCCAGCTCTGGATCATAGTGAATATCGGCGATCAGCGGAATATGGATGCGCTTCTTGATCTCGCCCAGCGCCAGGGCATCCAGCTTTTCCGGCACGGCCACGCGCACAAGCTCGCAACCCACCTCTTCAAGCCGTATGATTTGCGCCACGGATGCGTCCACATCGCGCGTGTACATCGTGGTCATGGATTGCACCGCGATAGGCGCATCACCGCCGATGAGCACATTCCCTACGTGGATCTGCCGTGTCTTTTTTCGCATCTGTCTCTCCGACGCGTGTAGCGTCCGCCGGTCGCGCATCTCATCCCACGCGACAGGTTGTGACCAGTTCTATTGTACCCCGCGCGGCCGCTCCGCCGCGCGCGCATGGACCTCGCCGGCTCCTTCGCAGGCGCCCCCATCAAGACATTGTAGCGCGTGGCGCTTCGTCACACGCGCACTCGCGTGTCAGCGTCGTGTAGCCAGGCGATAGCAACATTGAGGAGTAGGCGCGCCGCGCCATGCGTCGAATGGTGGCGCATCACGCTCATGGCCCGGCTCGCATCCAGACGGTTGCGGGCCGGGCCATGAGATAGCGGGAAGACGGCGCGGCGCTATCGCGCTGGCCAGGTGGGGTCATCCGGCCCCGCGGGCGGGCCGTAGTCGGGTTGCGGTCGCTGGCGATAACCCTGCTGCTGCCCGTAGCCGGGTTGCGCCTGGCCGTATCCCTGCTGAGGCTGCCCATACCCAGGCTGCTGCGGCGCATATCCCGATTGCTCGCCATACCCGGGTTGCTGCTGCTCATAGCCAGGTTGCGCCTGGCCATAACCAGGTTGTTGGCCGTACTGCGCCTGGCGCCCGTATCCCGGCTGCTGGTCGTATCTGGGCGAGTCGTCCCATGAAGGCGCGGGCGGAACGTAGCGCGGCGGAGCGGCGGGTTGCGGCGGGCGGGAGATAGCGGGTTGCGCCGCGGGCCTGGCCAACCCACCGAGGAGCGAACCACCGAAGTTGACCACCGCCCAGCCAGCGAGGCCAACCCCCACCGCCACTCCATATACAGGGACAAACGCGCCCGCCAGCAGCCCAAACGCGTCCTTGTACGGCGCCGCCTGCGTCGGGAAGAACAGCGTAGCCGCCCAGGCGGCTGCGAATACGAGCAGCACCGGCCAGGCGCTATGCGCCACTGCCATGAAGATGCCCGCCAGCGCCTTCTTGCCGCCGAAAATGTTCAGCAGTAGGGTAAGCACAGCGAAGAGGAGCGACGCGCCCCAGAAATATGGCAGCAAACCGACGATTCTGGCATGCCCTTGCGCGGTCAACAGGTCTACCGAGAGACCAGTGAACTGGAAGAACGGCGAGAGCCACGAGGGCAAGCCAATCGACTTGATCTGGGAATTGTACAGTTGCGGGAAGAGCGCGAGCGTCTGCGCAACCTGGGTGACGCTGGCGGGTAGCGCGAAGACAGCGTTCGCGCCGCCATCATAGAACGCGCCTGCGACTGACTTGTAAATCGCGTATACACCCTGCTGATAATCGAGACCTTTGATAGTCGAGCCCAGCACCTCTGGCCGGATGAAGCTGATCGGCAGCGCCTGGTCAGGGTGCGCGGTGGCCGCCGACTCCAGCAGCGTGTACCCTTTGGGCGTCAGACCGAGGCCCTGCTTGACCAGCCAGGGGTTAAGCGCCTGGGCGCCAAGGTCCGCGACTAGTCCGGTCGCCGTCGCTCGGCTGGAAACAAACGAGAGGGAGGTGATCCACAGCGCTGTCAGCAGCGCGAAGCCGAGCAGCGAGTTGGCGATGTTCCGGAGCCCCATGAGCGCGCCATCCTGACTCTGGCGCGCGACCCGTCAAACGGCGCCGCGCACGCGCGCCAGGAATACAGCAGCGGGCGCCGCCGCCACTGTATCGCCGTGGCGCGTGGGTGTCAATGCGATAGGATACCGAATCCGCCAAAGTGTGAGCTACGTCTCACCACACCGCGCGCAGGAACTCCAGCACGACGCGGTTGAACTCCTCCGGCTCGTCCATGTTCGGCACGTGGCCCAGGCCAGGCATCACCACCTTGCGCGCGCCTGGTATGCCGCCGGCGATGTCGTCCGCTATCGCCTGCGTCGCCGCCTCATCGCCGCTGCCAATGACTACCAGCGCTGGCACGGCCAGGCCGCCGAGGCGACCATACGCGGGCGGATCGAGCGGGGTGAACTCAACATCCTTCCACTCACCCGCGAGATACCGCCGGTTGTCGTTGGTGTCCATCTCCAGGAATCGCTGCCGGACTGCGGGCTTCACCTGATCGGCCTCGCGCGCGAAACCCTGACACCAGATGCGCGTCTCGATCTCGCACAGGCGCGTAAGGTTTCCCGCCTTTTGCGCCGCCTCCGCTTCCTCGAAGAGCGCGTTCTGCTCAGGTGGATTCTCGTGCTCGGGCGCGCCGCTGACTCCCGCGCCGACAGTGACCAGCGCGCTCACACGGTCAGGATGCGTCACCGCGAAGTCAATCGACGCGCTACCTCCCATTGAGCAGCCGATGAGCGCGGTGCGCTCCACACCGAGCGCATCCAGCACACCACGAATGTCGTCTGACATGGAGGCCGCGCCTGGGTGGATGTCGGACTGGCCGAAGCCGCGCATGTCGAATCGGATCACGCGATAGAACGGAGAGAAGGCGGGAACCTGGTCATCCCATTGGCGGTGGTCACAGACGCCGGCATGGACCATCGTCACCGCCGGGCCAGAGCCCATCTCCTCGTACCAAAGTCGCGCGCCATTGACCGTCAAGTAACCTTGCGTCATGCTCTGCCTATTCTCCTCTGGGCCATACGCCGCGCGTTACGACAGGCGCGCGGCAAGCTCGTGGTATCCGGCCTCATATGCCAAATCGTAGGGTGTCTGGTCCTGGTCTGTAACGAGCGAGCGGCGGGCTCCGCGCGCAAGGAGCAAGGTCACCAGTTCAGCGTCGCCGTTCTGCGCCGCCTGGTGTAGCGGACTGAACCCGCCATGTTCGCGGGCGTTGACGTGCGCGCCAGCGTCCAGGAGCGCGGCCACCATCGCGACATTGCCCCGGCTGGCCGCCGCGGCGTGGATTGGCTCATTGTCCATACCATTCCAGGAGCGCGCGCTCATATTGGCGCCCGCCGCCACCAGCGCCTGCGCCGCTTCGATACGCCCAAAGTGCGCCGCCAGGTGCAGGGCTGTCCAGCCGTCATAACTGTATTCGCGCACACCTTCTGGATGTCGCTCTAGCGCGGCATGGAGCGCGGCCAGGTCGCCCATCGCCGCCGCCTCGAAGAGGGTGGGTATCGCGCCCCGCTGGCGCAGCAGCGCGACGATTTCGGGATGATTCATATAGATGGCGGCCTGGATTGGCGTCTGCCCGTCAGGGTCCGCCATGCCCACCAGCGCGGGCTGCGCATCCAGCAACGACCTGACCGCCACTACATCTCCCGCACGCGCCGCGCTGATGAGCGCCACAACACTCGCCATGTCCGGTACCCTCGCCGCCTCACCTGTCATGCCCGCGCTCCATTCCTCGGCATCGCCATCGGCCGGCTCGAATTGGACGGATTCCGCGAGACGCCGCGCGCTGCGCGGCGTGTATGCCCCACACGCTTGCTCTCAGAAGTATATCTCACCGGGCGCCGCTCACCCGGTACAGCTATTCCTCTGGCCGAAGATCAAGGACATGTTCCAGATAGTGCTCCCACATGTCGTACCGCACCCACAGAGCCAGCCGGGCGCCTTCCAGCCAGGAGAAGAGTCCTGGAGTGAAGAGCGTCTCTTCGCTGAGCGTCGCGACGAGCGCGCGCGTCTCCTGAAACGCGGCCCGCGCCTCAGCCTGCGCCTCGGCGAGTGGCAGCGCCCGCGCGGCAAGCATGTCTCGGATATTCAGATCGTCCATCGTCTCCCAGGTATAGCCAGGCTCGGGTCGCTCCGGCGTTTTACCCTGGAGGCTCATCTCGATATCGCGCGCTAGCCGCCGCTCCCACACCGCCACATGGCCCGCGACATCTCTCGCCGACCAGCCATCATTCCGCAGCGGCGCCTCCTGATCGGGTATCGCCGCCAGCGCCGCATCGAACGCGGCGCGTGTCTCATCGATCAGGCGCAGCAGCGACGCCTTGTCCTGGGGATCCACCACGCCCTGGTTCTCCGGCTCGCTTGTCATCTGTCGCCTCCATCCGCGCATCCACCGTCAGTGACGCTTCGCGCGCGTCGCGCGCGCCCCAGAGTGTCGCGCTATCCCAGACTGGACCAATACCTGGCGGCGCCACCTCAGGTGAGACGCGCCTCAGCCCCACCTCGCGCAGCCGCTCACGCAAATAGGCGCGAGCAAGGTCAGGCGTATTGTTGGTGCGGCTAAGGTGCGCCAGCCAAACCCAGCGCGGCGAGTCATCCAGCACACGCAGCAATGCGACGCCCGTCTGGTCATTGGCCAGATGTCCCGTCGGGCTGAGGATACGCTGTTTCAAATGCCAGGGGTAGGGGCCGTGCAGCAGCCGCTCGCGGTCGTGGTTTGACTCGATGACCAGCAGGCTGGACTCGACCATCGCCTCGATAATCGGCTCGTTCACCATGCCGGTGTCAGTGACGAAGCAGACGCGCCATGCGCCCGAGGAGAGGATATAGCCGCACGGCGCCACCGCGTCATGCGACACAGGGAAGCTGCGGGCGGTCAGTCCGCCGACGACCACCGGCTGGCTCACCGCTATCTCGACGCGCTCAACCGTGCGACGCAAAGCGCCGGCGTCGCCCTCCCAGCGCCGCACAGCCTGCTCCATCACCGCCGCCAGTGTGCGCGGGTCGGCGATCAGGGCAGCGCCATAGCGCCGGGCGAAGGCGGCGGCGCCGCAGGCGTGGTCATGGTGCTCATGCGTCAGGAAGACCGCTGAGACAGATTCGGGTGCGACACCCACCTGGCGAAGGCGGCTCTCCAGCGTGCGGAGGGGGAATCCCGCATCCAGCAGCGCCGTTGTCTGGCCCGACTGCACGAGCAGCGCGTTGCCGCTGCTGCCGCTGCCCAGCGATATCACCCTCACAGAGTTGTCTCCTCGCTTGCGCGTCCGGGGAGTCGCCGCGGCGACTCCCGACCTGGCGTGGGAGGCGCTGGGAGTTCCGCCAGGATCTCGCGGCAGAGCGCGACACACTCCTCGCAGATGTACACGCCGTTCGGCCCAGCGATGACGCGCAGCGCCTCCGACCGCGGCTTGCCGCAAAAAGAACAAGCGAACGGAATACGGCGAGCCATAGACGCTACCCTCCATCGCCAGGCCGGCCACGCCCAACGCGAACGCTACCGCGCGACCGACTCCGCGCCCAACCGCTCGGAAACGAACATCCCTGGCAGCGGGAAGCGCGCCGCTAGCGCGATCACCTGCGCGCGCACACGGTCGAGCGCTGGGGCGTCCTCACGCCCGTTAATAGCGTCGGAGATCAGACCCGCTACCTCGCCCATCTCCGCTGTTCCGAACCCACGCGTGGTGATGGCGGGTGTTCCTAGCCGCACGCCGCTGGTGCGCACGGGCGGTTCCGGGTCAAACGGAATCGCGTTCTTGTTGGCGTGGATGTGAACGGACTCCAGCGCAGACTCGGCGTCGCGCCCGGTGGTATTGAACGGCCGCACGTCCACCAGCATCAGGTGGTTGTCAGTGCCGCCGGATACCAGCCGCAGCCCGCGCGCTGTCAGGCCGCTCGCCAGCGCCTGCGCGTTATCCACCACACGCTGCTGATAGGCCTTGAACTCCGGGCGGAGCGCCTCTTTGAAGGCTACCGCCTTGGCGCCGATGATGTGCTCCAGCGGCCCGCCCTGCGCTCCAGGGAAGACGCCCTTGTCAATCTTGGCGGCGTACTCCTCGGTGCAAAGAATGATGGCGCCGCGCGGGCCGCGCAGCGTCTTATGCGTGGTAGTCGTCACCACATGGCAGTGGGGAATGGGACTGGGATAGAGACCGGCGACAACCAGACCCGCCACATGCGCGATATCAGCCATCAGCAGAGCGCCCACGCTGTCGGCGATCTGACGGAAGCGCGCGAAGTCCAGCTTGCGCGGATAGGCCGAGAATCCAGTGACGATGAGCTTGGGCTTGTGCACATTCGCCAGCCGCTCGACCTCTTCGTAGTCCACCGTCTCCGTATCGCGATGGACGCCATAAGAGACGAAGTTGTAGAGCTTGCCGGAGAAATTGACCTTGGATCCGTGAGTCAGATGGCCGCCCTGGTCCAGGGCCATGCCCATCACCGTGTCGCCCGGCTGCAGCAGCGCCAGGTAAACAGCGGCGTTGGCCTGCGCCCCGGCATGCGGCTGAACGTTGGCGTGCTCGGCGCCGAATAGCTGCTTGGCGCGGGCGATGGCCAGCCGCTCGACCTCATCCACCACCTCGCAGCCACCGTAATAGCGCTTGCCCGGCAACCCTTCGGCGTATTTGTTGGTCAGCACGCTCGCCGCCGCCTGCTGCACCGCCGCGCTGACGTAGTTCTCCGAGGCGATCAGCTCGATGCCCTGGAACTGCCGCCGCTCCTCCCGGCGAATGAGGTCCGCGATCTCGGGGTCGGTTGCGATGAGGTCAGAGAAGAAACCCATGGTGCGCTCCCATGCTGCCGCGCCGCCGGACCGCGCCAGCCAGCGCCGAATCGCGTCATTCATGAGATGGGCGCAGGCCTCACGACGCGCGCGGGAGCGCCCAGCCACGGGGTAGTATACCATCCACTGACCACGGCGCCGGGCGGACGGCAGGCGGCGCTACCCCGGCGCCATAACAGGAGAACAGGGAATGGCGCCAAAGCGGTTGACCCACGCCATCCAGCGCGTCCCCTCCCGGCGCGCCAGCCTCGCGATGCGCGCCGCGCTCGCGCCCGGCGAGTCCACCAGCTGGCTCACCGACCGCTACACATCATGCAAGTCGCATTGGCGCTACCGCATTCCCAAGGACAAAGCCTCAAAGGGTTGGCCCAGCGAGTAATGACGGTGTAAACTCCGATTGGTCGTTCAGACCGGGAAGGCTGCATCACGCGTGAGGCCTTCCCTCGCATTCGCGCCGATGTCGGTCCCATAGTGAAAAGGTGACACCTTGAGTTACCGCCAGCCTGGCCTCCTGCGCTGCTGCGTTGTCGCCGCGCTGACCGCCGGCGCGCTGAGCGCGTGCGATCTGCCGGGTATAGCTTCCAGCACACCCACGGCGACGCCAGCGCAAGCATCTGGCGCCTTGCCGACAGGCTGGCAAGTCTACAAAGGGGTTGATTTCTCCATCGACTATCCGCCGGACTGGTCGCTCAACCTGCAGGCTCCCCCGACTGGCTCTCAAGGCCAGGGGATTGTCCTCAGCGGTCCTCAAGCGAGCGATACTGTCACCATCATCGAAGAATATGGGTTCACAGATTCAGATATTGTGAATCTATGCAAGCTGGGGGAAGGCGAAACGCCTACCCATCTGGCTGGACTGCCCATGACCTACACGCTCGGGGAGGGCGTATATCGTACCTGGTTCTTCATGAACAGCGCGCATCAGAGCTACTCACTCACCGTGCTCGATGGCAATCAGCCGCAATCTGTGCAAAAACAGCATAATGCGATCCTGGCCACGTTCCAGCCCAACGACATGAATCCCGGTTGCGTTTGACTCCACGGCGCCTCTCACTTGCTCCTTCGCGCCACGGTGGGACCGCACAGGCGCTCCGTGACAGGAATGGGAGGCCCAGGCGCGTTGACGCGCGCGATAGGCGGCCACTACACTGTGTGGGGCCACGCTGGGATGCGCGCGGCCCCACGCAGGACGAGAGGCGATATATGGCGCGCAAATCGGCGAGCAGCGCGGAACCCTACTACATCATCGAGGGCGGCGCGCCGCTGCGGGGCGAGGCCAAATTGAGTGGAGCCAAGAACGCCGCGACCAAGCTCCTTGTCGCCTCGATGCTCACCGATGAGCCGTGCGTCATCCGCAACGCGCCATTTGGGCTTGGCGACCTGCTGATCACTGAGGAAGTCGCGCAGGCGCTGGGCGCAGAAATCGAACACCGCGACGAGCATGTCGCCCTCATCCGCACGCCGCGCATCACGACCAGCGAAGTCCCGCGCGCGCTCGGCAGCCGCAACCGGCTGGCGATTCTGACCGCCGGGCCGCTGCTGCACCGCACCGGTGAAGCGATCATCCCGACACCGGGCGGCGACCGTATTGGCCCGCGCCCGATCAACTTCCACCTGAACGGCCTCCAGCGCATGGGGGCCAAACTCGAGACGCGCGAAGCCGCCTATCACTTCACCACCACGGGACTGCGCGGCGCGACCATCGACCTGCCCTTCCCCAGCGTCATGGCGACCGAGACGCTGCTTATCGCCGCGACGATGGCCTCCGGCGTCACAACCATCCAGAACGCCGCCATCGAGCCCGAGATTATCGAGTTGATCAAGTTTCTCCAAAAGATGGGGGCCATCATCGAGCAGCGCGTGGACCGCAAAATTGTGATTGAGGGCGTCGAGCGACTGCACGGCGCCGAGCACCACGCGCTGCCCGACCGCAACGAGGCGGTGTCACTCGCCATCGCCGCCTACCTGACCCACGGCGACGTGCGCGTGATCGGCGCCGATCAGGGCGTGCTGCTGACATTCCTCAATACGCTCTACCGCGTTGGACTGGATTTCGCCGTGGATGACCGCGGTATACGGTTTTTCGGTGGAACTAGCAAGATCAAGCCTATCGCCCTGGAAACAGACGTGCATCCCGGCTTCATGACGGACTGGCAGCAGCCGTTCACCGTGCTGCTGACGCAGGCGCGCGGGATGTCGGTGATCCACGAGACGATCTACGAAGACCGCTTCGGCTATACCGTCGATCTGAACAAAATGGGCGCCGACACAGGCCTCTACTCCAAGTGCCTTGGCGAGCTCCAATGCCGCTTCCGTGGACAGAACTACAAGCATAGTTGCGTGGTGCGCGGCCCCACTCCCCTCCGCGCCGCCGACCTGACCATGCCTGATGTGCGCGCGGGCGCCTCATATCTGCTGGCCGCGCTCTGCGCCGACGGCGTGTCTACTATCCGTGGCATCGAGCACATCGAGCGCGGCTACGAAAACCTCGAAGCCAAACTGCGCTCACTGGGCGCCCGCATCACCCGCGTTCCCACCGAGGGATGATGTCCCATCGCGTTAGCACAGGCTGAAATCGCTGCCATAGAGAATCAGGCCAAGTTTGCTGGCGACCCGCCGCAAGGTGACGTTGCCCCACGAGGCGCTGTAGAGTGGCGCGCGCCTGATCGCGTGGACGGCCTCCGCCCACGCGGCGACCACGCGTGGCGCGTACCTCCAACCGCGTACTCCGCGAGCGTGTTCACGCCCGCCTCAGCGACGCGCGCTCAGGCGGGCGCCGAAGGCCAGAGCGGCTGCCACGCCATCGTCGACCACCGCCAGCGCTGGCCGCACGCCGCAGCGATTCCCCCGCGTGTGCGGCCCAGGAAGAAACGTGGCGCGGGACCCCCGTTTGGCTCATTGATCGTGACCAGTCTGCCACTGGCGTCGCGCGTGAAGAGCGCATCCAAATGTAACTCAGTCAGGCGCGTCTCAGTCAGTTCCATCCCAGCGTTCCACCTCCGCGCATCACCTCTATCCCATGAGAATCTGGACCGCGGACTGGCTACCAGGCGCCTAGGCACGCGAAAGGCGGGCGGATGCCCCGCCCGCCTTCGCTGCGCGCCTCTTCCGCGCGCCCACTCATCTCATCGCCACGCGGCTTACTGCGCGGTCAACGACCCGGTTGTTGGGATGTCGTTGGTCGCGGCGTTGGTCTTATCACTCGCCGCGATGGAGCCGGCGCTGGCGCTCAGCCCCCCACTTATCGTGTAGGTCGCCTGGTCAAAGACGCCGCCAGACGGCGCGTTGGCGACAACGATCGCGGGGAAGGCCAGCCCACCGGAGAACGAGGTCGAGAAGTAGTCCCCAACCATTCGCCCCTGAGTGGTATTCGGGAGCCAGCTCAGCGTCATCGGTCCGGCGAGTTGTGTGGGCGCGCTCCAGGTCGCGCCGCTATTGGTGGACGAGGTGAAACCCACATCCAGCTGGCATGTCGCGGCCGTGCAACTGGCGCTGGGGTAGGAGTAGTAGACGAGCGCAAGGTGCGCCGTGCTGCCCGACGTCAAGCGGTCGACGGCCAGGCCGGGGAGGAAATGGTCAGTCCCACTGCCGCGGGCATCCACCGGAATGCGCGTCAGGGTGGACCAGTGTTGCCCGTCAGTGGATGTGCTCAGCACGAGGTCGCTGGCAGCGCAGCCCGGCTCGAAGTGGCAGTCCGACCACACGAGATAGGCCTTGCCGGAATTGTCGAGTTCCCCTGATGGAAGCGGGATGCCGGCGCGGAGTCCGCCATTGGGGCGGTGGAACGCGACACGCGCGATTATGTGCGTCTTGCTCCACGACGCGCCGCCATTACTGGAAGTGAATGACAGCATCAGGAAATTGCCGCCGCCGCGCCCACCGTTGAACCCAACGATCGGTACGATAACGTTCCCGTCCGGCTGGACCAGCGGCTGCCCACCAAGCCCATGGCCGTTATTCGCGGTCGCTTCCCCGGCGCCCCAGGTCAGCCCACCATCGCTCGACGCGCTCATCTGGATCAGGTCGCCGAGCGTATTGTCATCGTATTCGGTATAGCAGTTGCCGTAGAACGGGCTGCTCGACGTGTTGTCGCATACAGACCAGTTCTTGTCGTTGAAATGCCCTGAGGCGTTTACCACCACAGGATCGCCCCACGTCAACCCACCGTCGGTCGAACGGCTCACAAGCACATCCACGGGGCCTGACGGATTCACGATGCCCAGGTAGGAGATCAGCCACACGCCATGCTTGGCGTCAAACGCGACGCTAGCGTCGCTGGCGCGCTGGTATGTGCCGGCTGGAGTCGCGTTGACGGTTGTGTCCGGCAAAAACCCGCTCGTGAATGTCGCGCCACCATCGGTGGACGTGGCGAAGCCGATATTCGAGGCGCCACCGTTGAAGAAGCGGCCCACTTGAAAAGCGGACACAATCGTTGAGCCAATTGAGAGTGTATCTGGCTCGATCTCAGTCTGGTGCTGGCTCGTGGTATTCGTGTACGGATCGGTGCTGATCCGAAGGAGCGTCGCGGTCGCGAAGGCTGGCGCGGTGACCGCCACAGCGAGAGCGACCGCGACGACACCGGCGACAGCCGGCGATATGAAACGAAGACGACGTGACCGGAGGGAATCTGTGGACATGGCATCCTCTCGCGCGCTCACGCCTTGATCGGGCGCAAGCGCCTCTTGCCTCGACGCCAACGCGTCGAGCGCGCTGAAAAGAGACAACAGCCGGCGAACCTGCCACGCGAGGCTGAGGACTGCGCGGCGCCATGCGCGCGCTGATTGGAGCGAATGGCGAAGGAGGGCGCGTTCGAGTTGCTTGGCGGGGCGCACACCGCTCGCATCGCTGCTGCGGACGCTATCAACTTCGCTTCAAATCAGGATTGGAGCATGCATCCTACTCACTGACGATACAGTTGCAGGCAATCACTTCCTCGACAGCCATGGGAAAGTATAGCCGGGTCATACCAGAAACGCAACCCCTGGCCAGGAAGAGGTGAGGCAGGGCTACCGTTCAGGCCGCGCGCCGGCCTGGGAGCAGACTGGCGAGCGCGCCTTCTGGGAAGCCGCGGGCGCCGCACACTCTGACGGCTCAACTGGCTCGATCGGCTCAGATGGCGTGCTGTCCATGGGAGCGGCTCCGTTCTCGCGTCTGGCGCGTCATGCCCATTCGCCGAGAGGTACGGAGCCCACGGCGCGCTTCTCAAATCCAACAGCTACGCGCTGGCTACCAGGCCGTATCCCGCAGCGACAGATACTCCTCCGCCGGGCGCCGGATGAGCGCGCCGTCGCGCACCTCCAGCGTATCAGCGCCGAAGTGGTGGATGAACGTGCGGTCATGCGAGACGGCCAGCACCGGTCCCGGAAAGGCGATGACCGCCTCTTCGAACGCTTCCAGCAGATCGAGGCTGATGTAGTTCGTCGGCTCGTCCAGCGCGAGCACGGTTGGGCGCAGCGCCAGCAGCCGCGCAATCTCTAGCTTGCGCCGCTGGCCAGGGCTGAGCGACTCTACTGGTGTTGTGACATCCTCCAGTTGGAACAGACCGTAGCCGATCAGTCCAGCGATGAAGCCTGAATCCGGCCCTTCAAAGCCCGCGCGATAGGCTTGCAGCAGTGTTTGCCCCGGCTCTACCGGCTCGGGGTCCTGGGCGAGATACCCAATGCGCGCGCTGGCCGCCACGCGCACGCTGCCTGTATCGGGCGCGAGGAGACCCAGCAGGACGCGTAGAAGCGTTGTCTTGCCCGCGCCATTCGGCCCGACCAGCGTGAAGCGTGTCTGCGGCGTCACAATCAGGTCAGTGGGCCGAAGCAGGGCGCGGCCTCCAAGTCTCTTGGACACGCCCTCGGCGCGAATGAGCAACTCCGCGTGTGGGGCGTCAGAGCGGAATATCTGTGTGAAGCGCATGATCTTGGGTGGCTTGGGAATCGGGCGCTCCTCGATGCGGCGCAACCGCTCAGCGGCGTTGCGGATCTCGCGTGACGCCGAACGCTGGGCTGCCGCCCCATGCGCGTCATAGGCCATCTTGGCATAGCGTGTCTGCTCTACCGGCTTGGGATGGGCGGTCGATTGAGCGCTCTCGCGCATGCGCGCCCGCAGCCCGGCGACTTCCTCGCGCTGACGCTCGTACTCCTCCTCCCAGCGGGCGCGCGCGGCGACCTTGGCGCGGGCGTAGGCGTCGTAATCGCCCATGAACTCGGTCAGTGTCCGCTCGCGCTCATCCAGTTCCAGAATGCGGGTCACCGAGCCGTTGAGGAAGGCGCGGTCGTGCGAGACGATCAGCGCCGCGCCGGGATAGCGTCGAAGATAGCCCGCCAGCCACTCGCTCGCTGCGTCATCCAGGTGGCTCGTTGGTTCGTCCAGCAATATCGCGTCGGGCGCGCGCAGGAGCAGCGCCGCCAGCCCCACGCGCGCCCGCTCGCCGCCGGAGAGCCGCTCCACTAGGCGCTGTCGCGGCAGTCCTGCCAGCCCCAACCCGGCCAGCGTCTCGGCGATGCGATGGTCAAGCTCGTAGCCGCCAAGGTCCTGGTAACGCGTTGTCAGCGCGCCATACTCGGCCAGCGCCGCGTCCAGCGCCTCGTCGCGCGCGATGGCCATTTCGGCTTCCACCGCGCGCATGCGGGCCTCGATGTGCCGCAGTTGGCCAACCGCCTCAAAAATTAGGTCGTCTACTGATTGGTCTGGCTGATAGACAGGTGTTTGCGCCAGATAGCCAAGCTCAACACCTGGCCCTGGCGCGATGACGCCGCCATCAGCCTCTTCCTGGCCAGCGATCAGGCGCAGCAATGTGGACTTGCCCGCGCCATTTGCGCCAACCAGTCCCGCACGGTCGCCGTCGTTCAGCGAGAGCGTGACGTCGCGAAGGATAATTCGCTGGGCGTAGGTCTTGCTCACGCCACGAACCTGTACAGTTACGGATGATGAGAACATAGAGGCGCTCCTCTCGCACGCGTTCAGCCGCGCGCTGCATGTTGGGAAGGGGAGCGGCCAGGTCAGTCCCGGCGCCGGAGGGAGAGTTGGTCTGTCGACGCGCGTGACTCATGTGGGAAACGTCGGGGAGTGGCGCTAAGAGCGCCGAATGGAGTCACGAGAGGCCTGAGGGCCGGGCGCGGCGAGCGCCCCCCCCCGGCCGCGCCGCTCGCCATAGGCGGGCGCTCCAGGGTCAGGCGCTCAGCCGCGTTAGCGGGTCGCCTGTGTTCGCTACTTGCAGGATGCCATGCGCTCGTATACCTCCGCCGATGATGATACGCTAGCAGATGAGGAAAGCGCAAGGCGCGCTTGAGCGCCGCTCAATCAGGAGGTCTCGTGATGCGCGAGCCAGAACAGCATCCCACCACACCTGAAACCAGCGCCAGCGCGACGGACGCGGACGATGCGTCCATCGCGCCAGCTGAGGACGCGGATAGCGAGGATCAGGTCACCGAGGCGTCGGAGGAGTCGTTTCCCGCCAGTGACGCGCCTCCCTGGACGTCCAGCGCGACCTGAGCGGACGCAGGATGAGCGCAGAGAGCACAGGCAGAATCGCCGGCGTGTGACACTACCCAGCCAGCGGCCGGCGGCTGTCCTGATCTGACCCGGCCTGATATGCGTGGGCAAGCCGGCGAAACCGTGGCTTATATGGCGACCGCGCTCAGAAACTCCGTTATGGCCGCGGCTAACAGTTCCGGCGCCGTCTGGTGGGCTGCGTGGCCCTGACCAGCCAGTTCGCGCATACGGCTGCCCTGAATTACGCCATTGAGCGCCAGGAACATCTCGCGCCGTCTGGCATCTGTTCGCTCGCCCACCAGCAGCAGCGTTGGCAAAGAGAGCGTCCCGAAGCGGTTCAGATCAGCCCCATACGCGTTGATCGCGCGAAGCTCGCGAGGAATGGTATGGGCGGCGGCCACACGCGCCGCCCAGGCTGGTGTGCGGCGCATCAAGTCCAGTTCCTGCGGCGTTACTCCGGCAGCGCGCGGCATAACGAGGTTCATCGCTTCCTCTCGCTTGCCCTGCTCTATGAGCGCTTCGAGTTGGGAGATGAACTCGTCAGGGACGATGATGAACCCCGGTGGCTTGGGCCCGCCTTCATAGAGGACCAGGCTGGCGAGATGGGGCGTCCGCATCGCGGCCTCGACCGCGAACATGGCTCCAGACGAGTGTCCATACAGGTGGACGGGCTGGCCAATGCCATCCACCACGGCGACCACATCGGTGATCTCGCGCTCCATACTGTACTCGGGCGTGTCACCGCTGCCTCCACGGCCGCGCCGGTCCATCACGTAAACGGTAAAGTGACGGGCGAGCAGAGGCGTGACGGAATCCCACGCGGCGTGATCGGCGCCCGTCCCATGGACGGCGACGAGCGCCGGACCGGACCCGCTGCGGTAACACGCGATGGGAACCCCGTCGGCCGAGTGAAAGCGAACGACTTCTGGACTGAACGGCGCAACGGTTGTTTCGGGCGCTGTTCGTTGATCCTCCGGCTGCTGCCTTCGATTCCAGAATGGCATATACGCCCCCTTCCGCTGGCGCGAAGCGCCGCAACTCTAGTTCGAATTCGCCCCGCGCCAACTGTTCGAGCGAAGCGTGGGCAGGCGCCCCCTACAGGCGCTCCACGAAGGCCATAACCGCGGCGGCGAACTCAGTGGGCTTCTCGAAGTACGTGACGTGGCCGGACCCTTCCAGCGTGAGCAACTGGCTATTCGGCAATCTCTCCGCCAGTGTGGTCGTGACGCGCCGGAAGATGGGCAGGCTCTCTGTACCGCGTATGATCAGGCACGGTGTTCGCATCGCTGGAAGGTCTGCGCGCGTCACCTGGTATTGCGGCGCGTTGAGGTCGTCCCACAAAGCAGGCAGATTGGCGCGATATCGCTCACGGGCAGTCTCGGGTATTGCATCCCAGAGCCCTGGACAGACCACGGAGAAGAAGCCATCGACGGCGCCGGTTGGCCCGAGACGCGCGATAGCGGCTCCAATCGCGGGCTTCACCGTAGCAATGAGTTCTGCGCCGCCCTCTGGATCAAGCGCGAAGATTGGCGGCTCGGAGAGTACCGCCCCGCGCAGTAGATGTGGGTACCGGCGGACGACATCGAAGGCGATGCGCGCCCCACCACTTGAACTGACCAGCACACAGGGCGCGAGACCCAGCCGTTCGATCAGTTGCGCCGCGTCATCTGCATGCAGCGTAACCATCCCGGGCGGAACGTCGCTCGCCGGCAGCGGGCTGCGGGTATGCCCGCGGCGGTCATACGTGACGCAATGGTATGACGGACTTAGTCGCTGCGCCTGATCCATCCACACATCGGCATTGCCGCACATACCATGGAGAAACAGCAGCGACTGCCCCCGACCGCTCTCCTCATAGTACAGCGTCGCGCCGTTGGCCGTTACCTCGCTCATGGCTATCTCCTCCCACCCGATTTCGCAGAGCGCGGGTGCGCCCTGACGCGTCATCTGGAGCGAGCATAGAACATGAGGTCTGGAGCGCGCATCGGGGTTTCCCCCCATAGCGCGAGGTGCACGACGCGCGAGGCGGGCATCAGGAGACGGGCGTGTCCACGCCATCCGCGAGCAGGTCATAGCGCATGGCGAAATAGGTAGCGGCGGCGCGTGTCGTCACGCCGGCCTTGTCGTAGATATGGCGAACATGGTGCTCAACCGTGCGTTCGGAGATGACCAGCGCGCGCGCAGTCTCACGATACGTCGCGCCGCGCGCGATGAGCCGCAGCACCTCGATCTCGCGGTCACTCAGCCCTGCCGGCCAGGTCCGTCGTGGCGCCTTGCGCGCATGGCCTGCGGCGGTAAGAACGGCATGGACGGCGTCGCTATCCAGCCGTCCAGCCAGCGCCTCAGCGCGCAGTGTGTCCGCGGCCTCCTCCGGCGTGCGCGCCGGGCGGTGCGGGCGCGACTCTGTTAGCGCGTGGAAGACATCCGCCGCGGCCAGGATGCGCGTGCTGGGCGAGAGCGCGCTCCCCGTCGACTGGCGAAAATAGCCCGAGCCATCGAGGCGCTCGTGGTGCTGGGCCGCGAGGGCGGCGAGCGGCGCGAGCGCTGGTGGCCGCGCCAGCGCGCGCTCGGTGAAATACGGATGAAGCCGCACCCGCTCCCACTCATCATCGGTCAGCGGGCCGGGCTTCTCCCAGATCGCTACCGAAATGGCGACCCGGCCCAGATCGTGAAGCAGGCCGGCGCGGCGCAGCGCCACCGACGCAGATTCCGGCAGCCCCAGCGCGCGTCCGGCGGCCTCAGCCAAAGTCGCGACTCCGCTGGAATGGTGGACGGTGAAACGCGATTTGAGGTCCACAAAATCGGCGATCGCGCAGACTGCCTCATCGAAGCGCGCGCCGGACACCGTCTCACGCGCTCCTGGCTCACAGGCGAGCGCCGCCTCCCAGGGCGCGCTGGCATCTACCAGAGCGAATAGCTTCGCGGCCATTCCAGCGAAACGCTCGCTGAGCGCCGGGTCATACATCCCGCCAGCGCGCTCACGGACGATCGCCACCGCGGTGTCCACTCCGCCAAGACTGTAGAAGAGCTCCGCATCGCGGACGAGCATGACGACGCGCGCGGCGCGTGAGGTGGCCTCGCCTTTCAGTTGGCGCGGCGATCCCTTGCCATCCCAGCGCTCGAATACCTGCCCCAGCGCGCGGAC
>DASVZK010000056.1:0-110542 GCA_036391685.1 Ktedonobacterales bacterium
AGCGCGGGCGCATGTTACCATCGGTGCGGTCATGACAGACAGGAGCGCGAGTAAAGGATGGCTGCGATGAGTGAACCAGGCGGCTCGCAACACTGGTTGGACCAGCAGGCCATCGAGCGGCTGGCGCAACACATCCCGTTCGAGACAGACCCCGCGACCAAGTCAGAATTGATCGAGATGCTGCGTGGAATCATCATTCGAACAGGCAGCCGCATAGATCGCGGGGCCTTTGGCTTTGAGGCGTCGCAGGAGCTCAAACGGCTGGGTTTATGGGAACGGCTGGGCGGTCAGTAAGTGACCTATCAGTCCTGCAAGCGGATGCGCCTCTCGGCGTTGGTTACGGCTTCCGCAGGGGTCACGTTACTATAAAGCATGGCCACAAACGCTGGGTAGTAACGGTCCGCGGTTGAGAGATTGGTCTGCATCAGCGAGCGCAGCGCCTGCAGTGAGAGACGCCCCTCCGCGATATCCACGCTGGTCTTGTAGCGCACCTCGCCATCGTTCATATCCAATTCAAGGTTGCCGAGGACGAGGCCATAGTTCACTCGCACAGTGAATTCCGCCGCCAGCAGACGTTTCTCTTCTGGCGCGCGGACAGGATATATGGTGTAGAAAACGACTTGTTGCTGCGCTTCTCGCGCCTGGGCATAGCAAATATAGGTCGCGTTGGCGCAGTTGAAGGTCAAGACAACCGTGTCCTCACCCTCCATCCGGGTGAATTTCCAGTCGTCCTCTTCGAGATATTGAATAACAGTGTCAATTAAGCGATCCATCTGTTGCTTCCTCGATGTCCCTGCCCGCGCGTTCCGGCAGCTTTGTTGGGATACACGCCCCCCCATGCGACCGCTTCTGCCGCATTTTACATCGCGCGAGCCTGGCGCTGCCGCTACCCCATGGCCCAACCATGTGGGCCGCCGCTCAGCGAGATCGCGCCGCCTGCGCTGACACGATATAGTTGCGTATTCAGCGCGTCGCCTGCCTGAGCGTCAGACGGACCCATGTCAGCGATGATCGCCGCGAAGCCCTTGGGCGCAGGCTCCGGCGAGTCGCAGATGACGATGAGTCGCGGATGCGCTGCCCGCAATACGACGCCGAGCGGCCCGGCGAGGTCTAGTGTCGCGCCGCGCGGCAAGGCGAGCTCGACAACGTCCGCACGCTGTGGCTCTCCTGAACCCGCGAGCGCATCCAGGGCGTATGCCTCCGCGGCGCCGAGTAGCAACACGCTCAGGCCGGGCGTTTCGAGCCGCAAGATCAGGTCGTCGCTCGCCTGGGAGTCGCCCTCATTCGGCGGATAAAGCGTTTGTGGAGGCGCAAGAGCGGCGAGGGACGCTCCGCCTGGCAGTAAGACCACATTATCGGCGCGCGCCTGTCGCCGCGACGCGCTAGAGCGCCGCATCGCATCGAGATACGCCAGATATTCCACGCCTGGATGGACCATGCCAGCGTCGAGCGTAAGCCCGATGTGATAGTGCGCGGCGGCGTCCTCTAGGCCGCGCGCGTCGCCAGCGCGCACGTCGGTCAGCGCCGCGAGGTCGATGTTACGCTGCCAGAACGGGATACGGCCCGCCAGCGCCGTTTCCAGCGCTGGCCCGCTCGGTCCACCGTCAATGAGCGCGGTGAATCCACCTGGCTCGCGCAGCAGAATCGCCGACCCACCGGGGCCGACGTCAAGGAAATCTATGTGAGCCTTTCCGCCGCTGGCAAGGGCGGGAATGCTCGCGCCTACCGACGCCACCACAGCGAGAACCACCGCCGCGACCAACGCCCGCCTGCCTAGCATGCGTTGGCCACGCGACGCGCTGGCGCCGCTCGCGGCGTGTTCCAGCGCGTCGCGCGCGGCGCGCAGCCATGGGCGCAGAGCGCTGATGGCCCCAACCGCCACGACATAGTAGAGTGGGGCTAAGGCTAGCGGCGCTTGGGAGAGCTGAAGCGCGGCAAGCGGCAGTCCAGCGGTCCAGGAGATAGCGCCATCAACCCACGCGAGCGCTGGCCATGTGATCCACGCCAGCGCCATCGCGACTGGCCCGAGACCAAGCGCGGCGCAGGTAGCGAGGGCGGCGCCCAGGACGAACAGCGGCGCGAGGAGTGGCACAGTCAGCAGATTCGCCAGCGGCGCGACGAGGGAAACGGTGTGAAATGTGAGCGCCAGGACGGGGAGGGTCGCGATCTGCGCCGCCATCGTGACGGCAAGCGTTTCCGTGATGAACAGCGTTGCGCGCCAGTCGCGCCTGGGGCCTGCTAGCCGCAGTAGGGCCGCTTGTAACCCTGGTGTGGGCAATGGCAAACCGAATGGCGCGAGGGCAGTAAGCTGGAACCCGGCGTCATTGATGAGGGCTGGCTCGATTCCAGTCATGATGAGGACCGCGAGCGCCAGCGCGGTATACACATTGTAGGTGCGGCCCAGCGCGGGCGCGAGGGCCAGCAGCGCGCCCATGATCGCCGCGCGGGTTGCCGCCGGGCCGCCGCCGCCCAGCGCGGCGTACGCGCCGACTGCCACGAGCGCCGCGCTGGTTTGCGGCCAGGGGCCCAGGCGCCGCGCTGCCCGGCTGGCCATGTCCGCCAGCAGCGCGACCTTCAGGCCCGCGGGCACGACGAGGTGAATTGTTCCAGTGGCGACAAAGAGTGGCAAGCGCGCGCGGAGCGCCGGCGTCTTCAATCCGAGGACAATGCCGATTAGCAGCGCGGCCTCTGGCTCAGGCAGGCTGCGTTCAGCGCCCTGCGCAAGCGCCGCGCGGCACTGATACAGTGTCGCCAGCGGCGCGAATCCGTTTCCGCGCGCCTGAATGCTGACCCGCGCGGAGGACATGCGGGCGACGACACCGGCTGGCGCGTACGCGCCGCCCAGCGGCTTCAGTTTGCCGGTGAGTGTGACACTGTCGCCGTAGGTTGGCGCGAACCAGTCGCTTGGTCCATAGACTTTCGCCTCGATGTCTCCAGTTGCCGTTTGATCTGGCTCGCCTGGGGGCGCGCGGAGCTAACCCTCACCGTCACGATGCGGTAGCCCGCTACCTCCACTGGCTCGGCTATAATCTCTCCCTGGACCTGGACGGTAGCGCCACGGGCGAAGCGCGCGACGGTGAGCGGGTCGCGCGCAGGATCTGACGCCGCCGCGCGCGCCGCGCCCAGGCCGACCCAGAGCGCCAGCGCTGCGAAAGCCAGCGCCACGCGTAGCCCTCTCCGCCACGCCGGGTTCAGCCCGATACGTCGCCGGATGAGGGCACAGATAACCGCGAGCGCCAGACCGGCGGCGGCGAGCATGAGCCAGACCATTGGAGTGAGTTGCTCGAATGGTCCCGCGCCAGCGAGCCACAGTCCGCCAAGCCAGGCGCAGGCGAACGCGACCAGCGCGTGGCCATCAAAGAGTGGCCTGCTGGCTTGCTTCGTCTCCTGCTGTCCCATCCGCTCCTCGCTGGCGTCAGTGACCGCGGAACGATTAGTGTTTCGACGGGAGTGGTGGAAGAATGTTGTCTGGCAGTCCAGCAGCTTTCACTGCGTTTTGAAGGCCTTGTTCCTCGCGTTTCCTATCGAGCGCGCGGAAGAAGTATCTGAGGTGCGCGAGGAGCGAGAGCACGATGACGGCCAGCGCCGCCAGCCACGGGATTAGGGTCGCCAGGGTGGGAGAGACGCTGGCCAGCGCAGGGATAGGCCAGCTCACCAGCGCCATCAGGACGGCGGCGGCGAAGCTGAGACTGCCAAGAAGCGCCACCGTCATGCACACTACGAAGCTGATATTGCCTGATCTCTCGCCTGTCGGCATCGTGCGCAGTCGCCAGCGGAACATTCCTTCGATCTCTGGTGTGTCCCGCTTGAACATCTGGATGTAGTGCTCTTTGATGATGTTCATGGCGATCGCGCTCTCGCGCCATGCCTGGCGCAGCCGGATGAGCTTGAGGAAGAAGGCGATGCCCACGACGCCCATAATCGTCAGCAGCGCGACAACAATCTCGGCCGCGTATCCGTCGAGCTTCTGGCCGAGTTGCGTGATGATGCCGACACCTGTGGCCAGCGCGCCGATCAGCACCAGATAGAGATTGAACATGCGCGCGCGGTCTTCGAGCGCCTGGTAGGCTGTGCCGCTGGCATAGGCGAACTCCTGGAGCAGAAGGTTCTCCAGCCGGAAGCCGCCATCACGACCTGTGGAGGGCATTTCTGGAGCGAGTGGCGCAAAAGGGGTGGCGGAGTCAGGATTGAACATCGGGCTTCGCCTTTCATGCCGGGATTGTCCAGCCGCGTCCTGCTTGATGTGCTCACGCGCGAGCAGCAGACCCAGCGCAGTCTTGGCGTCGGCGGGTGGCGCGTTTTCCACGCGTGCGGTAGCAAGCGTCAGCGGCAGCCATTCAACCGCGGTAATCTCGCCGGGATCCGGCGTCGCCCCGGGAACAGTGGTGACGCCATCGGCCAGAAAGAGGCTCACACGTTCGTCAGTGAAGCCTGGCGAGGTCAGGACTGATCCGAGCGGCGACCAATCGCCGCCCTCTACGCCGGCCTCCTCGCGTAGCTCACGCCGCGCCGCCTCTTCGAGCGTCTCATCGCCGTCACGCGCCAGGCCCGCCGGTAACTCCCACGTCTCGCCACCAACAGCGGGGCGTGACTGGCGCACGAGCGCGACCGTTGGCTCCCTGTCCGTCGCGCGCCGGAGCGCAACAATCGCCACGGCGGGTGGATGCTCAACGATCTCATATAGGCGCTCGCCCCCGGTGGGGTCGGCGGCGCGTTGTGTTCGCAGAGTGAGCAGCGCGCCGCGGTATATGATCTCGCTCTCGCCTGTAGCCATCCCCTTCCTCCTCGGGAGCCGCGCGCGACGGTTCCAACTCGCGTCTGGCGCGGACTGAGGCGACTATACCATAGGCGCTTGGCGGCTGTGAAGACTGATCGCGGCCGTTAAATGCGCAGACTGGGTTGTCTCTTAGCCAGAGCCATCTAACCGCGCGGCAGCGCCAGGCGTCCGGCGCCGGTAACGCTCCTACGCTGGTTGCGCCATACGGCGCGCGGGCGCTACCATGAAGGCGCGCCGCCGAGCGAGACGGTCGCTTCAAGAAGCCATCAAACGATTTCCCGCGATGTTCTTTCAGGAGAGCGATAATGCCCCCGCTGCGTGTCGGTATGATTTTCGGCGGACGCTCGGTTGAGCATGAGGTGTCCGTGCTTACAGGCCATCAGGCGATGGCCGCGCTGCCTCGTGATCGCTACACGCCTGTGCCAGTCTACATTTCGAAAGAGGGCCGCTGGTTCACAGGGGCGGCGCTAATGGACCTGGCGAACTATACCGATCTCGAGAAACTCCAGACACTCGCTGAGCCAGTGCTCTTCAGCGCCGACGCGACGCAGCCGGGCTTGTTGCCGCGGCGCGCGCCCGAGCGCAAAGGCCTCTTCGGAGGAAAGACGTCTGAGGTGGACATCGAGCCGCTGGACGTCGCTTTTCCGCTCCTTCATGGATCGCACGGTGAAGATGGCACGATCCAGGGATTACTGGAACTCGCCGATCTACCATATGTTGGCTGCGGCGTAGAAGCCGCGGCGCTCGGCATGGACAAGTTGATGGCCAAGGTTGCGCTGCGTGCGGCCGGCCTGCCCGCGCTGCCTGACTACGCGCTGGGGCGCGCACGCTGGCAGCGCGAGCCAGACGCGGTACTCAATGAAATCGAAGCCGCATTCCTTTATCCTGTCTTCGTCAAGCCAGTCTCGCTTGGCTCCAGCATCGGCGTCTCGCGCGCGGAAGATCGCACGGCGCTCCAGTTCGCGATCGACGTCGCCGCGACCTACGACAGCCGCGTCATGGTTGAGCCATCGCAGGAGGGCGTCTACGAGATCAATTGCTCGGTGCTGGGCGATGCGAACGAGGCGCGGGCCTCTGTCTGCGAGCGGCCAGTCAGCGCCGGCACGCTGAGTTACGATGAGAAATATCTGAAAGGCGGCAAGGGCGAGGGCATGAAGGGCGCGCGCCGTATCATCCCGGCTGACATTCCGGAGGAACTCACCGCGGCCATACAGGAGACGGCAGTGAAGACCTTCCGGGCAATCGGGGCGGCGGGCGTCGCGCGGGTGGATTTCCTGCTGCATCCAGACTCTGGCGTTTACTACGTCAATGAAATCAATACCTTGCCGGGCTCGCTCTCGTTCTACCTTTGGGAGCCGTCTGGCGTGGCGTTCCCAGACCTGCTGGCGACGCTCATCGGTTACGCTCAATCCCGACACCGCGAGAAGCGCCGCAGCGCATACTCGTTTGATTCCTCGCTTCTGCGCATCAATCCCCTGCTGGGTGGCGCCAAGACCGGCGCGCGCTAACAGCGAATGTGGCGGTGGAGCGCCCCCGCGTCCATTAGAGGCATTGACGCGGTTTGACACCGGCGCGTAGAATTACTATGCGAAGTGAAGCGTTGGGATGTGGGCGGATGTCCCGCCTCCGCCCAACTCTCACTTCCAGCGCAAGATCCAAAGTCGCCGCGGCGAGCGAGAGTGACGCGTCACGTCCGCGGGCAGGAGGAACACTACCCAATGATTGACGAGACCGAGACGCAAGCCGCACTCATCACCCTCTCACCTGCCGCCGCGGACAAGATTCGCGAGCTCTTGGACGCCGAAGGCAACCCGGAGCTTGGCCTGCGCATCTTCGTGGCGGGCGGCGGCTGCTCTGGCTTGCAGTATGGCATGACGCTGGATGAAGTCCAGGACGGAGACGCGATCTTCGATGTGACTGGGGTGCGCGTGCTCGTGGACGACATGAGCGCCGAGTACATCTCCGGCAGCGAGGTGGACTACGTCGACAGCCTGATGGGCGCTGGCTTCACGGTCAACAATCCCAACGCTGTTTCCACCTGCGGCTGCGGTCACAGCTTCAAGACCGCTGGCGACAACGGTCAGGCCCGCGGCTGCGGTTGCGGCCATTAGCTCACGACTGGCGGAAGGGACGCTTCGTGGCGCACTCATTTGGTGAGGGACCGTGGGCGCTCGACGGCGAGATCGAGAGCGCGCCGGGTTCGGTCGACTATCGCGCCGGGTTTGAGACTATCATGCGTGATTTCGCATGGGGCGCGTCGCGCGGTTACACGCCGACGGAGCGCCAGCTCGTACTCGCCGTAACCCACGCGGCCCGGATCTATTCGGCGACGCGTGGTGGCAAGCCCGTCAGCGGCCGCAGCCCTGACTGGCTGCGCGGTCGTGTAGACGCCCTGCGCACGCTGATCCGTCGCGGAGTGGCCGCTCAGCCGGAATCGATCGAGCGCGACTAGCTGTCTCGACTTTTCACCTACGCCGGATACCTCCCGCAGTCACGGAGGTGTCCGGCGTATTGTGTCGCTATGGCGCCTGGGATGAGTGGAAAGGCACGAGCGATGACGGATCCCGCGGACCCCACAGGTCGTTGGGAGCGCCGTGAGCCATTTGTCGCGCTCACGCCTGGCGAGTTGCAGGACCTACTGCGGGTCGTGGCGCCCGGGCGCGCGCTATTGAGCGCGGCGCCATTGACCACCGGACTGGTGAATACCAACTACCGTTTGGCGCTCGACGGTCCGCCATCGCCCGTTGTTCTGCGCATCTATGCGCGTGACACTGAGGCCTGCGCGCGGGAGCCGCGGCTGTTGCGCCTGGTCGAGGAACGCGTTCCGGCGCCTGTCGCGCTCTACGCCGATACCGAGGCGGCGCATTTTCGTCTGCCTTGGATGCTTATGACCTGGGTGGAGGGCGAGCCACTCCCGCAGGCGCTGGCTTCATTGCCAGGGGATGAAGCGCCCTCGCTTGCTGTCGCGCTGGGAGCGGCCGCTGCGGCGATTGGGTCATTTTCGTTTCCACAGAGTGGCTTCTTCGGCCCGGATCTGTCTGTCGCCGAGCCGCTGGACGCGCCCAGGGAGATGACCTACCAGCAACTGCGCGCGTTGCTCTTCGAGAGGCGCGCGGGCGAGCGGCTGGGTCCTGCGCTCACCGAGCGGCTTTGGTCGGCCGTGGAGGCGCGGATCGGCGTCCTAGATGCGCTAGCGGGTCGCGTTTCCCTGACACACTCCGACTTCCGCGACAGCAACCTGCTTGTGGCGCGTGGGGAGGGCAAGTGGCGTGTTACGGCGGCGCTGGACTGGGAGTTTGCCTTCGCTGGCCCATCTCTCTTCGATATCGGCTCACTGCTCAGGCGCGAGCGCAGCATGCTTCCACCGGGGTTCGCGGCGCATGTCGTCCGGGAGTATCGCGCTCGCGGTGGGTATGCGCCACCTGGCTGGCGGACCATGACATTGCTCATGGATCTCATGAACCTGTGCGGATTCGCGGATACGCCTGAGCCACGCGGCGCCATGCTCGCCGATGTTGTATCGCTCATCGAGGCGAGCGTCGAGAGGCTAGAGGCGAATGAGCCTGATCCTGACGCGGAGTAGGTCTGGTCGGACTGGCGCTCTCGGGTGACGACCAGCCAAAGGACGAATAACAGAGAAGGCGCAAGAATGGAGACGGCAGACGGAGTGGCGCAGGCGGCAGGCGAGACGCTGGAGCGCGTCACACGGACGATGGTCGAGCTGGCGGGCGTAGCCAGCGTTTCCGGCCAGGAAGACGCCGCACGAGCTTACACTCAGGCTCGTCTGGCGCAGTTGAGTTTGGAATCAGAGACAGATGCGGCCGGTAACCTCATCGCGCGCGTGCCCGGTTCTCCGGCCACGCGAGACGGCGAGCCGCCGCTGCTGCTGAACGCCCACCTCGACCGCGTGCCACCCGGGCTGGCGCACGTTCCCGTACTCGAAGGATGCGTGATGCGCAGCGACGGAACGACTAACCTGGGCGCCGATGACAGCGCTGGGATCACGATCATCCTGGAAGCGCTCGTGGCGCTACAGAAACGCGGGTTGCCGCATCCGCCACTGTTGCTCGTATTTACTACCGGCGAAGAAGTCGGACTTCGGGGAGCGAAGGCGTTCGATCCGCGGCGCTGGCGCGCGGAAGATGGGCTGATTTTCGATAACGCGGGCGACGCGGGCGTCGCAGTGACGCGCGCGTCGGCCTATATCGCCTTCGATGCGGTGATCCATGGCTCGGGCGGCCACCCGGGCAAGAGCATAGACGGCGCGGTCAGCGCCATCGAGATTTTCCGCCGCGCGCCCTACCCCTGGGGCTCGCTGGACGACGATACGACGCGTATCTCGGTTGGGCGGGTCGAGGCGGGAACGGCGCGCAACGCCATCCCGCGTGAGCTTCGCGCGCTGGGCGAAGTGAGAACCCTTATGGAGGGCGCCGCGCGCGCCGCGCTGCTGGATCGTGTGGCGGGCGCGTTCACCGATGCGGCGCGGGCGCTGGGCGGGTCAGCGGAAGTCACCTTCGATCCGCATTGCGATAGCTACGAAGTCGCGCCGGATGAGCCCGCCCTGCTCGCCTGGCATGCGGCGGTCGAGCGGCGCGGGGGGGCATTCACCACGATGACGACATTCATCGGCAGCGACGCCAGCGCGCTACGCCAGCACGTTCGCGCCGTCACTATCTCCACCGGCGCGATGAATGAGCACACGACCGAGGAATATATCGCGCTGGAGCCGCTGGTGGAGCTAGTCGAGACGGCGGTTGACGTTCTGGCGGGTTGGAGAGCGGCGCGCGCATAGCCGCGCTTGGGCGCGCGGAAGTATGCGGAAGTACATGGGGGTGAGCGCCATGGCGTTACGGGTCTGCGTCGCGGGCGCGACGGGCTGGACCGGATCGGCGGTGACAAGAAGGATTCTTCAGGCGCCTGAGTTTGAGCTGGTGGGCGCTGTGGCGCGCCGCCGCGTGGGGGAGGATATCGGTGCGGCGTTGGGGCTGTCTCCGGCTGGAGTACGCATTACTAGCACAGTAGAGGAGGCCCTGCTCGCGCCTACGGATGTGCTGATCGATTACACGCGCCACGACGCGGTAAAAGCCAACGTTCTTGCCGCGCTGGAGCATGGCGTGCGCGTGGTGATCGGGTCTTCGGGCCTCACCGCGTCCGACTTTGATGAGATCGAGCGTATGGCGACCGCAAGTGAGTTGGGCGTCATCGCGGCGGGCAACTTCTCCATCACCGCCGCGCTGGCCAAGCATTTCGCGCTGATCGCCGCGCGTCATATTCCCTCCTGGGAGCTGATCGACTACGCCCACGCCGACAAGGCCGACGCGCCAAGCGGAACCGTGCGCGAGCTGGCTGAGTCGCTCGCGCGTGTGGCGCGACCGCGTATTGACGTTCCCATCGGGCAGACGCATGGAGCGGCCGAGGCGCGCGGGGCGGAGATCGAAGGGACGCAGGTGCATTCGCTGCGGCTGCCGGGCTACGTCATCGCTTTCGAGGCTTTTTTTGGCCTGCCAGACGAGCGCCTGACGATCCGGCACGATGCGGGCGCGGGCGCGGAGCCGTACGTCGGTGGGACGCTGCTCGCGGCGCAACGCGTGATGGACGTATCTGGGCTGACGCGCGGGCTCGACAATCTGCGCTTCGACGAGTAAAGCGTGAGAAGAAGCGGAAACAGGCAGTATACTGGAGAGCGTGGCGCGTGGACGGAAGCGCGCCAGCTACACCTGGGGAGCACGCGCCCATGACCACCTCCACCCGAGAGACCCTCATTCGCCGCTCGGAGCTCACCTGTCCCGGCCATTCCCTGCGGATGATGACGAAGGCTGCCGCATCAGACGCCGATCAGGTAATATTTGACCTGGAAGACGCTTGCGCGGTCTCCCAAAAAGAGGGTGCGCGCAAGACGGTGGTCGAGGCGCTGACGTCGCTTGACTTTGGCGCGCGGATTCGCGCTTTTCGCCCCAATGGCCCGGACACGCGCTTCTTCTACCGCGACATCATCGAGGTGATTGAAGTAGCAGGGCAATCGGTGGACTGCATCGTGGTGCCCAAGGTCAATGGGCCAGAGGACGTGATCTTCGCTGACCGTCTGCTCACTCAGATCGAGCAATGTATGGGATTTCAGGTTGGCAGGATCATGCTGGAGGCCCTGATCGAGACGGCAGAAGCCGTGCTGCACGCGGAGGCGATCGCCAGATCATCGCCGCGCCTGAGTGGGCTGATCTTCGGGCTGGTAGACTTCGCCGGGGATATTGGGGCGAAGGAGCTAGGGGCCGAGCAGTTCTTCTACTACAACTACGCCAAGGCGAAGGTCATTACCGCGGCGCGCGCCACTGGTATCACCGCAATGGATGGCGTCACACTGGCCATCAAGGATCTCGACGCCTGCAAGCGCGACGCCGAAATGGCCGCGCGCATGGGCTTTGACGGAAAGTGGGCGGTCTATCCGCCGCAGGTGGCCGTGATCAACCAGGCGTTCACCCCGACCGCTGACGAGATCACCCGTGCGCAGCGCATCCTCGACACCTATGCCAGCGCGGATACCGAGCAGGGCGTAGGCGCCATTGTCATCGACGACGAGATGATCGACGCCGCCACATTGCGTATGGAAGAGAAGCGCCTCGCCATCGCGCGTCGCGCCGGGTTGCTGTAGAACGGTACGGCACGAGCCGCGCTTACGCATTAATGCCGATGACAGCAATCGCAGGCTGGTTTAAAAGTGGATGCAAGCAGCCAGTACGCTACCACGACATCAACAATAGATCGTGAGCGATGCCGGAATGAGCGACGACGCTCAGTCTGGCGAAAATCCGCCTGAACACATGACCCCGCCGCAGGCGCGCCTGCGGCGGGTCGTTTACGGCTGGACGGCCGCCAACGCGGCGCTCTTGCTGTTCGTCGTCTGGTTATACTTCTGGCCACAACCTGGTGCTCCGGGCGCCACACCACAGAACCAACCCACCACAACCGCGATCGTGCCGCAGTTTGCCACTGCGACGCCGACTAGCGCCGGAGGCGCCACAACGACAGTGGCGACACCTACTGCTGAGCGATCAGGTGGTGGAGGTGGCGGCGGAGCCGCGCCGACCGCGACATCGTCGGGTGGTGGGCCCACAGCAACGCCGACGTCGACTGTGAAGCCGACCCCAACCGCGACGCCGACCTCGACACCTGTTCCGCCAACTCCCACCTACCCGCCGACACCGCTCCCCGGCCCGTAGGTGACTCGAGAGGCTGCCTCTAGCCCTCAGCATGTCGCTCAATATTCAGCCGTGCGCCTGACTTTACAGTGGCAGTAAGCCCTCGCAGAGGTGCGCGAGCAGGTCGCGCGGTGGGTTGGGCTCGTTCCTCAGTCCAGGAAAACCGCCCCAGGCAAAAGCGATGCGCAGGTAAGCGACGAAGGGTACGCCTTCCCAGTCGTCGCCAGACATCGGCGCATCCATGCCGGAATCTCCGAAAGCGATGTGTGGGCCATCACCCCCGCTGGTGTTCGCCTTGTGAAGCGCGTCGGGCGCAATGCAGAGGCTGAACCGCTCAGTATCTCCACCCACATCCTCACCACTCTGCTCGGGGGCTTCGTCTACAAGCGCCTCGATGCACGGCCAGACAACGAGCGGGTCCGATGTAGGGTCCTGGTTGGGCTGGAGGTCGGCCGGGGTCGCCGGGCCGAGAATGCGCGCCTCGGGGAAGACACTAACCCGCACGGGCTGGCCTCGAAACGACATCAGCAAAGCGCCTGGGTCTATGCGCTCGTAGGCGCTCAATCTGGGGTACGCGCCCATGAAGTCAACCGCGCCCACAATCTCGTGCCACGTCTCGATGGCGAGTGGCAAAGGCCCATACACATCCTCGAGCGCGCGCAAGGCGGCAAGCGATGCGGCAGTCGGGGGGACATGCGCCGGGTGATCATCGCTCAGCGCCTCGCTGACGAACTGGTAGCCCAGCGTGGTCAGTCGCTCAACGAGGATCTCTACGTTGGCGCGGGCGCGCAGCATCGTCTCGCGCGCGACTGCCTGAGCGTCGCTGAACACCGCTTCACCGCGCACGTTTGGGCCAAGCGACATGAGCTCGGCCCAAACGGTTTCCCGTTCCCCGTCAAGGTACCGCTGGAGGTAGGTCGCCATGCCCTGAGTCCTTCACCGCGTTCTGGCGCGTAAGTAAAACTCACCTTATTCATGCTATTCGACGCCAGGTTACACACAGGTGTACCGGCGCGCTGAGGAGCGCACGCTGGAGTGAGGAGCCGTTGCGGCTGTCGAACAGGTCGGGGCCGGGCGGCGCGTCTAATGGACTGACGGATCCGTATGCTCGCGCCATTTGTGGCCCCACGCGCCAATTGCGTCGATGACCTCGTTGAGATCGGCTCCCGCTGGTGTAAGCTGATAGGTGACCTTGATTGGTGGGCCGGCTTCGACGGCGCGGGAGATAAGGCCGGTGGACTCCAGTTCCTTGAGGCGCATGGTCAGCACACGATCGGAGAGATTGGGGATGGCGGCGAGAAGCTCGTGATACCGGCGCGGCCCTTTCATGAGGACATAGAGTATCGCCCCATTCCAGCGCCGGCCAATGAGCTCGACGGCATCGTGAAAGATGGGGCAGAGCGGCGATTCGCGGTTTGGGCGCCGGATCGGATGCGCCGGTTGGCTAGACACAGTGGCTCCTGTCGTGCGGGCCAGGCCTGAGACTCTGTGCGATCTTACATCTATCCTAGCATAACGCGCTCGTGAGTGAAGTGTTTCGGGGGCCTAGAGGCGCTGGTGAAGGCGCGGACAGCGTCCTTAGCGTCTCCAGAGCATCTCCAGAGCGTCAGCGAACAGAGGCGCTGGTGTTGTATACTGTGGGGCGCAAGCTCGCGCTCGAGAGCGCGGGCTATTCTTATGCGCCGCGCGCCATGCGCGCGCCTCAGATTGGGCGTCCACCAGGCGGGTGGACACCCACCGCGACGGAGGGCGGCGCGGATGCCAGATTTCCAGGTAGTCGCTCCGTTTCAGCCGACGGGCGATCAACCGTCGGCGATTGATACGCTCGTCGAGAGTATCACTGCGGGCCATCGCTACCAGACGCTGCTGGGTGTGACGGGCAGCGGCAAGACCTTTACAGTGGCGCAGATGGTCGAGCGGGTACAGCGGCCAACGCTTGTGCTGGCGCCCAACAAGACGCTAGCGGCCCAGCTCTATGCGGAATATCGCGAGTTCTTCCCCAACAACGCTGTTGAGTACTTCGTCAGTTATTACGACTACTATCAGCCTGAGGCCTATATCCCGCGGTCAGATACCTACGTTGAGAAGGAAAGCCAGCTCAACGAGGAGATCGAGAAACTGCGGCTCTCGGCGACGCGCAGCCTTTTCGAGCGCCGTGACACCCTGATTGTGGCCTCGGTCTCGTGCATCTACGGACTGGGCTCGCCAGAGGAATACGGCGAGGTCGTGCTGACTCTGAAAGTCGGCGAGACGCGGCGGCGTGACCGCATCCTCCGCTGGCTGACCGACATTCAGTACGAGCGCAACGACACCAACTTTACGCGCGGCAAGTTCCGTGTGCGCGGCGACACACTTGAAATCTTTCCGTCGTACGAAGATCTGGCTATGCGCATCGAGTTCTTCGGCGATGAGATCGAGCGCATTGTCGAGATCGACCCATTGACAGGCGAGATCCTGGGAACTCGCGTGCGGCTGGACCTCTATCCCGCGAAGCACTGGGTGACGACGCAGGAGCGCCTGAATCGGGCCATCGCCGGAATCGAAGAAGAGTTGGCGGAGCGGCTGGCAGTCCTGGAGGGAGAGGGTAAGCTGCTGGAGGCGGCGCGATTGCGCCAGCGGACCAACTTCGACATCGAGATGTTGCGCGAGACGGGTATTTGTTCCGGTATCGAGAACTACTCGCGGCACCTGGCCGGTCGCAAACCCGGCGACCAGCCCTGGACGCTGATCGACTATTTCCCCGACGATTTCCTGCTCGTGGTCGACGAATCGCACGTCGCATTGCCGCAGGTGCGCGGCATGTTCAACGGCGACCGCTCACGCAAGCAGGTGCTGGTGGATTACGGCTTCCGCCTGCCTTCCGCGCTCGACAACCGTCCGCTGATGTGGGATGAGTTTCTGGCGCACCTCAGCCAGGCCGTGTTCGTCTCCGCGACTCCAGGGCCGTTTGAGTACGAGCATAGTGAGGTCGTCGCAGAGCAGATCATTCGCCCGACCGGCGTACTGGATCCGCTGATCAGCGTCCGACCAACAGAGGGGCAGATAGATGATCTGCTGGCCGAGATTCGCCAGCGCACCGACCAGGGCCAGCGCGCGCTGGTCACGACGCTTACCAAGAAGATGGCCGAAGACCTGGCGGACTATCTGCAGGAGATGGGCGTCAAAGTCCATTACTTGCACTCGGAGATAGACACCATCGAGCGGATCGAGATCTTGCGTGATCTGCGGCTGGGCGTATATGACGTGGTGGTCGGCATCAACCTGCTGCGTGAAGGGCTGGATCTGCCTGAGGTCTCGCTGGTGGCGATTCTCGACGCGGACAAAGAAGGCTTCTTGCGCTCCACTGGCTCGCTGATCCAGACAATTGGACGCGCCGCGCGGCATATCGAAGGCGCGGTGATCATGTACGCCGACAACATCACCGACTCGATGCGTCGGGCCATTGATGAGACGAACCGCAGGCGCCGCATCCAGCAAGACTACAATGAGGCGCACAACATCACGCCGCGAGGTATCGTAAAGGAAGTGCGTGCGCTCTCTGACCGCTTCCGCGCATCGGGTCAGGATGAGCAGGAACAGGTCGTCGCGCTCTCCGAGATGCCCAAGGATGAGATCGCACGGCTCATCAAGAGCCTCGAGTCGCAAATGAAGCAGGCTGCGAAAGAACTGGAGTTCGAGAAGGCCGCCCAGCTTCGTGACCAGGTCATTGAATTGCGCCGGGCTCTGGTAGAGTGAGCCGCGCGTCCGTTGATTATCTCGACTCAGGAGTATGACCGCATGGCCGAGCAGCCCGACACCGCGCTGTATGGCGCCTGGCTTGTCCGTGAACCTTCGGGAAACTGGCTGGCGCTGGCGGCGGACCTGGCGGGCTGCTACGCCACTGGGGCCAGCCAGGCCGAAGCGCTGGAGCGACTGGCCACAGCGGTTCCAGCCTACTATGTCTGGCTAAGCCAGCACGACGAGTACACGCCTACCATCCACAGCCGAATCCGCATCGAGGCGCTGGAGACGCACGACCTGCGCCCTGGCGGCGCGAGTGCGTTCTTCACCGCTGACGCTGAGCCGGTGAACGATGAAGACCTCGATTGGCTGCTGGCCGCGCTGGACTGGGCGTATGACGATTTCTTGGCAGCCAGCGCGCGGCGGCCATCGAACGCCGAGTCGGAAGCGCTGCTCAGCCGGATGGCGGCGGCGCAGGTCGCGTTGATCGCGTACGCGACTGGCGCGCTTGCTCCGGACCTGCCGGCGGGTGGCGCGGCGCGGGTAGAAGCGGCGCGCGACGCGGCGCTGGCGATGTTTCGGATGACGAGCGCGCGGCAGCGCAAGGTGACTCACGAGGAGACGGGCCAGCGCTGGTCGCTGCGGCGCGGCCTGCGCGAGAGCGTGCTGATCGTTCGGCGAGCGACGGACGATCTCGCGCGCATGTAGGCGCGATGAAGTGGACAGGTGGCGGCGATGACAGCTCTGATTCAAGACCAGGAGCGACAGCACGAAGATAGCCTCTATCCTGGCTATCGCGCCCTGCATGCGACCGGTGAGCTTGCCCGCCGCGCGGAGGAGGCCTGGGAACTGTTGCGCTGCTGCACGGTCTGCCCGCAGAACTGCCCGGTGAACCGTATCGCGGGCAAGACGGGCGCGTGCCACTCAGGCACAGACATCATTGTTGGCTCATGGAACCTCCACCGCCGTGAGGAGCCCCCACTGAGCGGGACCGGTGGCGCGGGAACGATCTTTTTTGGCGGGTGTCAGGCGCGCTGCTCCTACTGCCAGAACTATTGGCTGAGCCAGATGGGGAACGGGCTCCGCGTCGGGCCGGAACGTTTGGCGGAAATGATGTTGTATCTGCAGAAAAAGGGCGCACACAACATCGACCTCGTTACGCCAACTCACTTTGTGCCGCAGCTTCTCAAGGCCCTGGTCATCGCCGCCGACCGGGGACTGAGCATCCCGATGGTCTATAATTGCGCGGGCTATGAACACCTCCACACGCTCAAGCTGCTCGACGGCGTGATTGATATCTATCTGCCCGACGCGAAGTATGCGGATAACCGCGAGGCCATGCGCACCTCGAAGATGCATCACTATGTCGAATTCAATCGCGCGGCGCTCAAGGAGATGTACCGTCAGGTGGGCGGCCTGAAACTTGACGAGCATGGCATCGCGCGACGGGGGCTGATTATACGCCACCTGGTCATGCCCAACGGACACGCCGGGACGCGTGAAGTGTTGAACTGGATCGCGCGTGAAATCGGCACGGATATCGGACTGAGCGTGATGGATCAATATTTCCCGGCCTACAAAGTTGTGGGCGATGAGGAGCTCGGGCGCCGCCTGACCTGGCGCGAATATAGGGAGGCGCTGGATATCGTTGAAGCGTTGCCCTTTGAGCATCTCTTCCTGCAGGAAGATCTTGCTGAGCTCGACCACACCGCGGACGTGTGATCTGTTCGGCGTACTGACCTGGGAAGGCGCAGGGTGAGCGACTTGCGGCGCTTGGCGCACAGGGCGCCCTAGGTACAGCCATACAGTGAGTTCCGTATATGGCGCATACGGTGTTTCACGGTCATACCCCATCCAAATGCGCGGCGGACCGTGTTACAATCATCAATGGCGCAGTAGACGGCGCATATGCGAGACTGCTACGGATGTCTCACCACTCTTTGGGAGGCCCTATGAGCGATACGGCCACGTTGAGCCGGCTGTTCGCCTCGATCGAAACCGACCTGGAGGTCGTGGACCGCGAATTCCAACGGCGCGCCACCTCCGGTCTGGACATATTGAACGCCGCCGCTGCGCACGCGATGAGCTCGCCCGGGAAGCGTCTGCGCACTGCGCTCACGCTTATCGCGGGCAAGCTCTTCACATATCGCTTCGAAAAGCTGCTGCCGCTGAGCGTCGCGTTCGAAATGACTCATCTGGCGACATTGGTGCACGACGACATCATTGACCACGCCGGCACACGTCGCGGCATTCCAACTGTCAACGCGACGTACGGCGAAGGTGTGGCGATTCTCTGCGGTGATTATCTCTTCGCCAAGACCGCCGGTCTAATCGCCGATGTTGAGGATTTCCGGGTTGATCGCCTTTTCTCCGATACCGTCGCGTCGGTATGCGAGGGCACGATCATCGAGTTGCTCTCCGCGCGCCGGATGGATACGTCGGAAGAGCGATACCTCGAGCGTATCAATCGCAAGACCGCGGCGCTCATGTCGGCCTGCTGCAAGGGCGGCGCGATTGTCGGTGGCGCAAGCGAGTCACAGATCGATGCGATGAGTGAGTATGGCTTGAATCTGGGCATCGCGTTTCAGATCATTGATGACGTTCTCGACTATGTTGGGACGGAGCAGACCATTGGCAAGCCTGCCGGTAACGATCTACGGCAGGGACTGGTGACGCTGCCTCTCATCTACGCGCTGCGCCACGAGAGTAATGGGCGCGGCGAGCAGGCGCGCCGCACGCTGACCGCGGAACATCCGAGCGATCATGATGTGGCGGCGGTTGTACGCTGGGTCAACGCGACGTCTGCAATCCGCGATTCACTCGAACTTGCGCGACACTACGCGGCCCGCTCTAAATCTCTTCTCAATGAGTTTCCCGCTTCGCCCGAGCGGGAGACACTCGAGGAAGTCGTGGAATTCGTGCTTGCGCGCAGCCGCTAACAACGCATCTCGGGCCCGCCTCGCGCACGTCTGGGCGCGGGACGGTCAACTGTCCGTGTGACCAGAGAGGCGCTTCCATGTCTTCCTCTGCACCAACACCAACACCCAACCTTCGCGCCCGCTTCGAAGCCGCGGGTGGCAAGCCGGTTTACGTGCGATCGATGTTCGATCGCATCGCGCGCGTCTATGACCTGATGAACCGCCTGATGACCGGTGGTTTGGATGGGCGCTGGCGAGACTTCGCTGCGCGCCAGGCGGGGCTGGTTGCGGGCGACCACGCGCTGGATGTTGGGACGGGGACAGGCGACATGGCGATTGCGCTAGCCCGCCGAGGGCCGGCGAGGGTGTTGGTAACGGGTGTGGATTTCTCAGAAGGGATGCTTGCCGTCGCGCGCGAAAAAGTTCACCGCCTGGGGCTGGATGGACAGATCGATCTGCGGCGGGGCGATGGGCAGGGGCTGGATTTTCCCGATGGGACGTTCGATGCGGTCACATCGGCTTGGGTTGTGCGCAACCTCTCCGACATTCCCGCTGGATTCCGCGAGATGCGCCGGGTGATACGACCTGGTGGGCGCGTGGTCTGCCTGGAGATGAGTCATCCCTATAACCCCATCTTCAACTTGGGCTTCCACTTGTATTTCGACCGCATCATTCCGCTGATGGGCAAGCTGATAGGCAGGGCCTTCGACGCCTATAGCTATTTGCCGTCGTCGGTCGTTTCCCATCCGGACGCGCCGACACTCAAACGCATCATGGAAGACGCGGGGCTGCGCGATGTACGCTACTACTACCTGATGGGTGGCGTCGTCGCAGTACACGTAGGGACGAACCCGCGGTGACGTGGGGCGAGCGGGCGGAGGCGCGCGAGCATGGCGGAGCGCCTGTGACAGCCAGAAACGACGCCAGCGCTGCCAGCGCTGAGCGGGAGGCCACGCACGGCCGGTGGCAGGCGCCGCCAATGGTGGAGATCACACCTGAGGGGCAGCGGCTGCTTGTGGAGCTGGTCGCGCCGCGCGTGGTAGCCAAGACGCCGCTGAACACGCCGCGCGAGAGTTGGGGCTGGCTGTGGAAGGATACCCTGGGGCGGGTCGCGCCGCTGCTGGCGGCTTCGTGGGCGTATGGACGCTTCGTTCCCTTCGGCAAGGGCGATCTCGGAATGAGATCTGACGCGCCACTCACTGATTTGGCGGTGGGTGTAGCAGTCGGATTGCCGCTCTCGCAAATCGCCGCCGTTTTCCGGCGGGAAGTGGCGCCGAATTACCGGGTGCCCAGCCCCTCGGACCAGGTGAGCCAGTCTGCGTTCTATTTCCTGCTCAATGCCCCGGCTGAAGAGCTCTTCTGGCGGGGTGTGGTTCAGTCGCTGGCGACCCGCGGGCTGCGCAAAGTCCCCGGCATTCGGCGCGCGGCTGGTCCGCTCGGCTGGGTCACGGCGACGGCGACGTTCGGCGCGTACCACCGGCTGGGCGGCTGGTCCTGGCGCTCGATCGCGGGCGTCACGGCGGCTGGCGGGCTCTTCGGCGCGATGTTCGCGATGCCCAAGCGACGCTCGATCTGGCCGGTCGTTATCGCGCATGGCTTCGCGACGGCGGGCTTCCTGAGCTGGGCGGATGTCGCGCTGTATCGTCGCGCCATCGCCAGTCTGCGCCAGCAGTACGCTACCGAGCGACCGGACCTCACGCTGGACGAGGTTGAGCCAGCGGCTGGCCAGTAATGGCGGTGTCCGCTGACCTTCCCGCTCTCGCGGACATCGCTCACGCCTGGCCGTTCGTGGGGCCGCCACAGGCATTGATGCTCACGCCGTTGCATGGCGGCACGAACAATACCCTCTTCCGTGTGTCGAGCGCGACCTCCGGCGGATCTTCCTTCGTGTTGCGCCCGGCTGCGGCGCAGCACGACGAGCAGCGGTTGCGCCTGGAATGCGATGTGCTGGCGGCGCTGCAGGGGCAGAAATTGCCGTTTGCCACACCGGCGCCCCTGCTGACGGCCGATGGCGCGCCATGGGCCAAGCTCTCTATGCCAGATAGCCTCGCCCTGGCGACGCTCACGCGCGTCATCGCGGGCAGGGCGCCTGATCGCAGCGACCCGGCCCAGGCGGAGGCGGCGGGAGAGGCGATCGGCGCGTTGGATGTGGCGCTGGCCTGTATCGACGCGGCGGACGACACCGCGGCTACCACCTGGCGGACCGGTGGCGCGCTGGACCAGATCAGTCCACTTGTTCCCGATCCACCCGCGGCCTTCGCGAGGTTAGCTCTTCCCCTGGCGAAGCGAGACAGGCTGCGCTCGGGCTACGCGGCCTTGATGGAGCGGCTGCCCGCGCTCTACGACAACTTGCCATATCAGCTCTGCCACGAGGACACCGCTACGACGAATCTGCTCATGGATGGAAATCGGGTGACGGGCATCCTCGATTTCGAGTTTCTCGCGCGTGATCTGCGCCCCACCGATCTGGTAGTAGCGCTTGTCTGGTGGCCAGTGGATGTGCTAGGGTTGGGCCTGGAATGGCCACTCGTGTCAGCGCTGGCGCGCGGGTATGCGCGCTCGGCGCCGCTGACTCAGCCGGAGATAGCGGCGATACCCACTCTTTATCGCATGCGCGGCTACACATCCCTCATCCACCGCCTCGGTCTGGCGCTGCAAGGTCGCGCCACGATGGCGTATGTCGCCGATCGGGCGGATGCCGCGCTGGCATGGGAGGACTGGCTCGACGCGTATCAAGATCGGCTGGTCGCGGTGGTGCAGCAAGCGATGGACGGCGCGCGATGAAGCACGGTCGCCATCGGGAACGACTGGAAGGAGTGCAGTGTGACGCCACAGGAACGTGTCGAGTCTTCTGGAGGCGGGTGGCGCGGGCGATGGAGCGCGGTGCTCCCATGGCTGGGTCCGGTAGGCGCGGCCCTTATGACTTACGCCAATATCGCTCCGTGGGCGTACGTTCGAATGTCGGCCTTGCAGCCATCTTTCAGCGGAGCGCCGGGCCTGGTCTGGAGCCCACTTTTCTGGTTCCCCGTCACGACGCGCTACGAGGCTCCAGAGCTTCTCATACCAGTCTTTGGATTAGGCAGCTCCATAATCCGCGATATCGAACTCCTGTGGCGTGCTGGCCTGCCGGCGGGAGTCATGCTGGCGCTTGTCATGGCGTTTTGGCGGCGCTCCCGGCTAGCAACGCTTGCCTACATGGTCTGGCTCATCATAGTCACCGCAGGCGTGGTGGCTTTCGCCTATGAGATCTTTGGCCGCCCGCCTCAGGCCCAATGCGTGATGGCTTGCGACCAGGTGCGGTACTTCGCGTTGCAGCCAGGTCCCGGAGTCTGGTGGGCGCTCGTCGCGCTGGCGCTGCTCTGGATAGCCGCGGGCGCGCGCCTTGCGGTCGTGCGTGGCGCGTCAACTGGCGCGCGCTTGTGGACGCTTACGGGCGCTATTGATTCGCTCCGCAATCCGGCGCAGATGGGCGCGCTGGTCTTCTCCGCAGGGGCGCTGGTGTGGGTCTTTGGCTACATCTTTACTCCGTGGGCGACGCAGGGATGTACGGGTTTCCCAGTCAACTGGACGCATTTCGTGATTGGCTCCTGCGCCGGGCTGGACGCGAACGACGCGCTGGGCGCGGCATGGATGGCTGGGTCGCTCTCGGCCGGGGAATACGTCAGTTTGTATGTGATAACTGGCCTGTTGCTCCTGGCAGCATTGATTGGAGTCTGGCAGCGCGGCTGGATTCCAGCGATTGTCGTCGCGTTCTGGACGGCGCTGGCGACCTGGCTGATGAAGTTGGCCCTGGGTGGACTCCCAGCGCTGCTAACGAACCCGCCACGGCTCAGCTACTCGACTGCTCCCTGGAGCGCAGGCGCGGGTCCGACAGTCACCGAGATCGGTGTGGCGCTGGCGTGGGTTGGCGTAATCTGGCTATGGTGGAGATTGCTTACTGGCTGGCGCGATAGTCAGGCGCGCGCCCAGAGAGAGTCGGCGCGCGCGTGATGAGACGGGGAGCGCGCTCACGGAATGAGCGCATGCGCTCGCTCGTAGTCGCGCACCGTGTTATGCGCCTGCTCGATCAGGGTGTTGTCGCCGCGCGCCCGCAGCGCATCTTCGATCTGCTCGGCATGCTCGGCTGGGACGACACGCCAGCCGAGGTGGAAGACGAGCTCGCCGCCCAGCCAGCCTGAGATGGTGATGGTCGCGAGGGCAGCCGAGCTGAGCGCGACAGCCGCCGGATTTGGCTGCCCGTTCTTCGGCGCGCGTGACGCGCGGCGGAGCGTCAGGCTAGCCAGCAGCAGCGCGAGCGCGCCACCGTTGAGGTAGCCATGCAGCGCGCCCACGCGGCGGGCTGCATGCTCGCGCGGCACGGCCTGGTAGTCCCAGAGGCCGATGAGCGCGGCGGCAGCGCCGCTGAGCAGCGCGCCACTATGTGCCGCGCGGGCGGCGAAGCGCCACTCCGGTTGGTGGGTCGCCAGCCCGAGCATATCGCACGCGGAGCCAAGTACCAGCGCGCCGATTGGCAGGTCGGTGAGTATGGCGTGTAGTGGGTGGCCTTTGACCAGCGGGTCTTTCAGATCGCTCAGGCTGAACCGCATGGGCGCCTACCTCCATTCGCGCCGCTACCGCCAGACCGGACCGCGACGGCTAAAACGGCGAGCTACCCTGCGCGATCAAGGGGTGCAGCGTAAAGCTGGCAAACACCAGTATGGCGAGCAGCCCGAAGTACATCGCGGTGATGTACACGCGCGCGGCGGGTGAGATCTTGTAGTACGGCGTATTTTCTGGCACGCGAAATCGCTCGATCATTTGGAAAAAACCGAAGACGAGCAGTACGATCAGCAGGAAATTCCAGGTGTACCAGACACCAATCGCCATGCCAATCAACCCAATCGGCCAGATCCATTTCGAGATGGCGGAGGTGACACGCGCGCCATCCAGCGGCGAGACAGGGATCAGGTTCAGCAGATTCAGGAAGAAGCTAAAATAGGCCAGCGGCAGCATGATTCGCAGCCCAAGTTGCGCGTAGAGCGCAAGGCAGACCAATCCAGCGGCCGTGCCAGCGATAGGGCCTGCGATACCGATCTCCGCCTCATCGCGCACATTGAGCGGCAACTTGCGCATGGCGACATACGCGCCCAAGAGCGGTATGAAGACCGGTAGGCTGGCGGGCAGACCTTTGGCGCGTATCACCACAAAGTGGCCCATCTCATGGACGAAGAGCAGGACGATGATTCCCAGGCCAAACTGCCAGCCGAAAATCACGGCATACGCCGCAAAGCTCGCGAGCACACTCGCCAGTGGCAGGAAGAACTTTGCGATGACCACCAGGCGGGCAATCCAGCCGACGACCGCGGAGCCTGTTCCGGGAGAGGGCCTCTGCACTGCCGTTGGAGCTTCCGCGTACCCTGGCGATGGCGCGCCGGGCGCAATCCATTGCGGGTACGTCTGCTGGCCATATTGACCGGGATAGCCGGACTGATATATGGCTGGTGGGGGCGGATAGACTCCGGGGCCTTGCGGCGGCGCAGGCTGAGTAGCCCAACCACCAGACTGGTAGGCTTCAGGTGGAGGGGGATAGTCAGGCTGCGGTGGATATGGCTGGTAGGGCGCGGGCGATTGCGTGGCCGTTCCCCAGGATGGCGTAACGCTTTCCGGCTGGGCGCGCGTTCCTTCGGGCGTGTCGCTGGTGGGACTCATGGGTATACCTCGATTCCCGGGAGCGCCGCGCTACCTCCGGCTCGGTTCCCGTCTCCTGATTATAGCGCCCCAACAGCTTCACGGACGAACGGCGCCAGCGCACGAACGCCCGCTCTCAGTCGCTCCTCATCCAGCGCGCCAAATCCCAGCAATAACCCCGGCCGCATGAGCGCGAGATTCTGGTAGTGCGGGCTGAGCGGCGCGATGGCCAGCCCTTCCTGGCGCGCGCGATCGGTCAACGCTACGTCGTCTACGCCATTAGGGAGCGCCGCGAGCAGGTGAATTCCCGCTTCCGCCCGGCCGATGGTGACGCAGTCGCCAAGGTCCTGGCGGAGCGCGGCGGCGAGGGCATCGCGGCGGGCGCGGTAGATCCGCCGGACACGCGCGAGATGGCGCTCTAGCTCGCCTGTCTCGATGAAGCGGGCGACGGCAAGCGCGTCGCGCCAGGTGGGATGGCGGTCGCTAGCCGCTCGCGCTCGCGCGACAGGCTCGACCAGCCAGTGCGGGAGCACGGCGAACGCCAGCCGGGCGGCCGGGTAGAGCGCCTTGGCGAACGTGCCGAGGTAGATGACCTCGTCGCGGTCATCAAGCCCTCGCAGCGCCTCCAGTGGCTGACCTTCAAGTCGCAAGTCGCCGTCATAATCGTCCTCGACCAGTACCGCGCCTGCCCGGCGTGACCACTCGATCAGGGCCATGCGCCGGTCAAGCGCCAGTGTGACACCTGTAGGGTATTGGTGCGACGGAGTGACAATCAGCAGCCGCGCCGGGGAGTCGGATTTTCCCGGCCGGACATCTGGCAGCGCATTGGGCTGGATGCCGTTATCGTCCACCGGAACTCCCTGCAGGACGGCGCCCTCAGCCAGGAATGCGGCATGGAAACCGATATAACTCGGGTCCTCGACAAGCAGGCGCTGCCCCGGCTCAACCAGCAGCCGCGCCAACAGCGCGAGGATTTGCTGAACGCTGCCCGCGATGAGTAGCTGGTCGGGGTCGCAGCGCACCGCGCGCGAGCGCCGCAGCCACGCGACGATCGCTTCACGGGTCTCTAGCGGGCCAAGGAGCGCGTCCCAGCGGCCCGCGGAGGCGGCGCGCTCGCTGGCGCGCGCCCGCAACTCCGCGAGCGGATCGGTCGTGTCTTGCTGGGCGACGATGCGCCGCCAGCGCGCCCAGGGGAAGGCCTCGGCCGCGCCCGCGCCCGAATTGAAGTCGTACCGCGCGGCGGGGCCATCATCCGCCCCCGCGCCGGTCAGCGGAATGGCCTGGATGCGCCGCGCCCAAGCCGTGAGCGGTCGCGCCGGCGCGGATGGCGCAAGGTCTCGCGGCGTCGGCCCCTTGACTTCGCGCGTAGGGGGCGCGTCGGTATGGCTGCGATAGCTTTCGAAAGCCGGCGCGACGTAGGTGCCCGCGCCGACCCGGCCCGTGACGTAGCCCTCGGCGCTGAGCCAATCGTACGCGGTGGCCACCGTCAGCCGCGCGACATCGATCTCCCGGGCCAGGACGCGTGTCGGCGGTAGCCGGTCTCCCGCGCGCAGGCGACCAGAGAGGATCGCTTCGCGTAGGCTGGTGTAGATTTGGCGCGTCAAGCCCTCACCCGCTCCGCTGGTGCGGTCGAGCGTGATGAGAAGGTCGAGCGCGCGGCGGCGCATGGTCGTCATGATTGGCCTTGTCCTGATGTGTCAGAATGGCGCTTGCGCTAGTCCAATATTCGCCTGTACCATACCACAGAGGCGATCGCCTGGATAGATGGCGGAACAGATCGGAGCGAATAGATGGCAGTCAGGCAGGCGTCCACGCGAACGGGTGTGGATATGGAGGCCCCGAAAGAGACGGATTTGGCGGAGCGGGCAGGCATCTCCCCGCGCTCGCGTGTCAGGCGGCATGCCGAGCGAGAAGCGCCCACCGACGCGGAGCGCATACTGTTCGCTGGCCGCGTTGCCCATGTGGCGTATGCGCTCGACGGCCAGCCTTACGTCATCCCATTTCTGTACTATTACGAGAATGGGGCCGTCTATCTGCACGGCGCTCCCGCCAGCCGCACACTCAAGGCGCTGCGCAATGGAACGCCGGTGGCGATCGAGGTAACACTCATTGATGGTCTGATCGCTTCGCGCGACGCCGAATCCCATTCCGCCAATTATCGGGCGGTCGTCATCTATGGTCGCGCTGAGCGGGTGGTGGGTAATGACGAGAAGCGGGCTTTGCTTGAGCGCATGACGTTACGCTTCTTCCCTGGTCGTACGGTCGGCGTGGACTATGAGGCAGCGACGGTGAAGCAGTTGCGCGCGCTGGAGGTGTTGCGCATTCCGATCGATGAATTGGGCGCAAAGGCGCGCACAGGCGGCCCGCGCGGCCCGCGCGACGACGACGCGGCCGCTTCCGGCACGGCGTATGTGGTTGAGTTAGGCGGGTTTGACGCATGATGGTGGTGTGGCGCCTCGCGTTTCTGGGCGTTGGACTTGGGCTGGCGTACGCCGCGGCTCCCGGGGCGGTCAATACGGAGGCGATGCGGCGCGGGTCGGCGCACGGCAGCCTGTCGGCATTGCTCGTGGAGACTGGTTCGTTGCTGGGAGATGGGCTGTGGGCGGCGCTGGCGCTCATCGGCGTTTCGCTCACTGCGCGCTTCTGGCCGGTCCAACTTACGCTGGCGCTGGCAGGCGGCTTCTTTCTGCTGCGTATGGCGTGGAGCGCGGGCCGGGACGCGCTGTTCGGACGCGCAGACTCAGCGCCCGCGGGTCGCCGGGCGATTTTGCGACCGGGTTGGTCTTTGGACTGGCGAATCCGGTGGGGCTGGCGTTCTGGTCGGGGCTCGGAAGCGCTGTGGCGCTTTCTGGTGTGGTGGGGCTCGCCGCGCTGCCATTCTTTGGTGGGTTTGTGGCCGGCGCGGCGCTCTGGTGCGCGGGCTTCTCCATGCTAGTTGACGTGAGTTTTGGATAAGCGAAATGCCTTCAGCAGGGATATGATGCGGTTCTCTAACAACCCGTCAGTCCCGGTCTGGAGGCATTAAGCATGAGTATACTCGACCTGTACTGTTCCGTGGATGCATTCTGGCAGGTGTTCGAGCCGCTGTGGGAGCAGGAACAGGTGGCGGCTGGCCGGCGACGGCGTCGGGCGACCCAGCTGAGCCCGAGCGAAATCATGACGATCTTGATCCTCTTCCAGCAGTCCGGCTATCGCACCTTCAAAGGCTTCTACACGCAGCATGTCCAGACGCAGTTGCGCGTCGAATTTCCCCACCTGGTGAGCTACGCGCGCTTCGTGGCGCTCATCCCGCGCGTCGTGGTTCCGCTGGCGATCTATGTGCAGACGCAATTGGGCGCGTGTACCGGCATCAGCTTCGTCGACTCCACCGCGCTCTGCGTCTGCAAGACTGCCCGCATCGCCCAGCACCGCGTCTTTCAGGTGGATGCCCATCGCGGCAAGACCTCGGTCGGCTGGTTCTACGGCTTCAAGCTCCATCTGGTGGTCAACGACCGCGGCGACCTCTTGGCCTTCTGCCTCACGCCGGGCAATGTCGATGATCGCCGCCCCGTGCCGCGCCTGGTGCGCCGCTTGTTTGGCAAGCTCTTTGGCGATCGTGGCTACATCTCCCAGGCGCTCGCTGAGCAGCTCTTCACCACCCAGGGTCTCCGGCTGATCACCAAGGTGCGCAAGAACATGCGCGAGCGGCTCCTCGCCTACGCCGACAAGCTGCTCTTGCGCAAACGGGCGCTCATCGAGAGCATCAATGATCAACTCAAGAACGTCTGCCAGATCGAGCACTCACGCCATCGTAGCCCCTACAACTTCGTGGCGCACCTCTTGGCCGGGTTGGCGGCCTACTGCCACCAGCCCAAGAAGCCATCCCTCCATTGGGAGCCAGTTGTCGAACTCTTGGCGGCGGGGTAGTGCTTATCCACAACTCACGTCTTCTATCATTCTCAGTTTGCAGCAGCCGCGCGCGCAACTCAGCGGGAGCCAGCGGATCGAGCGCGCGCAACTCGGCGGCTAGCCGGTCGCGCGCCAGCGCAACGAGCGCCAGGCCGTTCGGGCTGGCATCCGCCATTGCGCCCTCCTCCTATCGCTCAAACCGTGAGCGCGATAGCGCTAACTTGCTCCGAATGCCACGCGCGCGATCAGGATGCGTCAAACACCTTGCACGCGCCCTCTTTTCGAGTGGCAAGAGTCTGGCTGACTAGACGCGCGAGCCATCCGGCGCGCAAACTGTAGCGCGACCGTTGTACCGCGCCCTGTAGTGAGGCTGAATGCTCTATCTCGTCGCGACCCCGATTGGCAATCTGAGCGACATCTCGTTGCGCGCGCTGGAGACACTTCGCGCTGTGGATATAGTCGCCAGCGAGGATACTCGCAAAACGGGCATGCTGCTGGCCCGCTATGACATCAAGAAACCGCTGATGTCCTTTCAGGAGCATAATGAGCGGCGGGCGGGAGAGCGCATCATGGCGCTGCTCGAAGCAGGTCAAAGCGTGGCTATGGTGACCGACGCCGGAACACCTGCCATCTCTGACCCCGGCTTCACCCTGGTTCGCGAAGCCATCGCGCGCGGATTGGAACTGACCATGATCCCAGGCCCGGCAGCGCTGATTATGGCGCTCGCGCTTTCCGGCCTGCCAACGCACTCTTTCACATTCCGCGGCTTTCCGCCGCGCAAGCCGGGACAACGCCGCCGCTTCCTCGAAATTGACCGCGAAGCGCCACACACCCTCATCTTCTATGAGAGCCCTTACCGGCTCGACGCCTTTCTGGCCGATGCGCTGGCGGTCTATGGTAACCGGCGCGCCGCGCTGGCGAACGACCTCACCAAGCGCTTTGAGGCCGTCCAGCGTGGTACGCTTTCCGAGTTGCTGGCCGCCGTGCAGAGCGAGAAGCCCCGCGGCGAATACGCGGTGGTCATCGAGGGCGCCGGCGGGAGAGCGCCTGGACTCGGCGACGATGTCGGGGATTCGGACGAAACCAGCGATGAGGGAGTGGAGGAATGACGGCGGAATCCACTGATCGCCACTCCGGCGCGGGCGCAGATCTGGACCGCGCCCCAACGGAGTTGCGACTGCCGCACGGAACGCTGGCGCTTCCCGCTTTCCTGCCCGACGCGACACTTGGCGTGGTGCGCTCGGTAGATGCGGAAGACTTGCTGGCGGTTGAAACTCCCGCTGTGGTCATGAACGCGTATCATCTCATGCGCCGCCCGGGATCCTCAACCGTACAGGCGCTGGGCGGGCTACACCGGATGTCCGGCTGGCGACTGCCGATCATCACCGACTCTGGCGGCTTCCAGGCCTACTCCCTCATTCAGCGCAACCCTAAACTCGGCTCGATTGGCCCCAATGGCATCACCATCCGCGCTGAGGAGAGTGATCGGAAATACCTGCTGACGCCTGAAAAGGCGATGCAGCTCCAGCTCAGCTACGATACCGACGTCGCCATCTGTCTGGATGAGTGCACCCACGTGGATGCGCCGGAGGAAGAGCAGCGCGCCGCCGTCGAGCGCACGATTCAATGGGCGAGGCGTTGCCGCGCCGAGTTCGACCGTCTGGTCGCCCAGAAGCGACTGGCTCCTGAACGCCGCCCGCTGCTCTTTGGCGTCATCCAGGGCGGCGGCTATCCCGACTTGCGCCGCCGCTGCGCGGAAGCATTGCTGGAGATCGGCTTCGACGGATACGGCTTCGGCGGCTGGCCACTCGATTCGAATGGTAAACTACTCACCGATATCATCGCCTTCACGCGTGCGCAGGTCCCCGCCCGCTACCCAATGCACGCGCTCGGCGTCGGCCAACCCGCCAACATCGTCGCGTGCGCGGACGCTGGGTACGCTATCTTCGATAGCGCCATGCCAACACGTGACGCGCGCCATGGCCGCCTCTTTGTCTTCACCAGCGAACGCCCGGCGCTGACCACGACCGGCTCGGACTGGTTCCAGTACCTCTATGTTGAGGATGAGAAGCACATCAAGGCGAGCGGCCCAATCTCGCCATACTGCGATTGCCCGACCTGCGCGCGCTACTCACTGGGCTATCTGCGCCACCTGTATAAAGTCGGCGACAGCCTCTATCACCGTCTCGCTACGCTGCACAACCTGCGCTTCATGGTCCGGCTCACCACCCTCCTTCACGAGCGCCAGCATGCCGCCTGATTCCTGGAAGGACGCGCCCGGGGTCCTCGACACGCTGGTAGCGGAGGTCCTCGCCAGCCCGAAATATCGCGCTATCAGCCCCGATCTCGCGCGACGCGCGGGCGCTACTGAACTGGCGAAAGCCGCCAGCCTGAAGGAATCGGTCAAAGCCACCAAGAACCGGCTGCACCAGGTCGCGGGCGCGTATCTGGACGCGCCGCGATATGACGCCTGGCTGGCGGAGTTGCGCGCGGCCAGCGGGCAAGATGAGCAACCGCTGCGGGCAGCGCTGCGGCGCGTCATGGGCCGTCACGCATCGACCCGCGAACGCTTGCCCATCCTCGACGAGTTCTACGCTCAGACGCTGGCGGGCCGCGGGCCGTTCGAACGTGTCCTCGATCTCGCCTGCGGTCTCAATCCACTCGCCATCCCCTGGCTCCCGCTGGCGGATGACGCCACCTACCTCGCCTGCGACATCTACGCTGATCTCAGCGCCTTTCTCAACGCGGCCGTCGCGCTACCTGGCGTGTTCGCCCGCGTCCGCGTCCGCGCTGAAAGGCGTGACATTCTCACGGATCTGCCCGAATTCGACGCCGACCTCGTTCTGCTACTCAAGGCCATTCCTTGCCTGGAGCAGGTGGAGCGCGACGCGGGCGCGCGGCTGCTCGGCGCCATCCACGCGCCCCGCATCCTCATATCCTACCCGCTGCGCACGCTCGGCGGCCGCGCTGTTGGCATGGAGCGCCACTACGACGGCGCGTTCCATGAACTGCTCACCCGCGTCGGTGGCTCCTCATGGCGCGTCACTCGCCATACCTTCGCCACAGAGCTTGCTTATCTCATCGAGCGGTGACAGCCGCCATGCATCGCGCTTCCCGTCCCGCGCTCCATCCTCCATGCGCTGAACCAGGTAATTTTGGGACGCCCAACGCGCGGGTCTGGAATCATTGTTTTCCAACCGGCGTCCGTTAGACCGGCGGCTCGACCCGAAATTGTCGGGCGAGATCTGCGGGCATGGCGCGCGATGGATCGGTCTCCATAATTGTTCCCGCATGTTCCAGCGCCCGTGACACGAGACCGGAACAGGTCTCCTGACCATCGAGTCCAAAATCGAACCTGCTGCCCGTCACCAGCGAGCATGCGATACTGGCGAACGTGAGCCAGCCGAAAGATTGGCGGAGACACCATTCCGCGAACTCGACCGCGTGCGCGCGCGCTTCCTCAGACGCCTGGATGCGCACCAGGTAATATTCCACAGCCGCGTACTTGGAGATATGCGCGCGGTGGACGCCGCCTTCATCCGCCTCGATGAGGCCGCCGGTGGCGTCGGCGATCAGCGCCGCGTGATTCCAGCGCGCATACTTTCGATCTGGCCCGCGGTTGCGCAGACGTTCGCCCACGCGGATCAACCGGCCCATCCTTGAATTACCGTGTGTCAGAATAAAGTCGCCAGGCTGCAAACTAGCCGCCGCGACGCCCGGCCCGAAACGTTGGATCCGCGCGAACTCCTCGCCCTTGTAAGGCCCCGGTAGCGTCTCCACCGCTTGTTCTATCTGACCACGCCACCTGCTCCCCAAATCGCTATTCCCTTCGCACCGCGCCTTTGGCGCACTATAAACGACAACTCAAGCGTCCGTCCAGGCTCGGCCGGAACACGTCCTGTACGCGCCGTGTGTGATCGCTCATCAAAAGGCGCGCCTAACCCGTCCATAGCCACCCCACGCGAGATTGGCGCCGCTTTCAGCATCTCTACCGTCGGGCGTACACAAATCCGCTCTCTGTCAGGACCGACATGACAACACGAGAGCGCGTCGCATTCATGAGAATCTTAGCGGTGAGCGTAACAACGCCGCGTAGTGGCTCAGTGGGACAGTCTCGGGAAACGATACCCGGCGGCTACTCGCCAATCCTGGTCGCACCGCCAGCATGCCTGACAACGACTCTCGCTTGGATATGCCGAATATTGACGGCTGCGCTGCCGTTGGAACCCGGCGTCAACACTCAGCGTCTTCACAAGGTCACGGTGGCGGCTGACCGATGAGAATCGAGGAATGGCATGCGGCGCTGGTGGGTGATCCTTATCGGTGTACTTGGGCTGCTCGCTGTAGTGGCGGCCGTGATCCAGTTCACTGGGATGTCGTATGCCAGCCTGCGCGACGATGTAAGAGCGCACGGAGCGCACGTTGAAGAGAACGGCGTGGGCGCGCAGCCGTTCCCGCGCGGCGCGGATCACCGACTAACAGTGAATGGCGCAAACGTGGACGTGTTCGAATACTGGACGTTTATCGGGGCGAGCCTCGATGCGGCGCGCATTTCACGCGACGGCTCAACGTTCAACCAGGGGATAGGCCCGCTAGGTGGCAGCGCGGTGACAGTGGATTTCGTCGCGCCGCCACACTGGTTCCACAGCGGACGGGTAATCGTTCTGTATGTCGGGTACGATCGTAGCGTCATGACGCTGCTCGGCGCCACGCTTGGCCCCCAGATCGCCGGCCTCTGAAGACTGGCGCGCTCGCGGGCTCGCGGACTCAGACAGACGCGGAGCGCATCGACCGGCGCTGTATCGTGCGCACACCCGGGCTGTGCGCCGCCAGATCGGCCAGCACGGCCAGCGCGACCCACAGCCACGCCCAGCCGCTTACTCCGCCTGCCAGCGCATACACCACCGCATAGGTCAGCGCGGTGATCGGCAGGAACAACACGCCGAGCAGCGGACCCAACCAGCCCCAGACGCCACCGCCGAAGGCATGCGACACGAGCGACGTGAAGATCCACACCAGGATGAGCGCCAACCGCGCCAAACCAGTAACCAGCCATCCCATAGCAATCGCCTCCTCTGCCTGCGCCTGCATCCAGTACGCGCCCCGCCGGCACAGGTTGCGCCTGTATTGCGCGCCGGTTGGAGCGCGCGGTCTGCGCACCCACATCCCCAGCAGACCCGAGCCGCATCACGACATCATCTCGAAATCTGACACGCTCCGCACTGCCGCGTCACAGTCGCATGGTCGCGCTCCTTGACGCCATTTCCGGCCACGGCCCATAATTCTCGTGGCTTGTCCCGCGCCGAAATGCGCGGCCATGCGCGGGGGCGCCAAACAGTCGCCGCGCGTCATCGGGGCAGCCGCCCCTGGCCTGGATAAAACCACATGGCCTTTCAGGACCTGCGCGAATTCATCGCTCTACTCGAATCTCGCGGACAGTTGCTGCGTATCAAAGCGCCTGTCTCGCCAGAACTAGAGATTACCGAGATCACCGACCGCGTTTCGAAAGCGGGTGGCCCGGCCCTGCTGTTCGAGAATGTGACTGGCTATGACATGCCGGTGGTCATCAACCTGTTTGGCAGTCCGGAACGCATGTCGTGGGCGCTGGGCGTCAACAACCTGAACGAGCTTGGTGACCGTATCAAGAAGTGGCTGGATATCGTCCAGAACCGCCCTCCGGACGGGCTAATCGAGAAGGCCAAGCTGGCTCCCGAGCTCTTCGAACTGACCCGCATCGGCCCGCACACCGTCACTCATGCCCCATGCCAGGAAGTGGTCATCACCGACAACCCTTCGCTCAACAGCCTGCCGATTCTCAAGTGCTGGCCCCTGGACGGCGGGCGCTTTATTACCCTCACGATGTGCCACTCCAAGGATCCCGTGACGGAGAAGCGCAACATCGGCATGTACCGGGTGCAGGTCTATGATGACCGCACGGCCGGAATGCACTGGCAGATCCATAAAGGCGGCGCCGCGCACTTCCGCGAGGCTGGGCGTGTAGAGAAGAAGCGCATGGAGGTCGCGGTAGTCATCGGCGCGGATCCTGCCAGCATCTACTCCGCTAGCGCGCCGCTGCCTCCCGGCGTTGATGAATTGCTCTTCGCCGGTTTCCTGCGGCACAAGGGGGTCGACGTCGTCCAGTGCAAGACGGTGGATGTGAAGGCGCCAGCCAACGCTGAGATCGTCATCGAAGGCTATGTCGATACAGATGAGTTGCGCCCTGAAGGCCCATTCGGCGACCATACTGGTCATTACACGCCGATCGAACCATACCCGGTCATGCATGTGACCGCGATCACGCACCGCCGCAATCCGATCTACGCCACCACCATCGTCGGCAAGCCGCCGATGGAGGACGCCTGGCTAGGCAAGGCGACCGAGCGCTTCTTCCTCCATCTGCTCAAAGTCATCCTGCCCGAGGTCGTGGACATGAACATGCCGATCGAAGGTGGCTTCCATAACGTCGTCATCGTCTCGATTCGCAAGCGCTACCCCGGCCAGGCCAAGAAGGTCATGGCGGGCATCTGGGGTATGATGCTGATGATGCTCTCGAAGTTCATCATCGTGGTGGATGAGGACGTGGATGTTCAAAATCTCCATGAAGTGCTCTTCCGCGTGGGCAACAACGTGGACCCGCGCCGCGATACGATGACCGTGGATGGGCCAGTGGACGCGCTCGATCATTCCTCACCGTTCGAGAAATACGGCTCCAAGATGGGGTTGGATGCGACCGCCAAGTTGCCCGAAGAAGGACATCCACGTCCCTGGCCGCCAGACATCGAGATGTCGGACGACATCAAGGCGCTGGTCACACGCCGCTGGGCGGAGTATGGTATCAAGCTATGACGCTACTCAGGAGAGGACACCCACACGCGACTGACGCCGCCGCGCTTGATTCCGGCTGGCGGCGGCGGCTCCGCGGACCCGAGGGCGACGCCTGGGTGATGCTCGGCGCGCTGACCCTTGGGTTGATCACCGTCGCGACGCTCTCCGTCGTCTCGAGCGCCATGAACGCCGCTGCCGCCACCCGCCAGCCCGCCGCGCTCACACCCGCGGGACAAGTGGACACGCGCGGCGTCGGCGCCGCCAACGAGCGCGCGTATGCGTTGCCCAGCGCCAATCCAGGCTTGATGAATCCCGCCGTGGACCAGCAGGGGAGGGTGTGGTTTGGCGAGATGGGCGCAAACAAGCTCGCGATGCTCGATCCGGCCACGGGCAAAGTCAGCGAGTGGACACCACCGGGCGGCCAGTTCAACATCATGAATGAGGTCATCGATCAACAGGGCGGCGTCTGGTTTACGGAAGAAGCCGCTAATTACCTGGCGCGCTTCGACCCAGGCTCCCAGACCTTCAAGACCTATCCGCTCAATACGGTGAACGGAAAGCCCGCCGGACCTGAGGCGCTCGCCATGGACGCTCACGGGGCGCTCTGGTTCACCGAAGTCAACGCGGGCGCGCTCGGCAAGCTCGATCCAGCTTCCGGCAAGCTGACCGTCTATCCTCTTCCAGAGGCCTCAGGCGGAGGCACGTCCTATCCCTATGCGCTCGCCGTCGCCCGCGACGGCCATATCTGGTTTGGCGACCTCGCGGGCGGTATAGTTGGCTGGCTCGATCCTGCCACGGGCTCGGTCACCCAACTTGCGACGCCTAACCCCCAAGCGCAGGTCTACGCGATGGCGCTCGGGCCCGACAACGCCATCTACTACACCGAACTCCAGACTAACACGTTCGGCCGGATTGACCCCGCGACTGGCAAGATCACCGAGATCGACGTTCCCGGGACCGCAGGCGCGCCCGCCACTCTGTACACAGCGGTCAGGCGCGACAACGCGCTCTGGCTCACCAGTACAGGGGCAAACGCTCTCGTGCGTTATATACCCGCCACCAGCCAGTTTAGCTACTATACGCTCAAGCAGCCCCAGAGCGTCCCCTACGGACTCGCCCTCGCCCCTGATGGCGCGCTCTGGTTCACCGCCGACGGCGCGCCGAACTATGTGGGTGTGATGAGACCCTAACGGCGTCTGTGCGCAATACGCTGCCGCCCACAAGCCGGATTGCCGCGCCGTGATTATTGAAGTCGAGGTGGCTAGACCGGCGCCGCCAACGTGTGCGCGACAATCGTTACCCTGGGTAGCGGACCAGTTGACGCGACCGCGCCCATGAGCGCGGTACGAGTCGCAGCGGGCAAAGTATCCAAGTCGCCACCCTCGAAATAGACAAGCGCCTTGAGACATTCAGCGGGCTGGAAAGCTGATCCATACATCACCCGCGCCCCGGCGAGTCCTCCGGCGAGATCTGCGCCAGACTCCAACAGTGTGGCGACATCCTGGTAGTCTTTTGCCTCTACACGTTGCAGCAGAACTTTCAGTTTGGTTGCCAGCAAGTCTTGAGGCGAGGCGACCTGGGCCACGCCGTCCAGCGTCGTATCAGGGGCCGCAAGCCGTCCGAAGGCTAGGCCACCAAAGAATGAAACTTTGACCGTTGCGGAAGGCCCGTTACTCAAACCTGATTCGCCTGCCAAGACGGTGAGCGTGTCTGTTGACTCCTGAAGAACTATCGCAGAGGCAAGCCAGGGAAGGCCCTGCGCCAGCGCCGCTCTGTCAAGCGGGCGGTCGGAGAAGAAATCGAAGTCAACGGATTGGCGATGACCATATCGCAACGAGACCGCAGTCCCGCCGTAAAGCACAAATCCCAGGCCAGCGAGCGGCTGAAAGGTCGGCCACAGCCGCTGCTGCGCTTCAGGCAGCGCCTCGAGATGAGGAACAAGGGCCGCCATCAGGGGAGGTCTCGCAGCGGCAGCGGGGGGATAATCGCCGATGCGTTGGCAGGAACTAGGCCAAGGCGAATATGCCAGTACACCCATGAGCGCTCGTTGAACCAGCCCGCTTCGGCGCGGCGAATGACATCCCGCAACGCCTCCTCACCGAATGCGTCTACCAGCGCCTGAACGTCCTCATAATCGCCCATGTTCATCACCTGCGCGATGATGCGGTCGGGATAGCGCAGCGCCTCCTCGAGAGACTTCCACCAAATGTAGCGCGCACCCCAACGCGCAAGCAGTCCTGTAAAAATTCCTGGGGCGTGCGCCGCGCCTTCGATTGTCTCGAACGACTTGCCTATTTCGTGGTCATGCGACATGCCAGGCTCACTTCTCACCCATGATACGCGTAGGTTGTTCTACAAGGTACCACACACAGTCTATCCTGGCGGTGATGAGCCCGTGATGAGCGCCCACCCCTAACGCCGCGCCGAACTTTGTGGCTGTGATGAGACCCTAGAGACGAGGCATGGACCCCAGACCGCTTCGGTCGCGCTCCTATCTGAGGGGAAGGCGCCTGGGGAGATGCATGCAAGGAGCGAATTCGTTCCCGCAACACGCCTGCGGGACGTCCCGCCACTGTGAAGAGAGGGGCAAGGGTGCTGCCGCTGCCTCTACACTACTCGGCCGCTCTCGCCAGCGCGGCCGCCTCGCCGGCGGCGGACGGCGCAGGCTCGCGCAGGGTGGCGGCTTTGCGCGCCTGGCGGGCCATCAGGTCCGGCGGGATGCGGTAGACATCGGTCGCCAGGCCCAGCTTCTCCAGGGTAGCGATGAGCAGGCCGGAGAGATCGAGCTGCCACCAGGTGAGGCCGTGGAAGGCGGAGCGGGGGAAGGCGTGATGGTTGTTGTGCCAGCCCTCACCGAACGCCAGCAGTCCCACAACCCATTCGTTGCGGCTGGCGTCGTTGGTCGCGTAGGGCCGCTTGCCGAAGGTGTGACAGACTGAGTTCACGCTCCAGGTGACATGATGTGTGAGGAACATCCGCACCAGGCCACCCCATATCAATCCTTGCCAGCCGCCGATGGCGAACGAAATCGCCAGCGAGAGCGCGCCCCAGAGCAGGAACGTGCGGCTGACGAACATGATGATGGGGTCCTGGACCAGATGCCGCGCCCAGACATTCGGGTCCTCATTGGGATGCGTGAACAGCCAGCCGAGGTGCGCATGAAAGAAGCCATCCACCGGGCTGTGTGGGTCGCCTTCCCGGTCGGATACCGCGTGGTGCTTGATATGGGTCGCCGCCCACTGGATGGCCGCGCCCTCGAACGCCATCGAGCCTAGTACCAACAGGATGAATTTCACCACTGGATGCGGCTTGAAGCTGCGATGGGTCAGCATGCGATGATAGCCAACGGTCACGCCGAACGCCACCAGTGAGTACATTACCAGCAGCACAATCACATCGGTCCACGTCACGGCCCTCTGCCAGAGCATACCGATCGCAGCAACGACAGCCAGCAACGGGACGACGACGACCACCAGCACAGCAACGCGATACGCGAGGGAAGGGCGCATGAGTCCTCCACTTTGGGGGTGTTCACGACATCTATGGGACAGATCGACGCCCCTCATCCAGGCGCGCCAGTAGGTGAGAGTGTTCACCGGCCATAGATGTTTCAAACCGCGGGCGAGGATGACATTTGGTTGCCAGCTCCCATCTCACTGGAATGGAGGATTCCCGCATGCCGGCCGCAGCTCCAGTTCTGACTCTGCTCTGCGGGCTGCCCTTCGCGGGCAAATCAACCCTGGCGCGCCTCCTGGCCGGGCGAACAGGCGCGCGGCTGATCGTTCTGGACGCGATCAACGCCTAGCACGGGCTGGGTCTGGACGGCGCGGCCATCTCGCCTGAGCAGTGGGACGCGACCTATACTGAGGCCTATCGCCGGATCGCGGATGCGCTCGCGCGCGGGAAATCCGTGGTCTACGACGAGACGAACTTCCTCCGCGCCCAGCGCGACGCGGCGCGCGCGATCGCTGCCCGCTGTGGCGCTGCGACGCGCCTGATCTGGGTGACTGCGCCTGAAGCCACGGCCCGCGCCCGCTGGCAAACGAATCGCCGGGCCAGCGCACGCTATGATGTGCGCGATGAGGATTTCGAGCAGGTTGTCAGACGCTTCGAGGAGCCCACGGAGGATGAGCGCGCGCTGCTCTACGATGGCGTCAGCCCGGTGGAAGCATGGCTGGCGTCGGTGGGAATATCGAACAGCCATCGCGACTGCTCGCCCACCTCATGGTAAGATGGGGAGGACTGACGCGCGACTGGCGAGTGAACATCAGGCTGACGCGCGAACGGAGGATTGGCGCGCATGGCGGATTTAGACCGGCTCAACGCCAAAGATGGTTCGGGTGACGAGCGTTCTTCCCACCCAGAGCCCATAGGAGTGTTCGACTCCGGCGTCGGCGGCCTGACCATCCTGCAAGACCTGCTGCGCGAGCTGCCCTCCGAGCGCTACATCTACTATGGCGATACCGGCAACTGCCCCTATGGCGTGCGTCCGCAGAGTGAAATCATCCAACTTTCGTTGAACGCCGCCGCTTTCCTCATCGAGCGTGGCGCCAAAATCATCGTAGTGGCCTGCAATACTGCCTCCAGCGCCGCGATCCATGCGCTTCGCGCCGCCTATCCTCAGATCAAGTTCGTTGCGGTCGTGCCCGCCGTCAAGCCTGCGGCCGCGCTCTCACGCAGCGGGCGCGTCGCCATCGCCGCCACGGAGTCAGCCGCGGGGGGAGAGTATCTGCGTGGGCTCATCGCCCAATTCGCACAGGGTGTGGAGGTCTATCCCGTCGGCTGTCAGCGGCTCGTCGCTCTCGCCGAGCAGGGAGAGCTCGATGGCCCAGAGGTCGAGGCGCAGATTCGCGCCGATCTGGGCCCATCGCTGGCGCGCGGAGTGGATGTCGTAGCGCTCGGCTGCACCCATTTCCCCGCCATGCGCGCGGCCTTCGAGCGCGTCTGCGGCCCAGGTGTCACAGTTATCGATTCCGGTGAAGCCGTCGCCCGCCAGACACGCAGAGTCCTGCGCCACGAAGGGCTCCTGGCCACTCCCGACGCCGGGCCGCTCTCCGCGCCGCGCCTGCCAACAGCGGGTGACGAGTTCTGGCGCAGCGGCGCTGATGGCGCATTCGATCGCATCGCCGCGACGATCCTCGGCGGCTCTCCCGTCTCACAGTACGCCGAAGGCATGCTGCTGGCCTCTCGCGCCACACGAGCAGGCTGAACTGCGAGTGGCGCATTAAACACGAGCGCTCCCCCTGATGGGCGGTGGCGCGCAACCACATGCCCTCAGAGGGAGCGACTGATGCGACTGGGCGTCGCGGGAAGGGGGCCCCAAGGACCCCGTTGGAGCCAGAACTACCGCAGGTTGTTCAGGCGGCGCTCGGCCTCATCCAGCGAGATGCGGCCATTGCGCAGGTCCTCGAGCACCTGGCGGCGCACCGCATCAGGATCTTGATCGGCAGAGGCGGAAGCGCTCCAGGCCGCCCCAGCGTCCGGCTGCTCGTCCTGCTCGATGCGCACACGCTGGGCGCCGCTACTCGGGCGCGCGCCCGCATCGCTCGAAGCGGTTGAGCCACCGCGCGGCTCCCACTCGCGCCGCACGCGGCCAAACGCGTCTTCGAGGTCGCTCATGGCGCGCTCGATGGTCGTGCGCACCTCGCGGCCCACCGACTCCCAGTCCGTTTCGCGCGCACGCTTGGCGGCGGCGTCGGCGTATTTGCGGGCCTCCTCGCCAGCGCGGCGGGCAAGTTGCTCCGCGCGGTCGCGCAGCGTATCTAGCTGCTCGCTGTACTCACCGGAGGCATGCGCCCCTCGGCCGCGCTCCCACTCGAGGTTGAACTCACGCGCGCCCTCCTCGTCCTCGGGGTGGAATGGTCCCTTGAACTGGAAGCCAGCGCGGTTCGGCCCGTTCTGGACGCGCACGCGGAACTTGCGTCCGCCGACATTGCCTTCGAAGGTACGGTCAACCCCGTCTGGTCCGCCCGGCTGGTCGCCCGCGTTGTCGTTCTCGTCGCTCATGGTATCTGCTCCTCTGTCTCCATCCGCAGCGACAATCGTAATGTCGCCGCCACTCTGCAAGGTCACCGTCGCCGCGCCTGATCCCAGCGAGCCCACGAGGTTGCGCCGGCGCCCACGTTCCACTGTCAGCGGCAGGCGAGTATGGATCTCTCCACCAAAGCTCTGCGCCACAAACCGCGCATTGGCCTCGCCCCGCACGCGCAGCGTGATATCTCCTCCCGCGTTGATCGTGTACTTCGCGTCTGGCTTCAGCAGCGTATCAAGGTTGGCGTCGCCGCCAATACGCGAGACGGTCACGCCTCCGGGCGCACGCTCAACCTGCAAATCACCGCCGACAACACCAACGCTCACCGGCCCGAACGTATTCGTCAGACTGGCGTCGCCGCTGATGGTCTCGAACGCCGCGCGGCCCGCTATACCGTCCAGATCCAGATCGCCGCCGACTACCCGTCCGGCGACCTCACGCGCATCCGTGATCTCCAGATCGCCGCCAGTCGTCGTCAATCGAACAACGCCCTCGATGCGCCGCAACTCCAGGTCGCCGCCGACCGGGCCTTCCAGAGTGACCGGCCCGCAGCGCTCGATCTGCGCGTCGCCGCCAACCGCCTCGGTCACCGTCAGCGCGCCGAGGCGCCGCGCCTCCAGATCGCCGCCAACCCGCCCCAGCATGACGTAGGCCGAGACGCCATCGAGCCAGGCGTCGCCGCCAGAGACCTCGATCTCCAACTGATCCACCCGCTCGACAGTCAGATCGCCACCAACCCATGTCACGCGCGCCGAGCCAGTCTCTTCGATACGCGCGTCACGCTGCACCCGGTTGACCCGAATGGCGCCGACTAGGCGCTCGACATGCAGGTCGCCGTCTACCTCGCGCACATTGATCGTCACATGGTCAGGCGCGTGGAGCTCGGTTGCGCCGGGCAGGCGGCTAAAACGCACGCCGTCGCTCAACTGTACTGTCTCGATATCGTCGTGCCAGTGGCGCGCTGAGACTGTCACCTGGTCCGCTCCGCCGATGACCGTCAGTGAGCCTTCGACGAGCCCAATCTCGATCCGCAGCGGCTGCTCATCCGGGGTCGCCGCCGCGGTGGGCTGGTCCGCCTCCGCTCCGCCCAGCGCCTCGTCTGAAGCCCCAGCGTCCTCTACTACGTCAGCGCGCGCCTCAGGTTGCGCTTCAGCTTCGGTCGCCTCAGCTTCGGTCGCCTCAGCTTCGGTCGCCTCAATAGCAGGTTGCTCCTCGGTCTCGCCTGCCTCGCCCGGCACGTCGCTGTGCTCGTCTATCGGTCCGTCAGAATTCATCGCCCTCGCTCCAATCCATCAGGCGGAGCGTGTCCGCCCGCATCGCCCATCAGGCAGCCCGGCGGTCATCACCCGTCATCTTCAGTTGAATCTGTCAGGGCGTGCGCCCTGGCGAGCAACTCATGCGCTTCCACGGCGCTGATACGCCCCGCCGCAAGCTCGCCCAGAATTTCCCGGCGCGCGCGCCTGCGCTCGGCAGGCGCCTCTTCATCCGCGCCGAAGCCCATCGCGTCCAGCGTCGTGTTCAGCCGCGCGCGCACGGTCGGATAGGAGACGCCGAGCATGTCCTCGACGTTCTTGATGACGCCCCGGCAGCGCAGGAAGACCTCGACGAACTCCAGTTGCTCATCATCTAAGCGGGCCAGACGCCCAAAGCGCGCGCTATCGCCACGCCCCGCGCCCAAGGGCCCAGACTTGCGCGCCGGACTCTCGGCGGGACCCGCTGGGGTTTCAAACGCGCCTTCCAGCGCGCTGCCGCAGTGGTCACATGTCAGCCGCGTGAGCGTCATATGGCCTCCGCAGATTGGGCACGCCTCAGGCGCTTTCCAGGTTTGTGGCATCGCGAACACGCTCCCATCGCGCCAGGCCCGTTGCCCATCACGGCGCATAGGCCTTCCAACGCCGCACCAGAAGCATACCAAAGCAATATTAACTTTGTCAACGACACGTTACAGAAGTTGATATTGATATTCATATTGTTAATAGCTTGTGAGTATTCGCGACGGTAGGGCCGTCTATGCGTGGCCGATCTGAGACGCCGAGCGCTAGTACGCATTGGACAGATGTCCCGCTCCTGCGATCTATGCCAGCCAGCGTTCGTATGTATCTAAGGCAAGGCGCCGCCAGGCGCGTTCGCATCCTCCGCGAGCGACTTGATGCGTCTCCGTCATGCCCACCCCGGATTCCTCCAGGCCCCCTGGCTCCGGTCACTGTTCATCATCCCTTCATCCCGCACGGAAGAGGCATAGGAATGGCCATTGCACAACACAAGGCGCGTAAGACCGAGCTCTCGCCGGTCGAGGCGCTCATCGTCGAGCGCCGGCTCAACGATGAGGCCCGCGCCAGCTCGACCTCCGGCGCTCTGGCGCGCATTCAGGCGCTGACCAAAGAGCGTCAGAAACTGTATGCGAAGTCCGCGTCGCATCCCTATCAGGCGTTTAACAATCGCGCGCGTGTCATGGCGATCAGCGCTGAGATCGAGGCGCTATGGGAATCCTTGCGCCGCCAGCGCGCGGGCCGGCGCGCCCAAATCGAGCGCTCGCTCAACGTTGAGCCCGAGGATGACGACCAGCCACGCCCTCAGCCGATCATCTCCGCTGGCACGACCGACGCCGCATAACGCGCGCCTGAGCAGGCAGCGTAGACGGAAGCCGCTCCATTCCCCATGGGAAACGGAGCGGCTTCCTCGCATCCAACTGTTTCGACAACACAGTGGCAGACGCGCGCCGTCAAGTCACGGCCCCTTGCCACCCCTGCGCATGGCGCCGCACAATGAAAGCCGCGCGACGGGCGCGAACGATGCGGCCCCTCAGGGAGCCATTGCGACGGAAGAGCAGAGTAGGAGCCATGTCCACCAAGGCGCGGCCAGAGCCCAAGCCCAGGACCAATGTGATCGCCACGCTCCAGGAGCGCGGCCTTCTCAGCCAGATCACGGAAAGCGGCCTGTACGAGGCCGCGATGAATGAGCGGCTGACGGTCTATTGCGGCTTCGATCCCAGCCGGCCGAGCCTGCAGATTGGCAATGTCGTTCCGGTTATTCTGCTCGCCCACTTCCAGCGGGCAGGTCACCGTCCGATTCTGCTGGTCGGCGGTGGCACCGGCATGATTGGCGATCCCAGTGGCAAGTCCGAGGAGCGGCGCCTGCTCACACTCGATCAGGTCGCAGCCAACGCCGAGCGTGTTCGCTCGCAACTGGCTGGCTACCTCTCCTTTGAAGGGGAGAACGCCGCTATCATGGTGAACAACGTTGACTGGCTCGGCAAGATGACCCTGTTGGATTTCCTGCGCGACGCCGGCAAACATTTCACCGTGAACCACATGATGGCCAAGGAATCGGTGCGCAGCAGAATCGAGGACAACGAAGACGGTATCTCGTACACCGAGTTCAGTTACATGATTTTGCAGGCGATCGACTTCCGGCATCTCTTCGATGAATATGGGTGCGCAGTCCAGGTGGGCGGCAACGATCAGTGGGGTAACCTGATCTCGGGGGTTGAGCTGATTCGCAAGACGCGCGAGGCGCGCGCGCATGCGCTGACGGCGCCGCTCGTCACCTCCGCTAGCGGGGCCAAGCTGGGCAAGACGGAGAAGGGCGCGCTCTACCTCGATCCAGAAATGACGACGCCGTACGAGATGTACCAGTACTGGATCAACACCGATGACCGCGACACCGCCGGATACCTGAAGGTCTTTACATTTCTCCCGCTGGAAGAGATCGCGGACATCGAGCGGCGACAGACGGAGAACCCGTCCAGCCGGGTAGCGCAGCGCGCCCTGGCCTATGAGATTACCCGCCTGGTGCATGGCGCCGAGACAGCCGACGGCGTGGTCCGCGCCTCCAATGTCCTCTTCGGGGGAGGGGTTTCGGAGCTCACACGAGAGACGCTGCCCTTCCTGGCGCAGGCTGTGCCGACAACCAGCGTCACGGCGTCCGCGCTCGCCGCCGGGTATTCGCCGTTGGATGCGCTGGTCGCCGCGGGTGTCCAGCCCTCGCGCGGCGCAGCGCGGCGCCTGCTCCAGCAGGGCGGCGTGTACGTGAACGATGAGCGCTGGAGCGACGCGGAGCGCATGCTGGCCCCCGGGCAAGCGCTCTTTGGCCGTGCGTTCCTTGTGCGCGCCGGCAAGAACCGGGTCACGCTGTTGACCATCGAAGACTGACCGCGCGCGAAAGGACCATCAGCGGCTATGGCTCAATTGCTCGCATTGGACATCCCTGCCTCGCACGGCATCCTTGACGGGCTGCTGCGCCTGCCCGATCCTTCGCCAGAGACCGCGGGCGCGCCGCGCATGGCGGCTGTCGTCTGCCATCCACACCCGCAGTTCGGTGGGACGATGCACAACAAGGTCGTCTTCCGCATCGCCCAGGCGCTTGGCGACCTCGGTATGCCCGCGCTGCGGTTCAATTTCCGCGGCGTGGGGCGCAGCACGGGCATGTATGACGATGGGCGTGGCGAAGCCGATGACGTGCGTGCGGCGCTGGACGCGCTGGCGGAACGCTATCCTGGCGTCCCGCTGTTGCTGGCGGGCTTCTCATTCGGCGCCTGGGTGGGGCTGCCCGTCGGCTGCGCCGACCCGCGGGTAACCCATATCGCGGGCGCGGGCGTTCCTGTCTCGCTGCTCTCAACCAGCGCGCTCGATGGATGCCACAAGCCCAAGTTGATCGTCCAGGGCGCGCAGGATCAGTACGGTCCCCAGGAAGCGCTGGAACCCTGGTTCGCGCGCATCCCCGGTCCCAAGCGTCTCGCCATCATCCCGAACGCGGACCACTTCTTCACGCGCACGCAATCCGAGTTGTATGACGCGCTGCGTTCGGGTATACAGGCGATCACCGCGCTGTAAATTGGGGGCGCGCCTTCGGTCACGCCCCGTTGCGAGGGTGTATCGGGTGTGCTAAAATGGCCGGTGGAAGGGTGTCCGAGTGGTTTATGGTGCCGCTCTCGAAAAGCGGTGCGTCTGAATAAGGCGCCGTGGGTTCAAATCCCACCCCTTCCGCCACGGCGGGCCAGTGAAGATGGCGAGCCAGCGGTCGCCGCTGGCCGCCGCCCACTGGCTCGCTCGCGCGAAGTCCCCTGGAGGAGTCCCATAGAGGCCTAGTGGGCGCGACTGGAAATCGCGTGCGTCTGAAAGGGCGCCGTGGGTTCGAATCCCACCTCCTCCGCCATCTCCACTGCGCACGCAACGGCGGCGATGAGCGACCGGCTCATCGCCGCTACACGTTCTCCCCTCCGACCGCGGAGCCGCGCTCGTATCCGCAACCTGCCCCGGCCATTCGCGTACTTCCATGTAGAAAGCGCTCAACTCCGCTCTGGTCCGCTTCAGATGTGAAAGACGCGTCCATGAGCGCGGTGGCGGGGCGCGTTCTGGAGGATACGATGGCGAACAATCCCGCATACGCGCAGCGGTCTACTGGATTCGACCACAACCTCGTCACGGGCGCGTTTGAGCTGCCTGGCCACACCGCGGTCCGCAACTTCGGCATCGTGCGCGGGATCATCGTGCGCTCGCGCAGCATTGTCGGCCAGATCGGCGCGGGGCTACAGCAGATCGTCGGCGGCAACATCTCGCTCTATACCGACCTCTGTGAGCGCGCCCGCCATGACGCCTATGAGTTGATGATCCAGCACGCGGCGCAACTTGGCGCGAACGGCGTGATCGGCGTGCGCTATGACGCCACCGAGATCTCCCCAGGGGTTACCGAAGTGTTGTGCTACGGCACGGCCGTCTACGTGGCGCCGCGCCAATAATGGATGGCTTGCTCGTGGCCCACTAATTGACATTCCGCACCCGCCACGGTAGAGTAACCGCAAACGTCGCGTTTACCGCTGGAGCACATGTGATGAACGGCCTCCTGGCCATGAACATCATCGCGCGCGCCACCACCCAGATTATTACCACTACTGGGTGAGGTCGGCGCGCGCTAGTTTTGCACAGCGATTGGTGAGCCGGCCCGACTGAACGGGCCGGCTCTCTTTTTTGCCCAGAACATACGGTATCAGGAGCGGCAATGCGGATATTGAAGTATGGCGGATCATCGGTGGGCACGCCGCAGCGTATTGTCCAGGTCAATGCGATCATCCAGCGGCGCCACCGGGAAACAGGCGGCGACCTGGTGGTTGTGGTCTCCGCCTTCCAGGGCGTCACTGACGCATTGATCACGCTCACCGCGCACGCTGCGCGAGGAGAGGAATGGCGGGCGGGGCTGGAAAAGCTGGAAACGCGGCACCGGGACGCCACAGCCGCGCTGCTGCCCGAGACCGCCCGCGCAGGCGTCCTGGACGTGGCGCGCGCCATCTTCGTCGAGCTTGCCGCGCTCCTGGAGAGCGCCGCACGCGCAGGCGCGGCTTCGTCCGCACTCGCCGATAGTGTGACGAGCGCGGGCGAACGTCTCTCCGCTCAGATCGTCGCCGCCAGCCTGAGCGCTACGGGCCTCCCTGCCCTGGCGCTCGACACACGTCCGCTGGTGCTCACCAATGATCATTTCGGCGCCGCGCATGTCCATCTCGACGCGACATACGAGCGTATTCAGCGCTGGCGCGGCGCACTGGCGAGCGAATATCCGGACGGCGCGCCAATCGCCGTGGCGACGGGCTTCATCGGCGCGACGTTGGATGGACGGACCACGACCCTCGGCCGCGGCGGATCAGACTATTCCGCCGCCATCTTTGGCGCGGCGCTAAACGCCGATGAGATCGAGATCTGGACTGACGTGGACGGCGTCATGAGCGCCGACCCGCGCGCTGTCCCGGATGCCTTTACCCTGCCAGCGCTGACATACGCCGAGGCGATGGAGCTTGCCCACTTTGGCGCGAAAGTCATCTTTCCGCCCACCATGCGCCCAGCGATGGCGAAAGGCATCCCGCTGCGCGTCAAGAACACGTTCAATCCTGACGGTCCCGACACGCGCATCGCCGCCACACGCCCGCCGCTGGATCGTCCCATCGCCGGCCTGACCTCGATCAGCGACATCACCCTGCTACGCCTCGAAGGCAGCGGCATGATCGGCGTGCCCGGCATCGCCCAGCGCCTGTTCGCCGCGCTGGCGCGCGAGGGCGTCAATATCATCCTTGTCACACAGGCGTCATCCGAGCACTCGATCTGTCTCGCGCTCGACCCGCGCGCCGCGCCAGCCGCCATCGCGGCCATCGAGGCGGAGTTTGCCGAGGACATCGCGACGGGCGAAATCGATCCAGTTATCGCCCAACCCGACTGCGCGATCATCGCGGTCGTTGGCGAAGCGATGCGCCAGCGCCCTGGCATCGCCGGGGCGATCTTCTCCGCGCTCGGCCAGCGCGGCGTCAATGTCATCGCCATCGCCCAAGGCTCTTCTGAGCTCAATATCTCACAGGTCGTGGCGCGCGGCGACGAAGCCCGCGCGCTCAACGCGATTCACGGCGGCTTCTTCACCGCGCGCCGCCCCGAAGTCAATGTCTACATCGCGGGAGCGGGGCTAGTCGGGTCAGCGCTGCTGCGTCAGATCGAACATCTGAACGCGACACGCGCCGATGGCCCCAAGGTGCGCCTGCGCGGCGTGGCGACGACATCGCGGATGCTGCTTCTGGAAAATGGCCATGATCTGGAGGCAGCCTCCTGGCGCGATGACCTCGCGAGTCAGGGTCTTCCCGCCGACCTAGACGCGTTCGCCAGCCACATGCGCTCGGCGCGCCTGCCCAACGTGGCGCTCGTCGATTGCACCGCAAGCGACGCGCTGCCCGAGCGCTATCCTGAGCTGCTGCGCGCCGGAATCAGCGTCATCACGCCGAACAAGCGTGGCCCTGCGGGCAGCCTCACATTCGCCGCACAGACCCGCGAGTCGTCCGCATTCTCTGGAGCCCGCTACCTCTACGAGACGACCGTAGGCGCGGCGCTGCCGGTCATTAGCGCACTGCGGGACCTGCTCGCCACGGGCGACGAAATCGAGCGGGTGGAAGGTGTGCTCTCCGGCACACTCAGTTATCTCTTCAACAGTTTTGACGGCTCGCAGCCCTTCAGCGCGCTCGTCCGCGACGCCCAGCGGCGCGGCTTCACCGAGCCTGACCCACGCGACGACCTCAGCGGTCGCGATGTCGCACGCAAGCTGTTGATCCTCGCCCGCGAGATCGGACTGCCTCTGGAGCTTGACAGCGTCCAGGTTCATCCGCTGCTCTCGGACGAGTGCTTGCGCGCGGAATCAGTCGCGGACTTTTACGAGGCGCTGGCACGCGACGACGCGCGCTTCGATGCGCAGCGCGCCGAAGCCGCCGCTGGTGGTCGCGTTCTGCGCTACATTGCCCAGGTAGAGGATGGCGCCGCGCATGTCCAACTGCAGTCCGTCGCGCTAGACAGCCCATTCGCGCGGCTCTCCGGCGCGGACAATATGATTGCCTTCACGACCCGCCGGTATCATGATCGCCCACTCGTCGTGCAAGGCCCTGGCGCAGGCGCGGAGGTGACTGCGGCAGGCGTGCTGGCGGACATTCTGCGCGTCGCCCAAAGCCCCGTCGCTCCTCGCCCCCTCCGCGCGATCAGTCCGATGGAGGTGGCGTGATGAGCCAGCCAGCGCGGACACGTCACCGGCAGGCAGCGCCCTACGCGCGCGCATTCGCCCCAGCGACCGTCGCCAACGTCATCGCCGGATTCGATATCTTCGGACTCGCCGTCGACGCCCCTGGTGACGAGGTCGTAGCGCGCCTGCGGGAGGCGCCTGGAGTCAGCATCGCGCGCATTACTGGCGATGGCGGCAAACTGCCCCGCGTCAGCGGCGCGAATACCGCAGGCGCCGCAGCCCGCGCGCTGCTGGAACGTCTCGGCGCCCGCCATGGCGTCTCGCTCGAGATCCACAAGCGCATGCCGCTCGGCAGCGGGCTGGGATCGAGCGCCGCCAGCGCCGTCGCCTCAGTCGTCGCGGTCAACGCCCTACTCGGCGAGCCCTTCAGCCGGCGCGAGCTGCTGCCCTTTGCGCTGGAGGGTGAGCGGGTATCGTGCGGCGGAGAGAGCGCGCACGCGGACAATGTCGCTCCGGCGCTGCTGGGCGGCTTCGTCCTCATTCGGGGCTACCATCCACTGGACATCGTGCCGATACCGGCGCCGACGCGGCTATGGGTCGCACTGGCGCACCCCGACCTGGTGGTACGCACGCGCGACGCACGCGCCGCGCTACCCGAGATGGTCCCCCTGCGACAAGCAGTGGCGCAGTGGGGCGCCGCGGCAGGCCTCGTGGTAGGACTCTTCCTCGACGACGAGGCGCTGATCGCCCGCTCGCTCCATGACGAAATCGTCGAGCCCGCGCGCGCGGCGCTGATCCCTGGATATGCTGAGGTGCGGCAGGCCGCACTGGATGCCGGCGCGCTGGGATGTGGCATCTCCGGAGCCGCGCCCTCGATGTTCGCGCTGACCACGTCGCGCGGCGCCGCGGAGGCGGCCGGACGTGGCATGATCTCGGCCTTTTCCCGCGCCGGATTGACCGCCACGCTGTATGTCTCGCCAATCAACCGCGAGGGCGCGCGCATCCTCGACGCGCGACCCGCCCGCGCGCTGGAAAAGGAGTAGCCCGCCCCATGCGTTATTTCAGCGTCAACGGCGGCGCGCCCGTCAGTTTTCGAGAAGCCGCGCTCTCTGGTCTGGCGCGTGATGGTGGCCTCTTCCTGCCGGAAACGATTCCTACGCTGGGACCAGAGGTCTGGGCGGAACTCGCGGGCGCATCCCTGCAGGATATCGCCTTCGCGCTCGCGCGCGCGCTTCTGGGCGGAGACATCCCCGACGACGACCTGCGAGCAATCGTGGACGGCGCGCTCGATTTCCCCATCCCACTCGTGACGCTTGACGCTGAGACCCGTGTGCTGGAGCTGTTTCACGGCCCGACGCTAGCGTTCAAGGATGTGGGCGCGCGTTTCATGGCGCGCGTGTTCGCCTGGCTCCAGAGAGGCGCATCACAGCCCTTCACCGTGCTCGTCGCCACGTCAGGAGATACAGGCGGCGCGGTGGCCAGCGGCTTCGGCCCCGTGCCCGGAGCGCGTGTCGTCCTGCTCTATCCGCGTGGGCGCGTCAGCCCACTGCAGGAGCGTCAGTTGACAACTGGCGGCCCCAGCGTGACCGCGCTGGCGGTAGACGGCGCGTTCGACGACTGCCAGCGACTGGTGAAGGAAGCCTTCCGCGACGCCGATGTGCGCGCGTGGCTCACGCTGACCTCAGCCAACTCAATTAACATCACGCGCCTGCTGCCGCAGACCTTTTCCTACGCATGGGCCTGGGCGCAACTTGACGACCGCTCCCGACCGCTCATTTTCTCGGTCCCCAGCGGCAATCTCGGCAATCTGACCGCGGGGCTGATCGCCAGGCGCATGGGCCTACCCATCGCGCGCTTCATCGCCGCCGCCAACGCCAATGGCGGCCTCACGGGCTACCTGGCGGGCGCTGAGCCCACGCCGCATCCATCGCTCCATACGCTCTCCAACGCCATGGACGTGGGTGATCCCAGCAACCTCACGCGCATCCTGGCGCTCTACGGCCACGACCGCGCCGCGCTGGCTCGGGAAGTCTCCGGTTACACCATCAGCGACACGGAGACGCTTGACGCAATGCGCGCCCTCAACCAACTGTACGGCTACACCGCGGATCCCCATACCGCCGTCGGCTACGCCGCGCTCGAGCGCGACCGCGCCACGCGCCCGGAGGCGCAGACCGCCATCGTCCTGGCTACCGCGCATCCGGCCAAGTTCCCTGACGTCTGCGAGCGGGCGCTGGGTCACCCCATCACTCTGCCCGAGCGCCTCCGCGCCACGCTTGACCGAACACCTCGCATCACCCCCCTCGCGAACAGCTACGCCGCACTGCGCGCCGTCCTCCTGGACGAAAGCTGACCAGTCCGCCGCGCAAGGGGTAGGCGCCAACGTGAATCACGCCACTCGCCGCATGTGACCCGCGACGCTTGACACCCCACCACCCTCTGGGTATGCTCAGCCCAAACATCCGGCGTTTATACCCGCTGGATGTAGAGGGGAAGGTAGGTGGACCATGGCGGACACTCCGTTCTTCGCCCCCGACGCCACGGCGGCGTCAACCGCGAGCGCCAGCCTGCATGAGGCGCTGCGCCCGCCGACGCGCCGCCTCAGCTTCGGCTTCATCCTGATGCTCTGCCTGGCGAACATCGCGCTCTGGTTCAGCATGCAGCCGGTTATCATCTACCTGCTGCCAGAGCAGATCATCAAGCTCGACCCCAACACGGCCCACCAGGGGTTATATGACGGCCTCATTCTGGCGTTTGGGGCGTTCTTCTCGATCTTCTCCAACACCATCGGTGGGGCGCTCTCTGATCGCACGACCTCGCGCTGGGGTAGGCGCGCGCCATGGATGATCGGGTCCGCGGTTCTTTCGGTCGGCGCGTTGGCGTTGCTGGCCAACGCCAACACTATCGCGCTGCTCTTCATCGGCTACGGCCTGTACCAGTTAGTGGTGAATGGCGCGCTGGCGGCGCTAACGGCTGTCGTGCCTGACAAGGCGCCTGACAACCAGCGCGGACTGGTCTCGGCGTTCGTCGGCCTCGCGCTTCCGGTGGCGATTGTGCTCGGCGCCGTTGTCATCGGCTTCGTCGTCGTCAAGGGCATCACTATTGCCGGGTTCACGATCTCCGCCATCAGCCTCGGCTACTACATCCTGGCCGCGTCGTTCCTCATCGTCACCCTGCTCTTTATCCCGGTCCTGCGCGATACGCCGCTGCCACGCTCGGCGGTCGCGCCATTCAGCCTGGGCGCGTTCCTGCGCGGATTCTGGATCAACCCGCGAACGAACCCCGACTTCGGCCTGGCGTGGCTTGTCCGTTTCCTGGTCAACTTCGGCTGGTCTTCGACGCTGGGCTCCTTTCTACTGCTCTACCTGACCAACGCGGTGAAAGTCAGCAACCCCGCTGGCAGCGCCGCCATCGCGCAGATTATCGCCGTCGGCATGATTCTGATCTCCAGCATTATCGGCGGCTATCTCTCCGATAAGTTTCTGCGCCGCAAGATCTTCGTCATGAGCGCCGCGGCGCTGATCGCGGTGGCGCTTTTCATCCTGGCGTTCGTGACCACCTGGACAACGACACTCGTCGCGGCGGTGATCGTTGGCCTGGGCTTCGGCACGTACCTCGCCGTGGACCTGGCGCTGATGACCGAGGTATTGCCTTCCCAGAGTGACCGCGGCAAAGACATGGGCGTCTTCAACATCGCCAACGCGCTGCCCAATGCGCTTGCGCCCCTTATTGGGGGTGTCGTCATCGCCCAGTTCGGCAGCTTCCAGCCCCTCTTCTTCATCGCGGCTGGTTCCGTGCTGCTGGCGGCGCTGCTCGTGCTGCCGATCAAGAAAGTACGCTAGCCGGAGCCTCTCACGCCTCTGGTTGGGGCGCGGCGCAGCGCGACAAGCGTGGCCACACCCCACCAGAAGGCTAGCGCGTAGTCGGGCTGGAAATACGCGCTGTCCACCAGCCCGTGCGCCACACCCGCCGCCAGCGCGCCCACGATCCCTAACGCCAGCGCGCCACGCCAGCCTTCGCGCCCGCCAGCGTTCTGTAGTAGTGCGGGCAGACTGGTCCAGATAGCCCCCACCAGCGCCAGCATAAACCCCACCGGCCCCAGTACGCCCGCGCTCAGCCAGAGCTCCAGCCCAAGGTTGTGTGGATGCGAGAGATTCGGCTGGCTGGCCGCTGCTGTGCGCCGTCCATTGAGCGTTGCGATCAGGTATGGATGATTGGTATAGCGCGGGTCATAGTAGTACAGAAACTGGTCTGGCCCGACGCCAAAGAGTGGGTGGTCACGCCCCATCGCCAGCGCCGCCCGCCACACCAGCAGCCGCACCTCGCCCGACCCGCCATGCGCGGCGCCCGCCAGCCCAACCAGCGGCGCCAGCCACAGCGCCGCTGTCCCGTAGGCCAGCGCGGCGCACAGCGCGCCAGCGACGAGCCAGCCTAGCGAGCGAGCGACGCGACGCGACGCGCTTGCGCCAGGCGCGGTCTGCTCTCCGCGCCCTTCCCATCTGAGGAGATGATGTGCAGAGGCCAGATGAGGCTGGCGCCACGTGAACGCCAAGCCGCCCACCACCACCAGCGTCACGCCCACCGCGGCGCCCAGCCACGCGCCGCGCGAGCCAGTCAGCGCCAGCCCGGCGCCCAGCGCGATAGCGGAGAGCGACGCCAGCCAGCGCCATGTGGAACGAGCGGCGCGCGGCCAGAGCGCTACCGCCAGCGCTAGCGGCGCGACGCGCGCCATCCAGGCTCCAGCGGTGTTCGGGCTACCGTAGATGATCGCCGTCGTTCGCCATTGCAGCCCGCTCCAGCCGGGATAGGGAACCAGCCCGCCACCCGCGCCGAGCGGGGCGACGGTAATATGCGCGAATGTCGCCTGGGCGAACGCCAGCGCGGCGACGGTAGCGCCCGACGCGAGGAATGCCCACAGCGTCCGCCAGAGCCATCGGCCGCGCAGGCGCCAGACCACCAGCGCCGCGTATACCAGCGGTTCTGCGATATCCCAGCGCCATGCGCGCAGCGCCTCATGCGGCTGGCGCGCGATAAGGACCCCGATTGTGAGACCCGCGAGCAGGAGAGCCGCGCCAATCGTCACCGGTGCGCCAGTTCGCTGGGCGTAGGCTCGCACAATGCGTTCCGCGCGCGGCCACCAGCGTGGAAGACGGATCACCGCCTTCGCCAACACCACGAGCGTCACAATCGCCAGCGCCAGTTCACTCAGCGGGAATACCGCCTGATTGGTCACGTGGACGGGCGCGAACCAGAACGAGAATGTGAGCGGCGCCAGCGCGACGGTCCAGCGCGGCCAGCGCCACGCCAGCGCAGAAAACACTGCCGCGAGCCCCAGATTGAGCGCTGGCCATGGCGTCAGATACCACGCCGTCAGCGCGAGCGTGATAGCCAGCGGAGGAAGCGCTCCCATTTCCACGAGAGCTCTCAGTCCATTCCTGAAGCGCACGCGCATCCTTCGCGCATTCTCGCTCATCGGACTCTCCGGGGCTGCGCTCTTGCTTCGCCAGGCGGCTGTCGCAATGCGCCCATCAGCGCAAACCGATGATCGCTACCACAAGCTCTACCGCGATCAGCACGATAACCAGGATTTCCAGCAGCGTCGAGCGCGCGACCTGCTCCTCATCGTGCAGCAGAGCCGCCGTCTGCCTTAGAACGGCCAGCGTTTCCGCAATGCCAGTGCGCCACGACTCGACGCGCAACGAGACAAGCGCGGCTGTATACACGCGATTCCAGTAGACATCCTCGGTCACCTTCAACGCGTTTTCCACACGGCCACTCTGCTCCGTGATGTCGGCGATCAACATATGGACCTCGGAGAGCGAGCGGTCGGTGCGGCGGTAGAGCGGCCAGCCACGGCGCGTGAGCCGGCCAAGGCGCGGCGTGATGCGCTGCAGCGCCTGCTCAACCTCAGCGTCATATGTACGGAAAGAGAGAAGCTGCGCATTGGCGAACTCCAGGAGCAGCGTAGCGTCGTCGCGCGCGCTCGGATCGTTCTCGATCACCAGCGCCGAGGCCCATGTGAGCAGAATCAGGTCATCATCGTAGTAGCTAAGCGTTGTCGCCAGCGACCACATCGAGGGGGCCAGTGTCCGCCGCTCGCCCAGCGCCGCCCGCAGCGCCCAGGGGTTGCGCGCGAGCTGTGAGGCGGGAACGCCCTCCGCCATCCGCTCAACGACGAAGATCGAGAAGTCCTCAAGCCGGGCGATCGCGCTCGGGCGCTCCATAGCCGGAGCCAGCGTCTTGCGCAGCAGGTCTAGCCCCTTGTCGAACGCTTCGCTCACTACCAGGGGATAAGGTTGCGCGTCGCTCAACAGCGTGATAGCGTCTTCCCAGCCCATCTCTTCGCGGAAGAGAATTACCAGCCGGAAGGCGATAATGCCCAGATCGTAGATGCGCGCATAGAGCACACCATTATGCGCCGCGCCGCCTAACGACATCTCGACCGCGCCCAGGCTCAACTCCAGCGGCAACTGGGCGATGTCAATGCTCGCGCCGCGTGTAACGACTGGCCGAACACGCGCGCTGGGGGTCGCCAGTCTCTCGCGCGCCTTGTCGAGGTCAATACTATAGGCGACGTCATATAACTGGTAGAGGTGGAGCGAGGCCATCTGAATGCCCGGTGGCTCGTCAAAGAAGAGCGGTGTGGGCTGGGCGGACGCTGGTACCGGTACACTCATGACAATTCGATCTCGTTTGCTGGCGGTCATCGTGCGCCGCCTGGCGCCTGGCGCCCACATACTGATGGCAGGTCACCGCAGCGCGACGCTGGCGCTTCCCCGCCAGTGTATCACCCTACGTCCGGAGCGCGGCGCGCGCCTACTGCGATCGCGCCTGGTTGTAGAGTTGCAGCGCCTCGGCTCGCGCGCGCTCAAACGCCTCGCGCCCCTGAACCAGCGCGTCCTGATATCGCTCACGTACGCGGCTCACAACAGCCGCCAGTGGATCGTCCGCGACGGGAGCAGTCTCACCCTCGCCTGCGTCCGTTGGGTCGGCGGAAGGAGCCGCCACCGGTCGAGGCGTCAGCACCAGCGTGACGGCCGCGCCAATCGCGATACCAATGATCAACCCCGCCAGGAAGCCTGAGCGCCTTCGTTTCGCCATGCCACACATCCTTTCCCAGCGGTCAGGCGCGCCTGCGCTGGATGGTCAACCAGCCTCCGCGACTCCGATCATGCGTCCGATATGATCGAGCAGCGTATCGCCATCAAATGGCTTGCGGAGCACTGAGATATTCGCATACAGCCCCGACGAGTCGCGCATCATGCCTTCGACGACACACGCTTCGGCCTCTGCGGCCGTTGCGACGAGAACCGGAATATCGGCCGTCGGCTGATTGGCCCTCAACTGCTCGAGCACATCGAGGCCGGAAATGGCGCCCAGCCGGATGTCGAGCATGACCAGATCCGGCGGATTCGCCCGAATGACGTCCAGGGCCTGGGCCCCATCCGAGAGCACCGAAACGCCATAATCCGCATCTTCGAGTAGCATGCGGATCAGCGCGAGTAGCTCCTGGCGGTCATCGATGACCAGTATGCGTTTGCTCATTGTGGACTCTCCTTCCGCGCGTCGCAGGGATAGGGCGCCCCGAGTTCGCGGTCGCTAGCGCCTTACGCATCTGGTGTGCCGCCAAGTGTTGGGGTAGCCCTGAAGGTGGGTAAGCGCATATGAGAGACTCCTGCTATACAACCGCATAGCAGGCGCGTTGAGTCACACCAGGGCCATAGTGGGCGCCCCGGGCGGGTTTCAGGCGCTGGTACCGCCATGCGCCGAGTCCCCGGACTTGCCTTGCGCGTGGCTGGCTCGCCTGCGGTCGAGCCGAGCGCGCCGCCAGCGCACGACTCGCCGCTTGAGCCGCAGCGCCCGCATGTACGCCCAATATACCGCTGGCTGGTAGACCTGGTCGTGCGTCTCGAGCGTGAAGAGCGAGGAGCCGCCAAAGCCCTGCTTGTACGTGTAGAGGCTGTACATATCTTCGCCCGGCTCCAGCGTCTCGGCGATGGCGCGAAAATCATAGAACGCGCAGCCACGCGCCCTGGCCCATTGAATCGCCGTCCACTGCAGAAGGTGATTTGGCATGCGGTTGCGCTCGCGATTGGATGACGCGCCGAACATATAGGTGGCGACAGGGCCGCAGCGCGCGACGATCAGCGCCGCGATAGGCTGGCCTTCATACTCGGCGATCAAAAGCGCCGCCGCGTCCCGGTCGCCATAGAGCCGGAGGAAATCATCATAGTGCCGCTGCTCGTGGATGAAGATACCGTCGCGCTCGGCGGTCTCGCGATAGAGCGTGTAGAACGTGTCGCGGTCGGCGGTGTCCCGCGCCTCGCGCACCGTCACACCCTTGCGGGTCGCCAGCCGGATGTTGTAGCGCCACTTCTCTTTCATGCCCGCCAGCAGTGCGGGCTCTTCCGGCCGGATATCCAGCGTCCACGAACGGCGGGGGTGAGTCGCGAACGGATTGCGCCGCAGACCCAGCCGCGCTAGCGCGTCCAGCCAGGCCTGATCGCCATCGGGAACATTCGGCTCAACTTTCAACATGAATGCGCCGCGCTCCTTCGCGACATCGCGCGCCGCGGCGAAGAGCGCCGCCAGCGCGGGCGACTCAGGTTCATCGCAGACCGGCCCGCGAGGAGCGTACAGGTATGGCTGCCCGACCAGGGGCGCCCGCTCAACGATGAGCATCAACGCGCCGCGCAGGGTCCCATCGTCCTCAACCGCTCCCAGGCGCATCGCCCGCTCGCCCAGCCGGTCACCCAGCTCAGCCCACTCCCAGGTCTGGGTGATGTTCCCCGTCGCCTGCGATTCGACGAAAGCGTTCCAGCGGTCGCGGTCCGCGATGATCTCTACGCGCATCTCTGCCCTCTATGTGTGCCTGTGGGGATAATCGACTATGCTCCTGGCGCCGCGGCCGGCGCCGGCTGGCGGGACGCGGCGCGCTCCCGCTCGCGCCGCCGCTCGAAGCGCCGCCGCTGCCAGCGTCGCACATTCCGCCGCAGCGTGACGGCAGTGACATATGGCCAGTACAGCGCGCCGCGCAAAGGCAGGTCCATCGTTGGGATCACACGTCGCACCGCGCCACCAAAGCCGCGCTTGAACTCGTAGACGCCGTAGAGCTCCTGTCCTGGCTCCAGGATATCCGGAATCGTGCGCCAGTCATAGAAGCGCGCGCCCTGGCTCTTGACCCAGCGCATGCATTCCCATTGCAGCAGGTAGTTTGGTCGCAGCTTGCGGTGCGCTGGCTGGGCGGACGAGCCACTGTGGAGGTTCCACGACCAGTCGCCGAGGACGGCGACCGTCGAAGCGGCGATCGCCTCTCCGTCGCTCTCAGCGATCAGCAGCGCCATATGCGCCGTGGCGCTCGCGCGGGCCGCTTCCTCAGAGTAGTGGGTCAGCATGTCGCGGTAGAGGTCCTTCGGGTAGACGTAAAAATGGTCGCGTTCGCCGGTCTCCTTGAGCAACCGGTAGAAGGCGTCGAGGTCCGCCTCGCCTGCGCCTAGCCGCACTGTGACGCCTTTACGGGCGCCTGAGCGGATGTTCTGGCGCCAGGTCATCATCATGCCCGCTAGCAGCGTTTCCTCACTCGGACTGAGATCGGTCACCCAGGCGCTGCGCAGGTAGATGACATGGTCAGTGTCGCGGAAACCGAGCCGGTGGAGCGCGCCAATCCAGGTGGTATCACTCTCAGGCACGTTCGGCTCGATGCGGATAAAGACACCGCCGCGTTTGCGCGCCTCGTTAGCCGCGGCGCGGACCAGCAGTGGCAGCGCGGGTGATTCCGGATCGTCGCACACCGGGCCGCGCGGCGCATAAAAGAATGGCGCGCGCAGCCCGCTGGTCATGCCCCGCGTAAGCAACACCGCCGCGACCAACCGTCCGGCGTTATCCAGCGCGCCGACTCGCAACGCGCCAGCATGCGCGCCTTCCTCCGAGTGGTCGGCCCACTCCCATGTCTGGCAGAGATGCCCTGTGCGCGCGGATGCGATGAACTCATTCCACTGGCGGCGGTCGTCGATCAGCCTGGCTTCCATCGTCGTCCTTTGCGGGATAAGTGAGCGGCGCGGCGCGCAATTCGCCGGAGCCTAGTATATCAGAGCGGCACACCAGCCCTGAAGCCGCCTGGCGTGAAGTCCTACTCCGCCCAGGCTCGCAACACCGCCGCGACAACATCGTATGCCCGCCCCGGCGTCTCGCCCTCCGGCATCGCGACCATCCATGCCCATTCCCGCGGCGGCCCGACCAGGGCAAACCACGCTTCCAGGTCAGTTGGCCAGGCGAGCGCGCTGGCAGGCAGCGTCGCCAGCGCCTCGCGTTCCTCGCGCGCATGCGGCCCAGTTCGCGGCGACAGGAGATAGCCTGTCTTGTCCGTGGCGAGCAACGCCGCGCCGCCGGGAGCGAGCAAGAGGGCGATGAGGCTCAGATGCGCCAGCGCGACACGCCGGCGGAAGGCGCGCGCGGCGGCGACATAGCGCGGATGCTCGTCGCGCCGCTCGGCCAGTTCGGGCGCATACGCCAGCAGAACATCGAGCGCATCCAGCAGCGGCAGGCTGTAGAGCTGCGTCAGCGTCAGCGAAGAGATAACCAGCCCAAAGGAGTGCGGAGCCATGCCCACGATATCCGGTAACTCAGGAACCTCAGCGCGCTCCAGGCAGTCCGCCAACGCATCGAGCAGCGCCTTGCCGCCCAGTGACCGCAGGTCGCGCCACGGCTGGATACTTATCTCCGCGCGCAGCGCCGCGCTGGCGCCTCCGGTCAGGTCAGCGGCGATGATTTCGATGTGCGCGCGCAGCCGCTCTGGTACCGAGTCGCGCGCCAGGCCCATCCCCGGCGCGTCCAGGTCTACCAGCGTCAGCGGATCGCAGGCCCGCGCGAGGCGTTCCAGCGGAAGTTCCGTACAAGCGCCCGCGCCCAGGATAGCGGCGGCGTCAGGTGTGTTCGAAGCGCGCGCCGCAAGCGCCGCATCTACCGCGCGCTCCATCTCACGCAGGTGCTTCGCGCTGTATCGCTCATACCACGCGCGCCTTTCCGCGCCTTGCGTGCGGCGGTTATCCGCGCTCAGCCGCTCGATACGCACCTGTCTCGCTCACCTTCTCGCCCGATTTGCCCGTCCTCAACTCAGGACGCGCTGTAAGCATACCCCAGTGTGCGAGCCGGGAACCTGCGCCACTTGCTCTGGCGTACCCGCAGCAATGATGCGACCGCCCGCCGCGCCACCTTCGGGCCCCAGATCAATCACCCAATCGGCGGCCTTGATGAGATCGAGGTTGTACTCCACAACAACCGCGCTAGTTCCGCCTCTCGCCAGCTGTTGCCGTCAACGGGGTTATGCGCCAGTAGTCTCTTCCAGCCTCGCGTGGGACGCTGATCAGACTGTTGCGCGCCCGATGCGCAGCCATGTCCAATGCGCGCTGGGGATCATCCGCATGGCGGAGTAGCGAAAAGTGAGGCCAGGAAAGGCGCGCGCAAATCAGGTGGACAATGCGCAGAGAGTCGAGGTGGCGCTAGTCAAACAGGAGACACCCCTTCGAGGTGCGCTGCGCCGTTGGTTGCCAATCCCACGCCTCGGAGCGCCGCACAGTGTTAGGGTGTATGCCGACGGCGCGCGCCAAATCGGCCGTACGCGCCACCACGCTATTTCCCCACGTAGCCCATCGCGTCGCGCGCCAGCGCCAGCCAGCGGGCGCTATGCGCGGGCGGGACAACGACCCATTCCTTCATCGGGCGGCCGCCCATAGGATCGAAGAGATGCGCGCCGGTGAGCTTGAGCGCAGCGCCATGCGACTCGCCAGCCAGCTTGAAGACCATCGCGCCCTCTGTCATGCCGGCGAACGCCTTACCATTGATTTTCAGACACGGCATGCCAAACATCTTGCTGGCCGTCGCGGGTGAGGTCGCGATCATCTCAGCGACGACTGATTCATAGGTCACCGACTGGTCCGCCATGTCACCCTCCGCAAGTCAACCTGCAGCGCCTGCGAGCAGCATAGCACGCCCGTTCGACGGAGGTTGGTGGCGGCAGCATGGCGATACGAGCCTAGCCGCCTATGCCTCTCTGGAGGGCGGCCACGAACTCGTCGTTCGTCTGCGTTCGAGCGAGCATCTGTATCAGACGATTGGTCGTCTCGATGCTCTCGTTAGCGTCCATGTTGGCGAACATGCGGCGCATGACCAGAACCGATGCGAGCGCCGTTGGATCCAGCAGCAACTCCTCGCGCCGCGTACTGGAGCGGGTAATATCAAGCGCGGGGAAGATGCGCCGCTCGGACAGTTTGCGGTCAAGCGTAATCTCCATGTTGCCCGTGCCCTTGAACTCCTCATAGATCACGTCATCCATGCGGCTATTGGTATCTACGAGCACGGTGGCGATAATCGTCAGGGAGCCGCCTTCCTCCAGGTTGCGCGCCGCGCCAATGAACCGCTTGGGCGGATTGACAGCCGCGGGATCGAGGCCACCTGAGAGCGTGCGTCCGCTAGGCGAGACGGCCAGGTTGTAGGCCCTTGTCAGGCGAGTGATGCTGTCGAGCAGCATGACAACATCCCGGCCAGCCTCCACCAGCCGCTTGGCCCGCTCGAGCGCAAGCTCCGCGACATGCGTATGCGCGTCGGCAGGCTCGTCGAATGTCGAGCTGAAAATCTCAGCGCGCACGCCGCGCCGCATCTCCGTCACCTCTTCGGGACGCTCGCCTATCAGCGCCATCATCAAGTACACGTCGGGATAATTGCGCGCGACAGAGTTGGCGATTGCCTTGAGCATCAGCGTCTTGCCGGCTTTAGGCGGCGCGACGATCAGCCCACGTTGCCCGCGCCCAATAGGCGTGATGAGGTTGATGAGGCGGCCGATGATGTTGGCGCTATCTGTCTCCAGATTGAACATCCGGTCCGGAAAGATCGGCGTCAGGCTATCGAAATTGGGGCGGCGCTTGGCAGCCTCCGGGTCCATGCCGTTGACCGCATCCACCCGCAGCAGGCCATAGAAACGCTCATTGTCTTTCGGCGGCCGCGCCTGTCCGGAGACCATGTCACCGGTGCGCAGGCCGAAGCGCCGGATCTGGGTCGCTGAGACGTAGACATCCATTGGGCTGGGACGCCCACCTCTGCGGCGAAGGTATCCGAGTCCTTCGTTGGCGACTTCGAGCACGCCAGCGCTAAACGCCGGGCCCTGCCGGTCGGCGGCGGCCTGCAATAACTGGAAGATCAGCTCTTCCTTGGACAGAAAGGTATAGCCCGAGAGGTCCCACTCGCGGGCGATGTCGCGCAATTCGTGTGGCGTCTTGGTCTCGAGATCAGTGATGTTCATGCTCAAATTCACATTCATGAGGCGGCCTGTTTTCACGGCGGCGCGGCGACACACTGGAAGACGAGCGCGCGAAGAGGGGCGCGCCGGGTATCGCGTTAGCGCCGTATCTCCTTTCGAAAATGAGGTAGTGGGGCGGTATATTAAGCGCGCTGTACGCGCGACTAACGCGCCTGCGAGCCTGCGCCAGCCACGCCGCTGACAGATAGGAGGAGGCGGCCACGAACATGGGCGAGGCGAAGCGTTATGTGTGAGGTAGGGCCAGCGTAACTGGGGTGATATGACAAGGCTCAGGAAACGATACGAGCCGCTCAAGCCCGCCTGACGCCTGCAGTCCAGTATCCCACGAGGCGTGGGGCCTGTCAAGCAGGCGTGAACTAGACACAGTTGGCAAGCGGCCGCGGGCGTCAGGAAATGGGGAGCGTGCTTCCGGTTCAAACGCCTGGTTCGGGCGACTCTTTTTGAGACGCGCCAGACAGTCTGGTTGCGGATTCGACAGGTGAGCCCTGGGTGGCTGTGGAGGCGCTAGGCGACTGGATAGGCGCGATGCGCGGCTCCGTCTCCGGCGTCTCGGCATGAATCTGTGGGTGCGGCGCCTGGCTGGGCAAGGGGTCAATCCCGCTCGCCGCCGCCCAGACGCTCGCGCGCCAGAGCGGGGCAGTGTCGCCAAGTTCGCTGTCAATGAGCGGCGCTGGGCCAGTGGCTGGCGCGAGTCTCGGCGGCGGGGCCATGCCCATTGGCTTCGCCATTCGGAAAGCGCTACTGTTTGGGTCATTGGAGTTGACCGGCTGTGGCGTGCGATACGTCTGCTGGCTTGTGCGGCCCGCCTGCTCGCCATTGACGGTCTGCACCGCGACCGCGTGCGTCACCTCCGCGATCAGCTTCTCCAGTTCCGGTCGCACCGTGACGTTCGGATCAGGCAGTCGCTGCCAGATGCGCAGCGCGTCCTCAAACGCGCCCTCCCGATAGCAATAGTATCCAAGCAACGCGCGAGCGTCGAACACGCTCAGCCGCTGCCACAGCAGCATCGGCTCCATGGGCGGATGAAGCGCTTCGCTCGTAATCGAGACACTAGCAATCTTGCGGTAGAGCTGAACACCGAACAGGCGGAACGGCGCGCCGTGGCAGAGAATCAGCGATCGCGGGGCGGATGGGTTCGCCGGATCGGGACGGTCCAGTCCAATAAAGAATGTCTTCGTCCACGGCCCAGCCTGCCACACCGCAATCAACACAACCAGCCCGGCAAGACGCGCAAGATAGCGCTCCCAGGTAAACGGCCCAACAGCGCTCGCGATGCCCAGAATGGCCAGCCCCGCGCCGAGCAGCCATGCGCCATACACCAGCCGCCGCTTGTCAACGTTCAGCAGGTCGTAATGATGGTGCAATGGTGTCGCCAGAAATGGCAGGGGTAACTCGGTGTGCGGGAAGCCTTTCGATCCACCGAACCGCTCGACGAAGAGGAAGCGGCGGTAAAACTGGACCAGGATGCGCGCGGAGATGAGCGCCGAGAGGCCCTCAAGGACGAAGGCGCCTCCGATGATCAACAGCAGCAATTCCTGACGAGCGACGATGGCAACCAGCGCCAGCAGGCCGCCCAGCGCCAGCGAGCCTGTATCGCCCATGATGAGCTTGGCCAGCCGCGCGCCTCTCGGGTTCGCCCCGCCCTTCCACGGTGATGGCCAGTTGAACGGCAAGTAACCAGCGGTCGCGCCCGCCAGCGCCAGGGCGCACGCAATTAGCGGCAAACGTGCGGCTCCGCCCTCGTCAATCAGGATCACCGCATAGGCCAGCGCCGCGCTGAACATCAGGCCCCCGGCCAGGCCATCCATCCCATCCGCAAAGTCCACCGCCAACGCAGTTACGCTAGCGACGACAATCGTCATTGCCAGGAAGAAGATGACCCAGGCGAAATGCTGCTTGACCAGAATCGCGCCGATCAGCGGCGCCTGACTATACGGCGGATAAGCGAGGCGCGCTGTAATCTGCTTTTCGATGATCAGGCGGTTGAGCAGGACCGCGGCCAGCGCCGAAACGACCACGACACCGGCAGCCTTCTGCAATTCGGAGATGCCCACGCCGCGATAGACCTTGCGCACGTCGTCGATCAGGCCAACCGTCGCGTAGCCCAGCGTCGCCAGCATCAGTATCTCGACCAATGTCCACTGACTGGAGGTAAAACCAAAATACCAACCGGACGCCGCGCAACCGGCCAGAATCGCGATCACCATTGCGCCGCCGCCAGCCAGCGAGAGCTCGCTCGACCTGGCGCGCACGACTTTGCGCCGCTTGTCTTTGTCCTTGACCTCAACCTGCCGCACATCGCTGCCAATAGACTGGTCAGGCTTGAAGTTACCAGGTTTGCGCTCACCGCTGCGAAACCACGCGAATAGGCGGACGGCGATGAAGGAGGCAATGGCGCTGACGACCGCGGCGACGGCGAACGCGCTCAACAGCATGACGACCATGGTGTCTCCCCATTCTCGATCTGCATTCCCGCGTGGCAAGCGGAGCGTAATTCCAAGCGGCTGCCCCGCATTTTACCACTGTACAACGGCGCCCCAATTCGGCAGGTAACAAGGGCTAGGACGCGCGCCCATGCGCTTTCGCGCCATCTACCGCGATAACGGCACTAGGATTTCTCCCCGTTTTCTGCCGCGGCGTGGAACCCCAGCGCCTGTAGTTCCTCGCGCGCCACATGGCGGTCATCCCAGGGCAGTTTGTCCACGCCAATGATGATGCTCTGCTCGTGCCCTTTCCCCGCCAGAAGCACGGTGTCGCCAGGTCTGGCTCGCGCAAACGCGACGCCGATGCCCTCACGACGGCCCACAACGCAGCGGTATCGCTCGCCCTCGCGAGCGCCTTCGCCTTCGGCGCCTGCGGCGATTTCACGGAGAATGCTCATCGCGTCCTCCGTGCGCGGGTCTTCGTCCGTTATCACAGAGAAATCCGCGATGCGCGCGGCCACCGCGCCCATTGCGGGACGCTTCACGCGGTCACGGTCACCTGCCGAACCAAACACGGCGATGAGTTGTCCGCGCGTCAGCGGGCGAAGGACTTCCAACACCTTCTGCAGACTCTCCGCAGTGTGGGCGTAGTCCACCACCACACTGAACGGCTGGCCCATCTCGACGCGCTCCATGCGCCCCGGCACGCCCGGAAACGACGCCAGCGCCGACGCGATCCGCTCCGGCGCGACGCCGAATAGGTAACCTGTCGCGATCGCGGCCAGACAGTTCGAGACGTTGTACGCCGCCACCAGCGATGTCTCCACGGTGAAGCGCGCACCATTAGGGAGGCGCGCCGTAAAACGCGAGCCATCCGCCCGAAGCTCGATATCCTCAGCCCGCACGTCGGCGCCTTTGTCAATACCGTATGTCACGATGGGCGCGCGGCAAAAATCGCGCAGGAAGGGGTACGAGCTATCGTCAAGATTGAGCACACAGGCCTTGGGCGCATTGGGTACATCCGGCTTGATAGCGGTTGGGTCCACCGCCTCGAACAGCATCGCCTTGGCGCGTAGATACGCCTCGCGCGTGCCATGGAGCTCCAGGTGCTCCGACGTGATGTTCGTGACGACGGCTACATCATAGGTGGTCCCCCAAACGCGATAGAGCGCCAGTCCGCTCGACGTGGTCTCGAGAACCGCGGCCTGTGTGCCCGCGGCTGCCATCCGCTCCAGGAGCGCCTGCACCTCTGGAGCTTCGAGCGTCGTGAAGCGGGTATTGTTCCTCACACGCTCGCCGGCGATCTTGAAGTCCACTGTGCTCATGAGCCCTGTGCGCAGCCCGCCAGCTTCGAGAATCGCGTCAATCAGATTGGTAACACTCGTCTTGCCATCGGTGCCCGTGACGCCGATGATCGCCATGCGCTCGGAGGGCCGCCCCGCGAAGACCGCGGAGAGCGTCCCTAACTCGCGCCGCGAGTCCTCAACCTGCGCATAGACCCTTCCGGGCGGGAAATCCGCTGGCGCGGGCTCAGTCCCCACCACGAGAATCGCCCCCGCCCGCAAGGCGTCGCCGATATAGGTGTGACCGTCGCGCCGCTTGCCGTGAACAGCGATGAAACACGCCCCCGGCTGGACCGCCGTAGAATCGTAGGTCACCGCGCTGATCTCGCCTTCCGCGCGGCCGGTCACAATGGGCTGTGGTAGCGCTGCGAGCGCCTCGGCGACGTTCACAGGCCCACCTCGTTGTCCGCATCCGGCAGGATGAATTCTCCCGTCGCCACAACGACCGCCGTTCCGCCCACGCGCACGCCGGTCACCGCGCCCGCGGAAAGCCGCGTCTCGACCGTGATCTCGCTCGGTCTTCCCATTTCGACGCCTTGTGCGATGACGAGCCGGCTGCGACCGTCTGATCCGACTGGCGCGACGCCACGTAGCGCCAGATACGCGCCCAGCGGCCCCGCGGCCGACCCCGTGGCGGCGTCTTCGATGATACCCATGCCGGGCGCGAACATGCGCGCACGCGTCAACCCATCGGCGTTGGGCTCCGGCGCGACGTAGAGATACACACCGATATGCGGATCGCCGCCGGCGAGCGCGGCGGCAAGACCCGCGCCGTGGCGCGCCAGCGCCAGCTCTGCGCTGTCCCGCAGCGGGACCAGCAGATGCGGCACGCCCGCCGAGCCGACCACGAGCGGCAGGTCCGCTCGCAGCGAGTTCTCATCCAGGCCTACTCCCGCCAGCAAAGCCACGCGGTCACCTGGCCAGGCCGTGAACACGGGCGCGGGCTGGTTCATCCAGATGAAGCGCGCTGCGCCCCCCACAAAGAGCGGCTCAACCTTAAGCGGCCCGATACCCAGCTCGAGCGTCGCTGTGGTATCAGCCGGAGTAATGATCCCGGCCAGCGCCAGCGCCAGAGATGTTCCGATCACGGGATGGCCGGCGAATGGCAACTCGGCGGCGGGAGTGAAGATGCGGATGCGGCGGACGGCGCGAGTGGGATCACCAGGAGCCAGGACAAAGGTGGACTCCGAAAAGTTCATTTCGCGCGCCATGGCCTGCATCTCGCCTGGCTCGAGCGCATCCGCATCGAAGAAAACAGCTAGTTGATTGCCGCCGAATGGCCGCGCAGTGAATACATCAAGCTGCGTGTATGGGAATCGCCGCATGAAGTTCACGCCCTCGTGAATGATCGCCGGAGGCGACGTGCCGGGTGAGGAGTAGTTCACTCAGCAGGTTACACGATTTGGGCGTCGGCGTCAGGTCCCATAGGACCGGCGCGCTCTAGCTGTCAAGCGACCAGAGCGTATCCGCTTGCAGCAACTGACGGAGCGCCATGAGTGGTGTTAGCGGACCAACGCCGCCGGGCACGGGGGAGATCGCGCCAGCAACCCGCTCGACCTCGTCGAATGCGACGTCGCCTACGATGGAGCCATTCGCGGCGACATTGATCCCCACATCCACGACCGTCGCGCCCGGTCGCACCATATCCGCCCGGAGCAAGTCAGCCTTCCCCGCAGCCACGATCACAACATCGCTTTGCCGTGTCCACTGACGCACGTCCCGGGTGAAAATATGGCAGACCGTCACCGAGGCGTCGCGCCCCAGCAGCATGAACGCCAGCGGCTTGCCCACCGTATTGCTGGCGCCAATGACCGTGACACGCCGTCCGGCGAGCGGGATTTCATAGCGGTCGAGTAGCTCGACGACCGCGGCGCACGTCGCAGGCACAAAGCTGGGATAGCGGAGAAACAGATTGCCCGCGCTGCGCAGGCTGATGCCATCAATATCCTTGCGGGGGCTCATCACTTCCGCAACCACGCGCGGGCTGAGATGTGGGGGGAGAGGCGCCTGGACAAGAATGCCCTGGACCGTATCATCGGCAGTTAGCGCTTTCAGTCCCGCGCGCAGACCGTCATCGTCAATGTCCTCCGCCAGCGCGACCACGTCCGCCCGCACGCCGACCTGCCCGGCTTCGCGCAGCAGATTCCGCACATACACGTCGCTGGCTGGCTGCGCGCCAATAGTGACGACCGCCAGCCCAGCGGCCCGGCCGCGTCGCGCGGCATATTCCGTTGCCGCCTGGCGCAACTCCGCGCGCACGGTCTCCGCGATGGCGCGCCCACTGAGCAGCGTGGCCATTAGAGCGCCTCCACGCCCATCCGGCGTAGTGTCATGGCGTGCGCCTCGTCGCGGCGCTTCGCCGCATCCTCCAGCAGCCCGCGTACCTCGGCGCGCGCCGCTGCGGACCGCGCCTGGTCGCGCATCAGCGCCGCGTTAGCGAGCACGTTGAGCGCCGCCGCGCGGGCTGCGGCCTCAGCCAGCAGCGCCGCGCAGCCCGCGTCACTGATGACCGTCCCATTGCCGATCTCAGCGATATCAGCGGCCATACCAACCACCGCGCATGCCGTCCGCACGGCGCGCAACGGTGGTTCCATGGCAGACGCAAGCGCGACCTGGATCGCCTCGTCACGCGCGGCGCGCTCAGGTTCAGTCACGCGCGGAAGGCGATACGCCGCGGAAACCTCCTGGAACGCGTGTTCGTCCTCTTCCGCGAGCGCCAGCAGCGCATCCCGCGCCTGCTCAGCCTGACCCAAGACTAATTGCGCGCGTGGCTCCACATCCCGGTATTTCTCGCGGCCCACGGTGAAGCGCGCGACCATCTCCGCAAGCGCGGCGGCAAGCGCGCCAGCAAGCGCGCTTGCCGCGCCGCCGCCCGGCGCGGGAGCGTTAGAGCCCAGCGCCCGCAAGAATGCGCCGATGTGCTGATCGCCCGCCATGCTGTCTATCCATTCGTCATATCATCCGCATGGGCGCCCACGCGCCCCGCGTATCGTACCACGCCCTCTGGGCGCGGCTGGCTCCGCGGCTGAATCAATGGGGCGTGAGCCCGCGGAGCCAGCACAGTGATGGCATGGGGAACAGCGCATGGCAGGCGGAGAACGACCTCGCGACATGCAGCCAGAGGAATTAGCGGACTGGGTCTACGAGCGACTGGTTGAAACCTATGGCATTCCCCCGTGGGAGCCGGATGGCGATGCGCTCGGCGGGCTGGTGGCGACCATCCTGTCGCAACACACATCTGACGTCAACTCTGAGCGCGCCTACGCCAATCTTCGCCAGCGGTTTCCGACCTGGGAGCAAGCGCGCGACGCGCCGGAAGAGGCGCTCGCGGACGCGATTCGCTCCGGTGGTCTGGCGCAGGTGAAAGCGCGCAGTATCCAGCGGACTCTTCGTGCGCTGACGGAGCGCGATCCCGAAGCGCCATTCACCCTGCGCTGGCTCGATCCGGACGATGTCGAGCGCGCCCGGGCGCAGCTTGTCACGCTGCCAGGTGTTGGGCCGAAGACAGCATCCTGTGTCCTGCTTTTTAATCTCGGGCGGCCCGCCTTTCCGGTAGACACGCATGTCTGGCGAGTCACCCGCCGCCTGGGGCTGATCGCCAGTTCGGTCAGCCCCAACGCCGCGCACGCCGCACTGGAGCGACTTCTCCCGCCCGATCGGCGCCATACCATGCATATCGACCTCATCCGGCATGGCCGCCAGATTTGTCATGCCCAGCGGCCCGCGTGCGATCGGTGCCCGCTGCGGGCGCGCTGCGCCTGGTACTGGGGCACCCGCGCGGGGAACGGCCTTTGAGCGCGGCTGGCGCCGTGCGGCTCCGGCGCGACACAATAGGGCATGTAGCGCGCTGTGAGATCCAACGGGAGCGCGTGATAGGAGGCCGGAGATGACTGGGCGCGCGGAAACCATCGACGGCCCTGCGCATGGAACCGACGGCGACGGGCCACAGGAATCGGGCGACTACTACCACACACTGGGGGTGAGCGGGCGGGCTACGCACGATGAGATCAAGCGCGCGTTCCACCGCGAGGCGAAGCGCTGGCACCCCGACCACTTCGCCGTGGCCGAGCCATCCAGCTACGAGCGCGCCGAGCGAAGGATGCGCCAGATCACCGAGGCCTACCATGTCCTCAGCGACCCCGCCTTGCGCGCCGCGTATGATGGGCGGCTGCGCGAAGATGTGGGGCCAACGGGCCCGGGTGGCGTCTCATCCGCCATTGTGGGCGCCTATCCTCACGGTGTCGCCTATGACCGGAGCGGCGGGGAACACGCCAGCGCCAATCCGAATGGCGCTGGGCAGTTCTTCGCCGCGCTGGCGGTAGTCATCGGCATGGGGCTGATGGCTGGCATCGTTCGCGGGAGCGCAAGTGGCAACCTGCCCCTGATTATCACGCTCTTCATCCTGCTGGTGGTTCTTGGCGCCACCGCCGCGCTGTTCATGACCGAATCTTCCGCGTCGCGCTGGGCGGCGCAGGTGATGGAAGGCGAGCCGCGCGGCTTTCACCCGCAGACGCGCCGCCGCGCCGCGCCCACCGCGCCGCAGGCCGCCACGAATTCCGAGCCAGAGGATGAAGACGCCGCCTTCGCGCGCCTCGTCGCGCAGGCGTTGGAGTCCGTTCCAGCCGAGTTCCGCCCCTATATGAGCAATATCGCAATCGAGATTGAACAGGAGCCCAGCGCGGAGACCCTGCGCCAGGCAGGCGTGCCCGAGGGCTATACGCTGCTCGGCCTCTATCGCGGTGTTCCACTCGACAAGCGGGGCATTGCGGAACCCGGCCCCGACATCATCACGATATTTCGCGGCCCCATTGAGCGACGTTGCGGTGGCGACCTCGACACCATCCGCGAGCAGGCGCGCGCCACCACCCTCCATGAGCTAGCCCATCACTTCGGCATGGACCACGACGAGATGCCGGAGTGGGTCAAGTGAGCGCTGCCTTCAGCAATTGGGATAGGCGCCCGACTGGACGGGCGCGAGCGGATATGGGAAGAACAGCTCATACGGCCCGGATATGGTCTCGATAGGGCGCGACGGCGCGGAGCCGCCCGCAGGGGTGTAATAGATCGTTGTCGCCCGCAACATCGTCAACTCGGTCGGCAGCGGTGTAGCGCCCGGAGTCGCGTCGTAGGGACCACTCGCGCACTGAGCCACGACCGAGAGTACGCCCGCGTCTTGCCCTAGCCAGCCCAGCAGCGCGGGCGCGCCCACCACGCTCACAGCGCCAGCGTCTAACCGGTGGTTATGTATGTCTCCGGTGAATGCGTTATAGATCGCGATTTCTGGTGAGGCGCCCGCCGCCGGTGTGGCCGTACGATCTGGCGCCAAAGTGAATGCGGCGAACTGGCCGTCTGGCGCGAGCGTGAACCCGGACGCCGCGACGCTGGCCGAAAAAATCGGATTGTCGTCACCCTGCGTGAGGAGGTACACATGCGGAGCAACCTGACGCTGGCACTCGTTATCCGAGGGCGCGACGCCTTGCGTTACCACCAGCGCGCGCGCCCCATCGGCCGAGACATCCCATCCGGCAATCACGCTGTTGTGGTCTACGTAGGGATCCGGGATGGCGAATACCGTTGCGATGGTGTTGGACCTTACATCGAATCGCTCGATGACGCCAGTGGAACACTGCGTCTGTCCACTTTGCGGAGGCGAACTGAAATAGACCGTCTGGCCGCGGACCGCCAGGGCGTACACGGGTTGGTTGTCGAGTCTGGTGTTGCTATCGACCTGCGTCTGAATGTCGTAAAGCCGGTATGTGGGCGGCGCGAAAACTTGTTCGGGTAGCGAGTGAATAATAAAGCGGTCGCCAAACCACACACAAGATTGGAGGACACAATCGCCCGGCGGGTCGCGCAATTCTGTAATCGTGCCAGATGGAAGCGCCACGATCCAGGAGCCAAATTGCGGCGCGCTCCCGCTATCCACGCTGCCAGGCCCAAGATACAAGTGTTCCTCGTGGGCGCTGACCAATAGGAGCGACTGATCGGCTGACCACGCGACATGGAAGTACGGCACATTCGCCTGGAACGCGAGATGGGCGACGATACGGGGCTGCGCGCCGCGGAGTTTGACCCACACCGCATCATTCGTCACATACGCGAAGCTGACCTGCCGCATGACCTGCCGGTCGTCGAGCGTGGGTATGCCAGGTGACCGCGGGTAGAGACCATAGGCCAAGCCCGCGGCCACCACCACTACGACGCCAATGGCGCCGATGAAGGCAACCCGCCTGCGCCAGCTCCACCGAGGGCGCTCAGCGCCTTTCCTCAGGCCTTTGTTTCCAGTTTTCATCGACCCTCCATCCGGCGCTCGCGCCGTACCTGCGGGTTCGGACGCGGACGCTCGACGGCTACGCGCGCAGCCGCGCGGTCATTCAGTTTATGTCGCGGGCCCAAAGGATCTGTGACACGTGAGCCCGCGCACATTGGAAAGGCACACGCCGTTATGGGAGTCGTAACGCTTTCGGCACGCTCTGACCTTTACACTCAAGATGCCAGAGGTAGCGGAAGGACATTGAGCGGAGGGCAGACCGGATCCACATCTTGCGCTCAAGCCACCTCTGGGAAGACGCCTCCAGAGACGTCCTGACAGCCGTGGTGTATTCACATCGAGGGGAGAGGTCTCACACATCATGCGAACAAGACTTCGTGGCGCTATTCGGCTCGCCACCGCGTTGTGCGCGGTAGCAGCAGTAGCCGCGTTCGGCGCGGGGCCTGCGCTGGCCGATGGCAATGGCGCGCAGACGCAGACGATCACGATCAAGAATGGGACGATTGACTTTGGGCAGAGCCCCAACCCGTGCTCGGGGACGATGGGCGACCTTGCCGCGCTATCTGTCAATGGCGTCCTGCACGAGACCGTCAATAAGGCAGGGGATGTCTGGGATACCGGCACACTGACCGGAATGTTGCAGTTCACGCCCAACGACCCTAGCCAGCCGACCTATACCGGGCATGGGGTCTCGTGGTTTGGCGACAGTCTCAACAATCGAAACGCCGTCAATCACTTCACGTTCAGCCTCAACCTTACGGGTAGCGACGGCTCAACTGTTACCTTCCACGAGGCGGGTCATGTCAACTCTAACGCCAATGGCATCCCGGTCGTCGTCTTCGACAAGCAAAGCGCCAGTTGCGGGTGACGCTCCGGCTTGATATTCCCAAAGGCGCCCACCATCACCACGTAGTGACGGTGGGCGCCTTCGTACACGCGCTACTGCGCCCATGTCGGGCTACTCGTGACGCATGCGCGCCAACATTCCTGCATAGGCCGCGCGAGGACGAGCGAGATGCGCGCGAATCAGCAGGGCCTGCGCGAATATCGTCGCGATGGCGGTATAGACAATCAGTTTTTGGGCGATGACGCGCACCTCATCGCCATGAAGCGTCGTGGCGGGTGGAGCGGACACCAGCACCCACACGTACGCCGCGAGCGCCACCACAAACGCGCCATTCACCCAAAGCAGCGAAGCAGGCATGCTACGCAGGCGCCAGAGCGCGGCGAACTCGAGAACGACGGCGGCGAGAAGCAGGTAAAACGCCCCGTTCGTTGCGAACTGATGCTCAGGCAGCAGCAGATTGTACGGAGTCAGGCCAACTCCGGCGAAGCACGCCGCCGACGCCAGCCCTAGCAGCGTAGCAGCCTGATTGAGGCGCCGCGCCAGCGGTGAAGCGTCGTGCGAGGCGAAATAGCGCGCAAAGGCGACGAAAAAGCCTCCCGCGCCGACGCCGACCGCCAGCATAGCGCTCGTGAAAAGCGCCATAGAAGGATAGTTCGCGGCGCCTGACTGCGTGCGCGTTTGCCCCAGATCGCTAAACGAGTTCAGCAGAAACTGGTAGCCGTGCGTGGATGCTATCGGGCGAGCGCCGCCCGGATACAGCATCATCGCCGTCGCGGTAGCGAGGACAAACGCTATGCATATGCCCGCGACGACGCCGAAGATGCGCCGGAACCGGGCCGTATCCAGTGAAGACCGCTCAACATCCTCCGCCACCACCTGCTTTTCCGGTACCGCCATGAAACTGTGTTCCCCTCCGCGTGTATATGTTGCCATCGTGGCCGAGAAGTCTACATAACCACGTCCTTGAAGTGAGCCACGCGGAAGATGCGCCTGTCAACGAGCGCTCGGCGACGATACTCCACTTCATCGCGATCCCGGCGTTGGGATCGCGAATGCAGGCGTCCGCTTGCGCGCTCCGTTTGTGAGATACACTTGAACGAGTCGTAGGTATGGATTCGGCGCGCAAAGCGGCTCTCAAGACTGGCGAGGCCGCCACCGGACGCGCGACAGAGGCCGGACATGAACCGACAGCAGGCGCACACGCGGTCATCTGCGCCGGCGACGCCGCAGACCAACGGGGCGGCGCGGAAGGCGCGCCGACCGGATCTTGACTGGCTGCGCACGTTGATCGTACTGGCGATAATCCCGTACCATGCGCTCGTTCTCTACACGGTCGCGAGCGGGACCGTCATTCTCCATCCCGCCGCGGCGACGTGGACCGCGCCTCTTTATCGCGCGCTGGAGGAATGGGGCATCCTCTTTATCTTCCTGCTGGCGGGGGCGGCCAGCGTTTTCGCGCTGCGCTCGCGGTCATTGGGCGCATATGCCTGGGAACGGGCGCTGCGCCTGCTTGTCCCACTGTCGGTGGTCGCGCTGCTGTTCGCGCCGGTCCGCTCATACTACCTGGCCCTTGCCAATCCTGCCCTGCTCCACGTAAGTCCCGTCCCGATCAGCCACCCGGAGCGCATGCGAAACATCGGCATATTCTTCCTGGAATACTGGCGCATCCTGTTCACAACCGGTTCCACTATCGTCAGCAGGAATCCCATCGCTCATCTGTGGTTTGTTCCACGCCTCATCGCGGTTTCGCTCGTGAGCGCGCCGCTGATACAGGCGCTGCGCCGCCGCTGGCCTGAATGGGCAGAGCGCGTTGGCGGTCACTGGATTCCAGCGACCGCCCTGCTTGTAGGCGGCGGGCTGATTCCAACGGTGGTCACGTTCCTCCTGGAGCCTGGCTGGCTTAACCGGCTGACTGTGGGCTTTCCGCTAGCCGACAACTGGTCTGCGTTCACCCTCTGCCTGTACTGGTTCATCACCGGCGCCCTGATCTACGCCAGTTCACGATTGCTCCAAGCAGCGCGCGAACTGGCGTATGTGACACTGACGCTCGCCCTGGCCGGCGGGTCCGTGGCGTTTGGAATCATGCTCTCGGGTCACGCGCCGGCGCCGGACTACTCCGCGGGCTCACTCCTCTACACAACACTGCGCATCTTCTCCATATGGCTACTGACGCTGGGTGTCCTTGGCCTGGGCGCGCGATTCCTGAATGTGAGCCTCGCCTGGCAGCCGGGCCTGGTGGCCGCCGCGTTTCCTGTTTACCTCTTGCATTTGCCACTGCTGCTAGCGACCGCCTACTACCTGCAGTATCTGCCGCTGCCCTGGCCCACCCAAATGACGCTGGCGATCATCATTGCCCTGCCTGGCTCGTTCGCGCTCTACACCTACGTCGTCCGGCGCGTACCCGCTATAGGGTTGCTCTTCGGCGTACCCAACACACGACCAGCCCGCCCGTCTGTCATACGCAACGCCCGGCTTTCGCCCCCTTAGCGTGACGCCCCTTCCCCTCCTGCCGCCGCACGTGACAAGCGAACAGACACTTGTACATATGGTAATCGAGGCCCCAGCCACATTTTGTGAGCGGAATGCGCTGCGCGCCGGCCAGCGCGTGACCCGTTCGAGATGCGCGCCGAGCAGATTTCAGGGTGCGGAGCGCACAACACCTACCGCGTCATCATGAGGAAGTCGCGTCGCCTCAGCGACAGGCGCGCGGAATCGCGAGGATGGCGCTTAGCGCGCTATTCCCGCCGCCCAGCGCACGACCTTACCCGGTCACTCGGGCGCCACGATGAGCGGTCGCTCCACGTAGCCTATCCGGCCGTTGAAGAGAAGGAGATCGCCATGAGCGCGCCATCTTCACTCGCCACACCCCCTGCGCTCCATGCGGAGCCTGAACTCAGTGCACTGGCGGAACGGACTCGCCCGTTCGCTGAGGAGACATTCAAGGCGGTCGCGAGCGCTTACCTGGCGTTCCGTAGGGAGTACTATCACGAGCCTCAACCGAGCCTCGCTACTCTTCCTCCGGCGCACGCCGAAGTCCGCAAGTCGGAGCTTGCGCTTCTCGCTGAAAGCACTCTGCGCCTGACCCCCAAGGTGGTCAAGGCGATTCCGCTGGTGGGTGGCTTTGTCGGCCACCTGCAGCGTGTGGCTGACATGCACTCAGTCGCCGAAGATGAGCGCACGGCGCTGCACAATCTGACCATCGGCTTCCTGCACGGAATACGGGGTGGCGTCCAGCCCTGGTACATCGAGTGGCTGCAAGCGTCGGCGCACAACCTGAGCCAGATTACCGATCTCGACTATTACCTGGAATACCCGTACGATGGCCTGCTGTATCGTGATCCAGCGGCGCTGGCCGCCCTCGACACCGCCATCCGCCGGAACGACATACCCGCGCTGCGTCACGAAATCGAGCAGATGGCCTCCAGATTGATCGAGACGCTGCGCGACCCTGAGAGTGTCCAACCGCGCCTGGCGTTCACTGGCCCGGACGGCGACCACCGGCGCTTCGTGTTCAATCTCGAAACGGCCGCCGGCCTGGCGTTGCTGGCGTATTTGATCACGGCGGAGGCACGGACGCTGCTGCACCCGCATCCAGCGCCGCCCGCACGCTCGGCGCTTGCGCCTTTGCCCGCGCGCCTCCGCACGGACGTGATCAGCGAATAAACGGCATCGCGCGGCAAGCGCGCAAGTTCAAGGGGACGCAATCATGCAAAACTCTCAGGCGCAGGCGCCCGGCGCAGCGCTGCACCATCTACGGCGCACGCTGTCCCACACGCTGACGGATATCCTGCTATTTGGGCTGATTGGCGCGGTCGTTGGCGGCGGCTCCGCTGAGGTGGTCGGCTGGGTTTTAACGGGGTCAGTTCCCAACGCACCGACGCATGTGGCGGCGGTAGTAGTCGCGGTGTTGCTCGCTTATGCGATGGCGCTGACAGTAGCATTCCGCGCATTGCTCAAAGGCATCACCCAGAGCGCGGAATGGGTCGTTGGGGAGGTTGAGCGGGTGGTCGGCGGTGTGGTCCATGAGGCGGACACCGTGTTGCACATTCCGGAGGACATCGCTCACATGTCACAGCCCTCGCCAGCGCGTGACGGCGCGAGACAGCCAGTGGGAATGATCGCGGGCATCCCTGAAGAGTCGTAGCGCGGCGCAGTGGAAGCGGCCACGCGGTTCCCGTCATCTCGCGGGAGGCGCCCGCGGTCCTGCATGATCGGCCGGCCAGGCTTTCTACCACGCCACAAAGGACGCCTGGCCGGCCGATCATGCTTCGCCCGATTACCTGTTGGACTGGCCCGCTAGGGCAGGATCTCGACGTACCCTTCCGTTCCATGCACGCGGATCCGTTGCCCATCGCGGATCAGCCGAGTGGCCTGTTCCACCCCGACGACGGCCGGAAGACCGTACTCCCGTGCGATCACCGCGCCATGGGTCATCAGGCCCCCCACCTCTGTTACCAGGCCCATGATCGTGACGAACAGCGGCGTCCAGCTAGGATCCGTATAGGCGGTGACAAGGATGTCACCGGGTTCGAGATCCGCTTCCGCCATGTCCAGGATGACGCGGGCCCGCCCCTCCACAGTCCCGGCTGAAACTGGCAAGCCGACAAGCGCGCCAGCTGGTAAATCGTCACGTCGATACGACCCGGTCACGGCCTCGCCATCCGATGTGAGTACGCGGGGCGGCGTGAGCGCCTGATACGACTTGAACGCATCCTTGCGCTGGCTGATGAGCTGGTCATCCACCTGGTTTGTGCGCACGACATCGTGGAGTTCTTGCAGCGTGAGGTAGAAGATATCTTCCTTTTCGCGTAGCGCGTGGGCATGGACGAGGCGTTCGGCTTCCTCCAACAGGGCCTGCTTGTAGACGAAGTAGCGGCTGATCATGCCGTATTTCGGATACTCCCGGTATCCGATGAAGGTCCGGACCCAGTCGATCTTCCGCTTAGTCTCCTCGGCTTTCTGCTCCCCATCCGGTAAATCACGCAAGCGCTCCAGCAGCTCCTGTTCCTTCTTCCAGGCCTCCTGCCGCCCTTGCTCGAAGCGCCGCCTGGCTTCGCCCGGCTCGAAATTCTTGATGTTGCTGAGGATCATGGGCACGAGTGTGGTAGGCCGTTCGCTCCAGCGCGGCCGTGTAATGTCGATCTCGCCGACGCAGCGCATGCCGTACTTGTCGAGCCAGGCCCCGATGGCGTCTCGCGCTTCCCACCCCCCCGCGAGCCTGGGCAGGTCGTCCAGAAAGTCCTCGTCCTCGAGGCCCTGCTCCTCGACGCGCTCCAGAAAAGCTACAACTTCTGGATGAGGGCGGATCATGTCCGCGACATCCAGAAGTTCCAGCCCCATCTCCGATGTGATGTTGTACGGGACGGACTGCGTGAGCGCGTCGGCCGCGTTCTTCTCACCGAGCCATGTCTGCAGTTGGTCGTTGAGCCACCAGGTAGCTTCCATCGCTGACATGAACACCTGATGACTCCGCGGATCGAACAGGATGCGTCTCAACTCCTGAAAGTCGGCCAGGATGAAGTCGAGCAGCGCCAGACCGGACTTCGTCTGAATCTCGCGCTTCAGGGCGGCGATGGAGGACTGGCTCTGCGCGATCAACTCGATGACGATAGCCGGATCGGTCTCGATCGGTGCCGGCGGCGCGGCGCCGGGCGCCGCCCGCGGTCCATCATCCGGGAGCAACCGGATAAAGTCGCCGCGGTCGAGGATCGTCCGCAGCGCGTCCCCAATCAGCGGGTCGCCTTTCCCCAAGACCTCCAGGAGCCCCGCGCGGCTCGCTGGCGACGCGAGCCCCTGCGTGATGTCTACGAACAGCCGCCCACCGGCCTCATACATGGGCCGCGCCGCCGTCAACTGCCACACGGAGATTCCCAGAGGCTTCATGGCGTCGGTCATCATTTGCCCATGTCCAACGGAGACGTAGACGTGGTTCTCCCGGTCGCTGGATGCGGGGATGGGGAACAGCGTGGTGATCGGCCGGCTCTGAAGGATCTGGAAATCATCGTCGAGCAGACACCATTCGATGTCCTGTGGGCGGCCGAAATGCGCTTCGATCCGCCGGCCCAACTGTTCGAGCCGGATGACCTGCGCATCCGTCAGCGCTGGCTGCTCCTGCCGCTCAGGCTCGATCTCCTGTTCTTGCGTCCCGCCTGCCGGCGAAGCGTAGATGGCGAGCTTCTTTACCCCAATCGTTCTGGCGATGACCTCGCCGCCCCGCGCCTTGTAGACGTCCGGGTTCACGATGCCGGAGACGAGGGCCTCACCAAGTCCAAAGCTGGCCTCCACGGAGGCGACCTTCCGGTTGCCCGTGACCGGGTCTGCCGTGAACAGGATGCCAGCCGCCTGTGGGAACACCATCCGCTGCACGACTACAGCCATGTGGACCTTCCGCTGGTCCAGGCCGGCGCGCAGACGGTAGATCACAGCCCGCTCGGTGAAGAGCGAGGCCCAGCAGCGGCTGACGCGCTGGAGAATCGCCGCCGGCCCCACGACGTTCAGGTAGGTGTCCTGCTGGCCCGCGAAGGACGCCGCTGGCAAGTCCTCCGCCGTCGCACTGGACCGGACGGCGAAGGCGGCTTGTTCGCCAAGATGGGCGAGCGAGCGGTTAATCGCCGCCGCCAAATCGTCGGGGATGACGATCTCTTCGAGGGCCCCGCGGATCTCCGCGCTGAGTGCGCGGATCGCCTCCCGGTCGTCTGGTTTGAGGCGCGACAGCTGATCGAGTCGCTCATTGAGCGACGGCGCTTCCGCCATGATCCGCTGAAAGGCCCCCGTCGTTACGCAAAAACCAGCGGGCACATGGACGCCTTCGATCCACAATAATTCCCCCAAGTGCGCGCCCTTGCCGCCAACGACCGCGACCTGCGTCTGGTCGATCTCCTCGAAGCCCAACACGTAGCGGCCCATGCGCTCCCCCTTTTATACGTTGTCTCAAGAACACCGCAGCGTCTCGCCAGACCCCAAGCGCCCATCCTGCTTAGCGCCAAGTCACCCGCCGGCATCATCGCAGTCGAACCTCGTTGGGTGATCAACGCTGTATGCTCGGTCGTAGTTACCCGCCGGCCGAGGTTGCCGCCATCAGGCCGCTGGGTAGATTACCGTTGGCTGCTGGCCTCGGCTGGCGATTATATGCTACGACCTGGGGCTTGCCGCAAGCCCCACTGTCCGCTGTAAAGTTAAAGTGGGAGGAGCGGGAAATCTTCTTTCCTTATCGCCTGCTTCCTTACCATAAACTGCGGACAGGCGCCCTCCCCGCGAAGCGGTGGCGCCACGACCCTGACGGATCTCCTGTGGCGCCCTCGGTCAGTTCCGCCGCACCCACCCAGCGGTTGCGATCCGCTTGAGCAAGGATGACGCCACGAACCCGCACGTCGCCCGCCTGCGACGCGGCCTTGCACGCGCCGATATTGTGGGTTCATAGCAGACTATCAGCGTCATGGTTGAACTAGGGTGAGTGCCAAAAGGTCTAGGCGGAGATAGGCGCGACCGCCAGTAGTTGGCATCAAAGTGGCATCATTTGGCGTGGGAGAGAACAAAGCGACTTTATGACAAAGTGACAAAGCCGCTTCGATACAGAGATAACTGAGGTGGGACTGAGAGGACTCGAACCTCCGACACGCGGTTTAGGAACAAGGGAGAGTCTGAACCCGCAACAGGTCTGGTCTCGCGTGATTGGGGCGTGCTCCGACATATGGGACGCTCCGACAACAGGATGTGGCCAGATGCGACTAACGACAGCCCTCGAAGACTACCGCTACGCGACCCTTGACCTCTCCCCACGCACACGCCAATGGTATGAAGAGAAGCTCCGCACCTTCCAAGCCTGGGCCGAAGCGTCAGGGACCCTTGACATCGAAGACGTCACCCCGGCTCATGTTCGTCGGTACCTCGCCTACCTTCGGGAGAACCCTAGCCCACGGACCGGCCAACCTCGTTCAAGCTACACGGTACGTGGGCATGCGCAAGTCATCAAGGGCTTCCTCTCGTGGTGCGCTCGTGAAGACCTGATCTCCGAGCGTATCGCCAAGCGGGTAGACCTCCCACGGGTGGAGCAGAAGGTAATCGAGACCTTTTCCCCCGACCACCTCAAGCGTCTATTCTCAGCAGCCGCCAAGGAGATGACTCCTGCTCTGATCGCCCGTGATCGCGCCATCTTGTCCGTGCTCCTTGATACGGGTGTACGCGCCTCTGAATTGTGCGGCCTGACGCTCGACAACACCCACCTCAGCCCCGATGACGCCTATCTCAAGGTGTACGGTAAAGGCAGGAAGGAGCGTGAGGTTGGGCTGGGGGTCAACGCCAGAACGACGCTCCACCGCTATCTCAACCGCCACCGCGACGCCCCTGCCGCTCAACGCCATGTGTTCCTGACGCGCTACCACCAACTGATGACAGTCAATGGCCTCGATCAGCTGCTTTACCGGCTGGCAGACTGGGCGGGCGTGGAAGGGGTCCGCTGTTCGGCGCATACCTTTAGACACACCTACGCCGTGAGCTATCTGGCCGCTGGTGGGGACCTCTACAAGCTCTCAAGACTGCTAGGGCATACCTCGGTTAGCACCACCGAGCACTACCTACGATCTTTCAGCCAGCGGGACGCCAGGAAAGGGCTGAGCGTACTGGACAGCCTGGGCAGCTAGTCGTTTCTGCTAGGGAAAGCACGGTTAGCCCGTATCTGCGCCTTAGCATACTGGTAGGCCTCCTCTACGCTTTGCCGGGGATTCCGTTCGTGATACCTTTGCGCATACTGCCGTATTTCCTGGTCCGGCTCGTTATCCCACGGTAGAGCAGGCTTGGTGGGCTTGCGGCGCGGCTGGGCCACTGCTACGGGCTTCTGTCGTATCCCTAGCGCATTCTCAATGGATGCTCTGAGTAAGGCGCGCGGACTCTTCACTGGGCCATTGTGGGGAGAATCGTGGGCGGTAAACATGAAGTCAAGTACAGGTTCCCCAAGCCTGCCGCAGAGGTTGTCAACGCCGACGCAGAATTGACCCATCTGCGCCGAAGAGAAAGTGACCCACCTGGGTTGGCGCGCGTTAGTCTGCTGCCCCCTCCCTTCCGGCTGACGCTGGCTCTAGGCGACGATCTTTCATGCGGTAGCTCTGGCCATTGATCGTGATCACTTCCGCATGGTGGAGCAGGCGATCCAACAAGGCTGTCGCTAACACCTCGTCGCCCAAGAGCGTGCCCCACTCGGCGAAGCTGCGGTTACTGGTGAGAATAATCGGCGCTTGCTCATAGCGGGCGGTCACCACGTCGAAGAGTTGGTGGGCCTGGCCACTGGTCAGGCGCAGATAGCCCACCTCGTCAATCACCAGGAGACGTGGAGTCAGATAGCGACGGCGCTGTTGCCGCCAACTGGTCGTCTCCAACTCGTCGGCTAATTGGCGCAGCGTGGTGAAGCGCGCCGAGTAGCCCGCCTCCAGCGCGCGGGCGGTGAGAGCCAGCGCCAGATGGGTCTTGCCCACGCCGGGTGGGCCCAACAAGACCAGATTAGTCGCCGTCTGCACAAAGCCGAGCGTCCCGAGTTCCTGGATCAGGCGCGCCGAGAGGGCGGGCTGAAAGGCGAAGTCGAAGCTCTCCAGCGATTTGGTCGCCGGCAGATGCGCCGCCCGCACGCGCCGCGTATAGGCGCGTTCCGCGCGTCCCGCCAGCTCGGCGACGACCGCCTGCTGCAAGAGGTGTTCGTAGGACCACTGCTCCTGGCGCGCAGTCTCGAGGACCGTGGGAACCAGCTTGGCCAGCGTCGTCAGCCCTAAGCCTTTGAGGGCGTCCACCACCGCAGGGCTCATGGCAAGGCTCGTCGTTGGCGGCGGGCTCGTGGGACTCTTGGACGCGGCGCTCATGAGGCCACCTCCGCGGGCGCGTTGGTCGTGGGCGTTGGCTGGGCGCGTGTCTCAACCGCCTCCACGCCGCACAGCCAATCATAGTCGGCGAGCGGCCGCCTCGCCACGGTCGGCGCTAGGATCTGGTGGCCAACGGGCACGTGCGCTCGTCGCGCGCTTGCCGCAGGTAGGATGCTGCGGAACTGGGTGGGATGCGTGACGACCTGCCCACTCTGGCGCCGCGCGGGCGTCGCAAGGAGCAGGCTCCCCTGGCGCCAGACGCGCACCTCGCCGTGTTGCTCGCTCACCTGCACGCGTCGCCCCGCCAAGGCCAGTTCACCGGGAAGCCCGTAGAGCACGCCGTCGAAGGAGATGTAGCCATCCCAGCTCACCTGACGCTCCTCGGCGGTGAAGCGCTCCCACGCCCAGCCATCTGGCAGCGGTCGTAAGCCTTCCTCGGCCAGCGCCTCCAACGGCCGCCGGTGCGTGGTGCGGTGCACGCGCCCATTGACCTGCAGGCACCACGCGGCGGCTTGCCGGTTGAGGTCGTCCAGATCACTGAAAGCGACCCCCGGCCAGAAATCCTGCTTGACGACGCCGACGCTACGCTCGACCTTGCCTTTGGTCTGCGGCGTATAGGCGCGGCAGACGCGGGGACTAATACCGAGCGCCTCCACGAACTCCTGAAAGCGCGGATGCCAATGCGGCGTGCCAGTGTGCAGGTCGAGCAACACGGTCTTCATGCGGTCCGTCAGCACCGTCCGCGGCAGACCCCCAAACGCCTCAAACGCGGTCATGAGACAGCGAATGAGCGTCGCGGCGTCCGTGCGCTTGACGAAGCGCACAAACCGCAGGCGCGAGAAGCTCAAGACCGCGGTAAAGCCGAAGACCTTGCGTGTCTTGCCCTCCTGTTCGTAGATGAACTCGCCCCAGTCGAACTGTGCCTGCTCGCCCGGCTGGGTCTCGTAGCGGATGACAGGCTGGCGCGCGGCGGCTGCGGGCGGGCGCAGCGGATGGACGAAGGCTTTGAGGATGCTGATCTGGCCGGTATAGCCCAGCGCGTGCAACCGCGGCAGCATGGTCTCGCAGTTGTAGAGGTGGTCGTGGTCGACCCAGCGCTGGATCTGCGCTTTGAAGGGATCTAGTTTGGAGGCGCGTGGCGGGCGGCGGGCGGCCTCCGGCGTCCCGCGCAGGTACCGCCGCACGGTGTTGCGGGACAGCCCCAGCTCGCGCGCAATCGCGCGCACCGGCTTGCCCTGTACTTTCAGCTCGCGTATCGTGTTCACATGCCCACTCCTCAACATGCCCTGCTCCTCTCGTGTGATGCCTCACACGAACAGGAACGGGCTGACAGGGTGGGTCATTTCTCGTCGTCAGCCTGGGTCAATACTACGTCGGCGTCGATAAGGTCCACCTCTCCCCCATTAGGTGGGGGAGAAGGATGGCCCCCTCGAACAGAAACCAACTCGGGCGCATCCTCCCAGGGTCCAGGGGTCCATTCGTCATCTCCCGCGTCAACTGGCCCCCGGTCCTCGTCGTTGTCCGACCTATTGGACTCTGCCACAGCCTCTTCCTCTACCTGAACGGCGGCGACCCAAATGTAGGTTCGGCCTTTCTTGGCAGGCGTGACTGCTAGACCCCGCGCTTTCAGTTCTTCCGCCCAGCGTTTGTGCGTGGTCTCAGATACGTTCATCGCCTCCTGCCACGTACTCCGAGTGGTCCCAGCCTTACCGAATGACCGCAACGACGCAAGCGCCCGCTCGAGATTCAGCTCCCGCTCATCGACATTGCTGGCGGACTTACGGTCATCTGCCCCGCCACCGGCCAAGTCCCACACGCAGGACGTCTCCTGTGCATCACCACCAAGGTGAATCGGCTTGAGTACCACCCTGCGGGTGGTGAACGCCTCGGCCTCCTTTTGCCGTGCACAGGAGACGGTGACAGTGCTCGCCCCTGTTGCCTTCGAGACATAGATGACGGTGTCAACAGCGCCTTCAAGCGCATTGCTGCCCCTCATTCCCCCAGCTTTCGCTGTATGGTGAATGATGAGAATAAGGCATTCGTCGAATTGACGTCGAATACTATCGAGTGATTGAATCGCTTGGCCCATGCTCTTTGCACTGTTTTCATCACCGCCAACCATACAGCGAGCAAGCGTATCGAAGACGATGAGTCGCGGGGGCGTTGGCAACGCTTTGAGACGTGCAATGAACTGGTCTATCTCGCCCTTGACGAGCAGTTGGACGGGCCTGGTGACGACGCCGAAAGGAATCGGGGCGCTTACATTATGGTGCTTCTCCCACGCGCGGACACGCTTTGAGATACCACTGCCTCCCTCAGCGGCGACATAGATGACTTGTCCTTGCTGGACATTCTGCCCTAGCCACGGCTTGCCAGCCGCAACAGAGAGCCCCATACCGATGGCGCCAAACGACTTCGACGTTCCAGGCGGTCCAACCATGACCGCAATGCCGGATGCCGGTACCCTGTCCTCGATCAGCCACGTCGGCGCAGGCCAGTTCTTCAAATCCTCCAACGAATAGATGCGGAATGGATCAGCCCTATCCTCGCGCGTGTGCTGAGAGTTTGACTCAATAGAAGGGCCAGTCGAGGCGCCTCCATGACGACGGAAGTACGACATGTTGTCCGTACTCGCGCCCTCGGATGCGGGCTCGTCGTGGTGAATTGACTGTGAGGTTGCCTCTCTCGCGATATCCGCCTCGAGCGTTTCGAAATCGATAAGATATTCCTTTAGCTCGTCAAAATTTGACTCCGCCATGCGCGCATACTCCTAAATCGAGCCTATTGCAGCCATCGACAATTCCTCACGGGTCACTGCGGAGGTAGGCTGCCCCTTGCTGTATCAGAGGTGCTGGTGTGCGCTTAGATCGTTTGGCGAGGTGTTCTTGCCTGGCATGTTCTTGAATGTATCGTGTCGGTTAAATCCGTTGATGGCGCAAAGAGATGAGCCCATGTGCGCCCTACCTCACGACACGGTTGCTCCTCTAGGAATCCGACCGCAAAATAGCGGCGCGGCGTATCGTTTCGGGCGCGTTGAGCAAATCGTCAGGTTTCACGCCCAAAGCGCGCGCGATGCGGCGTACGCTCGCACCGTAAACGAACCGCCCCTGTTCCGCCCTGCTGAGCGTTGGACGTGAGACGCCGGACTTGTGGGCCAATTCATCCTGCGTCAGGAGTCGGGCCAGCCGCCAATCTTTCAAATGGGGGAGCTTCCAGCGCCCGCGTGACGCGCAGGCCGTCCCCGTCAACATGTGATTGCTCCTGTCAAATTCAAACGGGACAAGACTTGTCGAGGTGTGTTCCTGTTCATAACTGGCGCTCGCGCGCAACTTTTCCTGTACTGCTCGCGCAGATTTCGTATGAGCACAGGCACACCACAAAGCAAGCAAACATAAATTCCAACATTATGTCTACTCTATAGCCCGAATGTCGCGGCAAGAGCGCGGTCGCGGCTCTGCGGGCATAGAGGATGCTGTGATTGGCGCCGCGTGGGAAACACTCGGGATCTTCACCGCGCGTGCTTGCGTCCACACAGCGCCTACCGTGGTAGGAGTGTGACGCGTGCTCGCCACTTCTGGATAGCTCTATCGTTGTTGGGTGCGAGGGCGAGGTGGCCTCTCCTCAAAGGCTTAAAACAAGTCACCTCTTCGACGCGAGAAAGCGTCTCAAGCGCCGGGCAATCACATGGGTGCGGTGTACGACCAGCGGCGCACTCAAGCCAACTCCTTGACCGACTTTCTCGAGGCCGGATACGTGACTGTCCTGCGCCCTCCGTGCCGGAATCCGCCATGGCTAAACGGTAACAGGACACGCGCCCGCTGACCGTCTAGCAGGCCATACGCGCTCCCGATCCTTGAATGCATCTTCCGGCGCTGGGGAATGGAGCAGCGTCACAGTTCGAGGGGGGAACGGTCTCTGGAGGCGCACAGGTGTGGGATGAGCGCACAGTACGGTGTTGTGCCGCGGACTGAGTGGCAGCCATGTCACCTCACGTGCGAATTCTCGAGGCGTGTGTCGCGACCGCGTTCCGGCGCGATGCCGGTTATGTTGAGCGCTGAGCGCCGGCGGTTCCCCGGAGCGGTGATGCAGGCAACTCCGCAAACTTTGCGGATGGAGCAAGCGCGCCGAGGTTGAAATCATGGGTGGTCGAGGCGCGGCGTGTTCCAGGGCCTGATACTGCCGTCGCGCCGTTGCCCGCACGGATAAGACAGCGGCGTGTTGCCAGTCGACCGGCACGAGACTGAGCATCATCGTGCCGAGCAGGTTCCGCCCCGCACCCGGCGCTGCAGCTAACGTGTCACCGCAGGTCACGCATCGTGTTTCCGGCGGCTCGCCGGCGCTCGGGTATCGCGCTCACCTCTGCAGACGCCGAACCCACTGCCCTCGATGAGCCGGCTACGATGACGTATGATTGCCAGTCCGATTCGCGGCATTGACGTCGTCGCCGCAGCTACCGCACCGCCGCCTCACAGCCGCCTCACAGCCGCTCCTACTCCTGGCGCTCACCGGATGCAGCGCCAGGTGAGCGCCAGGACCACAGTAGACGATGGCGCGCAAAAGTTGCGCAAGTCGACAGCCCTCCCCATAGGTACGGTGCGATGCCCGAGCAGAAATCCCAAGGGGCGGGGCACTTTGTCTCCGTTTTGCCTGGGGGTGAGGCACCCACTGATCACCGCGGCATGCCCTCCAGCGTACATTGCGGGCGGCGTGAAGAGCCAGTGGTGTCGTCGTAGACGCGGTTCCAAGTGGCAAGCCTGATCATGCGGCAATTCGAAGTGAATAACATCCATGCGGTGGCTGTCCAAATGGGAACGGCAGGTCACGTCTGCGCAGCACGTTTACACTCTGTTAGCGCGCGGGTATTGGGGGTATTGGTATGGGATCCTGCTAGTTGATGACGCTGACGCTCCTGGAGCCCACTGAGCAGGGCCCCTTATACTTCTGTAATCTCGGTGAACACCTGCACGACGCCAGCTAGCTTCGACTTTCGCGGCCAATTCAGCGACGCTGGCCTGTCCGCTGAAGCCATGCGCTACATCGTGCAGGATACCGTGTTCGCGCAGCTGACCGAGATCTTCCCCTGGCCGCTCATCCCGCGCTACAAGGACATCACGCCGTTTGTGGAGATGGACAACACGAACGCGACAGACATCACCTACCGGCGCTATGCGATCCGTAACAAGAAGATGGAGTTCACCGATATCCCAGCGACGGTGACGCACGCCTCGGCCTATCGTCTGATTGCGGAGATTCTCACCACCGAAGCGCGGGCCTTGCTGGCGTCGGGCGACCGGGGTTTGCTGGCGATTATGCTGCAAACCCTGCTGCGCTGGCCCAATGCGCCAACCGCACAGATTGAGATTGTGCATCCCCGTTTAGGCATTCCGTTCCTGAGCTTTCCGGGTCTGCCGGAAGAATGGATCTATCCCAAAGAGCAGTGGCTGCTCGAACAGTTGCACCAGTTCAAGGCGGAAGGTCATCGCACGATTGTCTATGTCGCGCATGTCGGCAAGATCGATGTTTCAGCGCGGCTCAAGGCGGTCTTGGAGCGGCCGTATAATGGGCAGACCCTCAAGGTCGCGGTGTTGCGTTCCAGCACGGTCGATACCGCTGACCGCATGGACTGGATTGAAGAGACCGTCGAAGAGGGCGTGGACGTTCTGCTCTGTAATCCCCAACTGGTGGAGACGGGCCTGGATCTGATTCAGTTCAGCCGGGTTGTGGTCTACCAGATGATTTACAATAGCTATACGCTCGGCCAGTGTGTGCGCCGTGTCCTGCGCGTCGGGCAGCAGCACGATGTTCAGGTCTATTACACCCTGTACCGCGCGGCGATGGAAGTGGCGGCGGCGCAACTGATGGCCAAGAAGGCCAAGGCCAACGCCCAGATTCAGGGCCGGGATTTGCGGGAAGCGTTCATCACGCAGTATGCCGGCGCAGATGACATTCAAGACATCCTCATGCGGCAGATTCAATCAGGCCTGTCTACCATCGAGATTTCGCAGGAAGAGATTCAGTCCCTATTCACCGACGCGCAGAACAACCGCTACCGCGCGGAGAATGAGGACATCAAGAACTTCCGTGAGCGCTTCGGGATGGACGACCCGGAAGAGTGGACGATGGACGATCTCGACAATCTCTTTGATGGTCTCGACGATGACGCCATCCTGGGGATGTTCGATGCCGCAACTGAGAACATTATCGAGCAAAACCCGCTTACCATCGATGCTCAGGTCACGCCACTCTAACAATTTCATTGTCGAGTTTTGTATATATTTGCCCGGAAGATCGAAGAAATATATACAAAACTCGACACCCTTGCTTGCTTTTGGAGACGCTATGTATTCAACGCTCTATACGCCGGACGGGCCGTGGCGGGATTATAGTATCAAAGGCCCGACAGAGCCCACTCTACAGTTAGGCTGGTGGCTCCATAGCGCCACGCCCTGCCTCACGGTCGTCCAGCATTCCGGTATCGCAATCCTGCTGACGCGCGTTGACGCGGCGCATGACCGGCTGATTCGTCGCCTCAAACAGCCTGACGTCACGTTGAAATATCTCTACTACGTCGATGGCCTGGGCGAACATCCGATGGTACAGCGCCTCACAGCGAGCCTCTATCGCTTCCCGCCTTATCACGGGAAGACGAGCGCCTGGTCATCCAACTTGCAGCCGATTCCGACGGGTGGCTGGAGCTTTTTGGTCGATACGCCACACGCCTTGTTAGCCCGTCTCTTCGCTCCGCTTGTGCCCACCTATGTCTATCGCGCCCAAAACACCTGTCTGACCTATCTTCACGCATCGGCCACCGAAGTCAATCTCCGGCTGCGCTCGGTGCCCTATCCCATTGCTGTCCCGCATTGTCGAGGTCTCCCCTATGAAAACACCTGTGAGCTCTCACCCATCCAGCGGAAAGTCGAGCTCCCCCTCTACCCGCCGCCCCGCTGAATCGTGCTACAAGCCAGCCCACGCCACTGTGTGAGACGAAACGCAAGAGTACACGCAGGCCACAGTCCGCCCCGCCTGCCAGCCCCTTGACAGCAGTGACGCATTTCGCTATAACTTTTCATAGTTAGTTAACCAACTACTATGTGACAAGCGGTGGAGCATGCGCGATGGCGCCACGACAGACCGACAAACGTGACCGACTGATCCAGACGGCGGTGACCCTGGTCCACCAGCAAGGGTTTCATCAAACCACTCTCGCCGACATTGCGCGGGAGGCTGCGGTGCCCCTGGGCACGGTCTACTACTTCTTCAAGACCAAGGAGGCAATCGGCCAGGCCCTGGTCGAACAGTATCTCCAGAACTATCGGAACGCCTGCGCGCAGTGGAACAGCTACCCGGACCCGAAGGCGCGTCTGGAGGGGTTCCTTCAGCTCATGCTCGGCGATCGCGAGCGGCTCTCACAGAGCGGCTGCCCAGTTGGGACGCTGTGCGCGGAACTCCACAAGCAGGGGAATGGACTGCTGGCAAGCCAAGCCAGCGAGATATTCAATGAACTCTTGGCTTGGCTTACGACGCAGTTCCAGGCGGTTGGCAAGGGAGAGGAGTCGCGGGGCCTGGCCACCCATCTCCTCGCCGCCGTGGAGGGGGCGATCCTCCTGGCCCAGAGTTTTCACACCCCAGAATACCTCGAGCGTGAGACCGAGCACCTCACCCACTGGATTCGCTCCTTGTGAGCGGGTGGTTGGGCACAGCCCCACCTGAAACGGAACACGTGATGACATCCCCAGCAACACTGATTGATCCACGCACGTTTGGCCCATGGGCCATCGTGACCGGGGCCTCCTCAGGCATCGGCAAGGAATTCGCACGCCAGTTGGCGGCCAATGGGGTACATGTCGCGCTGGTGGCGCGCCGTCTTTCCCTTCTGGAGGACCTGGGCCACCAGCTTGCGACCACCTACGGGACGCACTATCGCGCCATCGGCGTGGATCTGACCGAGCCAAATTTTCTTGCGACACTCGAGGCCGCAACGGCGGATCTCGATATTGGCCTGCTGATCTCGAACGCAGGCGCCTTTCTTCCTGGCGCCTTCTTGCAACTCGACCGTAGCCGACTCCAACAGATGGTGCGCCTCAACGTGCTGGCGCATCTGGACGTGTCGCACCACTTCGGGCAGCGTCTGGCGGCGCGCGGGCGTGGTGGGCTGCTCCTGGAGGCGTCAACAGCGGGCTTGCAGGGGACGCCGTACTCCGCGGAGTATGCCGCCGCCAAGGGCTTTGTCCTCAACCTGGGAGAGGCGCTTCATGTCGAACTCCAACAGGTGGGCGTCCATGTCACCGTCCTCTTGCCAGGCGCAATAGAGACCCCCATGCTCACTGAATTTGGCTTCGAGCTCCTCAACACGCCCATCAAGCCAATTGCGCCCGCACAGTATGTCGCAGAGGGGCTGGCCGCGCTCAAGCTGAATCGCGCCACCCATATCGTCGGACGGATGAACCGCATCATGGCGGCGCTGATCCCGCGCCCGTTGGCAACCAGGATATATGGAAGCATGGCTGCCTCCATCCTGGCAAAGCGCAGCTCCCACGCTGCCGCAGACGAGCGGCTTGCGTAGGAGCGACGATCGCAGACGAACGAGGAGCAATGACATGAGACAACCATTTCAGATGACCGGTGGCCTGCGCGTGGTCTCCACCATCATCACCACCCTCTTACGCCTCGGGTTGCCAGTCGGCCCAGCGATCCTGTTCTCTGTGCGCGGGCGCACGAGCGGAAAGACCTACACCATCCCGATCGAACTGCTGGAAAAGAGCGGCCGGCGTTTTCTGGTCGCAGCCTTTGGAGAAGTGAGCTGGGTGCGTAACCTGCGGGCCGCTGGCCAAGCGCGTCTCACGCGCCGATGGCGTACCGAGGCCGTCGGCGTCGTCGAACTTGATGCGCGAGCAGCAGCGCCCATCCTCAAACAGTATCTCAGCGACGCGCAAGGCGTCTCGTTTATCAAACCCTACTTTCAGGTGACCCCGCAATCGTCGCTCGCCGACTTTGAGCGGGAAGCGGCGCATCATCCGGTGTTTCGCATTGTGAGCATGAACGGCGAGGAGCAGTAGCGCGCCTGCCAGCGCGGAGCCATTCAGACCTGACTCGACGCCGCATCGTCGCGTGCAGGCGGGTAAGACAAACCCGCTCGCAGGTCTGATACCCACCGGCCTCCCATTCGTCAGACAGACCCTAACCGCGAAAATTGCTCAGGGCTCTCACCTTAGTCGGGTGAGAGCCCGTTTGTTGTTGTCCGAGGAGGACATATGACCGAAGACCAGTTCATCCTGGCCGTGATGGAAGGCACAACCCAGATCCACCGCACCATCGGAGGCATGTTGCAGTTGCTCGACAGCGCGCCTGAATCGGTGCGAGACGAGATGAAGCGCCAGTTGGGGCTGGTGGCCGACCTGACCACCTACCTTGAATACTATCTAGTCAAGACCGCGCGAGAGCGAGGTGAGCATGCCTCGTAAAGGATTCTACTGCGAGGTCTCCTGTGAGCCTGTGTCCGATCAGGAGAGCCTCGCCTGCGCCCACAAGATGGGCAAGCAAACCCCCAAAGGCGGGGGTGAGCCACGGCATTGCCAGTATCTCTACCCGCATATCCATGCCCGTGCGCATCCCTACGACCGCTGCAAGGCGGGTATCTCCACGACCATGATCACCGGGGAATGTACGCGCAAAGCCTGGTATGAGGGCCGGGTGGATTACTACGAGTTCCCATCCAAGTCTGAGGCCGCGCTCATGGGCACGGGCTACCACGAGCTCTTAGACCACCACACCGAGCCCGAAGCCATCAAAGAAGTGCGCCTCTTGAAGCGCTGGCAGTTTGGGAGGGAGGAGCGTCGCATCACCGGGCAGATGGACTACTACCGTCCCGACCTGGGCGTCTTGGCGGATTACAAGGTCAAGAAGGCCGTCTTTACTGAGCGCACCCTGCCCAAGCCCTACGTGGCCCAACTCAATATCTATCGCTGGATGCTCGAGACAGGCTGTGTGGTCTTGGAGACCGGGGAAGTTTTGCAGGGTTCTGTCACCGAACTGTATCTGGGGCCGAAAGAGCATCAGAAGTCCGACCTGCTGCCTGTCCCGATCTGGACACTCGAACAGACCGCAGCCTTTGTGAACATCGTCTATGGCCGGCTGGCATCTGACGATCTGCCCCCACGGGGTATGGATCCCGTGACCTCACTCTTCTGTCGGGGCTGGTGCCCCTTTGTCACTCGTTGCGCTGCCGCGGGTGGGGAGTTGATGACCCCGCCCTACAACATCACCGAATTGCTGACTAGCGCCACCTTTGAGTTCTGAGAAAGACAGAAAGACACAGAAAGACACGAAAGAGCGAGAAACTATGGACTCTCAATCGCGCGGGATGCGCTACACCAAGTTTTACAGCCGATATCTCAAGCCCCGGGGGTTTGTGCTCCTGCGGGACAACGGTGGGCACAATCGCATCTACCGCCATCCCACAGGACGCATCTTCACCATCTGCTGCGACGAGGGACGGATGCGTATGTCCTCGCCCCGCGTCGCTATCGCCCTGAGAGATCTACACAACACACTGCGGAGCATCGAAGAAATGCAGCCACAGGGAGAGAGGAGCAATAAGAGCGCATGACACGCCAGAAAACGAAGCGTGTGCGTGACCACCTTACACTGGTCGCTCCGCATCCAGAGGTCAGCGCGCTGGCGCTATACTGTTATCCCTTTTTGTGGCCACACGATGCGGAATGGGTCGCCAGCCAGTGTTCAATCCCAATACAAAAGGTCGGGGGCGATGTCTTCGTAGATGGGCAACTGCTCTTTATTCGCCTACCAGAAAGACTTTCTCCTCGATCGGTCGGCATGTTGCGTTTGTTCACCCATGACCGAGAACTCGTTCGCATTCCCCAGGTGGCGTAACGAGCGGCAGGAATACCAGAGGGGCATTCACCGATTGTGGTGAACACCCCTCTTTCTATGCTAGACAGTCGCGGCCTCTTTTGGGGTTCCACTGGTGATTTTCGCGGCGTTTTCAAGTGGGGACAGAGACGCGGTCCACTTGACGACAGCGGCGGCCCAGGTCAGGCCAGCGCCGAAGACCACCATGCCCAGGTGCGCGCCAGGGAAGACCCGCCCTTCTTCGATCGCCTCGCAGAGCGCGATCGGCACGGCAGCGGCCGAGGTGTTGCCGTATTTCTGAATGTTGACGAAGACCTTCTCCGGCGGCAGCCCCAGCCGCCTGGAGGCCGACTCGATGATGCGCAGGTTGGCCTGGTGCGGGATGAAGAGATCCATGTCGTGCGCGGTCATCCCGGCGTTCGCCAGCGCCTCCTCCATCGCCGTGCCCATCACGCGGGTAGCGAACTTGAAGACCTCGCTGCCATTCATCTTGACCCACTGGCGCCCGTTGCGCAGGCCCTCCTCGGTCAGCGGCTCCTTCGAGCCACCCGCCGGGATGTAGAGCAGTTCGGGGTTGGCGCCGTCGCTGCCGAGCGTATAGCCCAACAAGCCGCCCGGCTCCTCGCTGGCGCTCAAGACCACCGCGCCGGCGCCATCGCCGAAGAGCACGCAGGTGCCACGATCGGTGTAGTCCACGACCTTCGAGAGCACTTCGACGCCAATGACGAGGACATGCTTCGCTGAGCCGCTCGTGATGAACTGGTGCGCGGTCGAGAGGGCGTAGAGGAAGCCTGAGCAGGCAGCCTGCATGTCGAACGCGCCGCACTGCGCGCCGAGAGCATGCTGCAAGAGGTTCGCCGTCGAGGGGAACCGGTAATCGTACGAGACAGTGGCGACGATGACCAGGCTAAGGTCCTTGCCCGCGATGCCCGCGCGCTCCAGCGCCTGTCGCGCCGCGGGAAGCGCAAGGTCGAACGCCGATTCGTCGGAGCGGACGATGTGGCGCTGTTTGATGCCCGAGCGAGAGGTAATCCACTCGTCCGAGGTCTCGACCATCTGCTCCAGGTCGGCGTTGGTCAGAATGCGCTCGGGCACATGCATGCCCCAGCCCGTGATGGCGCTGTAGCGACTCATGAATGATTCCTCGCTGATCGCGCGCCCCAAACACGCCGCCGGACGCGAACCGCTCGCCCGCCTGCTGCGCATGTTGTGCGGAGGGACGCCATGTGGGGCAATTGTAACATAAGGCGGTCAAAACGCGACGCTAGCTAACACCTTCGCACTATCTCCTGAGCGATGTACCGCGTGCGCGTTGTGAATAATAGGGGGAACGCTTAGCGGCTGGCGGCGCTCCTGGCCGGCGGCATGAGTTGACGTCCGGCGCGGCTGGCCCTGGAGACTCCATGAACGACGAAGCGCCCCATCCCAGCGCCTGGCGATTGTTGACGATATGGACAGGTATCGGGCTGCAATCATTTGGTGGAGGCGCTTCGACGACGCTGCTCATCCAGCGCACGTTTATCGACCGTTATCGCTGGCTTTCCGCGGAAGAGTTCGCCCAACTCTGGAACCTCTGTCTGATCACGCCAGGCATCAACCTGATCGCAATTACCCTTCTGCTGGGCAAGCGGTTCGGCGGCTGGCGCGGGATGATCGCATCGCTCGCGGGCCTGCTCATCCCCAGCGCCAGCATCACCTGCCTACTAGCCGCGCTGTACACCCTCGTCGAGCATTCGGCGACGGTGGAGGCCGTGGTGCGCGGCATTGTACCGGCGACCGGCGGCGTCATGGCGCTTGTGGCGCTCAACTTCGCCCGCCCGCTCTTCCAGCGCGGCGTGAGTGGCGGCAAGGCGCGGACCGCGCTGACAGGCGCGCTGGCGCTGGCGAGCGCCCTTGCGGTCATCATCTTCAATGTCTCCGCGATCGTCATCGTCATTGCCAGCGCGCTGCTCGGTGGGCTGCTCTTCGCGCCGAAACCGGACGCTGCGCCGGCCGACGACGGCGCGCATCAGGAAGGCGAAGCCGAATGAGCCCGCTAGTCTACTTCCTGCTCTTCTTCAAGGCATCGCTCTTTTCGACCGGTGGATTCAGCAATCTACCGAGCCTGCGGCAGGACCTGATGGTACGCGGCTGGGCGCGCGACGCCGACTTCGGCCGTTCGATCGCAATCGGCCAGATCAGCCCCGGCCCCAACGGCCTCTGGGTCATCAGTCTGGGCTACCTCACGGATGGGCTCACTGGCGCGGCCCTCGCGCTCATTGCGATTACCCTGCCGCCAATGCTGGTCCTGATCATCGCCTCGCGCTTCAGCCGCATTGAGCAGTATCCCTGGGCTCAGGGGGCGATGCGCGGCGTCTCGACCGCTGTCATTGGCCTGCTGATCAGTGTCATCTGGACCATCGGACGCCAGCCCGGCCTGGACTGGCGCGGACTGCTGATCGGCGCTGGCGCGTTCGGCCTTGCCCTGAGCCAAAAGGTCAATATCGTGCTGATCCTCGCGCTCGCGGGCGGCGCTGGCTACCTCCTATATCATTAGGAGCATTGACCCAGACGAGCTTTAGGCTTAAAGTAAATAGGTTGATCGTAAGCTTCCCTCATGGCAGACGGCCATCACACAAGACCGCGCGCGGCGCCGCCTCCGATCCCCATGCGCGACCGCGCAGCGCATACCTATAGAGGTTAAGGAGCCCCCATGCGACATTGTGGCGATGCGACTCTGGGCGCGTACGGCGGTTCGCTGGCGGCGCTCAATCTCGACGGCCCGAGCTTTTCTTTGCCCGGCGACCAGCCGCGCTACGCGCCCGACCGCCCGGCCGACGTCCGCCACATGGACATCGCCGTGACGCTTGACTTCGAGCGCAAGCGCGTCGACGGGGCCGTCACCCACCACTTCACTGCGCTGTTCGATGACCTGCGCGCCGTCACCCTCGATGCCGCCGAGCTGAACATCGAGGCGATCACCCTGGAAGGCGCGACTGGTGGCCCGCTCGACTGGTGGAGCGAGGGCGAGAAGTTGCACATCGCGCTCGACCGCGACTACGCCCACGGCGAAGAGTTCGCGCTGCGTGTGCGCTACTGGGCGCAGCCGCGCATCGGCATGGTCTTCGTCGGCCCCGACGCAGGCAATCCGGAAATGCCCGTCCAGGTGTGGACGCAAGGCGAGACGGAGTACCATCACTACTGGCTGCCCTGCCATGACTTCCCCAACGAGCGCGCTACCACGACCTTCGCCGCGACCGTCCCCGCGGCCTTCTTCGCGCTTTCGAACGGCAAGCTGGAGCGCGTGACCGAACACAAGAAAGACGACACGAAGACCTACCACTGGAAGCAAGAGGTCGCCTTTCCGGCCTACCTCATGACGCTGGTCGCGGGCGAGTTCGTCGAGATACAGGACCACTGGCGCAAGATTCCGGTCAACTACTATGTGCGCGCCGGTCGCGAGGCCGACGGCCGCCGCATGATGGACCATACGCCGGCGATGATGGAGTTCTACGCCCAGCATTTCGGTGTGGACTACCCCTACGCCAAGTACGGCCAGATCGTGGCTGACATGTTCCTGGGGGCGATGGAGAACGTCAGCGCCACAACCCACACCTATCGCCTGCTGGCCGATGAGCGCGCCAGCCTCGACTACACCCCCGAACCGACCGTCGCCCATGAGCTGGTCCATCAGTGGTTCGGCGACCTACTGACGGTGCGCGACTGGTCGCACACCTGGCTGAAGGAGAGTTTCGCCACCTACTTCGAAGCTGTCTGGATGCGCGAGGTAGAGGGCGACGACCACCTGCGCCTGGAAATGCGTGAGAACGGCGAGGACTACCTCGACGGCGACAAGCTCGGCCGCCGCCCGATTGTCTACAACGTCTATCGCAAGAACGGCGAAGAGCTCTTCGATGTCCATAACTATCAGAAGGGCTCGCGCGTGCTGCACATGTTGCGGCAGGTCGTTGGTGAGCAGGCCTTCTGGCGCGGCATGAAGCTCTATACCCAGCGCAACCGGGGGCGCGAGGTCATCACCGCCGACTTCGAGCGCGCGCAGGAGGAGGCCAGCGGCCGCAGTCTAGCGCGCTTCTTCGAGCAGTGGGTCTATAAGGCGGGCCACCCGGAGTTCAGCGTCACCTATAGCTGGGACGACGAGCGCAGCATGGCCAAGGTGACCGTCAAGCAGACACAAACGGTGGACGTGAACACGCCGCTCTTCGAGACGCCGGTGGACCTCGGCTTTTTCGTTCCCCGGCGCGACGATGAGAAGCCCGGCGCCTCCGAGAAGCCGATGGAGCCGCTGGTGGTGCGCGTCGTCGTGGACCAGGCCGACCAGACCTTCTATATCCCGCTCGCCCGCCGGCCCTTCGGTGTGCGCTTCGACTACGGCGGCTGGCTGCTGAAGACACTGAGCTTCGAGCAATCGCCCGAGGCGCAGCGTTTCCTGCTGCGGCGCGACCCGGATGTTAACGGGCGCATCGAGGCGGCGGAGGCGCTGGGCGAGAAAGGCGACCCGGTCTCGGTCGACGCCCTGGAGGCCGCGCTTTTCAGTGAGCCGTTCTACGGTGTGCGCCGCGCCATCGCCAGGGCGATCGCCAAACGCAAATCGGCGCGCGCGCTGGAGATTCTGCTGCGCGCGGTGAAGGAGATCGAGGAACCCAAAGCGCGGCGCGCGATCGTCGCTGGCCTGGGCGAATTCCGCGCGCCCGACCAGCCGGGGCTAGCCGTGCGCGCCGCCGAGGCGCTGACAGCGCTGCTGGCGAAGGGCGAGCCGAGCTACTACGTGACCGCCGCCGCGGCCACCGCGCTGGGCAAGACCCGCGCGCCCGGCGCCTTCGAGACACTGCTCGGCCACATTGAAACGCCATCCTGGCTGGAGACGATTCGCGGCGGGGTCTTCGCGGGCCTGGGCGCCACCGGCGACCCGCGCGCGGCGGATGTTCTGGCGGACTGGGTGACCAACCGCGCGAAGCCGATGGACGCGCGTGTGGTCGCCGCCGCTGGGCTGGGCGCGCTGGGCGGCACCAAGCTGGTGGATCCCGGCGCAGCGCGTACACGTGCTGTCGAAGCGCTGATCACGGCGCTCGACGATCCATTCGATTTCGTCGTCCTCTTCGCCATAGGCGCGCTGCGGCAGTGGGGCGACACGCGCGCCATCCCCGCGCTAGAGCGTGTGGCGGCGTCGACTTTGGATGAGCGGGTAGCGCGCGGGGCGCGCTCGGCGATTCGCGCGCTGGCGCAGGGCGCGAGCGGCCAGGAGGAGTCGCGCAAACTGCGTGAGGACCTCGACACGCTGCGCGAGGAGAACCGCAAGCTGCGCGAGCGGCTGGACGCGTTAGAGGCCAGCGCCCCCGCCAGCCACAACGGCCGCGGAGCCCATGCTGGAGTCACCCTCACCGACCCCGCCGCAACCGCGCCAGCGCGCCGCGCGCCCGCTCGAAAACGAGGGTCGTAGCCCTTCGGGAAGACGAAAGACCGCCATCGGGGAGTCCATTCCCCGGTGGCGGTCTGATTCATGCGCGTTCCCTAGCCATCAGCGGCCGACACTGACGACCTTCAAGTCGCCGCTGGTGTCAGTAATGTAGAGCGTGTCGCCACCACTACCTGCGGGGACCGCCACCACGGCGCCAAGCCCATTGGCGGGCGCCCCGGCCACTTGCGCCCATGAGGTGTCGCCTAGCTTCCAGGCGTAAAGCCCACTGCCTGCGCCTGTCTGGACGGCATATAGCGCTGAGCCGTCGCTGAGCATCGCCACAGGACCGACCAGACTTGCCTTCGTCGGGTCGCCGGGAATCCCCGCCGACGGCGCATGGCTGAAGGTCGCCCCGCCGTTTACGCTCACCAGCGCGTACTGCGCCGTCTGCGAGACGATCATGCTATGGCTGATGGGCGATGCTGCCGGCTCGAAAATGTAGAGCGCGCCACTTGGCGCGACGACCAGGCCACCTTCCGCCGGGCTGGGCAGCGTGCTGACTTTCTTCCAGGCCTGGCCAGCATTGTCGCTGCGCCACAGGGTCATCGCCGGCAGGCCTTCATTCCCACAGCTTTGATTGGTCACGGCGGCGTAGACCGTTGAGCCAGTGGGCGCGACGGCAAAATCGCAGACATATAGTCCGGCGCTGGCGATCGGCTGGTCAGCGAGCGTCCAGGTCGCGCCGCCATCTCCGCTGGTCATCAGCCGCGCGCCCAGTGAGGCGAGGATGGCGCCATCCTGCGTCGAGAAGCCCGCGCCAGCATAAAGGCGGCTCCCCTGCGCCTGGAAGACGTAGGCTGGCGCCTGGAACGCGCCCTGGACCACACGGAAGAAGTTTGTTCCGCCAAGGACATTGCCGCCGGGCAGACGCAGTCGTGCCCAGGTCTGGCCGCCATTGGCGCTATAGAACTGGTCCGAGCAGTCTGTGCCGCCGGAGGCCAGCGTACCGCCATGATAGGCCTGGCCGCTGCTCTGTACAACCACGCACATCTGCCCATTGCGCGAGCCCGAGAGCGTCAGGAAGACATGCGAGGCGTTGAGCGGGCTAACAGCGATCCAGATATTGTCCAATGCTGTGATATCCGACTTTGGAACGCTGATAGCGCCATATGTCTTGCCGCCGTCAGTCGAGCGCTGCGGGACGTTGTTGGCGATCTTGTAGACGATCTGGGGATCGCTAGGCGCGACCAGCGGGATAGTCCCAGCCTGCAAGGAGGCGCCCAGAATAGGGGTCGCCGCCGGGCAGCCATTCGGCAGCAGTGGCGCTTCTGGCGCCGGTGACGGGCAGGCTGTTGGTGTCGGCGGTGGCGCTGGCGTGGCGGTCGCGCTTGCCTTGCCGCCGCGCGACACACCGTTGTGAATCAGTAGCGCCGCAAACAGGCCGACCAACACCACCGCCGCGAGGCCGCCAGCGATCCCACGCCAGCGTGTCCGGGCCTGGTTTTCGGGTATGTTTATGCTTGGATGGGGTCCTCCCACATCGGACCGCCGAGCGTCATGCGCGCCATCGCTGGCGCCTGAGGCGGGCGACTGGCTCTCAACCAGCGCCACGGCCAGGTTCGCGCGCGCCCATGCGGGCAAGCCTTGCCCGTCGGGCGCGCGCCGCCGCCAGCGCTCACCATCCGCTGTCAGCCGCTCATCGAGCGCGCTCAGGTCGGAGGGCAGGTTCCCGAGGTCGGAATCGGCGGTCGTATCGTCTGGGCGCTGCTCCGGCGAATCAGCCATCTAGCGCCTCCCTTCGGTCGAATCGGATGTATCGCTGGGTCCGGGTGAACCGGACACATGATCCGGTGAGGTGTGGCCACTCCCAGCGAGGCGGTCCCGTAACACGCCGAGCGCACGCCGCAGCCGAGTGCGCGCGGTCGCCGCGGGAATGCCCAACGCGGAGCCGATGGCGCTGGAGTCCAAACCAGCGTAATAGCGCAAGGTGACAATGAGCCGCAGATCCTCTTCGAGGGCATTGATCGCTGCCCGCAGGTCGAGCGCGGCGGCATGGTCACTGGCGCCCGGATCATCATCCAGTCGTGCCAGCGCGCGGGAACCAGGGCCCTCGCGCGAGAGCGACTCGGTCAGCCGGAGTCGCGCGCCGAAGCGCCCGCGCAGCCAGTCGCGGCAGACATTGACGGTTATCGTGTTGAGCCAGGCGCGAGCAGCGTCTCGCTCGCGCAGGGCTGGCCATGCGCGCCACGCGCGGAGGATGGCTTCCTGGGCGGCGTCTTCCGCGTCGGCCGTTCCAACCAGCGCGGCGGCGATGCGGGTCATGGTCGCGGCGCTCCCGTCCAGCAGCGCGCTGAACTGGACGAGCTCACCAGCGTCACTCGCGCTGTCGGAGCCATCCGCAGGAGCGCCGTCGCGCCGCCTGCTGATATTCTCCCCCAGACGCCAGGCCCATTGGGCTGAGTCCCGCATGCTCCCTCGCTTTCGGTTGAACGCTCCGCCCCACGCGCCCGGCGCCGGGCGTGTATGGCCATCCGTAGTGTGAGACGCAGCGCATGAGGCAAAGTGTTTCGCGAGCGTGCGAAATCAGGTTGACCCCGAGGGACATGCGCCTTATCATTGTGGACATTCCTTCGTCGCACACATGCGGAGAACGCCGATGCCGCGGATACCTTACGCAGACCTGTCAGCGATCACCGATCCTGAGATCCTCGATTACCTGGAGGACGCGCGCCTGCACGGCGCTCCGCGTCCCGAGAGCCAGGCCATCCGCGCGCATGTGCCGGCGGTCATACGCGCCTTCTCGCAAGCCTGGATGACGACCTTCCGCAGCGGCGTGCTCGACCATGAGATCAAGGAGCTGTGCCGCGTCTACGTCTCGCAGTCCATCGAGTGCGAATATTGAGGGGTACAGCGTTCGGTCCGGTCGGGATCGGGGGGCATTCCTGAGGCGAAATACGCCAAGCTACTGCACTTCGCCGCATCTGATGAGTTCAGCGAGCGCGAGAAAGTCGCGCTGACGTACACCAGCGCCATCGTCTGGGAGTCGGGCATCGCCAATGACGAGCTCTGGAAGAAGCTCCACGCGCACTTTAGCGATGCGGAGCTAGTGGAACTGGGCTTCTTCATCGGTCTCACACTTGGCCAGCAGCGCTGGATCAAAACGCTCGACCTTGGCCACCGCGAGATATTGGCGGATACCGAGGGTGGCCTGACGCACACGGATAACCCAGGCGAGGGCGCAGGCTAGGCTGCCGCTCGGCACGCTATAGGCCGATAGTCGCTGCGTCAACCGCGGCTCCTGCGGTGTAGCGCCAGGTAACCGCTCCGTTCATCAGGTTGAGCGCGTAGAGATTGCCATCCGCCGCGCCAATGAAGAGCAGCCCGTGCGAGGCCACCGGCCATGCGCGCCCAAATCCGCCACCACGCGAGAAGGTCCAGAGCTTGCCGCCGTTGGCCTCGCTCAAGGCGTAGAGGACGCCATCCGAGGACGTGATAAAGACAGCGCCGCTCGTGGCCGCGGGGGAACCTGTCACCGAGCCGCCGGTCTGGAAACTCCACAACTGCTGGCCAGAACTGACACTCACCGCGACAACGCGATAGTCGTTAGAGCCGAAGTAGACCGCGCCGTTGTCCACCGCAGGTCTGCCGAAGATCTGCCCACCGCTCTGGAAAGCCCAGCGCTGCGTCCCATCACTGGCGTTGACGGCGTAGAGCTTGCCGTTGTCCGCGCCGATGAAAACCACGCCATTCGCGACCGCGGGCGATGTGAACTCGATCGCCGCGCCGGTCGCAAAGCGCCAGCGCAGCGAGCCATCGCCGGCGTTGAGCGCGTAAAGATAGCCATCGGATGACCCGGCGTACAGCGTGCCATCTGACTGGACATTGACCGAGCCTGAAATCTGGCCGCCCGTGGGGTAACGCCAGCGCTGGACGCCGGAACCGGCGTCGAGCGCGAAGATGACGCCAACATCGTTCGCGGCGTAGAGCAGCCCATTGTAGAGCGCAGGGCGGCCGTCAATCGCGCCGCCAGTCGAGTCACCCTGCGCCTGCCACAGGATGTGCCCCGCATTAATCGCCAGGACGTAGCCGCCCTGCGTTGTGACGTAGACGAGGCCGTTATTCGCCAGCGGCTTGTTGGGCTCGCTGGAGACGCTGACAGACCAGCGTTTTGAGCCGGTCTGGGCGTTGAGGCCAAAGAAATCGCCGTTGGCGTCGCCCGCGTAGACCGTCAGTTGCGAGAGCGATGGGCCTGGGGTGTTGGTAGGCTGCAGTTGGGTGGTCACGGTCGCGCTGGGGCTGGGGGTGGGTGTATGGCAGCAAGCGTAGGTGGGAGCGGCGCTTGCGGTCGCGCTGACGCCACCGGATGAGCCACCGCCCGCGCCGCCGCACGCAACAAGTGCCGCACAGATGGCCAGTAGCGCCGTCAGCGTGAGATGTTGAAATGCAGCGCGTCGCGGATGTGTCGCAGGCATGGAGACAGCCCCTTCCACACAACCAGGCATGCGCGGGTTTGCGAGCAGTATAGCGCCATGTCCGCGAGCCGTCCACCGCAAGAATGATTGGGGCATGTGACGTATAGCGTGTCTGGCGTCCACGCGTCACATACGCCCACCATGAGCATACTTTCCGCACATCCAGTAAACCTTGCGCCAGCGTTACGGGCGAAGCGTACCGGGTTGAATTGAGAACTCGGCGCGACTCCCGGTATTGTCCGGAGCCGCGCCGAGTTTCAGGGTTTCCGGGGTAGGCAGGAAGAAACCCGAGCCGTCACCGATCGATGTGGGCATATCCAGGCGCGCTGACGTGCGCGGCTGGGCGCTGGTTCGATCTGACCAGGGACGCCACCTTCTAGTCACGCGCCAGCGGCGCCCAGTCGCGGCGCGCTCACCCCGCCAGCGGTGAGCGCGATTCAACAATCTGGAGAAAGCGATCGAGCATAGCGTTGACCTGGTCTGGGACTTCCAGCATCAGCCAGTGGCCAGACCCCACCACCGCTCCCAACAGGACATCAGGTCGCAGTTCCCGCAAGCGCTCAAGATTCACCGGCATTCTCGCGTGCACGTACAGCAAGGGATAGCTACCGGACAGGAACTGGCTGGCGTCGAAGGTCATCACCTCACGCATTAGGGGCGCCGCGACCTGGGCTGGCGCATTCGCGATCGCCGCCATCACACGCGCTTTCAATGCCGCTGAATCATAGGGCCCGATGCCCCGCCCGACGAGGTAGCCCTGCATGGCCTCCACACGGCCAGCGCCTTCCAGGATAGGGACCATACTGGCCACAACCTGCGCCCGCATCGCCTCCGGCTGAAGTATCGCCCCGTCCAGGAGAACGACGCCTGCCACGCGCTCAGGTTTAAGTGATGCGGCTATCAAGGCTACCGGCATGCTATGGCCGCAGAGCACGTAACGGTCAAGTCCGGCCGCCTCGCACACGCCCAGGGCATCCCTGGCGTAGTCCAAAAGTCCATATCCGTCCCGCGGAACATCGCTTTCGCCATGCCCGCGCAAGTCGAGCGCCAGCACACGGCGCCGACTCGCCAGATGCTCGATCTGCGCGGCGTAGTACGACCGGTCGGCGAACGCGCCATGTATCAAGACCATCGCTGGCGATCCGTGACCAGTGTCCTCGTAGGCGAGACGAAGACCGTTGACCATAGCTGTCTGTTTCATGACTGGATGACCGTTCGGTTCTTCGCCATCACCACGTTGACTTTCATCAATTCCGTGGTCGGGCTGAATGTGATGATCTCGGTGTCAGTAGGCGCCAGCGGCAGGTGGCCGGGCGTCAGGTAGAACGCATCTCCCGGTTCGAAGATTTCTTGGTGATCGCGATAGCGCATAATGAGACGCCCGCTCACCACAAGACCCCAGTGCGGACACGGGCAGCGGTCGTCCGACAGCCCCTTGAAGAAGGGCGCGGGGTCGGCGCCAGCGCGCAGCGTCTCGAATGCGACAGTGAAGTCGCCCAATTCCGCCGATCTGCTGACATAATTTGGATTTTCAGCGCTGATCGGTGTAGAGTCTTTGCTTGCTCCCGGCATGTGACGCCTCCTCATCGAGATCATTCGTCGACCTTCAATAGGTCGTTGCAGACAGAATGGCCCCGGAACGCTTGCGTCACATCGGGGAATCGCCCCATCTCCTCCCGCATTCTTCGGATCAGCGAGTGCGAGCTAGCTCGTTGGGGTAGCTTTGGGATCCTGACTGACCTGGAAACTCGCCGCGAAGGCTGCGGCCTCCGCCCGGTTGCGCAGGCCCAGTTTGCTGAGGATGCTGCTCACATGATGCTCCGCCGTTTTGGGAGTTATGAAGAGGCGTGTAGCGATGTCAGGATTGGATAAGCCTCGGGCCAAAAGGGGCAGCACTTCCCGTTCACGAGGGCTCAACACATCTATCGCTGTGGGCGGTGTGGGGGCGACAGGCGCCGCTCTTCCGTGCGCGGCCAGCAGACTGGCTGCAAGCGCCGCCTGCGGGGCGCCGAGCCGCTGGTAGATGCTGAGCGCCGCCTCGGCGTTGATGATCGTTTCCGCCGGAGAAGCGCTTGCGTAAGCGCCAGCAAGCGCGAGATGGAGCGCCGCGCGCAGGGGTGGGCAGGCGTCGGCTAGCGCCGCGAGACCAGCCTCGAAGCGCTGGACAGCCAGCTCCGTCTCGTTCCGCGCCAGGGCCGTCTTGCCGAGCGCCAGGGCTGCCTCAGCGACGACGGCGGGAACTTCGGCGCTCTCCGCCATATGCTGGAGTTGCGCCGCGCCCTCCTCCGCGGCGAGAAGATCGCCATCGGCGAGCTCCGCCTCGACCGCGACCAGCAGCAAGGACGCGGCGCGGAGCTGGTCCCCTCTTAACTGACGCAGCGCCTGGCGCGCGACAGCCGCCGCCAGATCGTATTTCCCCTGCGCCAGGTAGAGTCGCGCACGCGGTCCCATGACCTCCACGCGGTCAATGGTCTCATCGATCAGATGTGCGGCTTCATCCAGGCGCCCCTGATTGATCCAGAGGTCAGCGAGCATCGCGCGCGTCGCGACCTTCACCGTGCGGTACGAGGTCTCGCCTTTCGCCAGGGCCATGCGCAGCGCGGTTTCCGCTTCCCGCCAGCGGCCCGCATGGCAGAGCAGCGACCCAAATGCCCCCCAGCAATGGGCGAAAAGGTGGACGCCAGGCCCTTCGTGCGAGGGCGGCGCGCTGTTCTCGATGAAGCGCAGCCAGGCCTCGGCGCGCCTGACATCGCCGCAGCGGTCGCAGGCGCTCATCAAGCCGCACGCGACCTGGTTGATCACCGCCGGGTCCCTGCAGTCGCCGCCGATGATCATCGTGAACGCTTCGTCGAGTCGCGCCATGCCGTCGTGGACGCGACCCATCGAAACCAGGGCCAGCCCGGAGTCGCCCAGCGCCTTGCACTCCAGATCCCGGTCCTGAAATTGGTGGGCGATGTCCAGAGCCGCAATGGCGCTGGCCTCTAGTTCGTCAGCGCTCTCGATATAGGCGCTGAACAGCCCGACGGCCACGTACCCCTTCTCGACGCAGGGCTCTTCATGTTCGAGGAGGCGGAGTGCGCGCGCGAGCCAGGCCCGCCCCACGACCTTGTCATCAAACATGTCGAAGTGGATGCGTCCGAGCATCGTGGCGGCCATTGCGGCGCGACGCGGCAGACTGGCCGCCTGGAAGTCGCGATAGGCGCGCTCGAGGTGCGCTTGCGCCTCACCAAAATCCGTTAGGAGGTAAGCCATTGACCCCAGACGAAAGCGGTCCTCTGGTTCGTTCGACGCGTCCGCTACGCGGCGCAGGACGGAAATCGCGCCAGTAAAGTCGCCTTTGCTGGCAAGCTGCCTGGCGCTAAGTCGTTCTGCCGCGAAGTCACTGTCCATACCGCGAGTCTTTCCTGTGCCGTTCAGCCCCTGAAAACACGACGCGGGCATCACCCTGGCATTCGCACGGCCGCCTGGGAAACCTGAGCGCGACCGCGGCCACGCTGTCGAACGGTAGTTAGCGGGATCGCGCAATGCGGCGATGAAATGATACACCACCGCCACAGCATCAGGCCGGTTCCTCCTGGCGATGTGGTGCTGCAAGAAGGAGAACGCCACTGCCGCGCGCCTCTGTTATGGCGCGCGGCGGTGTATCATTACACATGATGTGGCTCGTGCGAAGGATCAACACGAACAGATGGGAATGGACGCGAACTTTAACTGGTCGTTTGGAAGTTCGCTCACCGGCCCCTTGTAGCCTGGATTCGCGGGCATCGGCGAGCTGCGCACTGATCGGGCTGCTCTCGAGGCAGGTGGTGGCGCTCGACGGCGCGCGGCAGGTCAGGTCGCCGCTCGCGTCGTAAACGGCGGTCCAGGCTGTGCCGCCAATGGCGGTGGCGGCGTCCACATGGCTGGAGTTGGTGTAGGAGTAGTTCCCCAACGGACCAGAGCGCAGGCGAGTGGCGGCGTTGGTGGCGCTGGCGCTGGAGCTGGCGAGGCTGAAGTTCCCAATTGTGACGGACTAAACTTCGTAGTACAGTTGGATTATGCGAGATTGCGGGGCGGGTAAGTCACCGATTTGTGAGATTTGTACACATTGTTTCACTTTTTCCGGGCTGCCGCATACTGGCGTCTGAGGATTAGCAGCTCAACATAATTCATTTCCTTCTTGAGGTCGAATGCTGCGATCACGTCGTCCCACGACGGCACCTCCTCCTCCAGCGCGGCCCAGCGGTCGATGGGCGTGACCCCGAGACTGCCATGCACCCGCTGGTAGTTGTAGTCCTGCAGCCAGTCCTCCAAATCATCGGCCAGCGTCGCGCTGTCCAAGGTGGTCGTGGCATAGAATTCGTCGAGGACCGTCTTCTGCGCCCGTTCCACTTTGCCATTGAGATGCGGCGTCCGTGCTGGGATCGGACGATGCTTGATGCGCAGCGCCAAGAGGCGATCGCGCACCTTGTAGGCGAGAAACTCGGCGCCATTGTCGGTTTGCAGGCGTTGAATTGGGAAGGGCGTTTGCTCCAGCACGTGGTCCAGAAACTCCAGCGTGTGGGCGGCAGTGCGCCGTGGATAGAGCGCGGCGACCAGATAGCGCGTGCAGTCATCCACGAGGGTGTACTGGTAGAGTCCTGGCGCGAGCTTCATGGTATCCATCTGGGCGCGTTCGCCTGGCAAGCGCATGCTGTAACGCTTGGGCACGAGCGGTCGCTTGGGACGCCGTACCGGTGGGGTAGGGTGGCGTGTCAGCACTTTATGGATGGTCTCAAGTGACAGGAAGCAATTATAGAGGCGACGCAACTCATGCTGAATCCGCCGTGCGCCCAGTTTCCGCTCACGGCGGAGCGCCAGAATCCAAGCTTCTTCCTGCTCAAAGACTTTCTGGTTGGGACTGTGACGCGGACGCCGACTTCGCGAGGCTAGACCTTCCGGGCCTTCTTCGGTGTATCGTCGCAGCCATTTGCGCAACGTAGGACGCGAAATCCCGCACCGACGGCACACCAACCCTGCGTCGCCAGTCACCTGGTAGAGCGTGATCCATGTGAGTCGACGCTTGATCTCGTCATACATGCAACCAGTCTACCATTGAAACTATGGCTCCGAAACACACACACAGCGCCCACGGCGAACGTACGCACACTCTCCAGGCTGAGGTCCCACATCGGCCCGACGCCCGGCAGCGCGTACAGCCCTACCACCGTCGCCGTCCCGCCGTCGAGCAGCCGTACCGGCTCGCCGACGCGCAGGCCGCCCGCGAGCAGCCAGCTGCGGTCGGTGGTCAGCCAGGGATGGTGGGCGGTGGTGTGGATGACCTCGGCCGCGCCGTTGAGTTGGGTCGCGGTGAGTGAGACGACGGACGCATCCGGCGGGGCGCGCAGCCCATGGCCAGCTACTGCCCGCGCTCGTTCCCGCGCCCTCTCGGCGTCGGTCGTGGCATGACTGATTGTGGCCGTGAACGCCGGCTGGTTCTGCGCCCTTGGGAGTTTGAGGGTGACATCCAGGCGGTCATGGTCGTGGTTGAGGAAGACGCGCACGATGGTCTGCGCGCTCTGCTTGCCGGTGGTCGGGTTGTAGGTCAGCACGTGGTCGCCGACCGTCAGGCTGGCGATCGGCTGTGCGCCGTGCGGGGTCGCGACGGGCGTGTCCGCGGCGAACGACAAGCCACAATTGGCTCCATCGCTGGCCGCCGCAGTGGCGTCCCCCACCGCGGTGTCGTTGGCGGCGGTAGCGTCACTGGCGGCTGCGACATTGCCGCTGGTGGCCGCCACTGATCTCGGCCACCAGCGCGATGTCGCCGCTGGGCGGCGCGAGGAACTCCAGGCTGCTGCCCTTCATCCCCATGCCCTGCTCCATGGCGAACTCGCCCTTGAAGGAGGTCAGCGCCGTCAGCTCGGCCATCGTCGTGCTGTTGGCATTCCAGGAAGTTGGGTCATGGGCGCCGATCCAGGCGTAGGCGTCGTAGGCGATGTTGGGCGCGTCGACCTGGCTGTGGCCGACCGCCCAAGTCTTGGCGGCGATGTAGGCATCGCGGTGGTTGAGCAGAATGTAGACCGACAGCGGCGAGCCGTCACGGCCACACCATCCTTGAGGAACAGCTGATACATCGCCTGGTAGTAGTGATCCACGCCGTGGGCATCCACATAGCTCACATTTCGCAGCCTCAGTCATTGACTTTATAGAGTTTTTCGCAAGACGGTCCGAGTAAGGCGGCCACCTGCAGGTGCAGCGGCTCTATGCCAGCCAGATCGCGGTGGGGTGGTCCACCTAGGGGCTGGACCACGAC
>DASVZK010000057.1:0-171185 GCA_036391685.1 Ktedonobacterales bacterium
AGGCGCAGACGCAGGGGCACGCTTATCTCCCCACTCCCCAATGCTACGCCCTGGTCAGGGAGTACGAGCGGATCCTCGCCTGCGGACACGCCACCAATCCCCCACCCCAGCGCCGCCGCACACAGCACAAACAGCGTGGACAGCGCAAGCAGTTGCCGGTGCGCAATCTGCTCGAACGCTTGTGGTTGGGCCAAGCAGCGGTCTTGGCCTTCCTCGACGACCTGACCATCCCCTTTGATAACAACCAGGCTGAGCGCGATCTGCGCCTGCTCAAGACGCAACAGAAGATTTCGGGCTGCTTCCGCTCCGAGGCGGGCGCAGAGGCGTTCGCGCGCCTGCGCAGCGTGTTATCAACCTACCGCCAGCAGGGCGTCGCCCTCCTCGCCGCTGCAGACCCTGTTTACCGCCAGCCCACTCTACCCGGCCGGGGGCTGAACAGTCACTCCAGATCTTGCCTGAATTGTTGCTGAACAGTAATCATGAGCGCGGCGCTCACCCGCAGGCATGAAAATGGGATAGGCTGCCCCACGTGAGGAAGCCGCGCAGAGGTCGGCACGTGACTGGGTGCGCAAGAGCCTGCTGAACAGTAGGACCCGGACACCGGCAGGAACCAGAAGTTGCTACCTCATCCCTGCAGGGGATGAGAGCGCGTAGGTGAGATGCTGCTCACGAACGGTGTCCATGCGACTCCCTCGCCATGACACGGTGTCAACGGAGCGCGGGCGGCCCGCGCTCCCAGAGCGAGGTCGGGGGAGCTCTATGGACCTGCTATTCGAGCGCTGTGCAGGCATTGACGTTCACAAGCGGACGGTGGTCGTCTGCCGCCTGGCCCGTGACGCGCAGGGCCAGCGCCTCGCCGAGACGCAGACCTTTGGCACGACCACCAACGAGTTGCTGCGTCTCGCCGACTGGTTGACCGCCGGAGGCTGCACCCATGTCGGTCTGGAGAGCACAGGTGAATTCTGGAAGCCCGTGTTCAATCTGCTCGAAGGTGCTTGCGAGGTCTGGTTGCTCAACGCGGCGCACATCAAGGCCGTCCCCGGACGCAAGACCGATGTCAAGGACGCCCAGTGGATCGCCGAGTTGTTGGCGCATGGCTTGGTGCGTCCCAGTTTCATCCCGCCGCGCGCCCAGCGCGAGGTGCGCGACCTGACCCGCTACCGCACCAGCTTCGTGCGTGAGCGGGTGAATCTGGTCAATCGCGTCCACAAGGCGCTCGAGGGGGCCAACCTCAAGCTGGCTTCCGTCGCCACCGACATCGTGGGCGTCTCCGGGCGCGCCATCCTGGCGGCGCTGTTGGCAGGCGAGGAGGATCCAGCCGTGCTGGCGGAGTTGGCCAAGGGCCCCCTGCGCAAGAAACGGCCGCAACTCGAGCAGGCGCTGCGCGGCCACCTGCGTCCGCACCAAAGCTTTGTGCTGACCGAGTTGCTGGCTCAAATCGACGGTCTCGACGAGACGATTGCGCGCTTCACCGCCCAGACTCAGGCGACCTGCGCTCAAGACACCGACGAGGCGCAGGTCGTGGCGCTCCTGGACGGCATTCCGGGCCTCTCGGAGACCACCGCGCAGGTCGTGGTGGCCGAAATTGGCGCCGATATGAGCCGCTTCCCCTCCGCTGCGGCCTTGGCCGCCTGGGCGGGGCTAGCGCCGGGCAACGACGAGAGCGCCGGACGGCAGCGCAGCGGGCGCACGCGCAAGGGCAACGTCTGGCTGCGCACCATCCTGGTCCAGGCGGCGCAGGCGGCGGCGCATACCAAAGAGACTGCGCTGGCGGCGCGCTATCACCGCATCGCCGCGCGGCGCGGCGCGGTCACAAGAAAGCCATCGTGGCGCTGGCGCATGCGTTGCTGGTGATTATTTATCACGTGATCGCGCGACGTCAGCCCTATCAAGAGTTCGGCGCGGACTATTTCCAGCGTCGCGATTCGGCCGCACGGGCGCAGCGGCTGGTCCACCAGCTCGCACGCCTGGGGTACGATGTCCAGCTCCCGCTCCCGCCGGCGTCCGACCCCGTGCTCACGGAAAGCGTGTCGGCGCTCGCGGCAAGCTCCTCAGTGACTCTATTTTCAGGTGAGTTACTGTGGATGATTCTAGGCCCAAACCGCTCATGCATCTTGTCGCGTATGAGCGGGATTCGGGAGGTTCCACCAATCAGGAGCGCCTCATCCACCTGCCGATCCGACAGATTGGCGGCATTCAACACCACACTCACCAAGTTCATGGCTTCTTCGACGGTTGGCGCGATCTCAGCCTGGAATTGGTCACGGCCGATAGTGGTGTCGAGATTCAGTAAGCCACGTGACCTGACCCGGCAATGTGTCCAAGCGATATGCGAGACTCGCCGCTTGTGACCTGCTACCCGAAGTAGGTCCAAGGATTATGAGAAACCGGCGGTAGGCCACGTTGCCCGCGCATATTCGACGGGCGTCTGCTCTGCTAAGGCGCTGTGTGGTCGCTGGGTATTGTACTCCTCCCTCCAAGCGGCGATGATGCGCCTGGCCTGCGTCAAGCTCACGAACCAGTGTTGGTTGAGACATTCGTCGCGGAATTTGCCGTTAAAGCTCTCCAGGAAGCCGTTTTGTATCGGTTTGCCTGGATCGATGAAATCTAGCCGTACTCCATGTCGATACGCCCAGGCGTCAAGCGCCTGTCCGGCGAATTCCGGTCCATTGTCTACGGGGATGCGTTTGGGGCAGCCATGCCAGTCGACCAACTGGTCGAGCACCCGCACCACTCGCGCGCCCGGCAACGAGGTGTCGACCTCAATCGCGAGACATTCCCGCGTCACCAGGTCGAGGATGTTCAGCGTGCGGAAGCGCCGCCCGTCCGCCAAGACATCCTGCATGAAATCCATCGCCAGGGACTCGCGTGGTTGCCCACTCGGTATGACGAGGCCGCGCACGGCGCGTGCTACCTGTTTGCGCTTGCGGCGGCGGATCGCCAGCCCTTCCAGTCGGTAGAGCCGATAGACGCGTTTGCGATTGACGACCGCTCCCACTAGCCCCAGTTCGCGTTTGAGTAGGACATGCAGTCGGCGGTACCCCCAGCGGGGACGCTGTGCGGCCAGGGCGCACAACCGCCCACGCAGCTCTGCTTCGTCCGCTCGCCCGCGCCGCCGATACCGGATCGCCGCCCGATGCGCGCGGATGGTTCGACACGCCCGCCGTTGCGAAAAGGTGTAGGTCGTCTGCAGGTAGCCCACGGCCTCGCGCCGTGCCGTGGGCGTCACCAGTTTTTTGAGGCGAGATCCTTGAGCGCCTGATTGTCCAGCGTCAGGTCCGCCACCAGATGTTTCAGCCGACGGTTCTCGTCCTCCAGCTGTCGTAGGCGCCGCAGTTGGCTCACCTCCAGGCCGCCGTACTGGGCCTTCCAGCGGTAAAAGGTCGCGTCGCTGATGCCATTCTCTCGGCACACCTCGGCAACCTTCTGACCCGCCTCAACGCGCTTGAGAATGCCCAGGATCTGCTCCTCGCTGAAGTGGCTCTTGCGCATGTGTTCCTCCCGACTCAACTACCCACCGGGAGTTTCTCACATTCGCTGGACCTCATTCCGGGTAGCAGGTCAGCAGAGAACGATCGCCACACTCGATTGTGTGTCCTATGCTTCCTCGAGGATGCGGGCGAAAGCCCGAAAATACTCGTCATCTCCGTCTATTGCGCGGCGTACCCAATAGTCTGCGCCCCAGAACAGGTAGGCATAGAGTGGATGACCAACTGTCCATTGAGCCCAGCTGTTATAGGTTTGAATGAGATCCGTAGGTGTGCAGCTATACAATGCGTGCCGCCGTGGAGATGGAGGCACAGTCGATGTTTCCCACGGCTCCGCTTGCCCTTCGGCGACCATGATGCGTTTGCCATGGCTGTTTGCCCACTGAGCCAAGGATTCTCGGTCACCGTCGCCCCATGGTGTACCAGTGCTATCAATGTACAGTGTCTTCTCGCCAAGATTCGTCACCGCAACGCGCGGATAATAGTCAACGCCTATAATGTCGGCCTCAACCTTGGCAAAGGCGAGTGAATCACCTTGGTCCCTCGTCAGCCATGCTTGGCCTACCCGCACAGAGGCGGCTGTCGGCAAGGAGCCATTAATCATCACTGGTCGAGTCATATCTCGATTTCGAAGCGCTTCAAGCTCACGACGGACGAACTCTGTGCTGAGCCTCCAATAATGGGCGAATGGTAGAGGGTCTACGGGCTCGTTCTCTAGCTGCCACGCTACGATTGACCTGCGTGACTTGTAGCGGTCGACGATTCTGGTGACGAATTCGGAGGCGCGGTCGAGCAGATCACTGTAACGATCAGTCGTAATGAGAGCCCCATCCGGGAACGGGCGCGGCAGATAATGACGGGGAATGAAATATTCTGGAAAACCGAAGGTTTTCATGGCGCCCACGCTCAACACGATCTTGGCGCCCGCCTGTTCAACCGTATCAAGCTGCCAGTCAAGTTCACTCGTATCAAAGATACCCGCTGCTGGCTCAATGCGATTCCAGTATGCGCCGAGGCGAACCATTTCAATCGGATACTGAAGCAGTCTGGTTAAGGTTGGCCGTACCTGAAGGCCCAATGCTTCCGTGTTTCGTGGTCGGAAACTGATCCCTAGCAGCGTTTCTCCGCGTGGCGCAATCGAGACACGCGCCCACGAGTCATTAAAAGGCTGTTCGCTATTGGCGAGGCGCAGATCAGCGCCCAGCACAACTGCAGCCGGAACCGTGATCAGACCACAGCTGATCCCCAGAGATATCAACGCTCGACGAGACAGCCGATGAGATTTCGACGCGTGATTGGCTCGTCGAACACTTTGTGCTTGGACGGGTGGGCGGTTTGAGTCAGCCGAGTCGCACATTCTCTTGCCCTCCACACATACTTCATATACGCCAGGCGGATTGCGTTCGCTGTACCTAAGCATGCACGCATGTTATACTTTCGCTACCTTCACCAGCGCTAGCGACCCATTCACTGTCCTGCCAACGTGTGCGAATACCCGCTCTTAAACGGTGTCGCGTGTTCTCGCTGTTCGCATATTCCTGCGCGCCATAGAAGCATTGCGAGGGGATGAGGTGTGGATGTGAGCTACGATCCATTCGATGCGTTTGTGCTTCAGGAAATGCCTGATTTTATCGCGATCAACTACCAGCGCGCCTTACATGCGCAGAGTCCGCGTGAGCGTGTCCAGCAGTATCTTCACGTGTACACTCTTGGGTTGCGTGCCCTCGCCATCGTATTGGTGAGCCAATATCTCCTCCACGATCGGCGTGAGGTGCGCGACGCCAATCTCAATGATCTGCTTTGGAATGAGTTTCCTCATCTTACGATTGACACTTGGCAACGTATCTTCTTTGCGGCACTACAGGCGTATCGTGACAAGCGCGAAATGTTTTTCATTCCAGAACTTTACGACTTGTACTGGAACTCCGATCATCTGCCTCATACGATGCGGGCGGATGTCAAACGCCCATTTTCCCGGTTAACGCAAATTGGGGTGGAACTGACTGATAGGAATAGGGAGCCGCAGGATGAGGAAGGGTGGATGGCCTATGCGCGCGAGACGCAGGATTTAGTAGAGCAGGTTTTGCACAGCTTGACATTTTTGAGCAAGTACAGCCTGATTCGGGTCCTCGGTCAAAATGACACGTCGTATTCTTATGAAATGCATCGCGGCCTCGACGTCGTCCATGGAAACGCGCAACTGCCTACTGCTTCTCGGCCAATGGACGATCGGTTCTACCTGAGATCCGACGACGGCGAATTACTCGAATTGCATCCGTTATTTGTCTTCTGGAGCCTGGCGTCAGTGTACAATCCGGCAACCTCAACAGAGGTCGGCATCTTTGATCGCTTGCTTGAGGCTCAACTGCAATATGTCCTGGCGCGTTCGGGAGGAACAGCCCTCGATAGTGATCGTGTCACGGCCTTTATTTCTTACCTTTTTGATACAGTGGAGCGCGTTAAGCTGTTCCGCCAGGAGGCGGAACAGCTTACTTGGAGACAACTTCATGACATCTGCGCGGACATCACTAAAATGCATACCGCATCGGTATCCGAAAAATTCAGGCGCGATCTCTATGTTCAGAGAAGTGCGGCGCACCAGGAGTTAGAGAATTTCCTAACATCCGATAAGCGTTGCTTCGTATTGGTTGGCCGGTCAGGCGTTGGCAAAAGCAACTTTCTTCTGGCGCTTCAAGATGAACTCGCGAGCACTCGTGACGACATATGTGTGTTGCTCTATGATGGCTCCCAACTGCCCATCAATACGACATTGGAATCGGTCGTTGCGCAAGATTTCGACCAGCGGATAAGTATCGCGGGCAAGCGCATCACGGACATCTGGCGCGAAATTGCCAGCATTGATGACATGTCCAAGCGGCAGGTCGTTCTCTGCGTCGACGCGGTCAACGAGAATAACCAAGCGACGAATCTCTTGCGCCAATTGAACCAGCTAGCCCAACAGCCATGGCCGTGGCTGAAGGTCGTCTTCAGTTCGCGGCCAGAAACCTGGCAAGCGATTCGACACGGTGTCCCGCTCGCTGAGGCGCTCTACTACCAACCACATGGCCAGCAACGAGACGACGCCATTGGGGTGACACTCGAGTCATTTAGCTTTTCGCAACGCCTAGACGAGTTCTCGCGCGGCGAGTTCGCGGAGGCTTATACAAAGTATCAGCGCAAATTTCAAGTTCAGACTTCATACGACGATCTCTCATTTGACCAGAAACAGATCTTGCGTGATCCACTCAATCTCTATATTGTCGCCAGAACCTATCGACAAAATCGTATACCATCATCCTTACGCGCGTCGGCGCTGGTTGATCACTATATCGAGGCGCTTTTAGAGACCGGGACTGAGCGATTAGAGCCGGATGATCTGCGGTTCTTAGAAAAGCGCCTACTCCCCCTCATGATCAGAGAAGGGCACTACAGTAATGTTCTCACTGCCAATGATTTGCATGCAGGCGGTGACGGCCTTTATGAAGCAGTATATAGTAGCCAATCTATGAGCGATGGTCATGTGCGCAACCAATCGTTTGTGCGGTTGACTGATGCCGATATCCTGATCAATCAACGAAGCGGCCGAAATCCACGAGTTGCCTTCAAGTATGAGCGGTTTTACGAGTATTTCGCTGGACAGCGCCTTCTCAGCCTGAGTGCTGCGCATCCAAGCAGATCGGAATATTTCGGCTCGCTAGCTTTACGCACGTCCGCGCAACCATATTTGTGGGGCGCAGTGCGCAACGCGATTGTCGCTGACGCCTCTCTCCATGGATCAGGGACGTTGATTGACCTTTGCCATGCCGATCAGCAGCGAACAAAAGAATTAATGGTTGATTCCTTGATCAGCTTCGGCGCTGACCAACCAGAGCACATTGGCGTCACTTTACGAGAGTTATTGCCGTTGAGCAAGCAGAGATCAACCTTTCAGCGGATAAGGCAGTTAGCGCTGAAGCCCCCCGAATCATCCGGCGTTGGCGTACGGGCTGGCCGTAGAGCCGCCGTAAATGCGCGGAAAATCGCCATCGAAGTCGCGAGCATTCTCGAGTTGCCCGACGTGCTTCGGGACGCGGCGCGTGATGTTGATCCAACGGTTCGTACCACAGCTGTGCGTTATGCCTATCAACTATGGCGGCGAAATCAGGAGCGAGGTTTTGTTTTATTGGACCGGATCGCCGAAGATGCGACACCTGGATTAATTCCTGATGCTGTCGCGCTTGAGTCATTTGTCGGTTTCTCGCTCATCATCTTCTTCGACCATTTGCATGACACCGAAGCGCTGAAGAGACTTCAGAGAATTTGGCACAATGCAATTGGTCGCCTCTTAGGCATCGACCAATCGGCGAATCGATTGAGCGCATGGCTGCGTGATGCCATACGACAGCGCGTGTACGCGATCGCGGTTTCGCTTGCCTTTAGGTTATTGCATGATTTTGGTGAGTTCAACCCAATGAGCGTGGCGCGCGTGGACGCCTTCTTTCAGTTATCACAAGAACAAAAACAACTCTATCGTCGCCTGGTCGACTACCTGGATGTAGATGGCAGATTCTCGGAGGCTGACGTAGAGAGCGATTATTTGGCAGCACTCCAGATACGCAACATAGTGGTTGAAGCTGTCGCTGAACTAGGGCTGTCTGCGAGGTTAACGCGCAACCCAAATGGTTATTTGCCATTTATCAAACGGTTGTTTGCAGAAGTAGAATCGAATCCTGTTCCTAACGCATGGAGGAACAATCTGACATACTGCTTGGCTTGGGCACTCGACAAACATCCAGAGATAGACGAGGTTTTTGATTTCTTCATGTACGCGATGGAGAAATGCCAGGCCTACTATTCGGAGGGGGATAACCGAAAAGCGAGTTCCACCACTGATGCCCCTGACGCAGAGTTCTTAGGCCACTATATTGTCGCGCAATACGCCCGAGCGGGTACTGTCCAGACGCCTTGGCTGATGCAGAAAATGGAATCGGCGCGCGAGCGCAAGAGCCTCGAGTTCTTCAAGTCACTCATCGAGAGTCATCTGCCCCAGGTGGGGATCGAAAAACGCCAGCCAGAGGCAGCTTTGAACACGTTGGCGCTTGTGTTGCGCTATGAGGACGAGGAAATTACGAAGATGACAAGCGCGTTTCTCGCGCATCTACGGATTTACTATCCTGACGATGTAGACGCGTTTCTCGAGGATGAGGAAACTCCCGAAGCCTTCAGATTGCTTGTGCGTACAAGCGAACCAGCAGAGACAGTTGGCGAACTTATCGGGTTCCGAATCTACGACTTCTTACTCAATGACGTTGTGCTTAGTTCGTCTGACTTGCGAACGCAGTTTATCTCGATTCTTGCGACAGCTGCGGAACGGGCAAGCCTGCGGGAATGGATGGATTATCTCATTCCCGAGGTCGTCAATCGCATCTACGGGGGGCCGGCGTTACGCGGCGCCAAATGACTGCGTGTGTTGCCATGAGGTTATGGGAGGATAGCGGCGATGCTAGAGCGACGTAAGATGATTCTTCGCCTCCTGTATGCGGAACGCGAGCGCTCACCAATCCATACCTTGACGGTGGACCACTTCATGGCCGCTCTCTCCACGACACGTGACGACACATGGAACGATCTGGAGCATCTCAAACAGAGCGGCTTTCTTAGCATCTCCGATCGGCTCATTGGTGGGCGTGTATTCTACACATTCGAGCTCACACCACATGGAGTAGATTTTGTTGAGAATGCGCTGTTCGCATCAGCAGCGTTCAGGCCGACCGATGCGCTAGTTAGTTCCGCAAACGCGCCACTAGGCCTTTTCGTGAGTCACTCGGGTGTCGACAATGCTTTTTGCGATCGCATGGTCAGTCACCTCATGGATGCGCGGCCAAGCCTCAACATCTTCTACGATAATACCAGTCTGCTAGGTGGTGACAATTGGGTAAAGCGCATTCCGCGTGAAGTACTGGGGCATCCCGTATTTGTAGTTGTGCTGTCTCCAAGCGCAGTGGAGTCATCATGGGTGAGAGAGGAAACCCAATTGGCGCTGCGCGAAGCCATCACGAACACACAACGCCGCATTATTCCAGTCCTCCACGTGCCTTGTGACGTCAATCATCTGTCTCCACTACTCCCCTCAATCCAAGTCATCGACTGTACTCTCGAGCGCGAGTCTGCTGGTTTCGCGTTGCTCGTCAAGGCCGTGCTGGCGTGACTCTGCGGGCAAGTTGACGAGTGTGAACCTAACGGCCGATCATTGTACGTCTACGGCCTGCCGCGTAAAGAAGCGGCTATCGCCTTGTTTGGCGAAACGATCGGACATGACAGCATAGCGCTCCCAGAAGCGATTTGCCTTAACGCACCCATGCCATTGTGGCCAAGACTTGCCTACGATACGACCTGTGCAGTCAATCTCAGCAGACTCGTCGCTTGACGGTCAAGTCCGAAGTCATCTGTAAATTGCTCTCACTGGTAGAGTCTGAGAATCAGAATGGAGGGGCACAAACCTCCACGAAATTTCGTTAGACCTGAATTTCCCTATTGTTTCCCCTGAGGAGATGGAGGCTCAATCCCAGACGATCCTAGTTCTTGGGCCTTTGGGTAGTCCGCGTCGGTCCGGGTGATGCCGGCCTGCAGTTCACGGACGATGGCACCGAGTCGGCCTGAAGCGAAGCGCCCAGGCCCAAGAGGGCCCGACGAGTTTTCACCGATAGGCGGGAGGGCTCGCAGGGCGGCGCGAACCTCTGGCGACATGTGGTCGAGCTGCCAGTGTATCTCGTCTTCGACTGCTACTGGCCGGTTCTGGTCCGCAAGACCGGTGGCTTCGACGGCATAAGCGGCGGCGCCTAGTGCGTGTGCGCCCATATGGCAGATGGCGACGGCCTGACCGGCGGCTCGGGCAGCGGCCACTGCGGCGGGAGTCTGTACATCACCCGCACGGACGCCGCCGGCAAACCGACGGCGAATCTCCTCCGCAGTGTTTAGCTCTCCCCGGGCGAACGCGCGAGTCCGAGCGATGAGAGCTCGAGGACGGTCATCATCTAGAGCCTCAGCCTCAAATAGTCCTAGAACCCGCTCGGCGCAGTCGGCAGCCCATGCGGCAACAAGACGTCGGTCGGCTTCGCTTAGCGTCTGTGGAGATCGTGTACGCATTGCTCCGTTGTACTCCGCATGTTTCGAATGGTCAAGTCCGAACTTATCTGCACATTGCTCTCACTGGTAGAGCCTGAGAATCAGGCGCGTTGGAACATCGGAGCCTCCTGGCTGAACAAGGGCTGCTGAGCGGGGCGCCTCCGCCAGAGCCAGTAGGCGGTCATGTCGAAGTAGCGTTTCCCCGTGGTCCAGACCGCGTCCTGCTCCAGCAGCAGCGCGCCGAGCAGGCGCACGACGGACTCCCGGTTGGGGAAGATACGGATCACCCGCTCGCGGCGGCGAATCTCTTCATTGAGCCGCTCGACGCCGTTGGTGGTGCGTAGCCGCACGCGGTAGGGTACAGGCAGTGCCAGGATGGCGATCGCGTCGTCAAAGCCGCGCTCGAGCGTCGCCACGGCGGCGGCCGCCTTGGTCTGGTAGTCGGCGACGAAACTCGCCAGCAGGGTGCGAGCGGTCGTCTCGTCCGGCGCCATGAAGATCGGGCGCAGCCGCGCATGAACCTCCTCTTGCAGCGCCTTGGGGGTCGCGTCGGCGATGTTAGCTGACAGGTGGGTCTGGCAACGCTGCCAAGTCGCGCCTTGAAATTGGACCTGCACCGCCTTGACCAGCCCGCCGTGGTGGTCCGAGACGACCAGATCGACGCCGGACAATCCACGCCCTTTGAGCCAGGTGAAGAAGTCTTGCCAGGTCCGCTCACTCTCGCTGTCGCCGATCCGCAGTCCCAGCACTTCGCGGTAGCCCTGCGCGTTGACGCCGGTCGCCACCAGCGCGCTGACGGCGCGTACCCGCCCGTCTTCACGCACCTTCACGACGAGCGCATCCACCAGCACGAAGGGTATAGTGGACCCAGGAAACTGGACAGTGGAGCGGGCCAAAATAAGATAGACTGCATACCATGATCAGAAAGCACTACACACCGACCTTCAAGGCCCAGGTGGTTCGGGAGCTCTTGAAAGAGGACAAGACGCTCGCACAGCTCGCCGCTGAGCATAGCGTCCACCCCACCCAACTGATCAAGTGGCGCGCGACGGCCCTCGAGGGCTTGCCCAACCTGTTCACCAGACAAGACAGCACGGCAGCCCTCACCGCCGACTACGAAGCACGCCTGGCCACGTTATACGAAGAGATCGGGCGCTTGACGACCCAGGTGGCCTGGCTCAAAAGAAAATCTGGCCTCGAGCCTCTCCAGAGATGAGCGGCGGGCCTTCATCGAGCGTACGGGAACGGAGGTGCCGCTCCGCACGCAGGCGGACTTGCTCACCTTGAGCCGGTCCGGCCTCTACTATCATCCACGCCGCCCCTCCGCCGCGGAGGTGGCACTCAAGCATCGCATCGATGAGCTCTACACCCAGCACCCGTTTTATGGCTCGCGGCGCATCACCGCCCAGCTGCGCCGGGACAGAATGGAGGTGAACCGGAAGGCGGTCCAACGACACATGCGGGAGATGGGGATTGCTGGGATCAGCCCAGGACCGAATCTGAGCCGCCGAGCGCACGGCGAGCAGGCGTACCCTACCTGCTGCGCGGCCTTACCAGCAGCTCTCCGAACCACGTGTGGGGCATCGACATCACCTATATCCGGTTGCGGGCAAGCTGGATGTACTTGGTTGCCGTTCTGGATTGGTTCTCCCGCTACGTCGTCAGCTGGGAACTGGACGACACGCTGCAGCTGCCGTTTGTGCTGGCCGCGGTGGAGCGGGCCTTGGCCCAGGCGAAGCCCCTGATCTGGAATAGTGACCAGGGCAGCCACTTTACCAGCCCGCAGTATCGTGCGTTGCTGCTGGCCGCTGAGGTGCAAATCAGTATGGATGGCAAAGGCCGCGCCCTGGACAACGTCTTCGTCGAGCGGCTCTGGCGCTCCGTCAAGTACGAGGAGGTCTACCCCAACGACTATGCCAACCCACGGGAAGCTCGCCACTCGTTGACGCGCTATCTCGCCTTCTACAATCACGAGCGGCCCCACTAAGCGCTCAACTATCGGACGCCAGCCGAGGTGTATTTTCGGGCCTCGGCCGGCAGGTGCGGCGAGCTCAAGCTACCTGCCACGTGAGGGAGGGCGTCCATGCCTGAGGAGCGCAAACTGGTCACCATCCTGTTCGCCGATGTCACCGGCTCGACGGCCCTGGGTGAGGTCCTCGACCCGGAGGACGTGCGCGCGCTGATGGGTCGCTACTATCAGCACGCGCGCCGGGTCATCGCCGAGCATGGCGGCACGCTGGAGAAGTTCATCGGCGACGCGGTGATGGCGATCTTCGGCCTGCCCCAGGCCCATGGCAACGACGCCGAGCGCGCACTGGCGGCCGCGCTGGCGCTGCGGGACGCCGTGGAGGGCGATGGCTTGCTGGCGAGCCGGCTGATCCTGCGCACCGGTGTGAACACTGGCGAGGTGGTGGCGACCAACGACCCGGCCAGCGGCGACTTCCTGGTCACCGGCGACGCCGTGAACGTGGCCGCGCGGCTTCAGCAGGCCGCCCACCCCGGCGAGATCCTCGCCGGGGTGCGTACTCAAGCCGCGGCACAGGCGAGCTTCCTCTTCGGCGAGGCGCGCGCCATCGAGGTGAAGGGGAAGAGCCGGCCCCTAGCCGTCTTTCCGCTCGTCGGCCCGCGTCCCGCGCGCGCGCTGAGCCGGCCGCCGCTGGTGGGCCGGCGGCGCGAGCTGGCGCACCTCGTCTTGCTCCGCGACGCAGCCTTGCAGGAGCGCCATCCCCAGCTGGTCTCCATCGTCGCGCCGGCCGGGACCGGCAAGTCGCGCCTCGTGGAGGAGTTTGTGGCCGGGCGCGACCCCGCCGAGGGGTGGCAGGTCGCGACCGCCCGCTGCCTGCCCTACGGGCAGACCCTCACTTACTGGCCGCTGCGCGGTCTGCTGGACGACCTGCTCGGTGAGCGGTTCTCGCTCGAACGCGTGGCCGAGGCGTTCGCTGCGGGCGGCCACTCCCAGCACGATGCGGTACGTTTGGCTGGGCTCCTGCTGGCGACGCTCGGCGTCGAGACCGGGGAGCAGGTCGAGCGCGAAAGCACCTTCAACGCCTGGCGGCTGTTCGTCGAGGCGCTGGCGCGACAGGCGCCGCGCATCGTTGTCTTCGAGGACCTCCACTGGGCCAGCGAGAGCCTGCTCGATCTCGTCGAGCACATCACGCACCCCCGGACGCGCGCCCCGCTCCTGATCATCGTGCTCAGCCGGCCCGAGCTGCTGGACCGCCGCCCCTCCTGGGGGGGCGGGCGGCGCAGCTTCACCGCGCTGGCCCTCAACACGCTCAGCGAGGCGCAGACCCATCAGCTCATCGACCAGCTCGTGCCGGACCTGGCGTCTGAGGCGGTGCGTGAGCGCATTGTTGAGCGCTCGGGCGGCAATCCGTTTTTCGCCATCGAGCTGGCCCGTGGACTCGCCGTGCGCCTGGCTGATCCGTCCGCCCTGGACGGGGACATGTTGCCCGATACCGTGTACGAGGCGGTGCTGGCACGGCTGGATCTGCTCTCCGCGGTCGAGCGCGAGGTGCTGCAGGTGGCGGCGGTGGCTGGCCGGACGTTTCGTCCGCCCACCCTGCAAGCCGCTCTGCCTGAGCGTGATCCGTCGGCCATCGCGACCGCGCTGGACGGATTGCTGGCGCGCGACCTGCTGACCCCAGCCGAAGGCGAGGACGACGCCTACACCTTCCGCCACATCCTCTTCCGCGATGTCGCCTATGGCACGCTCGCGCGCGCCGAGCGTATCCGGCTGCACATGGCCGTCGCCAGGTGGCTGGAAGACGTTGCCAAGGAACGACTGGACGAGGTTGTCGAGCTGCTCGCCTACCACTACCGTGAGGCTGTGCTGCTCGCCCGCCAGTCGGCGGTCCCCCTGAACGTGGAGGTGGACGCCGCCCAGGCTGTCCGCTACCTCGAGCGGGCGGCAGAGGTGGCGGTGCAGAATGAGGCGTTTATCGAGGCCGAGCGCTTTCTTCACAGCGCGCTGGCGCTGGCGCCGGAAGCCGACCACATTCACCGCTACGAGCTGCTGGGCGATTTGAATGACAACCCTGTATCGGTGGATGCCTATTGGAGTGCGGTGCGCTTGTGGCGTGGGGGCAGTGCGCCGGATCCCCTCATCGGCGCGCGCTTGTTGCGCAAGCTGCTCATCCTCTATCTGCGCTATCCGATGTCCGCCACTACCCGGCCAAGCGATGACGTGATCGAGGAGCTGCGCATGGAGGCGAGGCGGCTGGCCGAGGCGGCCGCTGATGAGGATGAGTTGTGGCGCGTTCGTGTCGCCGATCTCTTCTATCCCGCGTGGCGTGCGGACCCCATCACGACGGAGGCCGCCGAAGCAGGCCGAGCGCTCGGTCTTGAGGCGGCGGCGTATTTCGAGTCACGCGGCGATCGGGAGTTCCTCAGTGTGGCGCTCGATGGATCCGCGATGTTCTCCCTGTGGACCGGCGCCCACCAAGAGGTCATTGAGACGTTCCGGCGTTGTCTTGCCATCCCCGCACTTTCCACATTTGAGCGCGGCACCGCGCTCTGTCTGATCGCGATGGCGCACTGCTATCTCGGGGAGTATGAGCAGTGTCTCTCGGTCGTGCGTGAGGTACTGGGTCAGCTGCGGCCGGGCGATCCCGTCGCCTATCTTGGTGAGGCGACCTCCTATGCCCTCTTGGCAGGCCTGTTCAGCGGGCGCTGGTCGGAGCTGAGCGACTTGGTGCCGCACTTCGAGGAAAGTTTCAAACGCAGGTCCTCTGCTGTGTTCGCTGCTGTCAGACGCGGCTACTTGGCTGAGTTGCACCTGGCGCTCGCGCGCCAAGACCGTGCCGCTGCCGACGCGGCGGCGTCGGTGCTCGACACGGCGCTCACTCCCGACTGGCTCGCTGGCGAGCGCGCTCTGCTCGCCGCCTACCGGGAGGATGATCCGCGCCAGCTCGCCTTCGATCCTGTGGGCATGGTCTGGCCCCTTCCCTATCCGTTCGTGCTCATGCTCATGTTCGTGAGCGAGCGCGGCGCGCACATACCACCTGCGTTGCTCGACGTGGCGGCGGGACGGGCCCACGCAGAACGCTTTGACGCACTGCAGCACTGCGTCCAGATTGCATCGGCGCTGGCCGCCAATGACAACGGGCGCCTCGCGGCGGCCATCGACGAGGCCGAGACGCACGGGCTGATCCCCCACGCCGCACGCATGCGCATCGTGCTGGCGCAGCGCACCGGCGACCACACGCAGTTCGAACGCGCCCGGCCCGTGCTGGAGTGGCTCGGCGACCGGCAGTTCCTGCATCGGCTGGAGGAGGTGCAGGACGCCCTCAAGTGATCTGTCCTGGCTGGATGAGCAGCGCCTGGCAGTACCAGCAGGCCAAGAAGCAAGACAAGAAAGGAGAGAAGCTGTCTTATTGCCAGCTCATTCACTGTCTTGACATTGGGGTCCACCTCACTCTCTCCACTCATCTCGCTAACCAAGACTGAACGTCCCAAACCCGACTTATCTGCGCTGACTCCATTATTGCTTATAGTCTAGAATGAGCGCGGGACACAGGATGGCAGGCTGCTATACTTGAGGGAATGAAGGCGTATGGAAGAAGCGGGAGGGAGCAATGGCGCACGTTGATCTTCGTTCGGTGTTCTCCACCACCCCGAACCGCGGCACGCCACGAGCGATCATTTACTGCCGCGTCTCGTCGCCGGGACAAAAAGAAAATGGCTCACTTGAAGAGCAAGAAGCGCGCGGCCGAAACTGGTGTGAGGAACATCACTATCACGTGGTTGGTGTCTACCACGAAATCTATTCCGGTGAGGATATAGACCGGCCCAGGCTCGATGATGTACGGAGTGAGATTCGAGTGGGTAATGTCGATGTGGTCGTTGCCGACAAGGTAGACAGGTTCTCGCGCGCCGACCCGGCGATTACCGCATACGTGATGGTGGAAGCGCAGCAATATGGCTGCGCTATCGAGTTTGTTGAGATACAAGACGATTCCTTTGAGGGGCAGATCCTTACTGCCGTGCTCTCGATTGTCGCGCGTGTCGAGCATAAGCGCATCAAGGAGCGCCTCAACGGGGGCAAGCGAAGGCGTGTCTTGGGTGATCCCGCAAAGGGAAAGCCTTCACGACTCCTGCCCGGAAACATGCCACGCTACGGGTGGAAGTATCGTGATGAGGACAAATCCGCCTACGATCTTGAGCCCACACAAGCGGCGATTATCGAGCGCATCTATCGTGAGATCGGGGAGCAAGGCCGCACGATCAACGCGGTTTGCCACGACCTCAACGCCGAACACATTCCTCCACCCACGCAAGCGCAGGTACTGGCAGGCAATAACGTGGGCAACCGGCGCGTGAGCTCGCTGTGGAATCCATCTTCCATCGCGCGCATGCTTCGGCAGCCATGCTATTGGGGAGAACCGATTGCCTATCGGTATGAAGGATTCAGGCGTGAAGTCAAGGATGTGGAAACCAACCGTATTCGCAAGAAGAAGTCAACCCGTTATCGCGCGCTTGAAAGTGATCGCATCTTCCGCTATTCCACCGCGCTCTGGCCCGCCATCGTCTCCAAGGAGCTAGCGGAGAAGGCTATCGCGCGCTTGGAACAGAACCGCGTTGAGGCTACACGGAACCTCAAGAACCCTGCGCACTCGTTTCTGCGGGCTGGGTTCATTCTCTGTAGGTACTGCGGCGCGAATATGGTGCAACACGCCCACAGCGCGCACGGGGAACCACCCGTCGAATATTTTGTGTGTGGGAGGCACCGGGCCTTCCGCAATCGGTTTCGACATCCATACGTCACGGAAGATTGCTCGGCTGGTGGACAGTTCGCTATCCGTGTCGCACAGATCGAGCAAACCGTGTGGGACTTTGTGGTTCAGGCGCTTGCTGATCCCCAGCTTGTTCCTCAAGCGTACCAACGGCTGATGCAGCGCGACTCAGCAATGGAGGCCGAGCGTCAACACCGGATTCAGGTGCTCGATCAACTGATTTCGGAAGCCACCACGAGACGCGCAAACTACCTGATTGCCATTGGCCAGGCAATCGATGATGATGTGCGACGTGGTTTGCTTGGTCTGTCGAGCGAAGAAAGCGCGCACATACGCACGTGGCAAAAAGAACGCGATCAGATTGAACACCAGACGGTCGCGCAGCAAGAAGAGCTCAACGCGCTCCAGGCGTTCATTGCGCAGATCAATTCACAGGTTGTGCATATGCTGCAAGCGACCACCGAGGAGAGACGCAAACTCGCGGAAGCGCTAAGTATCCGCGTCGCGGTGTACCGCATCCAGCATGAGACCTGGTTTGAAATGACGAGCGCGGTTCCCGGTCTCATCGCCTCGTGGCATGGACAACAACGCCACCGTCAGGAATCGCTGCCCATTGTAGATGACACCCCACGGATCACGAATCAGGTACTGAGAACCGCCGTCCTGAAGTGGACCGCGCCTGTCCCGACAACGCCCGCCGTCGCTGAAGAGTGTCCCACGGCGACGAGCGCCAGCCGCGGCTAGCGCCCCAGCGAACTTCCCGCTTCACGGACCGCGCCAGCCTGATTGGCGGCGCGGCCCGCGGGCATAGGATTGGCGCCCGCGACGCTTTGGCAGGGAATCGGCTGTTTGTGCTATTGTGTGCATACCTGTCGCGGGGTTCAGCCCGCCGCGAGCGCGCGCGGAGAGGCGTGTGGCGTCCAGGTTTTACGGACACATACGAGAGCAGCGCGAGGCGACATCTCCCCCTCTAAGGAAGGGCCGCCACACGGGCGACTGACGCCGACGGCAGTGACCTATCCACAGGAGAAGACACCATGAGTCACCCATTCGATCCTGAGACGCTGCGCTGGCTCGCGGGAAACGCGCCTCTACCCTCCAATCTACACGTGCCGGGGGTAGTCGAGCGCACCCCATACGGCGAGCGCAGTTGGGACATCTATTCCCGCATGTTCAAGGACCGCATCATCTTCATCGGCACCCCGATTGATGACCAGGTCGCCAACGCGGTGGTCGCCCAACTGCTCTTCCTGCAGAACGAGGACTCCACCAAGGACATCAGCATGTACATCAACAGCCCAGGCGGCTCCATCTACGCCGGGCTGGCGATCTACGATACCATGCAGTACATCAAGCCCGATGTGGCCACGTTCTGCATGGGCATGTCCATGAGCATGGGAGCTGTGATCCTGGCCGCCGGGGCCAAGGGCAAGCGCTACGCGCTGCCGCACTCCACCATCCTGATCCACCAGCCGCTGGGCGGCGCCGAGGGCCAGGCCGCGGACATCGAGATCACCGCGCGCGAGATCCTGCGCCTGCGCGACGCCCTCTACTCCATCCTCTCGCATCACACCGGCCAGACGGTGGATGTCATCAAGCGCGACTCAGATCGCAACTACTATCTGAGCGCGCAGGATGCCGTCACCTATGGCTTGATTGACGAGGTGCTGGAGCCCGCTGAGCTGCCGGCGACGACGCGCTAGCGCGTTCCCGCTCGAGGCATAGCAAGGTTGGTGGCCCTGAGGCTGGGACCTGTCAGCGATAGACCGCTGGCAAGCCTGGCTTCAGGGCCATCGCGCGCGTCTGGCGCGCTGCGGCGCGAGCGGCGGGTGGGCGCCGGGTGGATGAAAGCCGGTCGGATGAGAGCCGGGCGGGTGAACCCGCGGCTACGGGCCTGCGCCCACGCAGCCCACCTGCGTGGGCTGGAACGCGAGCGGGTGACGAGGAGCGGTGGCATGGCAAGTGGAACGGAGGACAATCGCGCGCTGGCGCGCGGCGAGCTTGTCCGCTGGACGGTTGTTAGGTGGCTCTTCGAGTTGCTGTACAACAACCGCACGCTCTACTGGCTGGCCAGCACGATTCCTTTCGCCGGGCAATGGCGCGTCTGGCAGCGGCTGGCGCTGGAGCGCGTTGTGGGGTCAGAGACGCTGGAAGTGGGCTGCGGGATCGGCACGCTGCTGGCGGATACGTTGGAGCGTGGTTACCATGCCCGCGCGGTAGATCGCTCGACGCAGATGGTCGCCGCCACACGCCGTGAGCTGCGCCGCCGCGGCCTGCGTGTCGCGCCCGAGACTGTCCAGCAGGCCAGCGTTCAGGCGCTGCCCTTCACTGACGCGTCGTTCGATACGGTCATCAGCACGTTCCCGACCGACTACATCACCGACCCGGCAACGCTGGCGGAGATCGCGCGCGTGCTGCGGCCCGGCGGGCGGCTGGTGATCGTTCTCGGCGCGTCACTGCTGCCCGCGCGATTCGCCTTGCGACCGTTGGTGGCGCTGCAGCGTCTGGTCTATGGTCGGACGGCGAGCGGCCAGGCGACGGCGCGCTGCGCGTCTGGCGTCAGCGGCGCGCTGGCGGAGCGGCTGCGTGAAGTGGGGCTTGCCCCGCGAACGGAGTGCGTGAGCGGTCCCTGTTGGGTGGCGTATCTTGTCATGGCGGAGAAGGCGCGTCGAGCGTGAAGCGCATTGTTGGCGGGGACGAGATCGGTGGATAGATCCGCATCGAAGGGCGCGCCACCGCCTAGCCCGTCTGCGCGGGCTCCGCGCCAACCCGCGCCTAAGCCCACGCAGGTGGGCTGTGTGGGCGCCGGGTCCGTAGCCGCGGGTTCACCCGCCCGTTACCCGCGGGTTTAAACGATGAGTCGAGAGCATTGATGCACACCAAAAGTCTGACGACACTCGAATATCCGAAGATCATCGAGCGGCTAGCGGGCGAGACGGCGTTCTCGGCCAGCCGCGAGTTGGCGCTCGCCCTGCAGCCGGCCAGCGACGTGGATGAGGCGCGCAAGCTCCAGGCGTTTACCGCCGAGGCGCGTAAGCTGCTCGACCTGCGTCCTGACGCGGGCGTGCGCGGCGCGCGCGACGTGCGCTCGCAGGCGAAAGCCGCCGAGCGCGGCAAGGTTCTGACGCCTGCCGAGTTGCTCGATGTCGCCGCTACCGTGCGCTCCTCGATCTACGTCGGCCGCCTCATCGCTCGTCTGGAGGAAGGCTTCCCGCTGCTCAAGGCGCTCGCGGTGGACCTGCCGCAGCGCGGCCAGCTTGAGGCGCGCATCGCGCAGTGCATCAGCGAGGAAGGCGCGGTGCTCGACTCCGCCTCGCCACGGCTGAAGCAACTGCGCAACGAGATTCGCACGGCGCAGCAGCGCTTGCAGGATCGTCTGGGGACTCTGGTCAACGAGTTCCGCGGCGCGCTGCAGGACCCCATCATTACCATGCGCTCCGACCGCTATGTGTTGCCGGTGCGCGCCGAGGCGCGCGGCCAGGTGCGCGGTATCGTCCATGACCAATCGAGCAGCGGGGCGACGGTCTTTGTCGAGCCGCTGGTGGTCGTCGAGATGAACAACAAGCTGCGCCAGACGCAGATCGAGGAGCAGCAGGAGGTCGAGCGCATCCTGGCGGAGCTCTCGGAGAACGTCGGGCAGGAGGGGCCGTATATCGTCCTGGCCGTCGAGCTCTTGGCCGAGATTGATCTGCACCTGGCGAAGGCGCGCTACGCCAGCCTGATCCGCGCCAGCGCTCCGGAGCTGAACACCGCGGGGCGTCTGCACCTGCGTCAGGCGCGGCATCCGCTGCTCAAGGGCAAGGTCGTGCCGATTGACTTCTGGCTCGGCGGCGACCAGGCGCGGATGGTGGTCGTCACCGGCCCGAACACCGGCGGCAAGACGGTCGCGCTCAAGACGGTCGGCCTGCTCTCACTGATGGCGCTGGCCGGATTGCACATTTCAGCGGGCGACGGCTCGGAGGTTCCTGTCTGGCAGGATGTCTTCGCTGACATCGGCGATGAGCAATCCATCGAGCAGAGCCTCTCGACCTTTTCCTCGCACCTCAGCCGGATCGTCGAGATCCTGCGCGTCGCCACGCCTGGCGCGCTGGTGCTGCTGGATGAGTTGGGCGCGGGGACCGACCCCAGCGAGGGCTCGGCGCTGGCCCGCGCCATCCTGACCTGGCTGCTGGAGCGCGGCGTAGCCACCATCGCCACGACGCACTACTCCGAGTTGAAAGCCTTCGCCCATGAGCGCGAGGGGGCTGTCAACGCCTCGGTCGAGTTTGACGTCGAGACACTCTCGCCCACCTACCGCCTGACCGTCGGGCTGCCGGGGCGCTCCAACGCGCTGGCCATCGCCAGCCGCCTGGGCTTGCCAGAAACGATCATCACGCAGGCGCGCGACTTCCTGGGGACTGCCGGCGTGGAGATGGAAGGGCTGCTGACGACGCTGGCGCAGGAGCGGCAGACTGCCGCCGACGAGCGCTACCACCTCTCAATGGAGCGCGCCGAGGCCGAATACCAGCGAAAGGAACTGGAGCGCACGCGCCAGGAGCTAGAGGAGGAGCGCGAGCGTATCATCAACGATGCCCGCGCCCAGGCCCGCCGCGAATCGGAGGCGGCGCAGGCCGAGCTGGCGCGCATCCGCACGCAACTGCGCCGCAGTATGACCGAGGAGCGGTTAGAGCAACTGCGCGCCCGCGCCCAGAAGATCGAGGCGCGCAACGCCCCGCTGCCTTCGCGCCTGAAGTCAGCGGAGACCGAGGCCGCCACGGGAGAAGCCGTCGAGGCGGGAGACCTGGAGGTCGGCGACACTGTGCGCGTGCGCTCGATGGGCCAGCAGGGTGAGGTTGTTTCGCTACCCAACGCGCGCGGCGATGTCGAGGTGCAGATCGGCGCGCTACGCATGCGCGTCGCTGCATCCAACCTGGAGCGGCAGAGCCGCCGCCAGGCCCGCGCCGGCTCCACTCACGCTGGAACGCAGCCTCAACTGGTGACGCTACCCTCACGCGAGGACACGCCCGCGCCCGACCTGCAACTCGACCTGCGCGGCTGGCGGGTAGAGGACGCGCTGGAGGAGGTGGACAGCTACCTCAACAACGCCGCGATGTCCGGCATGTCCTCGGTGCGCCTGCTGCACGGCAAGGGGACCGGCGCGCTGCGCCAGGCGATCCGCGAGCAGTTGCGCCATCACCCGCTGGTGAAGAAGTTCGCCTCTGCCGAGCCGCGCGACGGGGGCGACGGCATCACCATAGTCACGCTGGCAGGGTGAGGGATTGCAGGGCGGTCTCTGGAGCGCGCGGCCATTAGTGGCCTGACCTCCAGAGACTGCCTACGTTGTAGGGATTGCCCTCTCCAATCCACAGATATGCTATGCTGGCGTCCACAGCATAGCAAGCGCCAGGCGAACGCGTTGCGCCGTTGGCGTGTCGCAATGGAATGTGATTCAGGAAGTACCAAACGGACGCTGGCGCTTCACAGGAGCGCTCCGACTCTCCTCGCGCATAGGAACCGGGCGTTCGTGCGCGTCCCGAGCCGAACGTTACATGTTGGTACAGGAAAGTACGAGGATCAATGGAGCGGACGCCAAACACAAAGACAGCACAGACTTCCTTTTCACGGTCACGCATGGGAGGTATGACAGCAGGAATCGCACTGTTCATCGCCAGTGTGTGTGTTGCGGCCTGCGGAAGCGGGGAGACAGGACAAAACCAGTCGCCGTCCAAGCCGCTAGGAACTGCGGTTGTCAGCACACCGACAAAGGAGGCCTGGACGGTCGCGAAGGGGTTACCGACGCTCGTCCAGGCGTTGGCATTTGCCCCGTCCAATCCCACTCATGGCTACGCCTCGGTTCTAGTGGATAAGTTCGACCAGAACATCTTCGCCACAAAGGACCGTGGCAACACCTGGAGTCAAGTGGGAGTCCTTCATGACCATCCGAGCGACGCGCTATCCGTGGACCCGCTCGACCCGCAGGACATCATCTCTCTCTCAGTCTATGCGCCGACGCCCGGGGCTTATACCTTCCAGCGCTCGTTCGATGGCGGACGAACCTGGACGCCGCAATCTACCACCCTCACGGTGACAGGTGAAATCTCGCGCACAGGCTGGTCTGATTCAACATTCCTCATCGGTTTCCAACTCGATAGGCCGCTTCAAGGATCGTCCGCTGTGATCGCGTTTCCCAAGCAGGGAGTAAGCGCTCACCTGGATGTGAACGGCAAAATCAACGGCGGGACCATCGCTCATCTCACTCTACTCACTGGGCGCCACGGCACGATCCAGGTGTGGGGCGACAGCGCCACTGCGACCGAGACGCACGTTGGCGCAGCGACGAGTAGCCAGGGAAATACCTGGCAAACGCTGTCAACGACAATCGCGGGCCATACGTTCATTCCGTTCGCCGCCAGCGCTGATGGCTCGATCCTGTTCGCCACCGCGACCGATGGCGCCCAGTTGGCGTTCTCAAGCGACGCCGGCGCGACCTGGACGGCGCAGCCTACTATCACTGGGAGCGCAGCAATTTCCGACCGCTCAGCGTTCGTCATCGCCAGCGATCAAGCGCTGGTTGTCGCTGGCAGCGATGGAACCTATATATCTCAGCATGGCGCCTGGCAACTCGCCACAACACAACCGGTGATCTACGCCGCCGACGATGGCTCCCAGCACATGGCCCGGCTGTGGTCAATTCATACGCACGGGCAAATCGTGTGGTTCGACGACTAACCGCGGCTCGATCAATCTTGACATCCCGACCGCTTCTTCCTTACAATCCTCACAGTAGCGCATAAAGTTGATAAATAAAGTCAACAATTGGCGCGGCGCCGCGGGAAGGGTCTGGCAGTATCATGACAACCGGGACGGTCGTGGGGGCGGGCGAGACGCCACGCCTCGACGCCCATCTACTCAAGTTCTCTCAAGTGTGGACGTTCGGCCTGGCCGCGCTGGCGTTCGTGCTGCAATTGCCGTGGCTGGTGGCGGTCGCGGCGGCGTGCCTGCTGATCAGCGCCGCGGTTCCAGCGCTCAGCCCGTTCCGGCTGCTCTACCGCTTCGTCGCGCTGTCAACCCGCCTCATCCGCCCGCGTATCGTGGAGGATGACCCCGCGCCGCACCGCTTCGCGCAGGGCGTCGGCGCGACGTTCCTGGTCGCCTCTACGCTCGTGCTCTTCCTTGCTCCAGCCGCGTTCGTCGCCGGTTGGACGCTCGACCTGATCGTCTTCGCGCTCTCGCTGATCAACTTCAGCGTTGGCTTCTGCGCTGGCTGCTTCGTGTACTATCACCTGGGGCGCGTCGGCCTCATGCCGCGTGTACGCTATGCTGGCTCCTTCCACTGGCGGGGAGTCTAGCCAATGCCCGGGGATATCCTACTCCGCATCGTGGCGCTGGCTGGCGTCGCGCTCATCGCTTGGCTTGCCGTCGTTGGAGCTCGCGCCTATGCCGCCGCGCGCAAGCGGCAGGCGCTCGGCGCACGCCTGGCTCCGGAACTCGCCGCCGCAGAGGGCGTGCGTGTGCTGGCCTTCAGCAGTGAGGACTGCAGCCCCTGCCATACGCTCCAGCGCCCGGCGCTCTACCGCCTGCTCGATGCGCGTCAGGGACGCGTGAGCGTGGTCGAGATCGACGCGCCCACCTCGCCCGAGCTGGCTGAGCGCTACGCCGTGCTGACCGTGCCTACGACCGTCGTGCTGGATGATACCGGGCGCGCGCGGGCCATCAACTACGGTTTCGCACCGCTGGCCAAACTGCTCGAACAGGTGGACGATGCGCTAGCTGTGCCGGTGGCGTGACAGGCGAAAGTGTAGCCGCACAGGGCCCGCGAAGATGGAATGCCCCATCTTCGCGGGCCCTTTTGCGCGCCGCGGCTACGGGGACAACGCCCATCCCTGGACCGCTTGCAATCGCGGACCAGCCAGGACTTCCCGTTTTCATACCCGCGCCGATGCGCTACAATCCGGTCATGTGGGCGCGATACCGCGCCCGGTGGTGAGGAAACAATGCGGGAAGGAGCGCGCATGGCGGCTCGCATGGCATATGACGCGGTGGTGATCGGTTCGGGGCCGAATGGGCTGGCGGCGGCGATTACCCTCGCGAAGGCGGGCCGCTCGGTCGTGGTCTATGAGGCGCAGGAGAAGGTCGGCGGCGGGATGCGCTCGGCCGAGCTTACAGCGCCGAACTTCATCAGCGATGTCTGCTCTACCGCACATCCGCTGGCCATTTCCTCGCCGTTCTTTCGCTCGCTGCCGCTTGCGCGTTTCGGGCTGGAATGGGTCCAGCCGCCGGCGCCGCTCGCGCATCCCCTGCCCGACGGCCCGGCGACCATCCTCGAGCGGTCGGTGACCGCCACAGCGGGTGGGCTCGGGCCAGACTCCGCCGCCTGGGAGCGGCTGATAGGCCCACTGGCGCGCGACTGGACGGTTCTCGCCGATGTCTTTCTGGGGCCGCTCCGGCCGCTGGCGCTGAGCGCGCACCCACTGGTGGCGAGCCGCTTCGGGCTGGGCGCAATGCGCTCGGCGAGCGGGCTGGCGCAGTCGCGGTTCAGCGGCGTGGCGGCCCGCGCGCTCTTCGCGGGACTCTCCGCGCACGGCATGTTGCCGTTGGAGCGCGCCCCGAGCGCGTCCTTTGGCCTGGTTCTCGCCGCGACGGCGCACGCGGTGGGCTGGCCGGCGGCCCGCGGCGGTTCCCAGTCGCTCGCCGACGCGCTGGCAGGCTACTTGCGATCTCTTGGCGGCGAGATTATCACCGATGCGCCTGTCGAGTCCATTGATGCGCTGCCCAGCGCCAGCGCGTACTTGTGCGATGTGACGCCGCGCCAGTTGCTGCGTATCGCGGGCAAGCGCTTGCCCGCCCTTTATCGTGCCGCGCTCAATCGCTACCGCTACGGTCCTGGCTCGTTCAAGATCGACTACGCGCTGGATGGTCCGGTTCCCTGGAACGATCCCGAGACGCTGCGCGCTGGGATCGTGCATGTTGGGGGAACGTTCGGCGAGATTGCGATGTCCGAGCGCGCGGTGGCGCACAATGAGATTCCAGAGCGGCCGTTTGTGCTGGTGGGGCAGCAGAGCCTGTTCGACGCGACCCGCGCGCCCGCCGGCCGCCAGACGCTTTGGGCATACTGCCACACTCCGGCTGGCTCGCGCGTAGATATGACAGAGCGTATCGAGGCGCAGATCGAGCGGTTCGCGCCCAGTTTTCGCGACCGCATTCTGGCCCGTCACGTCATGGATTCCGCCGATCTGGAAGCATACAACCCGAACTACGTCGGCGGTGACATCAATGGCGGGCTGCAGGATTGGGGGCAGCTATTTACCCGCCCTACTCTGCGCCTGAATCCATACGCCACTGGCGCGACCGGGCTGTACATCTGCTCGTCCTCCACCCCACCCGGCGGCGGCGTGCATGGGATGAGCGGCTACTGGGCGGCGCGGGCGGCGCTGGCGGGCGCGTTGCGCGGCGGCAGGTGGCCAGTGGAGAAGGAGTAACGCCATGGCTGCGCCAGCCTGGCTTGACCACGCGATTCTGGCGTGGGGTTACTGGGTGGTGCTGGGCGCGGTATTGCTGGAATCCATGGGCGTGCCGTTTCCCGGCGAGTCGGGTCTGCTGGCGGCGGCCATATACGCCGGTACGGGCCGCCCGCTCAATATTGCGCTGGTGATCGTCGCGGCCAGCGCGGGCGCTATCATGGGCGACAATTTCGGCTATGTTGTCGGTTACTTTGGCGGCTATCCGCTCGTGCGCCGCATTCTCCAGGCGTTGCGCGTCAAGGAATCGGCGCTCGCCTTTACCCAGGCCTACTTTGAGCGGCATGGCGACAAGACGGTATTTATTGGTCGGTTCTTCGCCTTATTGCGGGTGACTGTGGCGTTCCTGGCGGGCGTCAACCATATGACGTGGCGGCGGTTTGTGGTGTGGAATGCGCTTGGCGGTATCGCCTGGGCGACGGTCTACGGCCTGTTGGGCTACTTTCTCGGCCACAACCTGACGCTGCTTGGCGAGGTCATGCGCGTCATCGGCGTGGGTGGAACGGTTCTGCTGGTAACGGCCATCGCGGCGCTGATCATCTTCTTCGTTGTTCGCCGGCGGCGCGATGAGGCTGGCCGTGCGGACGCTGCGCCTGCGCGACCTACGAAGGCCGCACGGCAAACCTTGAGCCATCCAGTCGGTAGCCCGCGCTCGCGCCGTCAATCCACTCAGCGCCCAAAGGTGGACGGTTGACAGCGCTTCGCGCGCAAGACGGTCACTCGCGGATGATCTCGCCATCGTTGAGGATCGCCGGGTCAGGCGTGTAATCGGGAAACTCGATATTCGGGATGACGCCCGGCTCTTCGCGCGTCTCCCAGCGACGCAGAGCCGCCAGCAACACCTCGCGCTGAAGGGCGGGGCGGTTGGGCAGTCCGAGTGGGTCGCCCAGGTTGAAGCCAACTGGGTGGATGGCGCGCGGCGTCCCCATCTCGGCGGAAGCCTGCGGGCGCAGGGTGATCAGGACGGTGGGCAGGCCCAGCATCTCGATCTCGCGTTGAATCGCAACGACCGTGCGATGGCAGAGCGGTCAGCCTGCGGTCAGTAACACCGCGTCGGCGCGCGAGCGCTCGATCAGCTTGGCTATCTCAGGCGCCGCGCGGTCGTAGAGATCGCGAATCTTCTGACTGTAGCCCATGAAGCCGAGGTGTTTGTCACCGACGCCGCCAATGACTCCTTCAGCCGCGAGCTCACGCAGGCGATCGATTGGAAAGACACAGTTGATGTCCTGGTCAGCATGGCTGTGGTTGTAATGCTCATGCGTCACCATCAGCTGGCTCGCCACAACGTCGCCAGGAATCAACCGCCACGAGTTGTCGCCTGCCAGGTCAAACGGCTCCTGGTCGTGCAAATGGACGCCCGCGGTAGTGACGAGCGCGAAGGTCGTCTCCGCCAGCTCGCGGCGGCGTGGAGTATATGGGACGCAACGGCGTGACATCGGCATGGAACGTGGCCTCTCTCAGGCGCAGGACTGTTTCAAGGGCGTAAATAAAGGGAGAGCGAAGTCCATGTCACCGGGCCCCACTCTCAAGGCCAGCGGTCTAGCTGAGTTTGCGCAGGACTTCGAACATTTCCTCGCTGTCAGGATACTCGCCGGTGGGGCGGTGGACATGAATCCAGGCGATCTTGCCTGCCTTGTCCACGATTACCAGCGCGCGCTCCGCCATGCCGACGGGATGGCGGACACCGTACTCGTCCGCGACCTTGCCCTGGGGATAGAAGTCGGAGAGCAAGGGGAAGGTGACGCCAATCTCCTTCGCCCAGTGGCTAAGCGAGTGCTTGGCGTCCATGCTGATGCCCACCACTTCCGTGTCGTAGGAGCGGAAGCGTTCCAGTTCAGCCTCATATGTCGGCAGTTGCGCGGAGCACGTGCCGCTAAACGCGAATGGGAAGAAGGCCAGCACGACGTTCTTCTGTCCACGGAAGGAGCTCAATGTCACCGAGCCCTCAGTGTTCGCGGAAGCAAGCGTGAAATCGGGGGCCTCATCACCAACGGTGAGCGTTGTCGTCTTGGTCATGCTTTCAGTCATGTATATATCCTTATCAAGCTATTCTATGCGTGCGCGTTACAAAATCCACCCCGGCCGGAGGGCGCGGGCGCTTTCGCGCACGAGTGAGATTGTATCGCGTCGAGTCGAAATGCGCCAAATTGCGTGGCGGCCGTTCGCGAGCCGCCAGTCTACACCTGCTCGCCACTCACCTGAGAGCTAGCGGGCAGGCGCTGAGAGGACGCCCGATTGCGCATCCGCGCGCGCAGGTGGCGGAGGCCACGAGCGAGGGCATTGTAGAGCGCGCGGTCCGCGCCCTCGGCCACGAGGATCGCCCAGATGACATCGGGCAGGTCCAGCCAGCTGCGCAGGGCAAGATAGCGCGGCGTCCAGGTCGGCAAGAATTTGTTGTTGAAGACCTCAAGTGAGCTCGTCTGAAAGGCCACGCTACCGAGACGCGCGAGCGCCTTGCCGCCCATGCCCGCGGGCAGTCCGGAGAAGGTGGAGAAGTTCAGACTGACCGCCGTCGCGCCGCGTGCGCGCAATGCCGCGAGGGTTTCCATCAGCAGCAATTCCATCGCCGCGTTGGGAGCGTCGCCTGACCGGCGGGTGAGATCGAGCGAGTAGTAGCCCTCGCCACCGGGCAGCAGCGTCAGATACGCGACTGGGTCGCCTGCCGGATCCCGCAACAGACCAATCAGGCAGTCGGCCTCCTCCGCCCTGGGGAAACGCCCGAGTGTCATCGCGCACCCATAGCTCATGCCACCTCGCCGCGCACGCCACTCGTCATCGATTCTCCCCAGCGCCGCGCGTGTCAGCCGTGAGATTTCCGGCGCGGGCGCGACTTCACACTGGTAGCCGCGCTTGGTCAGGGAGCGCTGGACCCAGCGCATTTTCTTCGCCAGCCGCTCAACGCTGAAACCAGTCAGATCGACGACCGCTTCGCGCCCGATGGGAAACGTATGCATGCCACTCGCCGCGGCGATGGGCCGCTCGTCGCGCGAGAGCGCCACTGCGGCGGGAATCAGCCGCTCGGCGCGCAGCCAGTCGCGGAACTCCTCGTAGACGCGCCCACGTTCGCTGGCAGGGCCGAGGATGGCGCCGACCTGCAGCGCGACGCGGCCGACAAGCCGGTAGCTGATCGCGCCGCGGCCACCGGTAGCCAGAAAGGTGCGCACATCACCTCGATAGGCGAGGTAGGCGAGCGAATTGCGCGAGGATCGGCCCAGGCGTGGGTAGAGGTCGTCGGGCGTCTCCTGGCGTCCGATGCGCGCCAGAGAGGTCCAGGAGAGGACGAGGAAAAGCGCAATGAGGAAGGCCGGCAGCGCGTACTGCGATTCATTCAGGAAGTCGCGCTCCAGGCCCAGGCGGCCCGTTAGCATGATGGTGAGGTGGGCTGCGGGTGGCCAGGCGTCGCGGATATCAACGATACTCTCTTTGAGCGCGCCCAAGGAGGCGAGCATACTCCGTCCGGCGCGGGCATAAAGCCAGGAGAATGCGGCGAACAGGAGGCCGAGTCGCGCCAGGTCCACTGCTGTATAGCGGATGGGTATATCGCGAAAGCCGCGCCGGGCGCGCCAGAGCGCGACCACCAGCGCCAGATTGACCGCCGCCTCCTCAACATCGAGCCCTTTGAGCAGATTCATGACGACGGCGATCGCGGCGACGCCCAGGAGCCCGTAAGCCGCGCGCCGTTGCCCCCAGGCGGCCGGTTGCGCCAGCAATAACATCGCGACGCCAGCGAAGAGGGTGGCGTGTTGCGCCGCCAGCGTCAGCGCGACCGGCGCCACGCTCGTCAGCAGCGTGAATCGCTTGGGCCATACGGGGAGCAGCGTAGACGCGATATTGACCAATCCAACCAGACAAAGCAGCACTGTCCACAGCGCGCGCCGAATGCGAATATGAATCCCTCCTTGACCACGGAGCCGGGAATCAGTATAGCAGCGTATTCCCTGGGAGAGCTACGTGACGGGACGAATGGGCGCAATCCCGCACTTCGCAGTCCATTGCGGCGAGCGTGAATAAGCGCCCGAGGTACGCATGAGCGGCACATCGGCGCCTGAAACGTGGCGTTTGGGAATATTGATGCGTGTCAGGTGCCAAGGGGCGGGATCGAACCGCCGACCCCAGCATTTTCAGTGCTGTGCTCTACCGGCTGAGCTACCTTGGCCAAGCGACGCCCTATAGCGCCGCGGAAGATAGTGTACCATTGCGTTCGCTGGACTGTCAACGCGCGGCGAGCGGGCGAGCGCTTAGATCTCGCCGAGGCGCGCCACCGCCTGCTTCACCGCGCTCAAGAGTTGGTCAGCGGTGAAGGGTTTCGCGAGGAACGGCGCATTCAGCCGCTCCCGCAACTCGCGCACGCGCCCCTCCCTTGCGTGCGATATGGCGCCTGAGACCACGATATACGTGTGGCGTGTGGCAAGCGCATCGTCCGCAACGACCGTTTCCAGTAGTTCCTCACCACTCATGCCAGGCATGATGAGGCCAAGCAGTACCACGAAGCGCTCATTGCTTGTGCGCAGGATATCGAGCGCCGGCCCACCATGCTCAGCTTCCTGAACGGTATAGTCCTCGCTGAGCAGAAGATAGCTTAGTTACTTCCTGATGGCATGGTCATCGTCAACGACCAGTGTGGATGGCATGTGAACACCTTCACCAACAGCAAACCGGGTGACGAGTCGCCTCTATTTGCGTTGCGCGTGTCAAACGCGCCTATGCGCCCGCCGCGCTGAGCCGCTCCTCGCGCTCCAGAGCGTTCGCCAGGAACCCGATCACGCGCTGGCAATAGGCGGGGCGATCGAGGAAGTAGGCGCCGCAGTGCTCGGCGCCGGACGCCAGCCACAGCTCTTTGGGAGCGCCCGCCGCGTCGTAGATGCGCTGGGTGTGCGAGTACGGGATTGTGCTGTCGGCGGTCCCATGGATGAGCAGCAGCGGGCGCGGCGCGATGCGCTCAACGACGTGCAGCGGAACGACGTCGCTGCTGCGGTAGCCCGCGCGCCGCTCAAGGAAGTAGTCAGTGGCGGTGAGGAACGGCGAGCCTGGCATGTGCAGCGTGCGCGAGATGGCGTGGCTGATGACATCGGCGTGCGTCGCGAAAGGCGAATCGGCGACCACCACCCGAATCTCGGGCCGGTCGGCGGCCGCCAGAATCGCCACCGCGGCGCCCATCGAGTAGCCGACGACGCCGATGTGCGCGCCGGGCAGGCGTCGCAAGACGTAATCGAGCGCGGCGTGGGCGTCACGAAGCTCGCGGCGTCCCAGCGTGACCGGCGCGGCTGATCCTCGACCATGACCGTGATAGTCGAACAGCAGGACGTTGAAGCCCGCGCGCCAGAGCGCTGAGCCAATACCGATCAGGTCGGACTTGGCGCCGCGATAACCAGTCAATCCAAGGATGACGCGATTGGTTTCCGGGCGGGGGAACCACCATCCGGAGAGCGTGCGCCCCTCATCGCCTGTCGGGATGCGAACATCCTCGGAAGGCACACCGGTCTCATACGGCGTCACGACATAGTCATCCATTGGGTTCCGGCGGCGGGGCGCGGTAATGGTATGCGCCACATAATACCCGATTCCTGCCCCAGCCGCCACGACCGTCGCCGCGCCCAGACCTGCCGCTAGCGCCAACCCTTGCGCCAATCGCTTCGCCATTTCGCTCACTCGCTTATCTCGCGCTACCGCGCCTTGCATCCGCTCCCCACCGCGCCTACTCGTTCGGCTCTGATTGTACCCCGTCGGGAGCCAGCCAGCCGCGCGCCCGATAGACCTCCGCCAGTGTGTCCGGGCGGTCGCTCATCACGCCGTCCACGCCCCAATCCAGCAGGCGCTCCATATCCGCGCGCGCGTCTACCGTCCAGACATGCACATCCAGGTCCAATTCATGCGCCAGGCGGATACTGGTGGGCGAGACTACCCGGATGCCGCGATAGACCTCTGGAACCTGCAGGGCGTCGTAGTGTGGCCGCATCTTGCGGGTGGCGCGGAACAGGACACGCAGCAGATACTCGCGGACCTCCGCGGAGCTTGCCGACGTGGCGACCCGTCCCTCGCACAGCGCGCGGAAGCGGGCGATGGTCGTATTATCGAAGCTCCCGACCATCGCCCGCTCTTCCCAGCCACGGTCGCGCAGCAGCAGCGCGAACCGGCGGTCGTTCGCCTCATCGCCCACCTTGATCTCGATGTTGATGCGAACGCCGGGGAAGCGCTCGAAGACTTCCGCAAGCGTTAGGATGGTGACCCCCTTGCCGCGCCAGGGATACGTCACGCCGCCGTCAGTCGTGAAGCGATAGCCAGCATCGAGACGCCGTAGCTCATCGAGGGTGAGCGCGCTCACCGTTCCTGTTCCGTCGGTCGTGCGCTCCAGTGTGTAGTCGTGAAAGACGACAATCTCGTTGTCTCGGGTGTAGTGGATGTCCAGTTCCAGGGCGTCCGCGCCAAGCGCCAGGCCATTCTCGAAGGCTGGCGCCGTGTTCTCCGGCGCAAGCGCCGAGCCGCCGCGGTGGGCGAAGACGAGTGGGCGGTCGTGTGTCGTATACGGCGGCCGGATGGGCGTGGCGGATTGGCGGGTATTCATTGGCTGGCTCACTTTTTGCGGTGCGCGCGGCGGTATGCCGCGCTGGTCTAGCCTCAGCCTACGCCGCGGCGCTGTGCGATGTCCACCCCGCCAGTCTGGTCCAGCGCCGGCTTCGTGTGATATGTCTGTAATCGCCGCGAGTGGATGCGTGAGCGGTGTGTGATTCGCTGGAGAATACCGTGTGAGGGCGCCCCAGAGCTCCACCACTGGGACAGGCGCCGCAGAGGACCCCTAGGGAGCGTAGAGAGGAAGAGAGACGGTTATGAGCGCGCCACAGGAGCAGCCTAAGGCCCCAATCGCGAAACTGTTTGATCTGACCGGGAAAGTCGCGCTGGTGACTGGCGCGGCGATGGGTATCGGAGCGGCGATCGCTGCCCGGCTGGCGGAGGCCGGGGCGTCGGTGATGATCGGTGACGTCAACGAAGAGGCCGCGAAGGCGACGGCGGCGAACCTGACCGCGGCAGGCTACAAGGCGTCCGCCACCAAAGCGAATATCTCGCAGGTCGCCGACGCGCGAGCGATGGTCGCGACGACTGTGGCGGCGTATGGGCGGATCGACATCCTCGTCAACAATGCTGGCGTATTCCCGTTCAGCCCAGTCCTGGAGATGACCGAAGAGCAATGGGACCGCGTGCTTGACATCAACCTGAAAGGATCGTTCTTCGCCGCGCAGGCCGCAGCCGCGCAGATGGTAGAGAGTGGACGGGGAGGCCGGATCGTCAATATCGCATCAGTTGACGCGCTCCATCCCACCGGGATGCTTGCCCACTATGACTCGTCCAAGGGCGGCGTGGTCATGATGACCAAAGCGCTGGCGAAGGAATTGGGGCCGCGTGGTGTGCGGGTCAACGCTATCGCCCCGGGCAGCATCATGACGCCGGGCGCGGCGGCCGGGTCGAGCGGGCAAACTGTCAGCCAAGAGGTCATGGCGCAATATATGGCGCGCATGCCGATCGGGCGCATGGGCGCCCCAGATGACATCGCCACCGTCGCGCTCTTCCTGGCCAGCGACGCGTCGGCGTACATGACCGGCGCGCTGGTCGTGGTGGACGGCGGCTATCTGCTTTCCTGAGCCATATCCAGGCGCTCCCCAGACCTGGACTCCGCGTTGCCACGCGGTGAGCCAATCGGCGCGGTGAGGCGGCCGAGGCGGCGGAGTTCGGGCCAGGTGAAAGCGACGGCGGCGACGGCGAGAATGGAGCCGGCGCCGCCGAGCGCTACGGCCAGCGGGGGGCCGAAGATTTGAGCGGTCAAGCCGGATTCGAAGCCGCCAAGCTGGTTGGATGAGCCGATGAAGACATTATTGACCGCCGCCAGCCGACCCCGCAGCTCGTCCGGCACATGGGTGAGCATGAGCGTTTTGCGAACGACGACGCTGATGTTGTCACATGCGCCCAGCGCAAAGAGCATCGCCAGCGAGAGCGGGAAGAAGCGCGAGACGCCGAAGACGATGGTCACGAGGCCGAATCCCGCGACGGCCAGTAGCAACGTGCGTCCCGCGTGGCGGAACGGCGGCAGATAAGCCCGCGCGGTCGCCATGATCAGCGCGCCCGCGCTAGGCGCCGCGGCCATCAGACCCAGACCAGCGGCGCCCACGCGCAGAATGTCACTGGCGTAGACTGGCAGCAGCGTGGTGGCCCCTCCGAGCAGCACGGCGACCATATCCAGCGTAATGGCCGCGAGAATAATCGGCGTCCGGAGGATGAAACGCACGCCACCCATCAAGCCGGTGAGCGTCATGCCTTCGTCCGAGCGCGACTCCTGCTGCCCACGAATGCGCCAGACGAGCAGGATACTGGCGGCGCCTGCCAGCGCGTCGAAGAAGAAGACCGGAGTAGCGCTTGAGCCCGCCGCGATGATGAGCCCCGCGACCGCTGGCCCAGAAATCGCCGCCACCTGCCACATACTGCTGCTCCAGGAAGCGGCGCTCTCGAAGGCGTTCGCTGTGACCGTCTGCGGCGGCAGCGAGCTGAAAGCGGAGACGTTGAACACGTCGCCGGTTCCGCGCGCGATCAGCAGCAGGAAGATCAGCGAGACCGGCCCATGAGTCAGCGAGAGCGCAGCTAATCCGATGCTGGTCAGCGCCATGACGCCCTGGCTCGCCATGGCGACGAGGCGGCGATCGTAGCGGTCAGCGACATGCCCCGCGACGAGCGAGAGCAGCAGCACCGGGGCAAACTGCGCCAGGCCTGTGTAGCCCAGCATGATTGCCTGGCGCGTACGGTCGTAGACCTCCCAACCGATGGCGACCGTCAGCATCTGCTCGCCAAGAGTCGCCAGCAGCGACGCCCCCATCAGCAGGCGGAAGTCCACAAACCGCAGCGCCAGGTAGGGATCGCGCCGCTCTCCAGTTTGCTCTCCGCGGGTCACGCTCGCTCCTCTCATCACCTGTCTACGCGTCCTGCGCCGCGCGCGCGGCGTCAGGTGGTCTCTATAGCGTAGCACAGCGGAGCGGGTCAACCGGAGGAGATGGACAGCGCGACGGCTCAGGACAGCGCGGCGGCTCAGGACAGCGCGGCGGCTCAGGAAAGCGACGGTATCGCGGCGGCGCTGGTTGCGACGGGCGTGGCGTTCCAGATCACGACCAGCCGCTGATTATCGTAGAGCGGGGCGCCGAGATAACGTGATATCTCATCGAATCGCTGCGGATCGAGCGGCTCATTATCCACCGAGATAAACAGCACGCGGCTCACGCCCATCCCGGGCAGATAGTGACGCAACGCGGCGTTGGTTCCGTGGCCGTCGGTATCGAGGATGAAGGCGATATTTACCTTGAACGCCGCGCTGTTCGCTTCTTTATAGCCGTACACGTTGGCTGTGCGTAGCGCATAGTTGTTCGACATCGCCAGAATGCCCAACGCCGTGCTGAAGCCCGCTTCCTCATGATTGAGAACGAGCGTCGGTTGATTCACCAGCATGCGTGAGGCCGGGCTTCCTGCGCGCAGGATGCCCACCGCGCGCGCCGCAGGCGTATGGTCGGACGGAATGGTCGGTAACCAGAAGATGGCCACAACAGCCAGCGCCGCCAGCCCGATTCCCAGCCGCCGGCGAGAGCCAGCTGGGCGAGCGGCCGCCGTAGCCTGCTTAACAAAAGCGTCCAGGCCTAGCATGACCAATGTGAGCGCCAAAATGCCCGTATAGAGCGCAAGGCGCGTGGGCAGCGCATTCTCCAGGAGTGGAACGTGAAACAGGAGTACGAAGAGCCAGGGAAGGGGCGCCAGCGCCTTTGCTCCAGCGATGTGGGGGAATGGGCCTAGCGAGAGGAGCGCCATGATGGCGGCCGCATGAGCCAGCACACGGATGCGATCATCCTTCCAGAAGCGCGCGGCGAGGATGACCATCAACAGGATGAATGGAATCGAGAGATACGAGTCCCATTCGCGCAGATTGCCGGTGAACTGATCAGTTAGTGCGATGCTCGCGCTGGTACGGACCTGGAAAAGCTCGGTGGGAACGACGAACGAGAGCAAATCGGCGCTGAACGTCACTGGCAAGCTGGAAAAATCAAGCGGAGACCCATGCTGTCCCTCGAAGAAGTTGAGCGCGCCGGGAATAACGAGGAGCGACGTTGCGATGATTCCCAGCAGCGCCTGTGGACGCGCCATCCGCCTCACGAGGCGGTAGGTCGCGGTTCGCGCGCAGAAGAGTCCACAGGCGAACACCACCACCACACACAGCAACAACGTCGCGCACGTTTCGAGATTGGTGTAGAAGACTAGCGTCATAGCCAGACCAAGGAGCGCGCCATCCATCCAGCCCGGCGGTCGGTCGGCGCAGATAGGCCTGATCATCAGGTATCCAGCGATGAGAAGTGGCGCGATAACCGCCAGGTTGAGATGCTCGCCGATTTGGGCCGTGAGGTAGGGTAGAAGGCAGAACAGCAATCCACCTACTCCAGACAGCAAGCGACCAATTCCCAAGGCGCGCAGCGACAGTTTTCCAAAGACAAAGATCAGGAGATAGTTGGTCATGATGATCAGGTTGTAGGTGAAGATCACTCCGGCGAATGGATAGAGCCAGCCAAAGAAGAGCCCGAGCGCAGGGATCGAGGTGTAGTCCATGATGCTGGTGGTTGAAGGATAATCAAAAGCGTTGGTGACGAACGGCATTTGTCCATGAAGGATGGCATGCCATATCCAGCCGATGTACCAAATACTCTGGCCGGTGTCGCCGGGAGCGCCGAAATACTGCGTCGAGGAGAAGAACGCTGGCCCCATCACAGCGTGGAGCGACAGGCCGAGCAGCGCCAGTGGCGCGATCCATTCCAGCGCGCCCGGCATACCACTGGTTAGCCCAGCGATGAATGGTCCCGACATAGGTGCGGAGGTCGCGCGTTCCGTAAGAGTGTTTGTTTTGCCGATGCGCACGATGTCAAGCTTGATTCTGAGCGCGCTGGCGAGCAGCTCTAGCGCGACAGCGGGCGGATTTACGTTGCCCTTGCCAGCCTGGCGCTTCTGGAAAGGGATCGCGAACTCACGCACTCGGTAGCCTTTGACCAGCGCCTTGGCGATAAATTCCATGTCAAAGCTCCAGCGCCCAGGTGCGACATCTACCGACTCATAGACCCGCGTCCAGAAGACTTTGACGCCCGTCTGCGCCTGGATGCGGATTCCAAGGAAGAGCCGCATAACCACCTGATTAAACACGGCGCTCAACTGGCCACGCAGAAGATTGTCTCTGTCGTAGTGGAGACGCCGCCCCACGATGATATCCGCGTCCTTCAACGCCCGAGTCATTGCTGGAAGCGCCTCTGGCGGCAACTCCAGGTCAGCGTCAATCATGGCCAGTGTCGGGTAGATCGCCTGAGCGAAGCCCTCCATCAGCGCATACGACTTGCCTGGCTTGCCACCACGGCTGAGCACACGCGCTGGGAGGCGCCGCTCCTCTATCACGCTGGCGGCGACAGCCGCGGTGCGGTCGCTGGAATAATCGTCAACGACCAGCGCCTCGTAGGGCATGTGCGCCGCAGTCATGGCAGCGTCTAACCGGAGCAGGAGGGCGCCAATCGTCGCTTGCTCGTTGCGGGCGGGGATGATGACGCTGAGTCCGGTGGGCGCCGGATCCACTGTATCCAGCGCGCTGGCTGCGGCGGCGCCGTCCTCTGAGCCGGTCATGACCGCGTTCGCGGGGAGAGACGCGCTGCGGAATGTCCAGAAACGATGGGTTACAAAGTTGACGAAGAACGTCAGACCGATAGCGACCGTCTGCGCAACCAACGGCGAGAGCTGGACGACCGTGTGCAGAAAGGTCGCGAGCGCCGCGGTGAGCAGATTGCCGCCGATAGCAGCGACCTGGAAGCGGCCCAGCCTCACATACCATGGACGATTGCTGGCCAGGTTCCGAAACGTAAACCGGTCGTTGAGGACGAAATTGACAATCATCGAGAATTCGGCGGATGTCAGGCTGACGAGCCCGAAGGGCAGCGTGGTCAGGTGGGTGAGCGCGGCGGTATAGAGCAGGTTGGACGTAGCGGACGCCAGGCTCACAAGGAGAAACCGGAGAGAGCGCGCCAGTTCCTGGCTAATTCTGCTATTGCGCGACATGCAATCGCTCACTCCTGAGACATACCACACACCGCCGCACCACATGACATTCCTACCATAGGTTGACGCGGAACGCGCAGCGCAGTAACCAAGATGTCGCGCCAATTCGTTCCCCAACGACTCTCCTCGCTGGTTAGAGCGGCGCGGTACAATCCGAGGCAGGGCCATGAATGCGAGAACGCGCTCCAGGGTGGGGTGACGGAACGGAAAAGGATCGTGGCGATGGCCGCTGGCGTGACGCCGCGACAGAGCGCGGACTATTACTTGATTGACGAGATGCTCTCCGAGGAGGAGCGCGGCTGGCGCGATAAGGCGCGCGAATTCTGCGACCGCGAGGTTATCCCGGTGGCGCAGGATTATTGGGACCGCGCGGAGTTCCCGTTTGAGTTAGTTCCCAAGCTGGCGGCGGCGGGCCTCGTCGGCGGCTCGATCCAGGGATACGGTTGCCCTGGTATGGGCGCTATCGCGTCGGGCCTGGTCGCTCAGCAGATGGCGCGCGGCGATGGCAGCTTCGCCACGTTCTTTGGCGTCCACTCGGGTCTGGCGATGTCGAGCATCGCCATTCTCGGCTCGGAGGAGCAGAAGCAGCGCTGGCTGCCGGCGATGGCGCGCCTGGAGAAGATCGGCGCCTTTGGTCTGACTGAGCCCAACCATGGCTCCGACGCCGTCGGCCTGGAGACACGCGCCCGTCGCGACGGCGACGAATACGTGCTCGATGGCGTGAAGAAATGGATCGGCAACGCCTCGTTTGCGGACCTCGTGATTATCTGGGCGCGCGACGATGACGGCCGTGTCGGCGGCTTCGTGGTGGAGAAAGGGGAGCCAGGCTTCGAGACTGAGGTCATTACCGGCAAGATCGCGAAGCGTGGCGTCTGGCAGGCGGAGATCAATTTGAAAGGCGTGCGGATTCCGGCCGGTAACCGCCTCGCGGAGTCACTTAGCTTCAAAGACACGACCCGTGTGCTCACCGCGACGCGCTACGGCGTCGCCTGGGAAGCTACAGGACACGCCATGGCCGCCTACGAGGCCGCGCTGGCATATGTCCAGGAGCGCTCACAGTTCGGCAAGAAGCTGGCGGGGATGCAGCTGATCCAGAACAAGCTGGCGAAGATGCTGGCTGAAGTCACCAGCATGCAACTGCTGTGCTATCGTCTGAGCCAGCTTCTGGAGCAGGGCAAGATGACCGACGGCATGGCCTCGCTGGCCAAGATGCAAACGGCGCGGCGCGCCCGTGAGGTCGTCGCCGATGCGCGCGACATTTTGGGCGGCAACGGCATCCTGCTCGAATACACGGTCGCGCGGCACTTCGCCGATATGGAGGCGGTCTACACGTACGAGGGCACCGACACCGTGCAGTCGCTGATCGTCGGGCGTGAGATCACCGGATATCAGGCCTTCTCGCGCTAGGCGCGCCGAATAGCGGGCCTGTTCCCCGCCAGGCCGGAGGAGAGCGGTTCCGCGGTCTGTTCACCCGGCTTGCGCGTTACATCTATGGGCGGCGGAGTCACAGCGCGCAGGCGCTTTCCGCCGCAAATGGACTCATATGAGGATCTGGAGGGCATTTCCCGTGGCGACAATTGCGCCAGCGATACTCAACCTGCACAACCTGATGGTCCCGCTCATTCTCACGGCAGGCGGGCTGACCCTGATCGGGGGGATCGTGTTACTGGTTATGCGCCGCGGTGTGGCCGACACGGACACGCCGTCCTCGAGCGCCGCGCCGCTGGTCGCGCGCCTCTATCGTATCTTGCTCTGGGTCACGGCGGGATTGGGCGCGCTACAGGCGGTCTTTGGCGGTCTGCTGTACCTCGCGGGAGAGCGGCCCGGCGAGGTATTGCACTATGTATACGGCGGTATTGTGCTTCTGGCGATCCCGGTGGCGTATGTCTACAGCGACCAGAAGCGTGTACGCCGCGACTTGATCATTATGGTCATCGCCCTCGTCGCTGTGATCGGCGCCGCGGTGCGCGCCTTGATGACCGGAGCGCCACATTAACGGGTGGGAGCGGGGGACGCCATGACAGCTTGCAGGGGAATCCGTGGCGCGACCACCGCCACTGCCAACGAGCGCGAAGCCATCCTGGCCGCAACGCGGGAGCTCCTGGACCGCGTCGTCGAGCGCAACCAATTTGTCCCTGAGGATGTGGCGGCGGTGTTCTTTACCGTCACCGATGACCTGGATGCGGAGTATCCCGCTCTGGCCGCGCGCCAGCTTGGCTGGACAGGAACTCCGCTGCTTTGCGCGCGCGAGATTCCTGTGCCGACCGCTGCTGTTCGCCGCTGTGTTCGCGTCCTGCTACTCGTCAACACCGAGCGCTCCAACGCGGAGATGGTCCATGTCTATCTGCGTGAGGCTGTCGCTTTGCGCCCAGACATCGCCGGGGAGTGACGGTGGGCGCTAGTGCCGAAAGTGCCGCTGGCCGGTGAAGAGCATGGCGATGCCATGCTTGTTGGCCATCTTGATCGAGTCCTCGTCGCGGATAGAGCCGCCCGGCTGGATGATGGCCGTAATGCCCGCTTTGGCCGCCGTTTCTACGCCGTCATCGAACGGAAAGTAGGCGTCCGACGCGAGAACCGCGCCGGACGCGCGGTCGCCCGCGCGCTCAATGGCGATCTGCACGCTGTAGACTCGGCTCATCTGGCCCGCGCCCGCGCCGACCATCATCAGGCTCTTGGCCAGCACGATGGCATTGGACTTGACATGGCGCACAGCCTTCCAGGCGAAGAGCAGGTTTGTCACCTCGTCCAGCGTTGGCTCGCGCTCGCTGACAACGCGGCGCTCGATGTCCATATCGCCCACAATATCGGCGGTCTGAATCAGCAGTCCGCCACTGATACGGCGGATGTCCATGCGGCGGATGTCACGAGCGGCGGCCGCCAGAGAGGCGGGCGAGACGGGCGAGACGGGCGCGCCCGTCGAGAGCAGGCGGATATTCCGTTTCTGGCTGAGGATAGCGAGCGCCTCTGGGCTGTACCCCGGCGCGATGACGCACTCGTAGAATAGCTCGGAGACTTTGCGCGCCGTCTCCGCATCCACCTCACGATTGAAGCCGATTACACCGCCGTACGCCGAGACGGGGTCGCCAGCGTGGGCGCGAACATAGCTCTGCGCCAGCGTATCGCCACACGCCAGGCCGCAAGGATTGGTGTGTTTGATGATGACCGTCGTGGGCGGCGTGAAGCTGGCGGCGGCGGCTAGCGCGGCGTCGAGGTCAAGCAGGTTGTTGTAGCTTAGCTCTTTACCGTGTAATAGCCGGGAGCCAGCGACCGTCGAGAGCGCCGACTTTCCGGCGTTCGCTGCATCGCTAGCGTTCTCATCGAGGCCACCAACGCTATCAGCCCAGCCATAGAGCGCCGCGGACTGATGCGGGTTTTCTCCATAGCGGAGCGAGCGCAGGCGGCGCAGGCCGAGCGCGGTATGCTCCGGGAATGGCTCGCTGTCCGTCTGCCGGCGCAGGTAGTCCGCGATGGCCGCGTCGTAGAGGGCGGTAGTCTGGAATGCTGCCAGCGCCAGGCGTCTGCGCGTCTCCAGGCTCAGTGACTTCAGCGCCTTGAGCTCATCCAACACGTCGGCGTAGTCCTCAGGACGCGAGACAGCGGCGACAGAGGCGAAGTTTTTGGCGGCGGCGCGCAGCAGTGTTACGCCGCCAATGTCGATCTTCTCGATTGCTTCATCGAGTGTTACACCTGGCTGGGCGACCGTCGCGCTGAACGGGTAGAGATTGCAGACGACGAGGTCGATGGTCTGGAGATCATGGCTCGCAAGCTCGGCCATGTGGTCGGCGTCGTCGCGGCGCGCCAGGATGCCCGCGTGGACGGCGGGGTGCAGGGTCTTGACCCGGCCGCCGAGAATCTCGGGGAAGCCTGTCAGGTCGGAGATCGAGCGTGCGGATACGCCCGCTGACGTTAGCACGGTCAGCGTCTTGCCGGTCGAGTAGATCTCCACGCCTAGCCGGTTCAGCCCTGCGGCGAAGTCCGCTACACTCCGCTTGTCGTCTACACTGATAATGGCGCGCATGCGCTCGCTCCTCTACTCTATATGTCCCGACGTAAGGAAAGATCCTGCTTCAGACAAGAAACTGGCGATTGGAATCGATCTCTCCCCGGTCGTTCTCACTCAGGAAGAGTGACGAGCATACCTGGCTTCCCGGGGCGCTGGGAGAGGGGCAGCGAACAAGGGTCTGATTGTCGCTTCACAGCCCCACCATGACGCCTTTGCAGATTGCGCGCAGGGTTGGGAACACTCCCTCCCCGGTGAGCGCAGACGCGGCGAACGCGGGCACTCGGCGGCGGTTCAGATACCGATCAAGCGTCGGGATGGGCACCGCGCCGGGCAGGTCGCGCTTGTTCCATTGCATGACAAATGGGAACGCGCCCAGGTCGCGTCCCATGCGGCGCATGTTCATTTCCAGCTCCAGCAGGTTCTGGAAATTCTCCTCCAATTTATCAGGTGAGGAGTCGGCGACGAATACCAGCCCGTCCACACCGTTGAGCACGGCGACGCGCGTGCGCTCGTAAAGTACCTGACCGGGCACGGTGTAGAGCGCGAAGCGCACGCGGAATCCATGGACCTGACCGAGGTCGAGCGGGAGAAAATCGAAGAAGAGTGTTCGCTCACTCTCGGTGGCGATGGAGAGCAGGTCGCCGCGCGCAGGCCGGGGCGCGTGGGCATGAATGTATTGTAGATTGGTAGTTTTGCCACAGAAACCCGTGCCATAGTACACGATTTTGCACTGGATCTCGCGCTTGGCGATGTTGATCAGGGCCATGCGCCGCGTACTCCCCTGGCACTCACGCCGCCAGTCAACCAAAATCCGAAGACACCGACCTTTTGACTCCGCTACGCTCCGGCGTAGAGAGGTCAATAGGAAGTCAGGTATTAGTCTTTGAAGAGCAGGTCAATCGTGTTCTCGACATCGCTGCGGAAGCGCACATCCACCACTTGCTGCCGCGCCGCCGCGCCGCCCTGGCGAACGCGGTCCAGGACCCGCTCCAATTCCTCATTGGCTTTGCGCGCCAGTATCTTCACCAGCCCCACGTGCGTCTGCTTCTCGAAGATAACGACCAGCAGCCAGTTGTTGCCGATCAGGTTGGTGAGGATGTTCTCCTGCACTCCCTGTTGGAGGATGCTGCGGAAATCGCGCTCGCCCAAAATCTCGGCCACCTGGCGCGAGGAGGAGAACGCGCCCGCCAGTAGCGCGCCCAGCGCCACCATGTCGCGCTCGCTCGGTTCGCCCTGCGTGGAGATCACCTGGCCGCTCTTATCGAGCAGGAACGTATGAGTGGCGCTGGTGTCGGTGTTCAGGCGGCCCAGAATGCGGGCGATATGCTCCAGCTCCGTCTCGGATACGACGAGGTTGGTGAGTTGTTCCATTATCGCATCCTCTACTCGAGATAGGCGGCGTCTCCGCTGGCGCCGGGCGCGCGTTGGAGTCCATTATACGGCGCCGCGCGCGATGGATGGCCAGTTGGACCACTGGGAGATCAGACTTCGGTGAGCAACGTCAGGTAGCGCGGCGGGACTTTGAGCGTCAGCCACACGCCGTTGTCGGCGCGGAAGAAGGCGATACCGTCGCGCGCCATCAGGCCAGCGGCGACGGCGAAAATTGCGGGAACGCCGTGCCGCACGCCGACCATATGCGCCGTCGCGACATCCGCTGAGAGGTGAACGTGCAGGCGGCGCATCCGCCTCAAGCCCTCACGCTGGATGGCGGCGACGCGCTGCGCGCCCGTCCCGTGACAGAGCGTCTCTGGCGGCTCGATCCGCCCCAGTTCAAGGTCCACCTCGACGCTGTGTCCCTGGCTGGCGCGGATGCGGGCGCCCGACTCGTCGTAGGCGAAGCGCCGCTTGTTGTTCTTCGCCACGATCTTGTCCAGCTCGGCGCGGGTCAATGTGACGCCAGTATGCTCGCGCAATCCGACTAGCAGGTCATCCACCGCGACCCAGCCGCCCGGGCCGAGCGCCAGTCCCGCGCGATCGGGCCGGTGGCGCAGCACGAGGCTGAGCAGGCGGCTGCGCCGCACGACTAATTTCTGGTTCATCAGCCCCGGCTCTGAAGTCCAGCCATCGCGCGCTGGGCGACTTCGAGCGCGCGGTCAATGTCGGCGGCCTCGATCCCGTGGTGGGTGACGGCGCGGATCGAGCCGGCATCGCCGGTGGAGAAGAGGACACCTTCGGCTTCGCACGCGGCGATGAACGCGGTGTTCGTGTTCCGCTGACCAGTGTCCCGCGCATCGAAAAAGAAGATATTTGTCTCTACTATGTCCTGCGCCAGCGTGACGCCGGGAATACTGGCTAGCCCGTCGGCCAGTTTGCGCGCATGAACGTGGTCGTCAGCAAGCCGCTCCACCATATCCTTCAGGCCGAGAATGCCAGCGGCGGCGATGATCCCAGCCTGGCGCATGCCGCCACCCAGCAGCTTACGCCCGCGCCGCGCCTCGGTGATGAAGTCGCGTGATCCGACCAGCAGCGCGCCGACTGGAGCGGACAGTCCTTTCGAGACGCAGAAGGTAACGCTATCCACATCCGCCGCCAGTTCCTGGGCCGGAATGCCCAGCGCGACTACGGCGTTGAAGAAGCGCGCGCCATCCATGTGGACGGGAATACCTCGCTCGCGCGCCGGCGCGGCCAGTTCGCGGACCGTTGCGGGAGCAATGACGCGGCCGCCAACCATGTTGTGCGTGTCCTCGATGCAGAGCAGTCCGGTGCGCGCCTCATGCACGTCATCGCCCAGGAAGGCGGCGGCCAGCCGCGCGCGGTCGAGCGTCCCGTCCGCCAAAGTGGGGATGGCGCGAGTGGATGAGCCATTGAGCCGCGCCGCGCCGCCGACCTCATAGAGATAGGTATGCGAGCGGTCGCCCATGATGATCTCATCGCCGCGGCGGCAGTGAGTGATGATGGCGATAGCGTTGCCCATCGTGCCGGAGGGAACAAAGACCGCCGCCTCCTTGCCCAGCGTTTCGGCCGCCAACTCCTCTAGCTGGTTGACTGTGGGGTCTTCACCATAGACATCGTCTCCAACCTCGGCGCGGGCCATTGCCTCACGCATCGCGGGCGTCGGCTGGGTGACTGTGTCGCTGCGCAGGTCAATCGCCCGGCCCGCGGGCCGGGCGATTGACTGCGCATGAGCGGTGGTTGGGGTCGCGGGCATGGGTGGGTCTCCTTGTCAGTCCTCCCTTCTCCTGAAATGAGAAGGGTCAGGGGGTGAGGTCGAATGGCTATTCATCGCCCCGCCAGCGGCGCTCGTCGGGCAGCGCCTCATCGTAGCCCAGGACGCTGAGCGCGCGGCGGGCCATCAGGTCAGTGGCCTCCTCCATCGTCTGCGGGCGAAGGTAGAACTGCGGCATGGGCGGAACGATACGCACGCCCAGTCGCGCCAGGGCCAGCATGTTCTCCAGGTGGATCGCGGAGAGCGGTGTCTCGCGCGGCGCGATCACCAGCGTCCGGCCCTCTTTGATGACCACGTCGGCGGCGCGTTCCACCAGGTTGGTGGAGGAGCCATGCGCGATGGCCGCCACGGTGCGCATCGAGCAGGGGACGATGATCATTCCCGCGGTGCGGTAGCTGCCGCTGGACATGGGCGCGCGAAAGTCATCAGGGTTGAAAACACGCGCGTGATAGTGCTCTTTCCAGGCCGCGAGGTCATCGCTGATCTGTCGTCCCAGCTCATCGGGCCACACTTGACGGCAGGCCTGAGTATAGGTGATATGCATCGGGACGCCCAGCGCGCCCAGCGCCTCGACGGCCTTCACGGCGAGCGCGACGCCGCTCGATCCAGTAATACCAACAATCACCGGGAGCCGCCGCTCCTTCGCCATCACGCCCGCTCCTCTGAGATCTGGAATTGACCTTATCCAGCCCGCCGCGCCGTGTTCCCTTTCTTGGGATTTCCTGCCGCGAGGCTGTTTGCCCGGCGAGTTTAACGGCGACCCGGAAGTTGCGCCCGCCTGGCGCGCAAGATCCTCGACGCCAGCGGGCGGGGTGGGATGCGGTCGCTCGTCTCGCTTGAGTGTACCGCGCTACGGCGGCGCGCCGCTAGCGGCGCGCCTCTCAGGAAGCTCTAACCGCTTGCTCAGAACATGCTCAGCCGCGGTCGATACGCTGCAGTGCGTTCGGAGTCGGGAGCGTTCGTTCCCTGAGCGTTGTTAGTGCGAACCAGGAGAACAACAGATGTTTGTCGAGACGCGTGGACTCACCGAACGGCGGCGGACGCGCCGTGCGGTGCTGGCGATACCCGCGCGGCGGCTTTCGACCTGAGCCAAATTGTGCACTTGCTCAAGTCCGCATGCTATGGGAACTGATGGTTGGGTCAGGGCGCTGTGTCTTTCGCCAACACGCGCCAGGTTACTCATTGGCCCGCGAATGCCCGTCTTAGCCAAGCGTGGCGAAGAGCGATTTGTAGAAATCTTGCAGCGCCGTGCGCGAGGAAGCGCTAGAGGGCTGATCGGCGGAGACCGCGACGATGATGACTGCGGGACCGTTCGTGGGCTGAAGCTGGCCAGCCACGATCGTAGTGTATCCCTTATCGTTCTGAGTCGTGGTGGCGGTGAGCGCGCCGGAGCCGATCTGGCTGGCGGAGGCATACGCTCTGGCGTCGATACTGCCGCCAGTCAAGAGCGAGAAAACCTGCCGCTGGTCATCGGGACCGATGAGTGGAGCCTGGGAAAGCGCGGTATAGAACTGGCTCAGCCCCTGAATCGTCGCGGTGGACTGCGTGGGATCGACGGCGAAGTGGAAGCCGCTCATCTGGTAGTGCGCAACGTAGGCGCTCATGCCCTTCGCGCCGCCGAGTTGCGCGTAGAGGAAGAGCAGCGCCTGCGAATTGCCGGAGGCGACATCCTGCGGAATTGAGCTGGGCTGGTGGGCGGCGAGGCCTTCGCCGTAGTCCGCGACAAGCGCTATGGGGATCATTTGCTGACCGAGTGTGACTGTTTGGCTTTGGTTGGCCGAGTGATAGGCGTAGCCTGAGGCCGGGAAGTAGAGAGTAGCGGCGAAGCCATCGCCCGCCGCGTTCGCGGCGCGCCAAATCGCGGGGGAGAAGGCCGCCAAATCACCGATAGGCTTGGTCGTGTGGCCGCCGGGCGCAGTAAGTTGCGCGGTCGGGGTCCAGCCCGAGCCGCCGGCCGTCTTCACTGGTCCGGCCCACCGGATGAGCGCCCAGCGTTGACTGCCCTGCGTCGCATAGCGCGTCACTGTGACCGGGAACCCGGGCTGAAGCACGGCGACCGTTACACCCGAGCCAGGAACCGTTTCCACCTGCGCGGTGGCGTTGACAACCATTGACTGAGGCTTGGCGAGAGGGGCGTCATAGACAGGCGCGGAGGAGAATATCGCAGGCGCGCTGAGCGGAATGCGCCAGTAGCCGAACGTCTGTCCGGCCAGGGCGATAGGAATTGCGCCGGTGATCAGCGCCAGGACGAGAAGCCAGAGTGTCGTGCGCATGCTGTCGCCTGGCCCACTCAGGCGCACAGAAGTCACAGCGGGCCTGGCCGCTTCGACTTTCGAAGAGGCAGGCTTGGCCGCGGCGCCCGCTACTGGGGCGGGCCGCTGCGGCGTCTTGCTCGCTCGCGCCATGTGACCCTCCGTATGCGGCTGGCCGTGTCTGCATGACAGGCGGGCCGCGTCTCGTGCGCGTATTGTAACATGTCTCCACGCATGAGGCGCCGGCGCCATGTTCGCGTGACATCATCATGACGTCAGGATGACCTCACTATTCGCGAAGTCTATCGTCACCGAACTGAATGTGCTCAGGACGTCAGAGCCCAGAAGCCCATCGATGCCGTCGCTTTCCCGTAGCGTGGTGAGCGGCGTGCTGGAGATAACATGGTTCGGCAGCGCCTGGGCTCCTATCGACCATACTTTGACGCGCACAGGCGTCACGAACTGCTTGCCACCCACCCCGGCGATATCAACCAGGGGGCCAGCGACTGGCAACCGCAACTCGCGCGCCAAACTCGAGTCGATCAACGTCAGGCTGGCGCCCGTATCAAGCGCGAAGGAGTACGGCCCCTTGCCCTCTATCCTGAGACTGACGATAACCAGTGTCGCGCTCTCAGCGCCGCGCCGGATATCGGCTGGCACAGTGACGCTCTTCGCGTTGGCGTTGACTCCGGTAAAAGGCGCTGTCGGGGTCGCGCATCCCGTCAGCGCGAGTGTCATCGCCAGCGTTGTCACGAGCGCCATCACCAGCGCAGACCGGCGCCACGAGCCGCGCACATCAGCAGCGTGAAGGCTCATCGCTGCGCTCCTTCCTCAAGCCCGCCCGATGACCTAACAGAGTCCTTGCCGCCGACCTGGACGCTCGGACCGATGTAACTGGCGCCCCAAGCACCAGCCTTTTTGGCAGGTCTGCTTCACGCCCATAGCGTACAATAGGTGGACACAACGAGCGACTTTCTCGCACAACACACATCCATTGTACGGCGCGGGCTGCTTGAATGTTGTCCGGCTGCCAAGCCGCGGGGCGGAAAGGACCAGCCCGGCGCACGTGATGGACCTGATTGGGAGGAACGTACCCGGTGTCGGACGAGATTCAGCCACTTTCCGCGCACGATGCGGCTTTATCCGCGCTCGGCGAGGCGTCTATCAGCACGCCTGCTGAGCCGCTGGACCGGGCGATTCCTACCGAAGCGCCAGACAAAGCGCCCGCAGACGCCATGGACGATGTCGCCGAGGCGGCCGGGGCGTCTCTTGTCACCGCGCCATTGACACTCGACGAGCCCACTATCGTGCCCGTCATTCCCGCCCCGAACTCCATTCCACTGACGCTGTCCGCCGCTCACGACCCCTCGGACGCGCCGCACGTAGCCACTCCAGCCTCTGCGCCAGGCCACGATATCTCGTCATTGATCCCGCGCGCGTCAGACAGCGCCGAGCCCATTTCAGCGCTACCTGAGGAGGCCCAGACTCCCGCTCCCTCCGCGCCTGATGCTGAGGAGCCCGCGCAGGACCAAGCGGTGGATCCATCCATCGCGGAAGCGTCCGCTGAGGACCAATCCGTCTCAGAGTCTGTGGCGCCAGACGCTCCCGGCAGTGAGGAGCCCATGATGGCTGCCCCCGTTGCGGAGGCGCCCACCGCCAGCGAGACGCCTCCGGCTACCAGCGCGCCTGAGACGGCGAGTCCCGAGACGGCGAGTCCCGAGACGGTCAAGGATGATCCCAACTTCACCCGCTACTACGCTGTGCGGGCGCACATTGGGCCGATCGCGTTCTCGCCCGACCTTGCTCAAGTGGCCTACATTACCAACGCTTCGGGCCAGTTCAACATCTGGCGGCAGTCGGTGTCTGGTGGCTGGGCCTCGCAGGTGACGACATTTGAGGACGAGTCGGCGCGCTCGCTTATTTGGGCGCCGAATGGCGAAATCATCGCCGCCGCTGACGGCGCGGGCAACGAGCAATACGATCTCTTCACGATTCCGGCGACAGGGGGCGCGCCCAACTACATCACCTCGCGGCCCGACGCCCAGTTTGAGCTTTCCGAGGAGGGCCTCTCACCTGACGGGCGCACGCTCGCGTACTCCGGCAACGACCGCATTGCCACTGATAGCGATGTCTTGCTGCGGGATATGGCGACCGGAAACACACGCCGCGCTCTGGCCAACGGCCGGTTCAATGTCGCGATCAACTGGTCGCCAGATGGCCGCTACATCAGCGTGATGGACATCCGAAGCAACACAGACATGCGCCTCTGGCTGTTGGACACGCACGACGACTCGGTGAACGAGGTGCTGCCGGGACAGGGTGAGCGCTACATCGCGCCTGGGCCGTGGCTGCCCGATAGCTCGGGCCTCTATGTCATCACGGATCATGGGCGCGAGTACAAGGGCATTGGGCGCTACCTGCTGGCGACCGGCGAGATGGAGTGGCTGGTCGCGACCAACTGGGACGTTGAGCAGATCGCGCTCAGCGCCGACGGCCGCCGTCTGCTCTGGACGCTGAATGAGAGTGGGCGGAGCCAGCTCCACCTGCGTGATGGCGAGCAGGCGTCGCTGCGGGTAGCGGGTCTCCCTGTTGGCGTCATCGAGTACATGAAACTCACGCCCGATGGCCAGCGGCTTGCCCTGCGCATCAACTCCGCCACCGCGCCCGCTGAAGTCTATGTGTTGACACTCGGCGCGGTGGGCGCGCTCAGCACGCCGCACCTGCGGCGGCTGACGTTTGGCATGCTCGGCGGCCTGGAGCCATCGGAATTGATCGCGCCTGAGCTGGTCAGCTATCGCAGCTTCGATGGGCGCGATATCCCCGCCTGGCTCTACCGTCCCCGTGGCGCGCTCGAGGGGCAGCCCGCGCCGCTGGTCGTCTCGATTCATGGTGGACCAGAGGCCCAAGAACGGGTCGAGTACCGCGCCTTCTACCAATACCTGCTCTCGCGCGGCATAGGGGTGCTTGCGCCCAATGTCCGTGGCAGCACAGGATATGGCAAGGCGTATCAAAAGCTGATCCACCGGGATTGGGGCGGCGCTGAGCTGAAAGACATCGAGGCGACAGCGCAGTACGCCCGCTCGCTCGCGTGGGTGGATGGGAAGCGGCTCGGCGTCTTCGGCGGCAGCTTCGGTGGCTTCGCCACCCTCTCGGCGATGACGCGACTGCCGGACTACTGGGCGGGCGGTGTGGACATTGTGGGGCCGAGCAATTTGTTGACCTTCGTTCGCAGTGTGCCGCCGACCTGGCGCCGCACGATGGCGGCCTGGGTCGGCGACCCCGACGAGGACGCTGAGATGCTTCGTGAGCGCTCGCCGATCACCTGGGTTGAGCAGATGCGCGCCCCACTACTCGTCATTCAGGGCGCGAACGATCCGCGCGTCGTGCAGGCGGAGTCCGACCAGATGGTCGAGCGGCTACGTGCGCTGGGTCGCGAGGTGGACTACGTCGTCTTCCCCGATGAGGGCCACGGCTTCACCAAGCGCGTCAATACGCTGCGCGGCTACCGCCTCGCCGCCGCTTTCTTCCAGAAGCGTCTGGGCAGCCGGTAAGCCTCACGTTTTGAGGAACGGCCAGGGAACGGATGTGAACACTACGCTCCAGCGTGGAGCCGTCCACATCTGTTCCTCGTTTCATTCATGGCCCCCTGGATGCCCTTCACGGAGGCGCCTTCATTGCTCTACACCAGCGGGGGTGACCGCGAGCCTTCAACGAGGATGACCGCCGTTAGCGACGCTCCCGCCTTTGCCGCTAGATCGAACTGCACAGTTCACTGCCTTCCCATGCATGAGGAACGGAGCGGTACGCATGATCGAGGTTGAAGTCGTCGCCGCGGGCAACGAGTTGCTGATCGGCGATGTGGTGGATACGAACTCGAATTGGCTCTGCAAGCGCATTACTGGTATCGGCGGGGCTGTCAAACGGGTGGCTCTCGTTCGCGATGAGGCGCCTGCGATCGCAGACGAAGTTCGCGGGGCGCTTGAGCGCGGCGCTCACGTTATCTTCACCGTGGGGGGGCTTGGCCCGACTGATGACGATCTCACGCTGCAGGCCGTCGCCTTGGCTACGCAGCGTGGGCTCGAGCTGAACGCGGACGCCCAGGGCATGGTGAAACGCAAGTATGAAGAATTGGCGCGGAGCGGAGCGGTACAGAGCGCCGAAATGACCCCGTCCCGGCTCAAAATGGCGCATCTGCCCCAGGGCGCGCAGGCGCTCGTCAACTCGGTTGGAGGGGCGCCCGGCGTTCTCGTCCGTATGAACCATTCGGCGATCGTTTCGTTGCCGGGGGTGCCAGCCGAGTTGCAGGGTATCTTTGAGGGGTCGCTGCAGCCGTTCTTGAATGCGACGTTTGGCGCTGGCTACTTTCTTGAGCGGGTAGCGGTTGTTGACTGCAACGATGAGTCCACGCTCGCGCCTATCCTCTCCGATGTGGTGGCGCGCCACCCAGAGGTATACATCAAGTCGCGGGCGCGGAAATTTGGCGCGGACATCACGTTTCGTGTCACGGTGTCGCAGAGCGGGCATTCCAGGGAGGATGTCGAATCTGCTGTAAGCGCAGCCTTGCTGGACCTCGAGCAGGCGCTCGGTGGGCAAGGGATCGCGATCGACACCAGCATATAGTGGTTCCAGTCCCCGGCCAATGCGCTACTTCTCGGCGCGGGCTGTGCGCCACAACGATATAGGGAAGTTCACGCGCGCCTTCAGGCGTCGCGTGCTGCGGGTTCAGAGGCGAGTGGCGCCGCAGCGCGGGACAGGGCGCGGCGCAGGCGGGGGATGCGCTCGCGATAGGCGTCCTCGGGCTGGCGGTCGGCGCGCTTGGGCGGATCCCCCATCTCCACATGCCATTTGCGGAAGGCGAGGCCCGTCTCCGTCTGAAAGAGACTGCGTGCGAGCAGGTAGGCGCGCAGGCCATAGCGCAGTCCATAGTCGTGCTCAGCCACTGATCGCAGGCGCGCATCCTGGGCCAGGAGGTATTCATCCGGTGTGACGACGCCGGTGAGGATTTCGGGGGCGAGATAGACCCGCACGGTCGCGGCTTCCCGTCGGTGCGCCTGAAGCGTGACGTTGAGGAGCGCCAGCGCTGTCAGAAAGACGGGTACGTAGATGGCGAGAGTTGCGATAACAGGTAGCGCGGAGCCCAGGCGCGCCAGTGCGCCAAGTCCACTGGAAGGCGCGTCGACGCGGGCGAAGGTCGTGATGTAGACGACAAAGTCGAAATAGGTGTGCAGCGCGATGGCGGCGAGCAGACCTCCTAGCGGGGCCAGCCAGCGCATGCGCAGGTCGCGCGTCTCGCGGATGTAGCCGAGCCCGGCGCCGAAGACCGCCGTAAATACGGAATGGCTCAGCCAGCCGAGCGCGATGCGCCCAATGATCAGAAAGCCAAGCTCTGAGCGGGGCGCCGCCGCGAAGTACACGATATTCTCGACCATCGCGAAGCCCGCGCCGATCAACGCGCCGTAAATCACGCCATCCGTGACATTGTCGAACTCATCGCGCAGCGCCAGCAGGAGCGCTATCAGCCCTGCCCCTTTGACCACTTCCTCTACGCCGCCAGCGGTCAGGGCAAGGCTCGCCGCCTGCGCAAGCGCGCGCATGCCTGGGAGGGTGAACGCGCTGGTGAGCGGCTCCAGCGCGTTGGAGAGCGCGCCCTCGATATAGAGCGCCGGTGGGATGGCGATCAACGCGCCCCAAAGAAACGCGCCAACGAGCGTCACGAGCGGCTCGCGCTCATAGCGGTCGAGCGCGCCTACGACCAGCGCGACGCCCAACGCGGGCGCGAGAGGGATTGCGATGGCGGTCAGCGCCTGGCGCAGGCCTCCGCTCGCCAGCGCGGCCTGCCCCGCGAGAGCCGCGACGTCCAGCGTCAGCAGCGCGCTGGCGACAAAGACGACCACGGCCAGCGTCAGCAGGGTCCAGCCCGCGCTCCGGCTCATGCGTCCCCGCAGCGCGAACTGCAGCGTGACGCCTGGATTGAGTGGATTGAACGGTGAGCGCAGTCTCGGCTCGGCCGTGAACTGCTCAGGTGGGGTCGATGAACGGGGGAGCGGCAGGCCAAGGGGCGCAAGCAATTGCAGCCGCGATCGCCCCAACTGGATGACCTGGCCTGGCGTGACGCGTGCGCTGTCGCCCGGCTCGACCTGTTCGCCGCCTACCCAGAGCGGATTGCTTTGGGTAACATTCTCAATCAGCCAGCCACGCGCGTCGAGCAGCAATAACGCATGTCGCCGCGATACCATCGGGTCCAGCAGGCTGACCATATTTTCCGTCGCGCGTCCGATAGTCGTTACAGGCAGCGTGACGGGATAGACGATCCCCTGGTCGCCATCGAGCGCATCCTCGGGCGTGGAGTAGTTCGCGAGCGGCACGGTGGGAGCAGTGGGATGGACTTCGATCGGCCGCGGGAGTTGCGGCTCCTCGTCATTCGTCACGGAGCCTGATCGAGCCACAGCGGCCGGAGGCATGACGCGCAGCGCAGCCGGCGTGGCGTCGTTCAGTGCGAGCGACGCAGGCGCGGCGCGGCGCATGGATTTGCGCGACGTCAATAGCCCCACAGCCTCGCTCCACTCAGTACAGCCAGCCGGTTCTGACGCATCCTGGCGGCACAACGGACATTGATGCTAATTGGCCTAACTTGTATAACGGCTTGCGCACGCGTTGCGGGTAGATCTACACGCTCTTGTCGCGCGTGTCGGGCGTGGGCTCGCCTGGTGGCGGCAGCGCGCGGTTGGACTGCTGAACAGGGCGCTCTTCGCGGTAGCGGCGATAGTACGTGTTGAACAGGTCATTGACCTGCTTAGAAGAGAGCTTCTTCCCATGCTCGAAATATTCGATGGCGACCTGGCCGAGCGCGTAGGTGCCACCAGCCGCGATGGCTCCAGAGATCAGGTCGCCGCCAAACGGCGCGGCCTTGGCGACCTCCTCGGCGAGGTAGCGCATCGCCAGGCCGCCCGCGACCGTCGCCACCAACTCGCGCAAATGCTGGGCGCTGACGGGTTCGCCATAAACCGCCGCGACGCGCAGGATCAGGCGTACCTGGTTGCTGAGCAGGATCGGGATGTCTACCAGCGGAATGGGCTGGAGCCCGGCGGCCAGGCTGACCAGCGTCGCCGTCCGTACGAGCTTGTTCGCCGCTTTACGGCGGTATTCAGGGAGCAGACGCCCCAGCACGAGCGCCGCCTCGGGACTGGTGTTGATCAGCGCTGGTATAAGCTCCTCAGCGACGTTTTCGCCTGTCTGGGCGGAGATCGGCGTCACATCCGGCACATGCAGTCGCGCCGCGACGCGCGCCGCGATTTCGTCCACGTCGCCAGATACCAGGTCGGACTTGTTGAGCGCGACGACAAATGGCTTCTCTCCATCGCGCAGACGCTGGACGACCTCGGCGTCTCGCGGACGCACGCCCGCTGTGGCGTCGATCAGATAGAGGATAGTGGTCGCTTCCTGGATGGCCTGGTCCTGCATTCCTGTGAGGTGGCCGGGAGTATCCACCAATGAGAACGGCCCAAATGCGCCGCGCACGAAGTCTTTCGTCGCGCCCGCTTCAGGCGACACGTGCGAGCGATACTTGCCTTCGAGCGTGTTAAACAGCGTCGATTTGCCGGAGTTCGGCATGCCCAGAATGGCGATTTGCGCATTCAGGTCGCCCGCGATCTCTTCCTGCGCCGCGCGCCAGTCAACCGCGGACATGAACTTGCGGACGGTCGCGAGGTTCGATGGGACGCCCGCCAGTAAGGAGAGCGCCGAGGAAACGGTGAAAAGGCTCTTCACCCGGTCGCCAAACTTCCCGTTCTTCCGGCCTTGCGCCATGTCGTCCTCGCTCTCCGCGTCACGTGTAATGGGTAGATCGTCTTCCAAGCGTTATAGCACGCCGCTCGCGGCTCCGTCATCGCCCGCGCCATTCGCGTGATTCGCCGCCCAGGCGCGCCGAGCCTCGCTCGCCGCCCGCAGTAGCCTCTCGGTCTCCTTTGCGTCACCCTTTGCCAGCGCCGCGCGCAGCCGCATCACCGCCGCCACAACGGCGTCCAACTGGACAAGGACGCGCTCTCGGTTGGCGAGCAGCATGTCTCGCCCCATGATGGGATCACCCGCGGCGACGCGCGTAGTGTCGCGGTAGCCCCCGGCGGCCAGCGCAGCCATCACTGGCCACTCCGGTTCCGCGGCCAGCGCGCCCGCCAGCGCCGCCGCGACCGCCAGCGGCGCATGGCTGATCCCGGCGACGGCGCCGTCGTGTGTTTCCGGGTCCATGCGCATCGGAGCGGCGCCCGCCGCGCGCGCTAGCGCGTCAACCTGCGCCGTGGCGGCGGGCGCTGACTCCGGCGTCGGTGAGATGACCCAGCGCGCGCCCATGTACAGATCGACAGACGCCGCTTCGATCCCGGCGCGCTCGGAGCCGCAAATGGGATGTCCACCTACGAAACGCGCAGGCTGCGGAAGTTCCTCTCGCGCCCAAACGGCCAGCGGCCCCTTGACACTGCACACATCGGTGATGACGGCATGGGGCGCGAGGCGCTCCCAGCAGGCGCCGATTTCCCGTAGCGCGTTCCGCGCGGCGAGCGTTGGCGTCGCGATGACCACCAGAGTGGCGCCAGTGAGCGCTTCAGCGACGAACGCCTGAAGCATGTCTATCGCGCCCCGCGCGCGCGCGCGTTCCGCAACGGCTGGCTCTATGTCATAGCCGGTGATGACGCTCGCCGGCCATGCGCGCTTCAGCGCCAGACCGAGCGAGCCGCCCATCAGACCCAGCCCAAGGATGGCGACGCGCGCGGGCGTATCGGGCGATTCTGGCTCCATTCGACCTCCACCACTCTGGCCTCACAGCGCGTCATGATCCCTATACGAGCCGGCGCGCCAGTTGGGTGGGCGCCTGGGGTGGCGGCTATTGCATGAGTAGCTGCAAACGCTCGCGATTGACAACAGAAATGACGCCGTGCGCGCTGCGGATAGCGCCTGCGCCCTCAAGCTCCTTAAGTGCGCGCCCCACCATTTCGCGTGCGGTGCCTGCCAGGGCGGCGATTTCCTGCTGGGTCAGACGGTGTGGCTCCTGATCGCTTTGCGCGATGCGCTCCTCCTGTTCGAGCAGGATCTTGGCGACACGCGCCCGAACATGCCGGAATGAGAGGTCCTCAACCAGTGTCACCAGATGGCGCAGCGCCGCGCCAAGTGTCCGCACGGTGGCCTCCGCGACGCCTGGCCGTTCGACGATCAGCCGCCGTAGCTGCGCGCCGCTGACGGCGTAGACCACGGTCGGCTCCATGGCCATCGCGCTTGCCGGGTTAGGGCCGCCATCGAGCGCAGGCACATCATTGAAGGTTTGTCCGGGGCCCATCAGGCGCAGTGTCTGTTCCTTGCCTTCATCCGAGGTCTTGTAGACCTTCACCAGACCACGGCGCACGAAATAGAGCGCGCCGCCATCCAGCCCGGCGAGAACGATCACATCGCCACGCGCGTAGCGCCGCTCACGGGTCACGGCGGCGACGGACGCCAGGTCATCGGGCGCGAGGCTGGCGAACATAGGAATCTGGCGTAAGACATCCAGATCAATCATTACGGCGTCTCCAGACCGGCAGCCAAGAAAGCGCGCAATGCGACAAACGTCGCTGTCTCGCCGCCACCGGTCAGCGTACACTCTCTCCCCGTAGAAGCGCAATACACGCGCCGTGATCCGCTCGTCTGCCGCGCACGATGAGCAGGCGCAATAGCAGTCATTCAAAGGAGAGTCGTGAGATGCAGGTTGCCGATCAGGTGGCCGACTGGAAGCGCACGGCCGCCGAGATTTTGGATGTGCGCCCCACACTGGCGGATGGCGGCGAGCCATTCGTCGCGATCATGGAAGCCGCTGAGCGTGTCCCGGCGGGCCAGTCGCTCATTATCATCGCGCCATTCGAGCCTGCCCCGCTCTATGGCGCGCTGGGCGCTCGCGGATTCGGTCACGAGACGCAATCCCTCTCAGCCTCTGAGTGGGTTGTGCGGTTCACGCGCGAGGGCTAGTTGTGTGGCGCCCGGGACCCAGCCACAGGGAAATGGAGCGAGATGATGAACGCAACCACTCGCCAGGCGCCTGCGCCAGTAGGCGTGAGCGGACTGGGCGGTCTGACACGTGGAGGTGTGCCGCTCTGGCTGCCGCTGCCGTTTCTGCTGACGGGCGTGGGCGCGGCGGCGCTCTTTGGCGCGCTGCTACCTGTTATCGCCCCACAGGCGTTGCTGGCTCCCGGCTTTCCGCATGTGCTGGCGCTCGTCCACATCGTGACGCTTGGCTGGCTAACCATGACCATCATGGGCGCCTCGCTGCAGCTTGCGCCGGTGATCCTGGTCAGCCCGTTGCGGGCGGCGCGCTTCGCTGGCGCCCAGTATCCCGTTTATCTCGCTGGTGTAACACTGCTGGTCACCGGTTTTTGGCTCATGAACACCGGGCTGCTCATCGTGGGTGGCTCCATCGTCATTCTGGCAGTCGCCCACTATATCGTCATCATGGGCGCGACCATCGCGGGGGCGACGAAGCAGCCGCTGACCGCGCGGTATCTCATCGCGTCGCTGGTCTATCTTGGGATCGTGGTCAGCCTCGGCCTGACCGCCGCATTCAACTTGGCGTTCGGATTCCTCGGAGCGGGCGTCCAGCGGCTGCTACTGGCGCATATCACGCTGGGCCTCGCGGGTTGGCTGACCTGCACGCTGATGGGGGTCTCCTATACCTTGACGCGGCTCTTCGCACTCGTTCACAGCCATCCCGATACGTTGGGGCAGCGCGTGTTCCTGTTGCTCAACGGGGGAGTGGTAGGGTTGGCCACGGGCTTCAGCCTAGAATGGGTTCCACTGGAGGCGCTTGGCGGCCTCAGTCTGGTCGTGGCGGTATGGCTCTTTGCGTTGGACTACCGCCGCATGCTGCGCGCACGCAAGCGCAAGCCACTGGATGTGACGCAGTACCACACAATAGCCGCCGTCATGTACCTTGTCGGTACGATAACCGCGGCTGTCGGGGTGGCGCTGGCTGGCGGAGGGAGCGAGCCAGCGTTCGTGGCGCTCGGGCTGGCGGCGCTGGTGGGCTGGCTGGGGCAGAGCGCGTTCGGCTATCTGTATAAGATCGTGCCGTTTCTCATCTGGCAGTCGCGCTACGGGCCGCTCGCCGGTCGCCAGCCCGTGCCGCTGATGCGCGACCTCGTCCACCAGCGCGCGGCCTGGCTGAGCTTCTGGCTCATCAATGGTGGGCTAACCCTGGCGATCCTTTTCGCCATGCTCGACTGGATCGGCGCGTTCCAGGTGGCGGCGATGATTCTCGGTGGGGGATTGCTGATCGCCGCGGTGAATGTCGTCGGAGTGGTCGCGCCGCGCAGGTCGCCCACGCGGGCAGGTTGAGCGTAGGAGGCCGTTAGGCCCAGCCCAGGGCCTCGCGGCCCGCCTGTGTCATCATCGAGGGTTCCCAGGCGGGCTCCCAGACGATCTTGATGTCGCCTCCGGTGACCCCAGGAATCGTCGAGAGCGCGGCGCCGACTCCCGCGCCGATGGATTCGTGCATCGGGCAGCCAGGCGTGGTCAGTGTCATGCGCAGTGTGACAAACCCATCATCGCGGATATCCACTCCATAAACCAGTCCCAGGTCGACGATATTGACGCCAATTTCCGGGTCATAGACGTTGTGGAGCGCCTCGAAGATGCGCTCGTTGAGCGTGACGATGTCGAGCGTACCGGCCATAGTGGATATCCTCCAGGCGCCGTGGCTTCAGGGGCTCTGGTGACCCGTGCAGCCGCGGCGGAAGTAGCGCGGAAGGCGTGATTCCCGCGGCACGATTGCGGACGCCTCCCGCTTTCCTCAGCGTAGGCGCGCTGTGGCGATCGATGCTGTGACCTTTGTCGCATGGAACTGCTATCTTCCGCCGATCCCGCCAATTTCATCGCGGTATGACAAAAGTCGCTGCCGGCGTCCCGGCAGCGGCCCATACTCCAGATAACGCCTGGCGCGCCCGCGTTACCTCAGACGGAGAGGATACCCGGGCAGTGGACCTCAGGCGAACGAGGTGAATCATCATGAGCGCAACCACCACACACAAGTTGACGGACGCGATTCGCGCCCATCATCGCGCGCTGGCTGAAACCCTGGATCAGTACGTCGCCGACGTCGAGGCGAGCGCGGCGGAGACCGACGCCGCTAGTCTGGCTGGCCTACTCGATGGGCTGACTGGATTCCTGAGTGGCGAGCTATTGCCCCACGCGCAGGGCGAAGAGCGATCGCTTTACCCCGCGCTCGACCCCATCATCCGCGAGCACGGCTCGCCGACCGCGACGATGAGCGTTGACCACGAATATATCGGCGCCTATGCCCGCCAGATCACTGAGACGGCGAACGCGCTGCGCGCGGCGAGCGCGAGCGACCGCGCCGGGCTCACGCGCAAGCTCGAGCGTCTTGTCCTCCAACTGCAGACGCTCTTTGGCGTCCACCTGGCCAAGGAAGAGCGCGTGTACCTGCCATTGATTGAGCAGACGGTCTCCGCTGACGCGCAAAGCGCCCTGCTCGACGCGCTGCATGAGGAAGCGGAAAGCGCAGAGAACGTGGACCACCTGCCCGCGCTGGATGTACGCGAACTGGCGCCCGCGCGCCGCCATCCGCTGATCTTTGAGCGCTTCAATGCGCTGACTGTGGGCGCCAGTTTCATTCTCATCAACGACCACGACCCCAAGCCTCTGTACTATCAGCTTGTTGCGGAGTACCCAGGACAGCTGTTGTGGGTATATCTTGAACAAGGACCGGAGGTGTGGCGCGTGCGTGTGGGCAAGGCCAGCTGAGGTTCCGCGACGGCGCAGTCCACGCCAGCGCGCGCGGTTCAGGCGAAGGCGCTATGAGCGCGCCCGCGCGCGAGGACCTCCGCGAGCGGTGAGACGCCGCGGCGGCGCGTGGTTCTTTGAAAGCTAGCGAGGACTCGATGACCTACGTCATTACCCAACCCTGCGTTGGGGTGAAAGATGGCTCGTGTGTGGACGTTTGCCCGGTGGATTGCATCCATCCGGCGGCAGGCGAGCCGAACTACGACCATTTCGACCAGTTGTACATCAACCCGGACGAATGCATTGACTGTGGCGCCTGCGAGCCAGCGTGCCCGGTGGCTGCGATCTTCGAGGAGAGCGCGGTCCCGGACCAGTGGAAGGAGTACACGCAACTCAATGCGGACTACTTCCGCAAGGCGGCCCAGACCCAGTAGGCGCTCGCCCATTGATACGCGAGGGGAGCGGACAGTCCGTCCGCTCCCCTCGTCGCTTGCCGTTTCAGGCGATGGCTTCCGCGATTAGCGGCGGCCGACGCCATAGTTAGGCGCTTCTTTCGTGATCACCACGTCGTGCGGGTGGCTCTCACGCAGTCCCGCGCTGGTGATGCGGATGAAGCGCGCGTTCCGCTGCAGGTCGGTGATGGTCGCGGAGCCCGTGTAGCCCATCGCCTGGCGTAGGCCGCCCGCGAGCTGGAAGACCATCGTGCCCAGCGGGCCCTTATAGGGTACGCGCCCTTCGATGCCCTCGGCGATCAGTTGCGACTCATCGGAGACGCCCGCCTGGAAGTAGCGGTCTTTGCTGTAGCTGCGCTGCTTCATCGCGCCGATAGAGCCCATGCCGCGGTAATCCTTGTAGCGCTCGCCCTGCGAGATGATCAACTCTCCCGGCGACTCGTCCACGCCGGCCAGCAGGCTGCCCAGCATGACGGTGTCCGCCCCGGCGGCGATGGCCTTGGCGATGTCACCGGAATATTGGATGCCGCCATCACCGATGATCGGGACCCCGCTGCCAGCGGCGGCCTGAGCGCAATCGAAGATCGCGGTAATTTGTGGGACGCCCGTGCCGGCGACCACGCGTGTTGTGCAAATTGAGTTGTGGACGATCACGTTGTCCGCGATGAAGCTATGCGTTGGGCAGTCCACCTCGATGTCGAAGACGGGGACAGCCACGCCGAGATCCCGGCTGCCAAGGGGCTTGACCACCTGGAAGTCCGTGAGGTGACGTTTGCGATGCGTGAGGTTGAGCCGCGAGCGATAGCTCTCACGGCAGCGCTCGGCAGATGTTCCGACGAGACCGCCCGCGCTGGGCGCTTCAGTTGACGAGTTCGGGAAACTGCCTTCGTGGATGAAGCAGAGCACATTGAAGAGCTCGATAAGCTGCTGTGAGGTGTTGTGAAAGCTGATGCGCCCGTCGCTGCCCACATGTCCATCGCTATCCAGCAGTCCATCATACAGCCCGCGCTGGTAGGCAGGGTTGGCGCTGAGGTAGCGACTGGGAAGATGCTTCTCGTGACGCTTGCCAAACTGCGCCAACAGCCTTGCCCACTGGAGGGAATAGAAGTGGATGTTCAAGACCTTCCCGCCGGGAGTGGGAGTTTGCTGAACACCAGTTACGGCATGCAGGCATGCCGCCAACTTCTCGGCGATGGCGGTCTCATGGGGCGCGAAGCACCACGACGCGCGGCCAATTTCGGAATTGCGTGACTTCGCAATGAACGCATGGCCATCGCCGAGAAAGGTCCCGAACAGGTATCCGAGCTCATAGCTCGGCGCGATATGCGTGTGGTAGCGTGCGAGCTGCTTTTCCCGGCGCACAGCGAATTCCCTTAGGTCAATCTCGAATGTTTCAGGCAGTTCGAAAGTGATGCGTTTGGGAGCCAGCAAGGCGTCGCCCATCGCCTTGCCGATCTCGGTCCACCCGAGCTTGCTGACACCGAAGCGTGTGGGCTTCTCCAGCAGCGTCGCATACCCGCGCGAGCTGATGGATGGCTTGCTTACCGTGCGCAGATTCCCGGTAAAGAAGCGATGGTCGGGTGTCATTACCGATTCACGGTACGACGCGGTGTGGCGCAGCGCCATGACCTCGCGTATACCAGTCTGCCAGGCGTTCGCGACCGTCACGGGCTCGCCGTTCATATTGATGACACGGTCGCCTGGCCTGACATCCTCGATGTTCTTGTAGGTTGTGTCCGCCATCAGGATGCGCGTGCCAGCCGCAAAGCAACCAGGCCCGACTCCAACCTTCACCGCATGGACGCCCGCTTCGATGAGCGCGCGGGTGGCCTCGCCAGTGGCGACGTTGCCCGCGGCGATCTGCGTCTGCTTGCCGAAAGTCTGGACGATGCGCTTGACCGCCTCAATGACCAGGTGGGAGTGGCCGTGCGAGGTGTCCACGACGATCAGGTCTACTTCCTCGGCCACCAGCGCCTCGACGCGCGCCATGGTATCAGGCCCCGTGCCGACCGCCGCCGCGCCGCGCAGACGTCCCTGACTATCCTTGGTGGCGTTGGGGTATTGCTTCTTCTTCTGGATGTCCTTGACAGTGATCAGGCCCTTGAGCATACCGTGCTCGTCCACCACCGGCAGCTTCTCGACCTTGTGCCGGTGCAGGATCTCCAGCGCCTCGTCGAGGGTAGTGCCTACGGTAGTGGTCACAAGTCGCTCGCGGGTCATCAACTCGCCGATAGTGCGGGTCATGTCGCGCTCGAAACGCAGGTCGCGGTTGGTGAGGATGCCGACGAGCTTGCCATTTTCCGTCACGGGTATGCCTGAGATGTGGTAGCGGCTCATGACGGCCATCGCGGCGCTCAGCGGCTCGTCGGGACCCAGAGTGATCGGGTCGGTGATCATGCCTGACTCGGAGCGCTTGACCTTGTCTACCTCGGCCGCCTGGTCTTCGATGGAGAGGTTGCGATGGATGACTCCTAGGCCGCCTTCGCGGGCAAGCGCGATGGCGAGGCGGGCCTCGGTGACGGTATCCATCGCGGCGGAGAGGATCGGGATGTTGAGACTGATGTCGGTTGTGACCTTCGTCACAGTCGAGACGTCGCCCGGCAAGACGTGTGACTCACCGGGAATCAGGAGCACATCGTCGAACGTCAGACCTTCCTTGCCAAACTTCCGCTGCCACGGGTCAGTGGCGGGCGTAGTCGCCATGGTCGCGCAACCCCCTTGTACCGCATCGCGCGCCGGGGCGCCTTAGCCGTGGGCTCGATAGGGGGACGCGGCGTGTGTCCCCGGCTGCGCGATGGAATGAGCGCCTCGCTCGCTCACGAGGCGAGAGTATGAACAAAATCAGATGAAATCAGGCGGGCTAGCGGTGTGCGCAACCCGCGAACTGGTCACATTATGAAAACGCCCAGCCGCGAAGGGTCGCCATCGCGCGCCGGGAACCTGGCGCTCGCGCGACACTGCGCGCAGCCAGGTATTTCGTTAAATTTACCACGCGCCGTTCCGCCGCGTCAATCGCCAGCGCTCAGTCTGCGCGATGTCTCATGCGGCTTTCCGCGCGGTGATCGCGGTCCAGAAGGCGTTGGCGAGCGCCAGGTAGCCAGCGTCGGATGGGTGGAAACCATCGCTGGAGATATCTTGCGGGTTGGCGGCGATGTTGGCGCTGAACAGATCTATCAGGGAATCGTGATGCGCCGCGACAGCGCGCGCGATTGCGATGTTCCACTGTACGGTCAGCGCCCGGATGGCGGCGCGCGAGCCGGAGACATTGCAGAACGCGCCGGCTGCGGCTTGCTGCTGTATGGCGGGCAGCGCGCTGAAGTCGGGCGCGTTGGCAACGAAGACGAGCGCGCTCGTCTTCGTCTTCAGTTGCGTAAGCAGGGTGTTGAGGTCGTTGATGTATTGCGCGAGCGGCGCGCAGTTCTTGAAGTCGTTGCCGACGAGCCAGACGGTCACGAGCGTGGGCTGGGCGGCGATGGCCTGCGGCAACTCGGCGGTCAGCGCCTCATGGAGGGTCTCGCCGCTGATGCCCAGGTTGAGGGCGCTGGCCCCTTTTGGCAGACGTGAGATGAGGATCGGCACATACGCGGTATGGTTCTGGTCGCTCGCGCCCACGCCGACAGCGTCGCTGGCTCCCAGCGCCACGTAGCGCACGGGCGGCAGAGCGCGGGTCGCGGTCGGGCGTGCGCTCGTCGCGCCGCCATTCGATGCTGTCCCGCCGCAGCCTGCGGCGAGCGCGGCAATGAGGCTGAGGAGGGTGAAGATGAGGATGAGAGAGGTGTGCGCGCGCCGTCCAGGCATCTTGGTGTCGCTCCGTCGCTATCGTCAGTCGTGGGGTGGGAGATGGCTACTCATCCCATCGTACCGATGGCCCGTCGGCCGCGTCAAGCCTCCGTTGCGCGGCTCCTGTGGTCTGCGTGGCTTGCGTGCCTGTCGCGCGTGCTCTTATACTGCGCGGGGGCGCTGGGCGGATGTGACGCGGAGATTCGGGTAGGGCGGGCGCCCCGCATGATGCCGATCCGGGGCCCGTGAAGCAGGCTTTTCGGAATTGTGGAGGCGACTGTGCGTGTGCTGGTGACCGGCGGGGCCGGCTATATTGGGAGTGTAATCGTCGAGGAGTTGCTGGCGGCCGGGCATCGCCCCGTCGTCTTCGACTCGCTGGAGAAGGGGCATCGCGCCGCTATTCCCGCGGGCGTGCCCTTTGTCCAGGGTGAGATCCACGACGAGGCGCTGCTGCGCCAGACGCTCACCACGTATAGCGTCGAAGCGGTCATCCACATGGTCGGCCTGATCGAGGTCGGCCTCTCGGCCACCAATCCCGCCGCCTTCTTCGAGGTCAACGCTGGCGGCTCGATGGCTGTTATCCGCGCGCTCATCGAGACCGGCGTCAGGCGGCTGGTCTTCAGCTCCACCGCCGCGGTCTACGCCGCCGACGCGCCGCTGCCGCTGAGCGAGGCGTCGCCGGTTGAGCCGGTCAGCCCGTATGGCGAATCGAAGCTGATGGTCGAGGCGATGCTCAAATGGGTCGCGCCGGTCCATGGCCTGATCTGCACCTCGCTGCGCTACTTCAACGCCGCCGGAGCCACCGAGGCCAACGGCGAGGCGCATCAGCCCGAGACGCACTTGATGCCGCTGGTCCTGCGCGCCGCCGAGCAGGAGGCGCCGGTGACGATCTACGGGGCCGACTACCCGACGCCCGACGGCACGGGGGTGCGTGACTACATCCATGTGCGTGATCTGGCGAGCGCGCATCTGCTGGCGCTGGCGGGCGGCGAGCCGGGGCTGCGAATCTACAACGTGGGCTCGGAGACCGGCTATTCGGTGCGGCAGGTAGTGGAGATGGCGCGGGAAGTGACGGGGCGGGAGATCACGGTTATCGAGCGGCCACGGCGCGCGGGCGACCAGCCAGCGACGGTGGCCAGCTCCGCGCGCATCCGCGCCGAACTGGGCTGGGAGCCACGTCACAGCGACCTGCGCACCCTGCTCGCCTCCGCCTGGGCCTGGCGCCAGTCCCACCCCAACGGCTACGGGGACTAGACCTAATTTCGGGAGCGGGATATCGCTTCCTGACCCTATCGCCTACGAGCGAGGAGCGAATCGCGGCCGGAGTCCACCCCGCGCCGGCGGCCTTGGCGGTGGCGCGCCCTTAGCAGGCGGATCTATTCGCCTCGCCGAGCTCCGCGCGGGTCCTAATGTCCGGCGATGAGATTGGAGATATCGCCGAAGGTGATGACGGCGACCAGCAGCAGCACCGCCGCCATGCCGATCAGATTCACCAGGCCCTCGCGCTCAGGACTAATACGCTTGCCGCGCCGCAGCACCTCAATCAGCACGAAGAGAATGCGGCCGCCGTCCAGCGCCGGAATCGGCAGCAGGTTCATGATGGCCAGGCTCAAGTTGAGCGCGCCGATGAGGAAGAGCAGCCAGTACGGCCCCGCGATGGGGATAGCGGCCGCCGTCTCGCCTGTCGCGGTGACAATCCCGACTGGCCCCTGCACCGCCTGGTTGAACGGCAGCGCGCCGCGAATGATCGCGCCAATCGCATGGTAGGTGCCACTGGTGACCGCGCCGATGTCCTGGATGCCAAGGATCGGCGCTTTCCAGAGCGGCGCGGGGAAGTGGTAGGGGTTCGCCTGGTCAGCCTCGATGCCGAGCGCGCCCTTCGCGCTGTTGATGCGCGCCTGGACTGTGACGCTGAGGAGCGAGCCGTCGCTGTGACGCACGACAATAGCGACAGGAGTGGTGGTCGCTTTCTTGTCAGCGGCCAGCGCCTTTGTCTCGTCGGCGGCGACCAGTGTCTGCACATCGGAGAAGTACTTGATCGAGTGGCCGTCAACCGAGATGAAGGTGTCGCCTGTCCGCAACCCGGACGCTTGCGCGGGCGAGCCAGAAGAGACGACAGCGATCACCGGGCGGAACTCGACCTTGCCCACGGCCTCAGCCGCCGTAAAGAAGATAACGGCGAAGATCAAATTCATCGTTACGCCCGCCAGCAGCACTATCAGGCGCTTGGACGCGGGCTTGGCGGCGAATGCGCGCGGATCGTACTGGCCCGCCGCGTTAGTCATCTCGCCGTTTTCCCCCGGCATGCGAACGTAGCCGCCGATGGGAAGCGCGTTGATCGAGTAGGTCGTCTCACCACGCGTGAAGCCGAAGAGGCGGGGCGGGAAGCCAATCGCGAACTCGTCCACGCGGATGCCCGCCCACTTGGCCGTGATGAAGTGACCGAACTCATGGACGAGCACGAGAAGCCCGAAGACTGGAATCGCCATCAGGTACCAGTACCACGGTATAGAAATCATAATTGCTCTCCGTCTTCAGCCGCACATCGTCGCCCCGTCGGGACGCTACAGCGCGATCACGCATCCGCGCCCGCCGCGGGCAGTCGCGCGCCAGTGAGGCGCTCCGCCACACGCCGCGCCTCGTCCTGCGCCCAGGCCGACACCACGCCCACTTCCTCTACGCCCGGATTGGCGATCACGTTGTGGCGCTGGAGCGTTTCGCTGACTATCGTCGCGATATCGGTCAGGTGGATAGCGCCGCGCAGAAAGAGGTCTACCGCCGTCTCGTCCGCGCCGACCAGGATCGCGGGCGCTGAGCCGCCAACCCTGCCCGCCTCATACGCCAGCGCCAGGCAGGGAAACCGCTCCATGTCAACCGCTTCGAAATCCAGTTTCGCCACTTCGTCCCAGCGCAGAGGTAGCGCAAGCGGCGTGCCTGCGCGGTCCAGCCGCTCGGGATAGCTCAAGGCGTACTGGATAGGGAGATGCATGCTGGGGATGCTGGCCTGCATCTTGATCGAATCGTCCTGATACTCCACCATCGAGTGGATGACGCTCTGGGGATGGACGACGACGGCGATGCGCTCATAAGGCATATCGTAGAGCCAGTGCGCCTCGATGACTTCCAGCCCCTTGTTCATCAGGGTCGAGGAATCCACCGTGACCTTTGGGCCCATGCGCCAGGTCGGATGATTTAGCGCCTGATCGGGTGTGACCTCGCGCATCTGCGCCAGCGCGAGCCGCCGGAATGGTCCGCCCGAGGCGGTGATGAGCAGTCGGCGCACGCTGGCGGGGTCTTCTCCACGCAGGCACTGCCAGAGCGCATTGTGTTCGCTATCCACCGGAAGGATTTGGACGCCGCGCGCGCGCGCCAGGGGCATAACCAGGTGGCCAGCCATGACCAGCGTTTCCTTGTTGGCCAGCGCGATGGTCTTGCCGGCGTTGATGGCGGCGATGGTGGGCGCCACGCCGACCAGCCCCGACGTCGCGGCGACCACCATGTCTACTCCAGGTAGCGTCGCGGCAGTTGTCAGCCCCCCGGCGCCGAGCTGGATGGCGAGTCCCTCGGGCAGCGCCGCGCGCAGCCGCTGGCCCGCGGCCGGATCGTCGCTGGTAAGGACGGTGAGCGCAGGCCGGAACTCGCGCGACTGGGCCGCCAACAGGTCGACATTCCCGCGGGCGGCCAGCGCCACCACCTCAAAGTGGTCGGGATAGGCGCGGACGACATCCAGCGTCTGGCGGCCGATCGAGCCCGTGCTGCCGAGGACGGCGAGCTTTCGTCGGTCACTCTTGGGAGGCGTGCTAGGCGTCATGGTCGTCAGGAACATCCTTCTGTGAGGCGGCGTCACGCCCCAATGGGCGTTGCGGCGCGCGTCTGGTGAGAATTGTATCACGGCGCTTCCTACGCGCCTGACGCCGAGTGCGGCGGGCGTCTTCCTGATGCTCGTCTGGAGTTTTCACCTTAGGGCGCGCGCTCATGTCACGTTCGCGCCGTCTCGGCTGGTTTTTCGGTGATCACCATCAGCGACTCCCCAACTTGCCATCTATGCCGGAGTCAATGGCGCCAAGATCATGGTGACACAACCAGGCGTGAGCGTGTTGTCGCCACTAAATCTCCCTTCCAGTGTGGCTGAGTTTAGTGTACGATTTGTCTATTACCTGGGGCCCTCCGGAGGCGCGCTCCGAGTGATGTCGAACGGCCCCGCCCTTCCATTCAGTACCGCCCTGTATCCCTGACGCGACCTACCATTCCGGCGTTATCCGCGAGTTTGTGAGACCCTCACGCCCGCGTCGTTCGTTGTTAGATATCAGATAGCCATATTTGCCCGCTCATTCTGGGGGGAGGGTGGGCGCACGCCCAGCCAGGGCGCTTGTCTGCTGCTGGCTCTCTCCCCACCGGCTCCGCCGCCTACCACTGGCGTGTTGTGGTGGGCGGCGGTTCCACCAGCGGCGCTGGGAGGCCCCGTCACTGCCAGGCTTCCTGTCCCTGATGGCGTCCGCGCGCCATCCCGGCGCGGTCAACCGTCTAACTAGGAGGCGAGTCGCTGTGGAACAATTGGAGCACGTGGAATCCATGGATGACATCACCGTTCAGGATGATCTGCAAAGCCCGGTCCTCCTCCACCCCGCTACCGAGCAAGCGTGGCTGGCGAGCAGGCTGCTTCACCGGCAGGTCGTGGACGCCTCGTCCATCGAGCCTGTCGGGCGTGTCGCTGACCTCATTTTTGATCCTATCGCTGGCCAGGTCATGGGCCTCGTCGTCGCCCCCGCCGAAGAGTCCCGTGGTCTGTTCGCTCGGCTCTTCAAGCGGCGGCGGGCTGGGGGCACGATTGGGCTTGACCACGTCATCTCGATGGATGGCGATGTCGTCATGCTCAACGCCGACCCCTTCAAGTCGACCGCTCCGCGCGAACTGGAGCGTATGCCCCACCTGAATGTGATCTGCGAGATGGCGATCCTGACGATGCGCGGCTCGTGCCTCGGCTCACTCGCTGATCTGGTGCTCGAGGATCGGGGAACGCGCGTCACCGGCTATGTGGTGACACCAACCGCGCTGGGTGAGCAGACACTGCCTATGATCGATGACGTCGCGCCGGACGCGCTCGCTGGCGTCGAACCGGCGGCGAATGGACGGAGCCCAGCTCCGCGGATGCGCGTCATCCCGGTGTCTGGCAACGTGCGCATCGGTGACTCGCTGATTCTGCTGGTTGCCGAGGTTACGCCGCTGCACGAGGATGTCGTGATCGTCAGCCAGGACGAGAGCCAGCCAGACTTCGACCAGAACTAAAGGCGATCCGCCAGCGAAATTCGGAAGTCTTTCCCCGCTCGTTCAGCGCCCTCGGGCAGGACGCGCGACCTCAATTGCGGCCAATCTATATCCAAGGAGAGCTGTCCATGGCGGCGCGAACGCGCGAAAAGCCGCGCTTCAAGCTCGATGTCCCCCCGCCAACGCAAGGCTGGACAGTTCCCGGCAAGCGTGATCCGCGCGCCACGCGCAAACTGACGATTGTCAATCTCGACGTCGGCGCTACTCCGCAGCGGCCCGGGCGGCCGGGTCTGCGCGCCGCGCTGCGGCGGCTGGCCCCGCGCCAGGGACTGCTGACGCTGGCGCAGCGCCGCCAGCGCCGCCGGCTGGTGTGGATTGGCGCGGGCGCGTTCCTCGCCGTCCTCGCCATTGCTGGCTTTGTGGTATACAACGCCTCCCAATACACACCGCCGCTGCCCGGTCCGCCGCTGTCTGGCCCCGAAGCTGGTGTCACGTCCTCGCTTCATCCCGACCGCACGCTGCACTTTGGCGCGGTGTCGCCGCTCGCCAACCTTACTCTGCATACGTCAGCGAACGGAAGCCCCGCCCCCTTGATTCAGGCTAAGGCCGCTTTCCTGTACGACCCCGCCAACGGCTGGATTCTCTATGAAAAGAACTCAGACCAGCCGCGCTCCGTGGCCAGCCTGACGAAGATCATGACACTGCTCCTGGCGGTCACTTCGGGGTCGCTCGACCAGCCAGTGACAGTCGGCGCTGACGCCGCCGCGCTGGTGAATAGCAATAATAGCTACATGGGGCTCAGCGCGGGCGAGCAGTTGTCGATGCGCCAGTTGCTGTACGGTCTCATGGTTCCTGGCGGCAACGACGCCGCGGTGGCTGTCGCGGACGCCGTCTCAGGCGACTCACCCACCTTTGTCGCGCTGATGAACCGCGACTCGGTCGAGCTAGGCCTGACACATACCTCATTCGTCTCGCCCGATGGCCTGGACAACAGCAACATCTCTTCCGCCCGCGATCTGGCGGAGCTCACGGCGATTGTCATCCAGCAGCCAGGAGTCGCGCAGATCACCTCGACGCGCTATTTGATCATCCCTCAAACGTCCTCTCACAAGGCGTACACTCTCTACGGCACGAATGACCTGCTCTCCGGCGGCTCAGCGGCGTATTCGGGCGTCGAGGGCGTAAAGTCGGGGTACACGACAGCGGCGGGCTACTGCGTAGCGTTCGCGGCGGTCGTCAACGGGCGGCTCCTCGTGGGCGTCCTGCTTGGTGATCCATCGAGCCAGGCCCGCGCCAACGACGCGCACGCATTGCTGGACTGGGGTTTCGCCCAACAATCGTAAGCGTCGTTCAGGCCGTAGCCAGTCGCTCTTGGACCCATGCGGTCATGTCGCGGAACATGGCGGGTGAGATCGTGTGGGCGGCGGGGTACTCATGGTAGCTGAGGTTTACACGCTGGCGCTCCAGGATGGTCTTCGCCGCGCGGGCATGGTCAATGCCGATGACCTGGTCCATGACGCCGTGAGACACAAAGACTGGCATGCCCGCTGTCTCGTCTGGGCTGGCTATCCACGGTACCGCTTCGGGCGTGATGCGGCCGGACATCGCGATGACGCCCGCGAAGAGCTTGGGATGTGAGAGCGCGGTGACCAGTGAGATGATCGCCCCCTGGCTGAATCCAAGGGTGTAGATGCGCGCCGGGTCTGCGTTGTACGCCCGGGCGGCGGCGGTCACGAAGGCTGCGTAGGCCGTGCGGCTCGCGTCCAGTTGTTCCGGCGCGATGGCGAAGCCCTGCGGCAGGAACTGCACGGTGAACCAGGCGTAGGACTCAGGTCCGCGGGTCAGCGGCGCCCGCGCGCTGACTACGACGAAGCGTGGGTCAAGTTCATCAGCGAAAGAAAAAAGGTCGCGTTCGTTGGAGCCGACGCCGTGCGCCAGTGAGAGCAACGGCGGGCGCTGGCCCTCGGGCGGCGCGACTCGCGCCGGGCGAACGAGGTGGACGAGTGGCAGCTCCTCAGCGGGCGTTGGCAGAGTCATGTGATAGCCTCCTGTTCGCCGTCAGAATACCCCACCCAGATGCTTGAGCGCCTCGCGACGGCTAAGCGGGCTGATGGTGGATTCATGAGCCTTGACGAAGGCGCGTACGGCGTCGGGCGCGGTTTTGGCGTACTCTCGCAGCGCCCAGCCAATGCCTTTGCGGATGAAGAAGTAGTGGTCGGACAGATTGGGCTCGATGCAGGCGAAGAGCAGGCTCTCATCTATTTCGGCCTTGAAGCCAAGCTGACAGATGATCGCCGCCCGCCTGCGCCAGTAGTCAGGGTCGCGACTCCAGGCCAGGACCGTCTCGCGCATGGCTTCAGGATAGCGCCGCAACAGGTCGCCAATGAGGTAGGTCGCCAGTGGGTCAACGTAGTCCCACCAGGCGCCGCTGACGATCATCTCCTCATAGAGCGGCAGCGCGTCCAGCGTATGAAATTCGTGGTAGCGCCGGTCGCCCGCCAGTTCCATGGCGGCGTACCGCTCTTCGTGGTAGGTCGCTTCCCGCCAGAGGGCGCGAACGGTCGCTTCCCACTGGGCGTAGCCAACGAGCGGGTGGGCCGCGAAGACCGCGCGGCAGACCTTGCGCAGCGCGGGCGTTTTGACGCCGAGGTAGGGCATCGCCGACTTCATGTAGGCGCGCATCGGTTCCGCCTGCGCCGGGTTGGCCGCGGCGGCCAACGCGGAGCGTAGCGCGGCGATCAGCGCCACGTCAGGCCCAACGCTGGTCATTAGAGCTTCCGATTGGGGTCGTACCAACAATGCGCGCAGCGGTCGCGGATGAGGCGGCGCTCATCGCGGGAGGCGCGCATGCTGGCGCTGGCGGGCAGGCCGCCAACCTGCGCGGCTGCCTCCTGGTCTGGCGTGCCGGTCGTTGCGCCAACAAGCTGGCCGTCATCGGTCAGCCGCTGGGCGAAGATCTTGCGGTCGTCGGAGGTCAGGCAGCGGCCAGTCGCTAGCTCGAACTGCCAGCCATGGAGCGTGCAGGTGAGGATGCCGTCGTCAATGTGACTGAAGCGCGTCAGGTCGGCGCGCAGATGCGGACAGCGGCGCTGGATGCGATAGCCGTCAGCCTCGAAGAACTGGTGTTCATGGGCTTTCTCGGAGTAGTAGCCTTCGGCATACTCCAACCGCTCCAGTGTCAAACACTTGAAGAAGTTGTAGACATACTCGTTGTAGGCGCCCTTGCGCTCGGCCTCGAAGCGGCAGGAAAGGAACAGGTCGTTGACCCAGTCCTCCTGATGGCGCACAATGGCCGATTCGATCAGTTCGGGCTTGACGTGCAGCCGGTATTCCCACTCCTCACCGTTCCAGGCGTAGACCTCGCGGCGCTGGAAGTCGAGCACAACGCCGACGGTGTCGCAGTCGAGCAGCACACGGCCGTTGATGCCAACCGAGGTAATGTCGGCGGCCTGGATGAGCGGCTCAAACCACACCTTGATCGACGACAGGATATCTACCTGGCCGCGTGGCCACGTCGCCTTGATTGCGTCAATCCGGGGCTGCTGGCGCGCTTTGTAGGCTTCGAGGTACGCGCGCTTGTCGGCGAAAATCGCGGCTACCTCGACCTCAGGGCGATCATGGATCACCTCGCAGCGCCCAGGCGCAAGCTCTATCGCAGTGCCCGGGATCATCAGGCGGCCGTTATCATACCCATTAGCGGCCATGTATTCCAGGAAGACCGTCTCGTCGGGAAAGGTGTTGACCGGGTCGCGGTCAAAGTCGTTGAGGTGGAAAAGGTCGTCATCGAGGAAGCACGGCGGTCCAGCGGACGGAATGACGTTCGCCGCGCCAATCTCCTTGGCATAGCGCACCGCGCGCGCCATCTCGTTCTCGCGCTTTTTGCGTCCCAGCGCCTCCATCATCTTTGGCGGGTAAAGATAGACCATCGGATACCAAATGGCGCCGGAATACTGGAGGAAATGCGCGTCGTACGGGCCGGCGGCGATCAGCGCGTCGAGATCCACCGGGCGGGAATCATTCTGATTGTAGATGCGCGTCTCGCCATCATCGATCACGATGCCCGAATCGCCCATTGGCCCGTCGGTTGGCGCGACTGATGCGGCGATCATGAATTTGAGGCCGTCCGCCTCGAACCACTCATAGTTCTTGGGCTGGATGAATTTCGTGAAGCCGATCTTGCGCAGGTCTCGTTCGAGCAGATCCAGCGGATAGGGCGGCAGAAGCACAGGTGTCTCTTTGGCCACATGCTCACGCAGCCAGGCGGGGTCGAAGTGGTCGTAGTGCTGGTGAGAGACATAGAGGAAGGTCGGGTTGGCCAGGGCCTGCGGATCGAGATGCTCATTGCTGGGGAACGGGAACCAGGAGGCATAGTAGGCGGGGTTGAACCATGGATCACACAGCACACTGCCGCGCCTGGTTTCCACGAACAGCCCCGCTTGTCCTAACGCGGTGATACGCATGCGCCCCAACCTCTTACAAATACGGCCGCACGCCGCGGCTCCAATCTCGCGTTACCAGGCCAGTCCGGCTCGCTGACAGTGTATACCCCGCCACGCGGGCGCTACAACCACGCGGGACTCGCGCGTTCTCGAAGCGACGATTCGGGTTTTGCAACAGGCTGTCAATCCGGCTTGCCGCCTTGCGTCAGAGAGTCGTTTAGTGGGATGAGCGCAGCTATGGCTGTGCGCAATCGAGTGACACACCGGAGCGAGCTATGACAACGGGACCGAGGCGATTGACCCCCCAATGGGCGCTGCGTGCGATACTGCCCGCGCTCGTTGTGGTGGCGCTTGCGGGCTGCGCCGCCGCGACGACCGCCAACCACCCTTCCGCTACTATGACGCCAGCGCCAACCGTCACGCCTCGCACGCTCTACCAGGCCAATTGGAAAAGTGGCGCGGGCCAGTGGAACCTCCCCACGGGCTGGCGGTTGACCCCAGACGGCCTGACAAATGGCGGTCACAGCCTCACCAAGGCGGAGATTCCGTTCACGCCAGCGGTGGCGAACTATACGATCACCATCACTCTCCAGGTAAACGCTGTGGTTGGCCCGTCAGCCTGTGGCAACGCGTTTGGCCTTGAGGGGCAGACTGCCAGCGGAGCGCCGGTGTACGACGCGCTGATTTCATGCATAGACCACGGATACCATGGTTTTTCCTATGTCTACTGCTCCAACGCTGACGGAGGGATGAACACGTACGACTACACGACGGGCGTCAGCAGCCGTACGTATGTCATCAACGTCGAGGGGCAGTACGTCTCATATATGCCGAGCGGCTCGTTCCTCGGCACGTCGCACTGCTCACTGCCGACCTCGCCCGTGAAGCTGACGCTCGTGAACACCGGCATGGACACGATCATCCAGGACATCACGATTACGACGCCCTGAGCGCCCGCCACGGCATCGCGCCTTTCACGTCAGCAGAGTCGAGTATTCCACCACGTCGGACATGCTCTCTGTCGACCCTTCAAGCCACAGTTGCTGGCCGCTGGCGGTGGTGACAATGAAAGCGCTTTTGATGGAACTGGTTAGCCTGGGGTCTGCGGCTATCTGGCGCCACCCGCCGGGCCGCGCGCTCCAGCGCCAGGCCAGAATGCCGCCGCTGTCAATCAGCAGTGAGCCGTCGGGCATTGTGGTGAGGACAGGGAAGTTTTGCGCGAGTGGACCGGATGGGCCAGACGCGGGCGCTGTCAGCCAGGAGCCGCTTGCGCCCCACGGGCCGGCTTGTATGTAACTGTGACTGGGGTCGTCGAAGGTCTGGAGGTACAGCACTGGCGTCCCGCCGACCATCGCCGCGCGCATCTTCCCGACGTAGGCGTGGGGCAGCGCGCCTGGACGTGTCCACGTTGCTCCGGCGTCGTCGCTGCGCCAGAGGATCAGCGGAGGTGTTGGCCCCATGTTCGTGGGTTTGGTGGAGAGGGGCTCGGTGATGGCGAAAACCGTCGCGCCGCTTGCCGTCGCGGCGTAGTCCCAGAGACCTTGCCCCGCCGCCACCAGTCCCCGGTCGGCAAGGCGCCAGGTTACGCCGCCATCGGCGCTCACAATCAGTCTGCCGGGAGGGGGGACACATTCTGGCCGGTGGTCTGGTTGACGACTAGCGCATAGATCCGGTTTCCCTGCCGCTGCATGTCGCCTTGGATTGAGGCGTCAGCAAAGTTCGGCGCCAGCCATGTCATCAGACCGGGAACAGGTGTTTGCGCGCGGCTCCACGTGACGCCCTGATCCATACTGACGTACTCGACCTCGCACCAGGTCGTCGCGCCGGGTGGCGCTCCCGCCCCGCCCGCGCCGCTCTCCATGGCCCCCGCGCCTTGTCCGCATCCTCCGCTGCTGTACGCGCTGAGGACCATGAAGAGCGTGTTGGGATTGGCTGGGCTGACGAAGGCGCTGACAAGTTGCGGCCGGAGAAGCGGCGTGAGGCCAGGTATTGTGGGCGAGCCGAGATCGCTCCAGGTCGCGCCGCCGTCCGCGCTGCGCAAGACGCCGCTTGGTCCCACCTGATAGGCGATGCGCGGATTCGATGGCGCGAACGTTGTCTGCGTCAGCGCGCCGGCCTGTGTCCACTCTCCAGGGCCAGCGGGAGTCGCGGTTGGAGTGATAGAGGGTGTGGCGCGTGTGGTCGCGGTCGGCGCTGCGTTGGCGCTGCGGACTGACCCGCCGCAGACCGCGAGCGCCACCGTCGCCAGTAGTGTCATCATAAGGCCACCGGCGCTCCGTCGCGCCGCGCGCCTGATTCCGTTCAAGCCGGAAGCCTCCTTTCCAGTCCGGAGAGCCAGTCGGCGCTCTCCCAGAGGGCGATTTATGCGCCGGGCTAGAACTTCAACTTCGTGTACATCGTCGCGGTGGCGCCAGTGTTCGCGTTCACCGTGCCTGTCAACCAGAGGTATTCGCCGCCGTTGGCCTGCTGGAAGACGGGGTGGCTGATGGATTGCAGGCCCGCGCCCGCCGCGATCTGGCGCTGCGCCGCCCCTGGCGACCAGGCCAGCGTGGGCTGGCTGGCGTCGGTGGACTCCAGGACAACGGAGCCGTCGGGAAGCGTCCCCAACATTTGGAAGGTGGCGGAAATCGGGTACTGGGTATCAATCGTCCAGTTGCGCCCGCCGTCAACGCTAGCCAAGAGTTGGGTCTGGTTCTTCTGGCCCACAGTGATATAGAGGATAGACTGTGAGCCACTGAGCCCGGCGACCATCCCGGTGATGGAGCCTCCCTGGCCGTAACTGCCATCCGGGCCGTGGGCGCTCTCGGTCCAGGTCTTGCCGCCGTTCGCACTGGCCCACATCGAGAGAGTAGGCGCGTAGGTTGGTGGCTGGTCGTTGGGGTCGTTGAATGGCTGGGCCGTGACGTAGATTGTCGAGCCAGTCGGCGGGACCGCGAAATCCCAGATTCCCAGCCCCTGCCCCGCCAGCGCGCCATCCACGGATGACCAGTGGACGCCGTCACTACTGACGACCAGTCGCCCCGGCGGAACAAGGCCACTCATACCGGGAACCGTATTTGTCACCACACCGTACAGTAGCGAGCCTTGCGGGCGTAACGCGCCCTCGATGGCTGTTGAGTTCGTCGGTGATGTGATGGCCAGCGCGCCTTTCACGGGCAGACTCAGATGCGCCCACGTCGCGCCACTATTGGTTGTGACGAACTGTACCAGGCAGGGCATGGAGCTCAGGGCGACTTGCGCTCCAGTCGCGGCGCTGGTCGCGCAGCCAGTCGCGCCGCTCGCCAGCACGCTCAGGTAGGCGATCTGGGGGTTGACTGGATCAGAGAAGGCGACCATCCAGTCAACGTTGGTCGTGTAATCTACCCCGCTGATTGGAGGTGGCGTGAGTTTCGTCCAGGTCGAGCCGCAGTCGTCCGAGCGCTCAAAGGTGACGATGGTCGGGCCACCCTTCTGCTGTTGCGTGTTGGCGTTATAGAGCACGCGGAACGAAGCCGGCGTTGTCGCTGGACAGCCTGTGAGGGTTGTCCAGACCCCGGGGCCCTTCGGCGCCTCAGTCGGCGCTGGCGTGGTGGTGGCGGTGGGTACGGTCGTCGTGATTGGCGTCGCCGCCAGGGTGGGGCGCCCTATATGGCGCGAGAAGAATAGGCCCGCGAAGAGGGCGATCAGCGCAAGGGCTGCGACGGCCGCGCCCGCGCTTCCCAGCGCGAGGCCGCGCGGTATGTGTAGCCGCCGCGTCGAGCCGCGTGACTCACGATCGATGGCGTCGCGCACTGGAGGCCAGAGATCGGACCCAGGCCGCGGGATGAACTGTGTGTTGAGCCCGGACGAGGTGGTGTCATAGTCGTGCAGGCGCTCGGAGCAGGCGGGGCAGGAAGGCGCATGGCGATCAAGGTAGGTTGCCTCGCGCGCGGGGAGCAGCCCGTCACGCCAGGCGGAGAGCGCCTCTGGCGGAACATGATCGGGACAGAAAAGGGTTACCGAGCGCGCGCCGTTATTTGGCGGCTGGCGGAAGTCATCGCTCATTGCGCGTCCACCTTTCCCAAATAGCGGCGGCGGAAGCCTTCCCGCCCCCGAAAGAGGGCCATCTTGACTGCGTCGCGGCCGATGCCCAGCATCGAGCCGATTTCCTCGCAGGAGAAGCCATAGACCTCGCGCAATACGAGCGCGGCCCGCTGGTTCGCGGGCAGTTCCAGAAGCGTGCGCTGTACGAGGTCGCGCTCCGCCAGACCGCGCGTAGGATCGCTACGGGAGGGCATGTCTTCCATGGAGAGCGCATCAGTGGAGACTGCGCGCCGTGAGGACTCACGCTGGAATGTCGTGATGGCGAGATTGGTCGCGATGCGCAGCAGCCAGGCGAGCGGCCGCTCATAGTCGCGCGCCTGTTCGAAATGCTGCCAGGCGCGGATGAACGTCTCTTGCGTCAGGTCGCGCGCTGTCTGCGCGTCTCCGGTGAGTCGCCAGAGGCAGGCGTAGACGGCGCGCTCATACTCGCGGAAGAATGGCTCGAAGGCCGCCGATGAGACCGGGCCAGGCGTGGCGCTGCGGGACGCGCCGCGTTCGCTGGCGGACGTATGCGCTGTTTCGGAGGTGTTCGTATTTCCACCCCGCTTACCGCTATATGCCCGCGTACTGGCCAGTTCGGCCCAAAAGACCAGGCGCGCGAGCCAACCGTCCGCCCTCTCCTGGCCGCCACGCGGGATGCTTGCCACCGCGCTCATACTCGATGCCCTTCCATCTACGCGCCCACCGGGGCGTTCAGTGATCCACACTGACCTACACCCGATTCGTCGCCCGCTGGTAACGGCGCCTTGGTGAACGCGAGAAATTGGTGGTGTGTGGCTTGGAGGAAACTAGAGGCGCAGCTTCGTGTAGCGCATGAGCAGCCCGGGACCGCCCTGCTCGCCCATTAGCCACAGGTAGACCCCGTCTGAGCGTAGCTGGACGGTGGGGTATTCATAGGGGAAGAGCGCGGTAGCCTCGGCAATGGCGTGCGGCGCGCCGCCGTCTGGAGTCCAGGCCACAATGGGGGCGCCGCCGTAGGGGTTGACCACGATCACGGAAGTATCGGGCAGCGTCGCGATGAAAGTTGGGAAGCCCATCATGCCACCTGAGACTGTGGGGAAGGAGAAGCTGGGGTCGCCTTGCCATGTTACGCCGTCGTCAATGCTACCCAGGACCGAGCGCTCACTCTTGTCGCCGGTCAACAGGTAGACCGCGCGCTTGCCAGCCGGCGAGACGCCCGCGAGCATCCCCTCGACCAGTTTGCCTGAACTGGCTCCAGGCGCTGAGCTGGAGTGACGCCAGGTGAGACCGCCATCAGGGCTGACCCAGATAGAGAGTGTCGCGCCATAACCAGGTGGCACTCGCGCGGGATCGTTCACTGGCTCGGCGGTGACATAGACGGTCGTGCCGGATGGCGTGGGCGCGAAATCCCAGATCGCGAGACCTTGATCCGCCAGTCCGCCATCGGCGAGAACCCAAGTGAGACCACCATCGTCGCTGGCGACTAGCCGCCCTGGCGGGACAATACCGCTCGCGCCCAGGACTGCATTGGTTACCACGCCATAAATTCTGGCCCCCTGCGCGCGTACCTGACCCAGTAGGTCCAGCGAGACGTTGAGCTCAGGCGATACGCCGCCCAACCCGCCTTTCACAGGCAGTGAGAGCGCCTGCCACGTCACGCCGCTGTCCTTGGTCACGTACTGCAACTGGCAAATGTAACTGGCGGCCGGCGCCGCGTTGACCCCGCCATGCGCAGCGGTCGCTCCCGCGGGGGTGGAACAGGCGGGAACGCCCACGGTGAGCGATGTCTGGATGGTCAGAAACGCGACCTGCGGGTTGATCGGACTGGGAAATATCGCGAGGTACTGAACATTGGTGTTGTAGACGACACCCGAAATCATAGGTGGCGTGAGCTTGACCCACGAGGCGCCACAGGTGTCGGAGCGCTGGAAGGTAACCTGGGTCGCGGAGCCTTGCTCGGGCGTGTCGAGCCCAGCGCTATAGAGCGTGCGGAAGTTTGGCGGCGCGCTCGCGCATTTCGTCAACGCCTGCCAGTTTCCCGGTCCAGCGGGCCACGGGGTCGAAGTCGTCGCGGGGGTGGGGACGGCGGTGGAGGTCAGCGTCGCGGCTGGCATGGTCGAGGCGCCAGAGGGGCTATTACCACGCCCTGCGCAGGCCACAAGCGTCAGCGCGACGCACACCACGAAGGGCGCTATCTTTCTCATACAGGCCATTCTCTCTCACCAGGTTCAGCAACGGGTAGGGCTAAGCAAGCGCAGGCCATACCACCTTCGCTCGCTTAGTGTACTGGAGCCGTCAATCGCCGCCAGGCTAGCGCGACGGTGCGGCTCGACGGTCGGTTTGAGCGGGAATACCCGCAGCGAGAAGTGGATCTGCGCCGCGTGGGCGAAACCCGCCGGGCGCTACCAATGCGCCTCTACAGGTTGAGCAGCGTGTACTGGACACCGGGCGTCGCCGCGGCTCCGAAATCGCCCGAAAGCCACAGGTAGACGCCGTTTGAGGCCTCAACGACCAGGGGATCATGGAAGTCGCGGAAGCCCGGGTTCTGCGCCACAATTCGCGGCGCTGACCCGGGTTTCCATGCGCTGGTCGCTCCATCACCGTTGGGATAAACGATCAGGAGCGAGCTGTCGGGCAGTGTGCCGACCATGGTGGGCGAGTAGCCATTGGAATCAGCGCTGAAGACGAGCGACGCATTCCCCTGCCAGGTTTGCCCCGCGTCCGCGCTGGCCATCGCGCGCTCGCGTCCGTCAACGACGACGTCCAGGTAAACGATCGAGGCGCCGCCTGAACCATCCTCGCCGGCGAACATCGCGCTGACGACACCGCCAGCAGCGCCTTCCCGCGTTGGGGCAGATCCACTACCAGGCGTTGGCCCCGCCGAGGACCAGGTCTGGCCGGCCTCATGGGTCACCCACAGCGAGAGCGGTGGATTGGCGGATGCATCGTTCCGAGGCTTGGCGACCACGTAGATGTCAGAGCCGAGTGAGGGCGCGGCGTACATGGCGACCTGCAACCCTTGCGCGGCGATAAGTCCATCACACAGAGCCCAGTGGGCGCCGCGGTCTTCGCTGACAACGAGCCGTGTCACGGGCGGCGCCGAGGCTTGCTTGCTAGCGGCGCCAGGGCCGACGGTGATGAGCGCTTCGGTCACAAGACCGTAGAGTCGCGTTCCTGTTGTCAAAAGAGGCGGCTCCTCGTGTCCCAGCGAGTCGAGATATCCCGGAACCGGCAACTTGAGTGGCGCCCAGGTCTTGCCGCCATCCGTTGTGACGTACTGGACTTGACACAGGCTCGTGGAACAGAGCTGCTGATCGCCTGCGACCAGAACGGTGATAAACGCGGTGTCGCTATATATCGGGGCGGCGGAGACGGACCAATAGATGATGGAATTAGGGGTGGGCGAGCCGGGAATCTGCGGGTTCGCCACAGTGTTCCAGGTCGCGCCACAATCATCCGAGCGCTGGACCGTGTCAGTGTTCGGCGCTCCTTGATACTTGATTCGCACAGCGTCCGGCACATCCGGGCCGCAACCGCTCAGTGAAGCCCAGACGCCGGGTGGAGTAGGTGTCCGGGTGGCAGTCGGCGCTGGGGGTGGCGTTGCGGCCCCCGTTTTGGGCGAACTTGAGCCGCCACAGGATGCCAGCGTCAACGCCAGCGCGATCACGCTAGCCACGGCGCCGGCCCTGCGAAGATGGGTCATACCTGCCGCTCCTGCGCTTGAGATCTCTGGAGTCGCCGTGAATTCCCCGGACGCTCCACGTCGCGCTCCGCTGCGCGCTATGCCCGCTTAGTGTATCGGAAGGTGTCAACGTTGGACTGTGACGCGCGTCACAGTGGCGCTATCGGGTTGCCCAGGCGGTACAATAGCTGAAACAGTACGGGAGGCAGGCGGCGTTGCGCTCAACGCCGCCCCAAGACCTCCTCGAAAAGGAGAACCGGCCATAGCGCGAATCGCCTACTACGACCGCATAGCACGCCAGTGGAACCGCATCACAGGCCATCACGGCGGCTCGTTCAAACGGTACGTCTTGAACGAGCGCATGCTGGCTCGGATCTTCGGTGTTGAGGGGCGCGCCATCCTCGAGGTGGGCGCGGGCAATGGCTATTTCGCCCCGCTGCTGCTCCGGCGTTTCTCCGGACAGCGCCCAGCGCGCGTGGTGATCAGCGACCAGTCGCAAACGCAACTCGACATCGCCCAGGCCGAGTTTCGCGCAGAGGGAGTTGAATATCTGCGGTTGGATGTGCGCGACGCCTACCCCTTCCCCGACGCGACCTTTGATCTCATTCTGGCGATCATGCTGTTCAACGAATTGACCGCGACCGAGATGCGAGCGGCGCTGGGAGAGGCTCGCCGCGCGCTCACGCCCAGCGGTCAGTTGCTCATGGCGGTCACACATCCAGATTTCGTCCACGCGCTGGGACGCAAAGATGCCCTCACCGACTTTGGCCACGGCCTGGCCGCCATGCCAGGGGCGGAGGGTCTGCGCCTGCCCGTCTCGCGCCGGCCGAAGCAAGTCTATCTGGACGCGCTACGCGAGCGCGGCTTCAGCGCCGAGGCCGAGGATATCTTCGCTGATGAGCGCACGCGCCACGAGCGACCGGGCCTGAAGTTGCCGCGCGATACACCACTGGCCCTGGTTCTGGATTGCCGCGCGGTGTCATAGCGCCTATTTCACAGGCTCGCCGGTATCGGCGGGGGCGACCCGTAGGGCGCGCTCGCGCTCGTAGGTGACCAGACCAGGGCCGCCGCCCTTCATATGGCGGACATAGCGCGCTTCGGTGTAGTCCACCTGGGCGTCGCGCTCGCTCCGCAGTTGGCTGTACCATGCGGCCAGGGCCGCCGCTTCGCGCAGCGCCTCCTCCGGCGCCGGTTGGCCGCCTGTCTTGAGGACCACATGCGAGCCCGCGGCTCCGCGAATGTGCAGCCAGAGATCGTTGGCGCCCGCCTCGTGGAAAGTGATCGCTTCGTTCTGGCGGCTGTTCTTGCCCACGAGCGCGACCAGACCGCCACTGAGCCGTCTCCGCAAGGGCTGGCCCCCGTCCGGCGCGCGTTGTGGGGCGGGTTTGCCGCCTTTACCCTGTTTGCCTGGTTGTTTGCCGCGCTTGCCACCTTTGAGCCGGCGCTCCTTCTCCAGTCGGCGCGCTTCGGCGCCACCGCGGATGTAACCGGCATCGGCCACCTCCGCGCGGACGTGGGAGACCTCAGCCGACGTCTCAGCCAGAGCCAGGTCGGCGCTCAACTGCTCGATTCGCGCCATCTCCACTGCGTTGCCCGCGATCTGTTCCGGCAACAATTCGGCCGCCCGCTGCAGCTTGTGGTAGCGCGTATAGCGGCGGTTGGCATTTTCAACGGCGCTATATTGCGGATCAAGCGTGATGGTGAGGGTCGCGCCCTCCGTTTCCGCCCAGGCGTCAGGCAGGGTTGCGGCGCGCGCTCCCTGTGGGATCTCGGCCTGGAACGCGAGCAGCGTATCCGCTTCTCTTCGCAGCCGCTGCGCCTCTTCCTGCGCTACCCGCTCCGCATCCAGCGCCTCGGCCTTACGCTGGCAGCGCTCGCGCTGAGTCTGCAGAATACGGCGCAGGTCGCCCTTCGCCTGCTCGAGTTCCGCGCGCCATTCAATGTCCGCGAAGAGCTGATCCAGGGCGTCGTTGAGACTCTCTACTCGCAGGCGCTCATAGGTGGCCGGGTATTGGACTGGCGGATAGACCGTGACCGCGACCGGCGTGGGGGCCGCGCCTGGCTGGTCCGGCGGCGCCAGGACCAGCGTAGGCTCCCAGGCGCGAGTGGCCTCCACTGCGGCCATAGTCCGTGTCTCCCGCGCCACGGCCTCCCAATCCACTGCGTCCAGATCGACCGGAGCGGCGGGGTCGCCCAGCGCGCGCGCCGCCACCTCGCGGCCCAGTTCGCGGCCGAAGCCCAGCACTGTCGCGGCGATGACGCTTGCCACGGTGAGCGCCGCGGCGGCGCGCTTCGCCCGCGAGCCGCGCGCGGAGGCTGGGTTGGCGGCGCGCGTGGCGAGGGCATCCTCAGCGGCGGCTCGTAGCTGGGCGGCGTTCACCGTCGCGCCAGGGATTTGCGGCAGCGAGCCACCGGCGAGTGTGCGGGTCTGCGGTGGCGGATCGCGGTAGGGCTCGCGCGGAAGGATGACACGATACTGATTGGTATCCGCTGTCGCAAGGCGAAGGGCGCCGAGGATAACGCGCTCTGCGTCGGTCAGGATGATGTTGCTGAAGCGGCCCATGATCTCAGCGATCAGCCAGAAGGAGACGACGCCTTGCGCCACCTCCGGACCGCGACCGAAGCCAAGCGCCAGGGACCGTTCCCACTCTTGCTGGCGCACGGCGACCAGACGCGCGCCTTCGAGATGCTTGCGCAGCAGCATGACAAAGGATGGCGGCTCCGCGGCGAGCTTGCGCGGTTTGGCGCCGGTCAGGTGGGCGCGGGCGAATTGCGGGTGGGCGGAGACGATCAGCCAGCGATTGCGCCCACCGCCCCAGAACTGGAATGCGATAGAATGAGGGGCCGGTTGGATGACATCATCAACTCGCGCGCCCAGAAGAGTGGACTCAAGCTCGCTGACCAGCGCGGCCAGCGTGAGGGCGTCGAGTTGGGCGGGGGGCGTGGAGCTCATGGTCGCTGTCATCCTGCCGACTGTCGTTGCGGTCGCTTCTGGCGCTCACATGCGGGCGTTCAGTATATAACATCAGCGCGCCGGAGCATGAGGCGCCGTGCGCGGGGAGTAAGCAGATGCCGGGCCCAGCGGGTTTGACGTTCTTCGAGCGGCTGAGCGGGCCTCCAACGCCACAGCTCATCGTGCTCTCCGGCCCCTCTGGCGTGGGCAAGACGACCCTCACGCGGCGTCTCGTGGAACGCGGTTGGCCGGGCCACGTGATGGTGACGGTGACGACGCGCCGTCCACGCCCCGGTGAGGTCGATGGCGTTCATTACCACTTTCGCACCGCCGAGCAATTTCACGAGATGATCGAGCGCGGCGAGCTATTAGAGCACGCCGAAGTCCACGGCAACTGGTACGGCGTGCCAGCTCCCATGGCCCGTGAACGGCTGGCTGCTGACCAGGACGTCATCCTGACCATTGACCCGCAAGGCGCGAACACCATCCGACATAAAGTGGACGGCGCGATCTTCATCTTCATTGCGCCTGAATCGCTTGAGACGCTGACGCATCGCGTGGACCATCGCGGGCATGACAGCGTGGAGCAGCGGACATTGCGTCTGCTGAACGCCGAGCGCGAGATGGCCGAGGCTCCTTCCTACGAATATGTGATCTTCAACCGCGAAGGCGCGCTCGATGAAGCGGTCAAGCGCCTGGAGGCGATCCTGCTCGCTGAGCATTGCCGCGTCAATCCGCGTCACCCTGTCGTCTGACGTGAAGCGGCGCGAACATGCGCGCCGCGGGTATGCTGCCCGGGAATCATGCCCGCCAACGGGGACGGGCTCACCCACAATGGCGTGGGACTCAAGCCGTGTGAGCGGCTCCGCGCCGAGATGGTTTCTAGGAGGTCTGCATTGACACAAGAAGAGCAAGAAGCAGAGCGATTCGCGCCCGCTGGTACGAAAGAGCGCAATCTCGGCCTGGAGTTGGTGCGCGTGACAGAGGCGGCGGCCTATGCGGCCTCCCGCTTCATGGGGCGCGGCGACAAGCATGCCGTAGATGGCGCGGCGGTGGATGCGATGCGGACCGCACTTGAAGGCGTGGATATGAGCGGCGTGGTTGTTATCGGCGAGGGCGAGAAAGACGAGGCGCCGATGCTCTACGTTGGCGAAGAGGTGGGCAACGGCCTGGAGCCCAAAGTCGATGTCGCCGTGGACCCAGTGGATGGCACGCGGCTGACAGCGCAGGGCCTGCCCGGCGCTATCGCCGTGGTGGCGACCGCCGACCGTGGCTCGATGTTCATGGCGCCGCCCGGCGTCTACTACATGGAGAAGCTGGCCGTCTCGCATGCGGCGGCGAAGGTCATTGACCTCGACGCGCCGATCGCCGCCAACCTGGAGCGCATTGCGCGCGCGCGCGACACGCGTGTGCGCGACCTGACGGTGACGGTGCTGGACCGTCCGCGCCATGCCGACATCATCACCGAAGTGCGCGCCTCTGGAGCGCGCATCCAACTCATTACTGATGGTGACGTCGCCGCCGCCATCCATGCGGCGATGGATGATTATCTGGAGACAGACGTCTATATCGGCATTGGCGGCGCGCCGGAGGCGGTGCTGGCGGCGGCTGCGCTGAAGTGCGTGGGCGGGCAGATGCTCTGCCGCATCTGGCCGCGCACAGACGCCGAGCGCGAGAAGTTGCTGGCCGATGGCGTCGACCTGAAGCGGATCTATAGCGTAGATGATCTAGTGGCGAGCGACAACGTCTCGTTCGCTGCGACAGGCATCACCAGTGGCGACTTGCTGCGTGGCGTGCGTTTCGGCGCGACGGGCGCACGGACGCATTCGGTGATGATGCGAGCGCGCACGGGCACGATCCGCTACATTGAAGCTATCCACAACTGGAAGAAACAGTAGCGCTGGAACGCCGTCAAACGGGGCAGGGAGAAGAGCGCATGCCACTATTTGGTGATCTCGGCAAGCAACTTTCGGATGCCGGCAAGCAGTTCGGGCTTTCCGATGTCTTCAAGAACCTGCCCCAGTTTGGCGCAGTCCTGCGCCAGTACCGCACACTGCACGGTGTAACGATCGAAGAACTGGCCGCGGCGGTAGAGATCTCACCTTCCGCGCTGCGCGAGATGGAGGAAGGCCGGCGGCCCGCGCCCTCGGAAAAGAAGGTGAAGGCGATCTGCAAGGCGTTGAAGCTGGACGCCGAGGAGGAGGAGTCACTTACCGATATCGCCGAGCTGGATTCACCGGTCGCAGCGGCGATAACAGGGCGTGCTCAGGTGGCGGTCGCACAGCCACTCTCGGCGGCGATATTCGTGTTTCTGATCGCGGACATACGCGGCTACACCGCGTTCACGACGCGCCACGGCGACCGTGCGGCCGCCATCTTGGCGACACGCTTCGCCGAGCAGGCCCACGCGGTGATTGATCGCTGGGGCGGCAGGCTGGTGGAGGTGCGCGGCGATGAGGCGCTAGGCGTTTTCGCCTCTGCGCAGCAGGCGTTGCGCGCCGCCCACGATTTGCACGCGCGCTATACCGCCCTTACCCGTGACAATCCCGAGTGGCCGGATGGCATCGGCATTGGGCTTGATGTTGGCGAGGCGGAGCCTGTCGAGGGTGGTTACCGCGGTATCGCGGTCAACCGCGCCGCGCGGTTATGCTCGCTCGCGGCTCCCGGCGAGACGCTGGTTACCACGGGCGTCGCGTATGTCGCGCCCGTGGTCGATAACGTCACGTACTCGCTGCACGGCCATGAGCAGCTCAAGGGATTCGATGGCGCTGTCCCGATTCTGCTGGCGGCGCCTGGAGGGCCAGAGCCCACCCCGTCAGTGGAGGCTGGAGACCGGGAGCAGCCTGAGCAGCGCCAGTTGCCAGAGGCGTCGGAGGCGTCAGGCGACTGACGCCGCTCGTTCGCGCCGCGCGCCGCGTACAAACGGCGTCCAGGCGATTAACTCGAACCAGAGGCCGCCCGCAAGTCCCGCAAGGACGCTAACTGCCAACTCTCCCGCGCTCAGCGCTCCGAAAGCGAAGAGGTCGCGGGCGGGTGGAACGAAAAGCGTGATAGCGAGCAGCGCCAGCGCGCCGCCCATCACCCACCACAGCGCTGCGTTCGGCGTGCGCAGCGTGGCAAGCAGGCCGCGTGTCCACGAGCGGTTGATGAAGATCAGCGCCAGGTTGGCGACGACGAGCGTGGTGAACGTCATCGCGCGTATCCGCGGCTCAGGCGCCCCGACTCCCACACCGTACAGATAGATCGCCAGTGTCGCCATCAGCGCGCCAGCGCCCTGGATCGCGCTAATGACGACCACGCGCCGGCTGAAGATCGCTTCGTGCGGGTCGCGCGGCGGTCGCGCCATGACGTCACTTTCCTCGGGCTCGGCCTCGAAGATAATCGAGCAGGCCGGATCAATGATTAGCTCCAGGAAGACGATGTGAGCAGGCAGCAGGATCAGCGGCAGATTCAGGAGCGCGGGCAGCATCGCGAGCCCTGCGATGGGAATGTGGACGGCGACAATGTAGGCCATCGCCTTGCGCAGATTGTCGAAGATGCGCCGGCCAAGCCGCACGGCCTCCACGATCGCGTCAAAGGTGTCATCGAGCAGCACCATCGCCGCCGCCTCACGCGCCACATCCGTCCCGCGGCCGCCCATGGCGATGCCGATATGGGCAGCTTTGAGCGCTGGCGCGTCGTTGACGCCATCTCCTGTCATCGCGACGATTTCCCCGTTGGCCTTGAGCGCGTTGACGATCCGCAACTTCTGCTCAGGAACGACGCGCGCGAAGACGCTGGCGGAAGCGATACGCCGTCGCAACTCCTCATCGCTCATGACGCCCAGCGCCGCGCCTGTGAGTACACTATCCGCGGGTCGCAGACCAATCTGACGGGCGATGGCCAGAGCCGTGCCGGGATAGTCGCCAGTTATCATGATGACGCGGACACCAGCGTCGTGGCAGGCGCTGATCGCCCCAGGAACGGATGGGCGGATCGGGTCCGCCAGCCCGATGAAGCCGAGGAACTCGAATGTCAGCTCGGTCGGAGAGTCAGGCAGCGTGGCGCCGGTGTAGCGCGCCTGCGCGACGCCGAGCGCTCGCAAGCCTTCTGCCGTGAGCGTCGCGAGGCGCGCATGCAGCGCCTCGCGCTCCTCCGGGGTAACACGGCAGAGGTCCGCGACGGCCTCAGGCGCGCCTTTCGTGAAGAGGATATACTCGCCGTCCGGCGCTCCGTCGGTCCGCCACGCCCGCGTCAGCGCGAGCAGATCGGAGCGTAGCGGATATTCGCGCACGAACATGAGGTGGGCGGCGTACTCCGGCGCCAATTGACCGGCTGTCTCATGTATGGCGCGCTCCATTGGGTCGAATGGCGCCTCGGCGCTGGCGAGCGCGGCGGCCCGCGCGACCTGCGTCATGCCAGCCGGCGCGTCCATCCATGGCGGCGCTGGCTCCCACTCGATACCGTCCGCGAAGATGCGCTGCACTTCCATTAGATTCAGTGTGAGCGTGCCGGTTTTGTCTACGCAGAGCGCGGTGGCCGCGCCCAGCGCCTGCAACGCCGGCATGCGGCGGGTCAGCGCGTGCCGCTGGGCGATGCGCCACGCGCCGAGCGCGAGAAAGATCGTCATGATGACAGGAAATTCTTCGGGGATCATCGCCATTGCCAGCGTCAGTCCAGCTAGGAGGCCGCCTAGCCAGTCGTGACGCAGCGCGATGTAGCTGAGCGCTACAATCACGCAGACAGAGACCGCGATGATGGCGACGACACGCACAATGCGTTTGATCTCCGCCTGCAGCGGTGTCTCTTCTGCCTCCACTTCATGCAGCGCCCGCCCAATCTTGCCAATCTCGGTGGCCGCGCCGATCGCAGTCGCGCGCGCATATCCCTGGCCCTGGGTGATGAGCGTGCCAGAATAGACAGCGGACACCTGGTCGCCGCCGGGCTGCGACTCGATTACGGGGTGATCGGGATCCAGCGCGACTTTGCTGACAGGGACAGATTCGCCAGTCAGCAACGACTCATCGGCGCTGAGACTGGCGCCACTGACGATGGTGGCGTCCGCGGGAACGCGGTCGCCCTCGGACAGGACGAGCAGATCGCCACGGACGACCTCGCGCCCAGCGATGCGCCGCCGCTCGCCGTCGCGGATCACGAGCGCGCGAGGGCTGGAGAGGTCACGCAGGGCTTCGAGGGCGCGCTCGGCGCGACCCTCCTGATAGACAGTGATGCCGACGACGATGACGGCGGACGCGAGCAACAGCGCCGCCTCCTGGGGGTCTCCGAGAAACATGTACACTAACGCGGTCGCTACCAGGAAGAGAAGCATCGGCTCGCGCGCCACTTCCACAATGATGCGCAAAGGGCCGCGTTTATGCCCGGTTGGAAGCTCGTTGGGGCCGTCCGCGCGCAGCCGATTAGCCGCCTCGCGCTCACTGAGACCATTGAGGGAGACATCGAGCCGCTCGTCGGCGCGCGTTTCCGTGGCCATTCCGGTCATCCTTTCCGAGGGTCCCGCTATACCGCGCCTTGGCGCACTAACCAGCCCTATGCTCATCATATGCTACATGTGTCTCGTGATTGTCACACAACGAGCGCGCGGCGTCTGGCAGGCGCGACCTATGGGGAGAAGCAAGCCCATGGATGCTGGCAGAATTGTACGGCCGCTGGTGGCGGAGGATTTGGACGCCTGGCTGGTGATCCTGGCGAACGCCTATCCGATCATGGATCTCCACACCGCTGAGGAGCGCGCCGCGCGGCTAGGAAGCGCGCGCATGCGACTCGATACGCCAGGCATTCGCTCTTACGGCCTCTTCCATAAGGACAGGCTACTTGGAGGCATGCAACTGTATGATTTCGAGATGACCTGTTTTGAGGCGCCGTTGCTCGTGGGCGGTGTCGGCATGGTCGCGGTGGACCTAGCCCACAAGAGGGAACATGTCGCGCGCGACCTGATCAGTTTTTACCTCCGCCACTATCGCGAGCGCGGCGCGCCGCTGGCTATTCTGTATCCCTTCCGCCCCGATTTCTACGGCGCGATGGGTTTCGGCTACGGCCCCAAACAGAATACCTACCGCATCTCGCCCGATGCCCTGCCTGTGCGCGGCGACAAGTCGCGCGCCCGCTTCCTGACTGATGAGGATCGCGGCGTGATGATAGCGCTCTACAATGCGGTGGCCATGGGCGCCCACGGCATGATCGCGCTCACCCCAGCTACCGCCGCCACGTATCTCACACAACCGAAGCAGCGGCTGGTAGGCTGGTTCGATGCTACAGGCGCGCTGCGCGGCTACATGGCCTTCACGTTCGAAATGCCGGACAGGCAGCGGAGCTTTCTATTGCAGGACCTGGAGATCCATGAGCTTATCTACTCCGATAGCGAGGCGTTGCTGGGATTGCTGGCCTTCCTGCGCGCGCAGCGCGATCAGGTCCGCGCAGTCATCCTGCACACCCTGCTCGATGGCTTCCATTACCTGCTCGCGGATCCACGTAACGGTCCAGACCGCCCTACGCCCAACGTCTACCACGAATCCAACACGCAGGGCGTGGGCTTGATGTACCGCCTGCTGGACGTGCGGCGCTTCTTCGAGGCGCTTCCCAACCACCGCTTTGGAGTGGAGACGCTGACAATGCGGCTGACGCTCCGCGACTCGTTTCTGCCCGAGCACGACGGCAGCATCGTTGTGCGCTTCGAGCGTGGTGTGGCGCATGTCGAGGCAAGCCGCACCCGCGTCGAAGTCGAATTGACGCTGGCGGTGAGCGATGCCTCAGCGCTGCTCATGGGCTGCCTGAGTCTGCGCGCGCTCCATGACTTTGGCCTGGCTGAGGTCTCCGACGGGCGCTACGTGTCACGCCTTGACGCCCTCTTCCACGTCGAGCGCCCGCCAGTCTGCCTCACGGCGTTCTGAAGCGCGACGCGCTGGTATCATTTGCCACCAATGATCCCGGAGAAGGTCGTGACTTCCAGACCCTCTTCGCGCAAGCGGGCGATGTAGGGCAGAATGCCGACACTATCACCGGCAATATGGCCCATGACGAGGATATTGCCGCGCACGCGCTCGGCGGCGAGGCGTTTGGCGTCTTCGAGGGGAAAGTGAATAACACACACGGTATCTATGCCGTGCGTCAGGTAGGCCCTGGCGACAGGGTAACCGCCGTTGGTATAGGCGCCATGCGAGACGACCACCCTCCCGGCGGGCGTATCCCATGAGCCGAGCGCGGCCCGCATGGTGGTGCGGGCCGCGGCATACGGCGGCAAGGCGAGTAGCGCGTCGCGCAGATCGGCCAGGGTCAGCGCGGGGTTGGCGGCGGTGGCGGCGTCCACCGTCTCCTGCATGACGCGGCGCCCTACCTCATCGAGGGGCGAGTGGATGTTCAGGAATGGCGTCTCCAACAACCGCGCCACCGAGGCGGCGTGGTCATAATTCTCGCGTTGCGACGCCGCCTGAAACTCCTCGATGCGGGGCGCGACCGCCGCCTCCGCCACGTCGCGCGGGACGCCGGCGGCCGTCATCTGGCCCACATGCAGGTGGTAGACATCCCAGAAGGGGCCGGCGTAGCCCGCGGGATGGTGCGCGATGACGGCATGATAGCCCAACTGCCGCGCCATAAAGAGCTCCGCGGCGCCAGCATCGATCCCCATGAGAACATGATTGATGCGCGCGCCGGGATAATAGATCGCGCAATCGCCGGGCGTCGCCGACCAGCCCGCCATCTCCAGCGCAATCGCCATCAGCCGCTCAGTGGTCACTGCCGCCATAGCCACGACTCCTTTTCATTGCCAGCGCCCTCGGCTGACTATCCTTCGTTCCACTCCAGGCTGTCCGACGGCGCGAAGCCGAGGTCGAGGTAGAGCGGACGGCCCATCTCGGAAGCGCGCAGAATCAGCCGGCTGACACCCAGTTCGCGCGCGTGTGTCATCAGGTTCGTCATCAACTGGCGAGCGATCCCCCGGCGGCGATAGTCTGGTATGGTGTAGACGGTTGAGACGTAGCCGCGCGCGCGATGCGACTCGAGCAGCGTGGGAATCATCGCCCACCAGATGAGGAGCGCGCAGGCGATAACGTCTCCGCCGGACTCGGCGAGGAACGCAATCTGCGAGCCGCGCGCGAACTCGTCGCGGATGCTGGCGTTGACTACCGCGATATAGGCGGCGTGGTCGCCCGCCTGTTCAGGGTGGCGCTCGGTCTCCATCGCCCACCGCAGCGCCCCCACAGCGTCCAGGTCGTTCACTGTCGCGATCCGGTAGGTCACCGACTCACCGTCGTGTGTGGGCATCACTCGGCCTCCTCGCCGCTGGCGATCAGTGTGTGGCCAGTCATACCGCTGGGCTGCGGGATATGGAGCAACTGCAGCATGGTCGGCGCGATGTCAGCCAGGATGCCGTCCGCGCGCAGCGTGACGTCGCGCCACTGGGGCACGATGAAGTAGAATGGCACGGGATTAGTGGTGTGCGACGTCAGTGGCTTCCCCGTGTTGTACTCGATTAATTGCTCGGCGTTGCCATGGTCGGCGGTAATCAGCGCCGCGCCGCCGGCAGCCAGCGTCGCGTCCACGACCGCGACAACACCCGCGTCTACCGCCTCGACCGCCTTGATCGTCGCCTCCAGCGAGCCCGTGTGGCCGACCATATCGGCGTTGGCGTAGTTCATGATGATCACATCGTAGTCGCCACTCCGGATATGGCGTACTGTCTCAGCGGTCAGTTCAGGCGCGCTCATCTCCGGCTTGAGGTCGTAGGTCGCGACCTTGGGTGAGGGGACGAGCAGGCGGTCCTCGCCGGGGTAAGGCTTTTCGCGGCCGCCATTGAAGAAGAACGTCACATGGGCGTACTTCTCGGTCTCGGCGGTATGGAACTGGCGCAAGCCAGAATCGGCGAGAATCTTCGCCAGCGGCTGGGTGACGTTATCCGCCGGGAAGGCGACATCAACGGGCAGACCGGACTCATACTCCGTCATCGTGACGAAGACCAGGTCATCCAGACGCTGCCCGCGCTCGAACTTGCCCTCCGCCTGATGTGGCATCTCTGGCAAGACGAACGCCTTGGTAAGCTCACGCCCGCGGTCGGAGCGGAAGTTGAAATAGACGACGGCGTCGCCGGGCTTGACGACCGCTACCGGGCGGTCCTCCTCCATGAGGACGACGGGCTGGATGAACTCGTCGGTGATCTTACGCTCGTAGGAGGCGGCGATGGCGGCGACCGGGTCCGTGGCGCCCTCACCCTCGGCGCGCGTCATCGCCCAGTAGACTTTCGCGATGCGGTCCCAGCGGTTGTCGCGGTCCATCGCGTAGTAACGGCCAGAGATGGTCGCGACCTTCGCGGGGCGCTCGCCGCCGATCTCCTGCGCCTGCGCCACCAACTCGGTCATGTAGGACTGCGCGCCGGTGGGCGAGGTGTCGCGGCCATCGGTGAAGGCATGGATGTAAACCCGCTCGACCTCGTCGCGGGCGGCCATCTGGAGCAGCGCGTACAGGTGGCTCTGGTGGGCATGCACGCCGCCGGGACCAATCAACCCACAGAGGTGCAGCTTCGACTGGTTGCGCTTGACATGGGCGATGGCTTTGGTTAGGGCGGGATTCGTAAAGAAGGAGCCGTCGTGGATGGCCGCGCTGACGCGGGTGAACTCCTGTAGCACACGCTTGCCCGCGCCGATGTTGAGGTGGCCGACCTCAGAATTCCCCATCTGGCCATCAGGCAAACCGACCGCAGGGCCTGAGGTGGCGATCTGAGTATGTGGCCACTGCCGCGCGATGGCGTCGAGGTGAGGCTTGCGTGCAAGCGCGATAGCGTTGGCGTCGGCGCGCGGATTGATTCCGTAGCCATCCATCACAATCAGCGTAAGCGGTCGCGGTATGACAGTCATCGGGCGGTAGACTCCTCATCGTTGATATGGCGTCAGACGCCAGGAGCGGTGGGCCGTTTGGCGGGTCACTGGCGGGCCCCGCCGACCCCCTATGCTATAATACGCGATGCCTGCGGGATGGCGTGTAGAAGCGGCCTCACGGCGCGCAAGACAGCGCGTGAGGCGCTCAAGCGCGCCCCTGGACAGCGTATACTGGCCACCTAGCGAGACCACCGGGGGACGCGGCGTTACACTGGAAAGGACTGGCGCGTGGCGCAGGCGCACGTACTTCCGTCTGGACGTCGCGCGAGCGGTCCACAAGGGCGCGCTGGCGCGACATTTGCGCGTGAGCTCATCGAGACGGTGGTGCTGACGGCGCTGGTCTTTTTCGTCGTCACATTCACCGCTCGACCGTACCGGGTCGAGGGCGTGAGCATGCAGCCAGGGTTGCGCTCAGGTGAGTTGGTCGTCGTCAGCCAAATCGCCTACGACTTTGGCGCGCAGCCGCAGCGTGGTGATGTAGTTGTCCTGCATCCGCCAAGCGACCCCAGCGCAGTCTACGTCAAGCGCATCATCGGGCTGCCCGGCGACGTGCTCTTTATCACGCCAGATGCGGTCTACGTCAACGATCACAAGCTCAACGAGCCCTATATTCAATTGATCGACCCTAATTCAGCGGAGAACCAGCCGCTGGGCAAGATCGTCCTCGGCGACGGACAGTACTTTGTCATGGGCGATAACCGGCAGAATAGCACCGATTCCCGCGCATTTGGCTATGTGCCTCGCCAAAATATCATTGGCAAGGCGGAATTCATTTTCTGGCCCGCCTCGCTGATTCAAGGCATCCCGACTTACTCGGGCGTGTTTTCGGGCGTGGGCCACTGAGCGCGGATGTCGTCTAGCCCTGGCTGGGCTAGCTTGGATTGAGCGGCGCCATAGAGCGCCCCAGATGATGGTATGAGGCTGACAGGGATGATGGGGATAACGCCCACGAGTAGCGCCTCGCGCCGGGCCGCTGAGCGGCGGGCGCATCTGATGCGCGAGCTGGTCGAGGTGCTGCTTTTTGTCGGGATCGTGTTTCTCGCGGTCAGCGTCACGCAGTCGTTCGCGCCGGCCGATACGTCTATGCAACCAGCGCTCCAGCCTGGCGAGCACGTTCTGGTCAACAAGGCGGCGTATTTCATGAGCGGGCCGGGACGCGGCGAGATTGCGCTGGTGGCGAACCCGCAGTCGCCCAGCGATTTGCTGCTCCGTCGCATTATCGGTGTGCCTGGCGATACGGTCGTAGTCACAGCGACAACGGTCGAGGTGAACGGCGTCGCGCTTAATGAGAGCGTGTATACCGGCATTCCAGGTGGCCAGCCGGAAAGCCCGGTAATCGGGAAGTGGACCTTGCAGTCAGGCCAGTATTTTGTGCTCGCGGATAACCGGTTCGGTATCGGAGGCGCGGGCTCTGACTCACGCTATTTCGGCCCAGTGACGCGACGGAATATCGTCGGCCGCGCCGAGATGGTGTACTGGCCCTTCAAGGATTTTCACTGGATCAACACGTATTCGGGCGTCTACTCGCAGGTACCAGGACGCTAGCGGGAGGCGCGCTCGGAATGTGGTGGCTGATTGGCGGCCTGCTCGGGCTGGTGGCCGCGAGCGGCGGCGGACTGCTGGCGTTCACCTGGAAGGTAGCGCGCGGGCTGCTGCGACCGGTACGCAAACTGCCGGAGAAGACTCCGCAGGAAGTCGGTCTGGTGATGGAGGATGTGCGCATCGCCGGGCCGCGCGGCGCGCTGGCGGCGTGGTACCTTCCCGCGCGCAATAACTGCACACTGATCTGCCTGCACGGCGTGGGCGACCATCGCGGTCAATGGCTGGAGCAGGTGTCGCTGCTGCATAATCGCGGGGGCTACGGCGCGTTGCTGCTTGATTTTCCCGCGCATGGCGAGAGCGAAGGCGATATTGTGACGTATGGCGTCTTCGAGCGCGACGACGTGGAGGCTGCCGTTGAGTGGCTGCGCGCGCGCGGTGATGTCGACATGCGCGGAATCGGCGTGATGGGGTATTCGCTGGGAGCCATCACGGCGACGCTTGCGGCAGCCAGCATCCCCGATCTGCGCGCGCTGATTATAGAGAGCGGCTTCGCGGACCTGCCGCGCGACATCGGGCGGCTGTTCAGCCGCTTTACTCATCTGCCATCGTTCCCGTTTGCGCGGCTGGTCATCGTATGGGGTGAGTGGATGGCGGGCGCGCGGCTGAGCCAGATTCGCCCAGCGCGGGTGATTGGCCAGATCAGCCCCCGCGCGACACTGATCATCTCCGACCTGGCGGACGGCCTTGCCGACGAGCCCTACGACGGTGAGACCTTGTATGCCGCCGCTGGCGAGCCAAAGGAGCTCTGGCAAGTAGCTGAATCCTCGCACATCAACGCTTTTTGGCGTGACCCGGCCTCCTGGCTTGAGCGAGTCGGCGATTTCCTCGATCGCAATCTCGCGTCGCAGGTCGAGCCGGAGGAGCTGGGGGAACTGGAGGAGCTGGAACGCCGGCGCGCCTGATGACATGCCGGGTAGCGGTATCTGTCATTGAGTCAGCGCGCGAGGCGGCGCAATGTGAAAGGATTGTCGGCCGATGCCTGAGCTGCCAGAGGTGGAGCATGTCGCGCGGCAACTGCGCGCGACCTTGCCCGGGCGGCGCTTCACTGGCGTGGATGTGCGCTGGGAGCGGACGGTACAAGGAATGACTGCTGCGGATTTTGTGGCTGGGGTAACAGGACGGACCGTGACTGGGGTTGGTCGCCGCGCGAAATATCTGCTGCTCAACCTGGATGATGGGCGACTGCTGGTGGCGCACCGGCGGATGTCGGGCAATCTCTCGTTGCGCCAGAGTGAAGTTGACGAACCGCAGTACACGCGGGTCGTGATGAGTCTTGATGACGGGCGCCGCCTCTATTACACCGATCCACGCAAATTCGGACGGCTGGCGCTGGTCTCGCCGTCCGACCTGCCGCGCGCCCTGGCCGAGCTGGGGCCTGAGCCGCTGGAGCCTGAGTTCACGCCCGAGACGCTCGCGGCGCGGCTAGCGGGCTCGCGGCGGGCGCTGAAGGCCGCGCTGCTCGATCAGCGGGTGGTTGCGGGGCTGGGGAATATTTACGCCGATGAGGCGCTCTTTCGCGCGCGCTTGCATCCGCTGCGCGCCGCGAAGTCTTTGAGCCCGGAAGAACTGGCGCGGCTGCATGCTGGCATCCAGGGCGCGCTGACGACTGGATTGGCGCATGGCGGCACCACATTTGGCCGCTACCGTGACCTCTATGATGAGGAAGGCTCCAACCTGGATTTCGTCGAGGTCTACCAGCGGACGGGCCAGCCATGCCCACGATGTGGAACGTCCGTTGCACGGATTACAGTCGCTCAGCGCGGCACGCACTTTTGCCCGCATTGCCAGCCCGCGTGACGCGCCGCCGGGAAGACGCCGCCGGGAAGACGCCGAGGCCCCGCCCCATCAGAAAGGGCGGGGCCTCGCTATGGCGCAGAAGCTATGGTGTCGCGCTTGGGGTCGTTGAAGGCGTCGCGCTGGATGTTGCCTTCGGCGTCGGCGTGTTCGTCGCTCCGGGCGTGAAAAATGTGCTGTTGCGATAGGTGGCGTTTTGCCAGTTGGTAAAGACTGTCACGGTGACTGGCGTGCCCGGGCTTGGATCACTAAACGAGAGGGAGATTGCGGCCAGGCCATTGGCGTCAGTCGTCCCGGTCAGCGTCTTGTTGATCGGGGCGCCCACCTGCACGGTAACGGTAATAGGCGGCGGGGGCGACGCGGGACCGCTCATGCTGGCATTCTGGACGCGGCAGAGGACGTAAATGGTGATATTGTCGAGCGCCTGCGGAGAGTAATTCGACGGCCATGCGCCAATCGTGAAGGTGGGGAAAGTGGGTGTTGGGCTCAGGTGGCCTGCGTTGGGCGTGGTGAAGGTAAACGATGAGCCGGTGGTGGCTCCTGCGCCGCTTGCGCCCGACACCTGGCAGGCTACCAGTGTCACCGAAAGCATGCTCATCGCCACCATCAACAGGGCGAAGCGTCGCGCATGTACGCTCATGCTCACCGAATATCCCTCCATGCGTCGGCCAATTGCGCCGCGTCCCAACCATCCATGGGATTGTCGCCTCCTGTGCGGCTCAAGGCGCGCTCATCCAATCCAAACGACCCGCGCCCAGTATACTGGCCCGCCAGAACGCGCGCAAGACAAATAGGCTTGCCTGACTCTCAAGAATACGTCCCTAGGTAAGTTGCGGCGCATTCTTCATACCCGAACGGGCTATGGTAGCTGTAGCGCGGCATGGCGGCTCGCACGCGCGGTGTGTTACGCTGCCAGGTGGTGGCCAGCCGCGTGGGGCGCGGCCGAGGCGCATGAGGACGATGACATGGGACGTGACGGCGAGGGCAGGAGCGAGCGCGCAGGGAACGCGGTAGAAGCTCCGGGCGCGAACGGGCATGACGAAGGACCCGTGCTCGCCCGGCTGGATGTGGACCGCGCCGCGCGCAAAGGTATTCCCGAGATCGTGCTGGCCGAGAGTAAACGCGACGAGGAGTTGGTCGCCATCGCGCGGATCTTCATCGAGCGCGCTGGGCACGTGATCATCAGCCGCGCCCGCGAGGAGCAGATCACCCTCCTGCGGGCCGCGCTGCCAGACTGCGAGATTGACGCGCGCACGCTTGCGCGGGCCGCGGCGATCCATGCGCCAGGATATGCGCTCCCGCGAACGGGTGGCCATATCGGCGTGCTGACGGCTGGCACGGGTGATGTCAAAGTGGCCGAGGAGGCGCGGCTGGTCGCGGAGGAGATGGGTTGCCAGGTGACGCCGATCTATGACGTCGGCGTCGCGGGCATCCACCGGCTTTTTGGGCCGCTTGGCGCGCTAATTGATGATGGGGTGGACGCGCTTGTTGTGTGCGCGGGGATGGACGGCGCGCTCCCAAGCGTGGTGGCCGGGCTTTCCCCTGCGCCAGTTATTGGCTGCCCGACGAGCGTAGGCTATGGCGCAGGCGGCAAGGGACGCGCCGCGCTGCTATCCATGTTACAGACCTGCGCGCCAGGACTTACGGTCGTCAATATAGACAATGGCGTTGGGGCGGGCGCGACCGCGGCGCTCATTGCGAATCTCGCCGCGCGAGCGCGGGCTGGAAGCCAGCAATAATCAGGATTCGTGAAGTGACGTCGAGCAATACGATCGACTTAAATGTCTGCTGAAATCCGAGGGTCATCTCACAATATCGGCTCAAAACTGCAACAACAAACTGGCGACTTACGTATTGTAGTTTGGCATGCGAGGCGCGTAGTATGTGTAAGCGCATGCTAGCCAGGCCCTAACCGCCGCGCGTGGTGGACCGCGCCGGGGACTGTCTCCACGGAAAAGGGCCGCAAAAGAAGCTGTCAACAGACAGACCATGCGTCAGCAAGAGAGGTGCGATTGATGGCCACGAGCAAGCGGGGACCGGAGCCCGGTTCCGACAAGGCGAAGCATGGCGGGCAGGCTGTGCGTGAGAAGTACGGTCCTGAGTTCTACAGCAAGATCGGCAAGAAGGGTGGCGAGGCTGTAAAGTCCAAGCTCGGCTCGTCCTTCTACGCGGAGATTGGCAAGAAGGGTGGCGAGTCCACCAAGAAGGCTCAGGGGCCGGAGTTCTACAGCCGCATTGGCCGCAAGGGCGGCGAGCGCGGGCGCGGCACTCCCAAGCAGCAGAAGTCGTCCTAAGCGGCGATAGACCTGGAGCGGGAGCGTGTGCGGTTAGGCGCGCTCTCGCCAGCGGCGCGACAGGGTTGTTTCCTGTCGCGCCGCTTTTTGCGCGCTCCCAAATGTGCGCATGCGTCGCGCCTGGGTCAGCAAGTCGGCGCGATTGACAGCTGGTGTATCATCAGGACATCAAACCAGGTGGTCGCTGTTGCGCACGCAGAGGAGGCGGGCCAATGCAGTGGAACCGATGGATGCGGGATTGGTCCAGGCCTGGCGTGGCGCTCATGATGGCGTTTCTCGTCCCCTGCGCGCTGGCTGCCTGCAATCTTGATAGCTCGCTTTCCGGCGCGACATCGGGGATACATCCTCCAAGCTCCGCCCCGACGGCGACTATTCCTGCTCCCGGTCCTCCAGCGACATTGGGCGCTCCGGGCCAGGCATTCATCGCCAAGTATGGCGCGCCGACGGAGCAGAGCAACCGTTCCCAGGGCGACCTGCGCTTCCATGAATACTCGGGCGTGGCGGCCGACTATCTTATCGTGGAAGAGGGCTCCTACTTCAGTGTGTCTCCGGGCGCGCAGGACGCCTTTAGCATACAGGTCGCGCCGCCTCCATCCCAATCCTGGACCATTGGCGAAGCGAAGCGCGTATGCCAGGGATTTGAACCCCCAGACGCCCAATTTGATCGGCGAGTGGATACCACTAGCCAGGGCTTAGCGGTTGGCTGGGATGACATCTATCAGAGCGCGCAACTGGCGAAAGTCTTTCCCGCCTCCGCTTTTCAGGATATTAGCCAGAACCCCGCTCCTCGCGGTTCGTTCGATATCAGTTATCTCTATGACTCTAATAGCTCTGACTCGCGTGTCTCAGGGTGCACGCTCACCATTGGCGAGCGGCAGACCGTCGGCTAAACGGGACCCCACGGCGCGTCATTTGCCGTAGGCTGCGGGTTACGTTCAGCGCGGTATCAGGACTTCGATGTATTTGGCATGACATTAGCTCAGGCTGGTCACGCGCCAGGCGGCGGAGTTACCACGACGTCGCATCGAGGGGCAGATCAGCGGAAACCGCTGAAATATTGGAGCTTGGCGGCCAGCAGGGGAGCGGTCAAGATCTGGTCACACCGCGATTCAAGTATAATCAACGCTCATAAATATCATAGAAAACTATCATTGGACTTTTGTGTTGCCCCCGGTTATACTTGGGCCATCGAGAGCGAACAGCGCGGGCGGATCTTCCGCGACAGGGTCATCTCGGTCAGGCGCTCAGGCTGATTTCTCGAGCGCCACACGCCCTCTCAGGGGCGGCTTCCCTGGGATACGAGGGCGAGGCGCGGGCGGGCTGTTATCCGCTGACCGCGCTTTCGCAGGGCCGGGCTGTTCTTCCGGCGCCGCGAACTCAACAACTCCTCAGGCTGATTCTCTGAGGTCGCGCTCCGCGCAACGCCGGGCTGCTTCCGGGGGACGCGCAGCGAATTCGGGTGATTGAGCAGGGTTTTGCTCCTTCCCCAACACGCCGCAGGCGAGCGACGAGCTGCTTTCGCGTAATGCGCCGGGCAAAACGATCAGGGCGGAAGTTCTCCGCCCTGTTTTTTTTTTGTGTGCGCGCGCCCAGGCATACGGAACCACTACCGACACTATTCAGGCTGTGTCGGCGGTTGTGGCGACTCACTTTGCCAGCTCTGCGTGGCGGGCGCATGCGGTTGCGGTGGCGCCCAGGTGGCAGTCGTCTGCTCCACACTTGCCGCGCTGGAGTCCGCTTGCAGGGCGGGCCGCGCTGACCGCGCCCGGCTGCGCCAGATCAGGTAACCAATGATAGCGGCGGCCAGAATTAGGGCGCCAGCGCTGCCCGCGGCGATTGGCGCGACAACGCTCATGTCAAGTCCGCCGCCGGTCACATCAATGTCGGTCTGCTCACCGTAGTGAACGGTGTAGGTGACCGTATTCCCGTTGACGACCCCGCCTTTGTGGGCGCTAATCGAGCCAGGCATCGTGACAGCGAAACTGTCGCGCATGTCCTTGAGATATTGCGACACATCTGTCCCGCCCGCTCCGCTGTCCGTTGACCCAGAGAGCGTTGCCAGGCTGATATGTCCGGTGACGTGGAAGGTCTTGCTCAGGAAGCCGGACTGCTCGCTGAACGAGATGGTGTCGGTCGACGATGTGGACGGTGAACCGCCAGTGGCGCTTGAGGATTGGGGCAGATCGGTAAGCAGGCTGTTCAGTTGCTTGACGCTCGAAAACGGGCGCTTGTACGACCAATACGTGTAGGCTTCCAGATCATATTCTCTGAAACTGCCGCCTTCCTGCTTGACCCTCGCGCCAAGGTTGTTCATCTGCGTCGTGACCTGGTCGCCAGACAGGCTCAGCAACTGGTCGTTGATGCCCATCGTGAGGACATAGGTCCCTGAGCCATCGCTGTTGAGCGCCACGCTGCGGTCGACGTGAACGCACCCGCTGAGCGAGAGCGCGATGACGACCAGGATGCCCAGTGGAGCGAGAAACGGTGAGGTCGCGCGCATGGCTTCCGAGTCCTTCCCGTGTTCCTCCCGGCGCGCCGCGTACCGATTCTGCTCGCGGTAACACCGCGCGCTCGCTGGTGAGTGCGCCACGCATGCTAACAGATCGTGTTTGTTCTGTCAATCGCGGGTCTGGCCCAAAGCGGTATACTGGAATCTGGTCCGAGGAGCGCGATGGGATGAGGAGAGGCGAGACCCGACATGAGCGCAAACACCGAGTCCACGAAGGACATCACTGGGGAGGAGTGGTCCCCGGCGGTCACGGTCCCGGCGCTTGCGTTGGTTGTGATCGCCGGAGACGAAGCCGAGGTGGGCTGGCTCGTGACGCGCTGGTTCGCGGAGGATGAGATTGTTCATCTGGATCATGCCGCTGACGTCGCGAAGATGGACGCTGTCGCACGTCGCCTCGCGGACGGCCTTATCACCGTTGTTCCCCTGGTTCGGCCATACACGGATGAGCGCGATATCCCCGCGCGGCTGGCGCAGATCGCGCACTGGCGCAATGTCGCTCCCATCGCGCTCCTGGTCAAAGATGGAGGCCCTTGGCCTTCGCCGCTTTTCCCGGTGGGCAAACATGGTTTCGAGCGCGTTCATCACGTCGCCGCTGGTGCGCTGGTCGAGCGGGAGCCGCTGGCCTGCGACCGCCGCGATCAGAACGGCCCATTTGACATCATCGGTGACGTGCACGGCTGCCACGACGAAATGATTGAGCTGTTCGAGCGCCTCGGCTATCTGCCGGATGAGGAGGTTGGGATGCGGCCCCCAACGGCGCGGCGCGCCGTCTTTGTGGGCGATCTCGTGGACCGTGGACCCGGGGTAGTCGAGACGGCGCGGCTGGTGATGCGCATGGTCGCTACGGGGGTCGCGTATTTCGTCCCTGGGAACCATGATGACAAGCTTCTGCGCGCGCTCATGGGCCGGAACGTCTGGGTCGCGCACGGCCTGCGCGATAGCCTTGACCAGATCGAGCGTCTGCCCGATACGGACGCGCAGTCGTTCTCAACCGAGTTCCAGGCGTTTGTTCACGCGGCGCCTCCATATCTCATCCTGGATGGCGGGGCGCTTGTCGTAGCGCATGCTGGGCTACCTCAAGACTTCCAGGGGCGGGTGTCGCCGCGTGTACGCGCGCTGGCGCTCTATGGCGATGTGGTGGGTGAGGACGAATATGGCCTGCCCATTCGCGTCGACTGGGCCGCCACTTATCAGGGCGCAGCGGCAGTTATCTACGGGCATACGCCCCAGCGCGAGGCCGTATGGCGCAACGGGACGATCAACTGTGATACCGGGTGTGTCTTTGGCGGGAAACTGACCGCGGTGCGCTGGCCGGAGCGGGAGATCGTCAGCGTTCCTGCGCGCAAGGAATACGCCCGTCGCGCGCGGCCGCTGTGACCCCAGATCCAGGCGCGGGCAGGTGGACAGAGGACGCTCCCGCGCACTACACTGCCGCTAGTGGATCAGGCGCCGGCGCCATTGGTGGCGCGACAAAGCCAGCAAGCGCGACGCCGGCGCGTAGCGCGGTTCGCGGACAATCAGTGATGAGGAGTCTCTCGATGTATCAAGGGTATCAGGGCGCGCCGGGCATGAATCCCTACGGCAACCTGGCCGCCCCGATCGATTTCCCCGAAATTTTCCGCCGGGTCTATCTGTGGCTGGCGGTTGGGCTAACGATTGGATTTGGTGTCGCATTTGCGCTGGGTTCGGCGATCAATAACGCCCTCGCCACCGGTCAGGGGCTCGCGCTGCTTGGACTGCTCTTCAATCCAGTCGTCATGATCATCACCATCATCGCGTATTTGGGCCTGGCGTTCGCGTTCTATCCCGTTGTACAGCGGGCCAGTCCGGCGGTGGGCGCGGCGCTCTTCGTCCTGATCACCGCGATCTTTGGCTACATGACTTCGGCGATTTTCGTGGTCTACTCCCTGCCATCGATCGCCACGGCCTTCTTTATCACCGCCACGATGTTCGCGCTTATGACGCTCATTGGATTCACCACGCGGCTGGACCTGTCGAAGTTCGGCGCTGTGCTGTTCATGGCGCTGATCGGATTGATCGTCGCCAGCGTGGTGAATTTCTTCCTCCACAGCGCGACGCTGGTGTGGATCATCAGCATTGTTGGCGTGGTCCTGTTTAGCGCGTTGACGGCCTATGACACGCAGTGGATCAAGCGCAATGCGTACACGCTGGCGTCACGCAACAGCATGCAACAGGAGGAACTGGTCAGTCGTGTGGCGTTGATTGGCGCCTTCCGCCTGTTCCTTGACTTCGTGAACCTCTTCATGAGCGTGTTGCGTATCACGGGCCGGGCGCGCCGGTAACCCCGCCGCGTCACGCCACATCCACTAAAACGCCCCGCATCCTCGATCCTGAGGCAAGCGGGGCGTTTTGAAAACTGTGCGGAGGCGCGCGCAAGTGAGCCGATTATTCGCGGGCGCTTACGGCCGAGACTGTCTCACTTGCGGCGCTCGCCTCGCCCTGCTCCTCCAGCCAGCGCTCGACGTCGATCGCCGCGCGGCAGCCTTCGCCAGCGGCCGTGACCGCTTGGCGGTAGCGGGCGTCGTCCACATCTCCAGCGACGAAGACGCCGGGAATGCTGGTCATGGTGCGCTCGGCGGCCTTGAGATAGCCAACGGCGTCCATCTCCAGGATGCCCTCAAAAAGGCTTGTATTTGGCTGGTGCCCGATCGCCACAAAGAATCCCTGGACAGGCAAGGTCTCGGTCTCGCCAGTCTCAGTATCGCGCAGGACGACGCCGGAGACAGATTTCTCGCCTAACACGTCTGCGACCTCGCGGTTGTAGTGGATCGTGATCTTGGGATGGGTCGCCGCGCGCTGGACCATGATCTTGCTGGCTCGGAACGAGTCGCGGCGATGGATGAGGTGGACGTGCGATGCGTAGCGGGTCAGGAAAAGCGCTTCCTCCATGGCGGTATCGCCACCACCGACTACCGCGATCTCTTTCTCCTTAAAGAAGAAGCCGTCACAGGTCGCGCAGCCACTGACGCCGCGTCCCTGCAGGCGCTGCTCATTGGGCAAGCCAAGCCATTTGGCGCTGGCGCCCGTCGCGACAATCACGGCGCGCCCGGTGTATTCCTTATTGTAGGTCCAGAGACGGAAGGGGCGCTGAGAGAAGTCCACCCGGACAACATCCTGGGGAACGAGATCAGCGCCAAATCGGCTCGCCTGCTTCTCGAACTTCTCCATGAGCTCCGGACCGAGGATGCCAGCCTCGAAGCCAGGATAATTCTCTACCTCGCTAGTGATCATCAGCTGCCCGCCAAGTTGCTCGCCCTGGAGGACGAGCGTGCGCAGATTGGCGCGCGCAGCGTAGATCGCTGCGGTGTATCCGGCGGGACCTGACCCGATCACCACCACATCGTAAAGTGGCGCCGCGCCTGAAGTCTCCGGTTTGCTAGTCATGCTGACAGGCCTCCTCTGTCTAGGGCAGCTACCGCGGGCGCCGCGCTGGCGGCGCACATACCACTATGATACCGCGTGAGCCATTTCGTTACTGTCATTATACTATACCCCCCTATGGTATGCAAGCTCGCTTGACCTGAACGCTCTTGCGTCGGTACACTGCACATAGCGCGTGTTCATGCCGACTCGCTCTAACGGCCGACGCGTCCAGCGCGTATGCTAGTTAGTGAGACGTGTCGATCGTTTCAAAGCGCGTCTGCTTTGCTGAGGCCGATGTGCGTGAGAGAACTGGTCGGCGCAGACTCACACGAGCAGCCAGCGAGTGCGACAGGGTAGCAGGGGAGGCCGCTGCGCCCAGCCAGCGATCCGAAAACCCGGGAGGCAAGCATGGAATTACATATCAACGGACCATATCTGGTCGTGATAGCGCTCGCTTGCCTGCTCGCCTACCACGTCGCGTACCGGATGGCCGTGATTTTGCGCGATCCGTCGCTCGTCTATTGGAGTGTTGGTCCGCTTGGCGTGTCGGCGGTGACGCTGCGCCGCCCTCGGACATCATTGCTGTTCGCGCAGTTCGTTTACGGCGCGCTAGCGATGGCTTCCGCGCTCTATCTGTTACTTTTCGTCGCCCAACCCGCGCCGATTGGCGGCCTCACCCCGACGGGCGAGACGATGCTGCTGGCGGTTGCGGCGCCGGTTGGCGTGATGACCTTTGTGGCGCTGTTCGCCCAGATCCGCGCGCGTCGCTATCCACTCTGGGGCGAGGCGCGCGTACTCAGCGCGGCGCAGCGCTCGCTCGCGCTCGGCTCGGCCCTCTTCTTCACTCCGCTGGGCCGGGCGTTCCTGCATGATCGCTTCAACGCCACGCCTTCGGAGTTCATTCAGATCATTCGCTCATAAGCGATGGCGCGAGAGGAGAGCGCAGATGCCCGATAATACTCCTAGCGACGCGTCCTGCCTTTTCTGCCGCATCGTCGCGCGCGAGATTCCCAGCGCTCGCATTTATGAGGACGAGCGCGTGATCGCCTTTCGCGATATCAATCCTGGCGCCCCAACCCATGCGCTCATCATCCCCCGCGCCCACATCCGGGATATCACCGCGCCGCAAGCAACTGATGGCGATGTGCTGAACGCGCTCGTAGCAGCCGCCAACACCGTCGCGCGACAGGAGGGTCTCGCCGACAGCGGCTACCGCCTGGTCTGGAATGTTGGCCCCGACGCCGGCCAGACGGTATTCCATCTTCATTTGCATCTCCTAGGTGGCCGGCCGATGGCGTGGCCTCCAGGGTAACCGGGCGAGCGGATGACCGGGCGTTACCCGGTGGGATTGGAGAGTGGCTGGATGCTCAGCGAGGCGAGCTCCAGCCACTGTTCATTGGTCGCGAGTGAGCCAAAGCGCAGCGTGCCTCGCGGCGTCACGATAGCGTACTGGGTATCAATCCAGACGACGAATCCCAGTGGGCCGGATGGCGGGCGCGTTGCCTCCAGAACATCGCGCCCATCCACGCGAAAGCGTGCCTGCTCAGGCGTCCATTCGATTTCATAGTCATGCCACTCGCTCAGCGACCCCGCGACTGGGTCGAGAAGGGCCTCATGCGCGCCAGTCAGTCGATTGAGCCAGCGGGCCGCGGCGCGTTCGTCGCCACTGATCCGCGACCATAGGGCGGTCGCCGCCAGTGGCGGGACCGCCGCCAGCGCTGCCAGTCGGTGGGCGTGCACGACCTGCGCTTTCCATCCGAAGCCTGGGACGCCCGGCGTGAGCGCCATATTGGACGGCGGAGAGGCGGCGAAAAACCATATTGCCTCAGGTGGGCGCGGCGGCCCACCCGCCAGCGAGAGTGAGGCGTTCCAAAACCCGCATCCCGCGGTGCCACGCAGATAGTCGCTGGCGCGCGCACGCGCATCATCGCTCGGTGGGTGGGCAGGCGATGCGGGATGGGAAGCGCGCATACGCACGCGCAACAGCGTCGGCGGCCGCCACAGGTAATTGCGCGGGCGCCGCTGGTGGTAGTCATCCAGTTGCGCATTGCAGTAGGCGCCCGCGCTGGTTGGCCCGACTGCGAGCCGCAGCGCTCCAGCCGTTTGCTCGATTCGCGCCGTATTGGTAAGGACAGTCGCAAGGCGCGGATCGAGCAGGGGCGTCTCACTGGCAGACTGACCCAACGGCTGGTCGAATCGCTGGAGCACCGATGTGGGGATATCGCGGTCGGCGCGAATGGTCATGTGCGCAGGCGTCCCTTTCTCCGGATGGGCTGAGATGAATGGGTTGGATGCGCTGATTGGTTGCGCAATCGTTCGTTCATGTGATATAGAGATGCAGGCGTAGCGCTTATCGTGGTACGTTGATGTATCACCTTGAGACACTACAATATGGAGAGAGTATATGCGCGCAGCGCATCCTCCCCGTTGAAGATCCCGCGAACTTTCCAGGCGACACGAAAGTCTGCCAGCGCGCTCAACACACGCGGACGCGCGACTGGTGACTCATAAGGCCAGGCGATATCTCCGGTCTGTAGCAGGCAGAGGAGTTGCGCGATGGGTGGCGCCGCTTCACAGCACGAGAACGAGCTCGTGCTCGATGTGCTGAACATCGCTGAAGCTGCCTTCGCGGTGAACAGCAGCCATCAGATCGTCGCGTGGAATGACGCCGCCGAGCGTCTTCTCGGTATCCGCGCTGAAGACATTATCGGTTCCCATTGCTATGAGGCGCTCGACGCCTACGATGGCGCGATGTGCGCGGACTGCGGAATGTGTCCTTTGGGCACGGCGTATGTGAAGCGCCCCGATTCCACATTTGAGATGGGCGTTACCCTGGCGGGCGAGCCGGAGCGCCGTGTGCGATTGACTGCCCTGGCCGCGCACACGGTTGGCGGCCAGTCGCGGATTGTCCACTTGCTGCACGCCGAACGAGTCGCGGTGATCAAAGAAGCTGGACGTTTTATCGCCGCCTCCACGCCAGGCGCCAGCGGCTCCAAACAGCCGCGCCCGCTCGCTCTGACCCAGCGCGAGCTCCAGGTGCTCCGCCTGCTGGGCGCTGGCTACTCCACAGACGAGATCGCTGGAGAGTTGAGCATCACACGCGTCACAGCGCGCAATCACGTCAACAAGGTCCTCGACAAGCTCGGCGCGAACTCCCGCCTGCAGGCGGTCGTCATCGCCTCACAATTGCGTCTGATCTAACGGCCCAGCTAGCGCCCAACTTCCGAATTTGACAATCTCCACCACGCATCGCCTCAACAGCCTCACTCATTGCGCTCCAGGGAAGAAAGCGTCCGGTAATCACCTGCGTAGGCTAACCGCTTTGGCTCGCTGGGATGCGGGCGGCGACGAAGGTTGCGCTGGACCGCGCGACAAAAGATGATGCAAACGCATCATGTGTTAGCGAGGCCGGTATGCTAACTATGTATGCACGGTGAGGCGCCCCCCCCGCGTCCCCCGCGCCGTCGCGTGGCTCTGTGTCATCGGGGACGCAGCGCGCGACTAACCCCCCCATTAGCAGGAGACTGGTGTCATGCGCAAGTATCTCGGCATGGTGGGATTTCTCGTTGTGGTTGCGGCAGTTGTGGTAGGCGTGGGATATGCGCTGAATTATTTCGCGTTTATTCCCGCACCCTACAACGCCACGAAGACGGCAGATGGCGTGACCGTCAACGAGGATGTCTTCCCATTCGCACCCTGTACTGATCCAGATTTCGTCAAAACGCATCCCGAGTACAAGAACTGCCGTCCCAATTACAACGCTCAGTATGTGCTCTACTCCCAGCCTGAGATTGTCGTCCCAGCCCACACGAAGGTGACGATGATCATCAGCAATTACGACAGCACCTCAGCCCTGATCAACAACTACTTCATCACTCCGCAGGGCATAGACAGCGGCTCGCTCACCGTTGATGGTCAGCAGACGTCGAGCATTGACCCGAGTGTGGTGTCACACACGTTTGTCATCCACTCGATCGTCACCAACTCGTCGCAATACTCCAATGCTCAGCCATGGCTGTACGTGGGCATCCCGCTCACCGGCGTAACAGCCACTGACCCCAAAGCGTTTGACGCTGCCGGTATGCCCTACAAGCCTGTCGTGACAGAGTTTACGTTCACGACTGGCGCTCCCGGCCATTATGTCTGGCAGTGCTTCGTCCCATGCGGCACGGGCTTCAACGGCTTCGGCGGCCCCATGGGCACAGACGGCTACATGAACGGTACGTTCACGGTCCAATAAGTCAGTTCATGCGCTGAACGGCCGTTGCTTTGCCCCGGCATCCCGATCGATGCCGAGGAGGGTGAAGCGCACTTCTAGAGAGGCACGGTAACACGGGCATGAACTCACGAGGCAGTGTCCGGACACCGATCATCATATGGATCGTGTTGTCCGTCGTAGTCGAAGCGCTCTACATTATCTTCGCCCCTATCCTGGCGAACGCGGGCGCTATCCCGCCCATCGCGTCCAGTACGAGCGCGAGCGCTTACCAAATTATGTGGATCTTCACGGTGCTCTCGATCCCCGTATTCGTGGGCGTCGTGACGTTCCTGTTCTATTCGTTAGTGGTGTTTCGCTCCCAGGGGCGGCCCGGGCCTACGGATATCGGCCCCAATGTCCATGGCAACTCGCGCCTGTTTGCGACGTGGCTCGCCGCGTCGTTTGTGCTGGTCACGGTTCTCTACGTCGTCGGCTTCAATGGGCTGGCTGAGTTGGAGGCCGCCGCACCCGCGAGCGCGCTCCACGTCAAGGTGACGGCGCAGCAGTGGTTGTTCACGTACGAATACACCGACTACCAGCTGCAGTCCAGCACGCTCTACCTGCCCGTCAACCAGCCAGTGGAGTTCAAGGTTTCCTCGCTTGATGTCCAGCATTCCTTCTGGATCCCTGAACTGGGCGTGAAAGCCGATGCGGTTCCGGGTGAAATGAACACCTTCGTGACCACGCCCAACAAGGTTGGCAACTATACGGTGCGGTGCATGGAGTTGTGCGGCGTGCTGCATCCCTACATGAACTCGCCGGTCAAAGTCATTTCGGCGACGGACTTTGGCAAGTGGATCTCGTCGCAGATGAGCGGCTCATCGGGCTGGCTCGCGCCATTCCACCTGCCAGAAATCGCGTTTCTCGGTAGTGGCGGCAAGCGCTCCTAAGCGTCGCTCGCGACTGGAAGGGTAATTCGCCATGAGTTTGGTGAGGAAGCTCGTTCCCAGCTATTTGTCGGGCGCGGTACTCGCCGCTATCGGCTATCTCCTGGGAACCTGGTATGTCTGGCACGTCATTGGTGGCGACCTCATTGTCAACGATCCCAAGCAGACGGGAAACTTTGAGGAGCAGGGCTATCTGCTCGGGTTCATCCTGCTGGCGGTAGGCTGGTTCATCGGAATCGGCGCCTTCAAGTATCCGTTCACCTGGATGCTGGGTCTCAAAGACCCGGACCACGCGGAGGAGATGAACCTCGCCGGCAAGGATAAGGGCTGGATCCGTTATTTCCAGTTCACGACCGATCACAAGGTTGTGGGCATCCAGTACCTCGTCGTCACGCTCATCATGCTGGCCTTCGGCGGTCTGGGCGCGATGATGATCCGCACCGAGTTGATGTTCCCAGGCGCGCTGGCCTTCCCGACTGAGACGTATAACACGCTCGTGACCATGCACGGCATGCTCATGATTCTGACGGTCATCAGTCTCTTCGTTGGGCCGTTTGGCAACTTTATCGTGCCGATTATGTGCGGCGCGCGTGATATGGCCTTCCCGCGGCTCAACGCGCTCAGCATCGCGTTCCTGATCATCGGCTTGGTCATCTTTGGCTTCATCCCGTTCGTCGGTTTGGGCCATGACCTGACCCTGGGTGGCGGCGTGCAGACGGGCTGGACGGTCTACGGCACGATCGCTGACCAGACCGGCGTGGGCATGTTGCCGCTGGCGGTGTCGGTGCTCTTCGCTGGCATCTCCTCGATGCTCGGCGCGATCAACGTCATCGTGACGATGATCTCCATGCGCGCTCCCGGCATGACCTACACACGTCTCCCGATGACAGTCTGGGCCGTGATCGCGTCGGCAATCCTTTCGGCGCTCGGCACCAGCTCGTTCGCGGTTGACCTGCTGCTGATCGTTATCGACCGTGTGTTCCGCACCAGTTTCTTCTACGCGGCGACGTACGGCGACTATGCCAACTCAGGTGGCTACATCGGCGGCGGCAGCTCGTGGCTCTCGCAGAACCTGTTCTGGTTTTTCGGGCATCCCGAGGTGTACCTGATCGTGCTGCCGGCGTTCGGCTTCGTGATGGACGGCCTCTCGGTCTTCTCCCGCAAGCCGCTCTTTGGCTACAAGTCGGCAATTCTAGGCATGTACGGCGTCGTCGTCTGCAGCTTCCTGGTCTGGGCGCACCACGAGTTCGTCTCCGGCTGGCTGCCTGAGTTGCGCGGCTTCTACATGGCCACCACCGAGCTGATCTCGGTGCCGACAGGGCTCATCTTCCTGGTCGCGCTCGGCACGATCTGGCGCGGCAGGATCTGGGTGACGCTCCCGTCGGCCTACGCCTTCGTGTTCCTCTGGAACTTCCTCATCGGCGGCATCACCGGTGTGTATCTCTCGGACGTCCCAGCCGACGTGCAGCTACATGGCGGCATGTTCGTGACGGCGCACTTCCACTACACCATCGTCGGTGGCGCGGTGTTTGGGTTCCTGGGCGCGCTCTACTACTGGTTCCCCAAGATGACCGGGCGCTTCCTCGATGAGGGTCTCGGCTGGATCAGCTTCTGGGGTATCACGATCTTCTTCAACACGACCTTCCTGGGCATGTTCACGGTAGGCCTGCAGGGCATGCCGCGCCGCGTAGCGGACTACTCGCCGATCTTCGCTACTGGTAATTTCCTGACCAGTATCTCGGCGTTCCTGCTAGGCGCGTCGTTCATCCTGTTCTTCTACAACGTGATCTACTCCTGGATCGCGGGCGAGCGGTGCACGGTGGCCAACCCCTGGGGCGCCAATTCGCTCGAGTGGATGATCCCCTCGCCGCCGCCGCTGGAGAACTTCGAAGAGATCCCGGTCGTCCGCGGTGGCCCCTACACCTACGCCGAGCCCGCGCAAGCAGGCGGCGCGGATACAGGGGTCCAGACCGGACCGGCGATTGGCTAGCTACCCCGGCGCATGACGCCGTGTGAGGGGCGGTGGCGGACACGCTTTCACCCCTCACTGGCGGGTCGCCCGACCATCATCGAAACGAGAGAGGCTTGCAATGGAAGTGTCCCTCGGCGGATCAGCCCACGGGGAATCCAGCCACGCCAGCCATGTTGATGACGATCGTAAAGTTCGCATTGGCATGTTCTTCTACCTGCTCTGCGATGTGATGTTCGCCCTGTTCATGGTCTCGGCGTACATCTTTCTGCGGGCTGTAAACGTCAACAATCTGTGGTTCCCCGCAGGCACACATCGCATTGACCCCGCAATGGCTACCGGAATGCTCGCGCTGCTCGTGGCGAGCAGTCTGTTCTTCGTGCTGGCGCATGTCAGCGTGCGGAACGGTAACCGCGGCCTGGCGTCGCTGGGCATCGTCCTGGGCGCGCTGCTCTGGATCGCGACGCTCGTCGGGAACATTTACTACATGGGGCATCTGCCGTTCACGCAGACGAACGGTGGATTCGCCGAGATGTACGTGCTGTTCCTCGGCTACCACATCTTCCATCTCGTATTTGGTCTGATGTACGTCATCGGCGTCACAGTCCGTACCCTCCAGGGCCGCTACAGTGTTGAGCGGCATCTGGGATACACAACGGTTGGATATTACTGGTACTGGACGCTGATTTTCGGTGTCATCGGCTTCCTGCTGCCAGTCATGCTGCCCTAGGCGTCGCCACGCTGGCCGGCTCCAGGTAGTTTTCGCGGTCGCGCTCCCGCCTTCGGGCGGGAGGCGGTAAGGTGGCGTTCTGGTGACTGTGACTTCGATACTCGCAACGCTCGCGCGCTGGCCATTTGATCCGGCGGTTCTCACGGGGATCGTGATTTCCGCCGTGCTCTATTGGCGGGGCGCGGGCTATATGCGAGCACACGGATTGGGACGCCATTTGCGCCGCTGGCGTGAGTCGCTCTTCGCGCTCGGACTGGTCGTGCTCTTCTTCACGCTCAATTCACCACTCGACGACTGGGCCGACCAGTATCTCTGGGCGCACATGGCTCAGCACGAACTCCTGGCGCTGGTTGTGGCTCCGCTGCTCTTGTTTGGCGAGCCGCTCATGATCATGTGGCGCGGTCTCCCGCTGGGCGGGCGCCGCGCCATCGCGACCTGGGCGGTGCGCACAAGCTGGCCAGTGAGGCTCTTCGAGACCATCGAGCGCTTCTTGAGGCGTCCGGTGGTCTCGTGGCTCACATTTGTTATTCTCTTTAGCGTCTGGCATCTGCCCACGCTCTATGATCTGGCGACCGAGCACGCCGCGATCCATGCCTTCGAGCACGTCTGCTTCATCTTTGGCGGATTGGTGTTCTGGTCGCAGATGATCCCATCACTGCCGTTCAAACCGAACGCCAGGCCGCTGGCGCAGTCGTTGTATTTCGCGCTGGCGGCGATGTGGGGCAATGTGCTCGGCTGGGCGTTCATGTTCAGCACGACGCCCAGCTATCCGTACTACGTTCGTCTTGCGCGCACGCCGGACATGATTTCAGCGATCACTGACCAGCACATCGCTGGCGGCGTGATGGACGCGGCGGATACCGCTATCTTCATCGCGTGCATCATCATTGCGCTTGGGCTCTGGTTACGGGATGTGGAGCGCGAGTCTGAGGCGGATGGCGCCCAGATCGCGACGCCACTGCCCGTGACCGCCTCGCCGTCGGCGCCATCGCCGTGACGCCGATTCCACCGCTCCAGGCGAATCTCGCCGCTTCTCCCGACCTACCACCGCTCATCCCGCGAGCGCTGGCCCGGTAGCGCCCTGCGTGAAAGAGAGTCACTCGCATGCAACAAGTCACTAGCGCGACGCCCGTTGACTCGGCCGCTGTCGCTTCGCAGAGAGCCGTCGCGACCTGGCGGACGGTGCTCTCCAGCTATATTGGGCTGATGAAGCCGCACGTCACCGTCCTGCTCCTCGGGACGACACTGGCCGCGATGGCGGTCGCGAGGCAAGGCCTGCCGTCGCTGCTGGTGACGCTGACGACACTGCTGGGCGGCGCGTTCGCGGCAGGTAGCGCGAACGCCATCAACTGCTATTACGATCGCGACATCGACAAGCTGATGAGCCGCACGAAGTCGCGCGCGCTGCCCGCGGGGCGCATTTCCGACCGGCACGCGCTCATTTTCGGCATTGTGCTGGGCGTGCTCTCATTCGTGATTCTCGCCACCTTCGTGAACCTGCTCGCGGCGTCGCTGGCGGTCTCGGCGATTCTTTTCTATGTCCTCGTCTACACGATGTGGCTCAAGCGCACGACGACCCAGAATATTGTGATTGGCGGCGCAGCGGGCGCCGTGCCGGTACTGGTGGGCTGGGCGGCGGCGACGGGATCGCTCAGCTGGGCGGCCTTCTGGATGTTCGCAGTGATCTTCATGTGGACGCCGCCGCACTTCTGGGCGCTCTCGCTGGTGCTGAAGAAGGACTACGCCCGCGCAGGCGTGCCGATGCTGCCGGTGGTCAAGGGTGAGGCCGAGACGTACCGCCAGATCGTGCTGTATACTTTGTTGCTGGTGGCGACGACGCTCTCACTCTTCGTCATTCACACGCTCGGCTACCTCTATCTGATGTCGGCGCTCGCGCTCGGCGGTGGCTTGATCTTTCTGGCCCTCCGCCTGCAGCGCGTCCGCACCCTGAAAGAGGCCCGAACGGTCTTCTGGTTCTCGAACTACTATCTCGCGCTGATCTTCGCCGCGATGGTGCTGGATCACGTCTTCCGCTAGGCTGAATTGCTCAGCCTCACGGGGCGGCGCGCAGGGGACACTCCGCGCATGCAGTTACGCAATATCTCGCGCATCATCGTTATTGCGCTGGTGGCTCTCGTCGGCGCGGTCGCAATTATCCGCCAGCAGGTTGTAGCGCATCAATCGGGTGGGGCAAACGCGACCGCGCCAGTTCTCACCGGTGGCACGCCGCTGAACTCCGCGACGCCCGCCTTCACGCTGCACGACCAGACCGGCGCGGTGGTGACGCCGCAGTCCCTGCGCGGCCATCCCATCATCCTGACCTTTATGGACATGACCTGCACTCAGGAATGCCCGGTCATCGCCCAGGAGCTCCAGCTTACGTCCAACTTCGCTGGCGCCCAGAGCGCGGGCCAGACCGAGTGGATTGTCGTCAGTGTCAATCCCAACAATACGCCGGCCGATGTCACGGCTTTCCTGACGAAACAGAATGTGTCGCTGCCGGTAAAGGTGCTCCTGGGGACGCAGGCTGAGCTTAGCCCTGTCTGGAAAGCATTTGGCATCGACGTCCAACCCTCTCCAACCGATGTGACGCATACCACGGCGACGTTTCTCATCGACCAGCGGGGAACGGAGCGCATGGTCTTCCTCGACGCGTTTGACGCAAAAGCGCTTGCGGGAGATATCTCGACGCTGCTGGCGGCGAAGTAACGCGAGAACGCTCGCCATGCTGGTCGTTCGCGCGTGGCGAAGGAGACAGGTCGAGCGAAGGAGATGCGTGTGGCCCAGCCCGAGTCGCTGTCGGCTGCCAACGGGTCGCGAGCCGCTTTAACCCGGATCGCGGGACTACTTATGGGCATCGCGCTCGTGATTGGCCTGGGGACCCTGCTCATCGCGCGCATCATGAGCGCCACTCAGGTGGTGAAACAGGCGCCGAAGATCACGACGCCTACGATGGTGGGCGTCAGCGCTCCGAACGTCGCATTGACTGTCTGGACTGGTGGATCAGTTGGCCAGACCCTGCAACTCGCTAGCCTGCGCGGCCGTCCGGTGGTGTTAAACGTCTGGGAGGCGAGCTGTACGCCCTGCCAGGCGGAGGCGCCACTGCTGGAAGACGCCTACGGTCGATATGGACCGAGGGGCGTGGCTTTTGTTGGCGTCGCCCTGGAAACCTCCCAGGCTGACGGCCTTGCGTTTCTCAAGCAGCACCACCTCACGTACCTAGCTGGCTTAGCCCCGACCAATCAAACGATTGTGGACTACCGCATTATCGGCGTTCCCGACACCTACTTCATCAATAGCCAGGGCAAGGTGGTCTACGCGGTCGTCGGTCAACTCGACCAAGCCAAACTGGACGCCGGCCTCGCCAAACTCGCCGCCTAGCAGCTATCATGGGCGCATGGTAAGCGCCGCAACCGATCCACACCGCGAACGTGATGATCGAGGTGTAGGCTGCGCGAGGTCGCACACCCCAATAATGAGAGAAACGTGCATTGCGGAATATCGTCGAACACAACATTACTGCGGATTTTGATCCTCACAAGGTGGTAGAAACCGTCCAATCCAAACTAGCGCCAGATGATTGGGTGTTTGCCACCGCGCGGCGTTGGCCACTCTTCATCCAAGCAAGCAGAAACGGTCTCTTTGCGCTAGGAAGCGGCTTCGCGTCGCTTCTTTTCCTGTATGCATTCGTCTATACGGTTGCACACATGCTCGACGGCGAACCAACCTTTATCTACTGGATGACAGCGCTGTTTGTTGGCTTTGTCTTTGGCGCTGGCTTCGCTGTCGCCTTCACCATTGAGGCATGGACGGCGACGTGGATGCTCATAGTGGTCCCAGAACCGTGGATCGCGGTGACACCCAACGGTGTCGTAGAGTATCGGGATCCGAAAAAGGGGATCTACGTTGCGGTCGCCTTTGCCACGGTAGTCTCCGTCGCATCTCACAATCAACAGCCAGCGCGCGTAGGCTGGCTCAATCCCTTCTATCAGGGGGCTGGACTGACCATTTCGCGGCCTCATCCCACGAACCCGAGGAGGCGCCTTGCGCGTCCATGGATGATCAGTCCAGGGTATCCACTTCCGGAGCAACTGGCGCAAGTCGTCGTTCTTGCCCAGCGGGCCTATCGTTCCCGTGTGGCGGCGCGCTCGCAGTGGGGCTTCAAACCAACAATTGCGCCGGTTAATCCCCGTATACTTCGGGTCGCCAATCTGACGGGGTGGTCATGGGTGCTGACCGTTACCGGGGTAGTCTTAGTATTACTTGGGCTTGCCTGGATAGCCTATGTTAGTTGGACTGGCTTCTCGGATCCTCAGGCGCCGTGGGGTTCCTTCGCAGTTGTTGGCTGCGCATTCATATCTGGGCTGATTTGTTGCCTCTTCGCCTGGCGCATCAATGATTGGAAAAAAGACCTCTAATGTGACGTTCATGCCCATCTCAAGGATGAGTTGGCGCACATCGCGGACACTTCGCCCTGCTCACTCCGTAGTATTGAGCGAGGGGGCGACTGCGGGAAACTTCCCACGGGTCAGTGAGGGTTCGCACGCCCCGGCAGCGAGGAGCGCCGATGCAAGCGAGTCAGGCGACGCTAGGGCCTTTTGATGGATGAGCGCCGGTTCGTTGCCGCTGTCACGCCGTACCTGCGGGACATGGTCTATGTTGCGCTGGCGCTGATTGGGCCGGCGGAGGCCGAGGACGTCGCCCAGGAGGCGCTGCTGGGCGCGTGGAAGGCTGCGCAGTCGCTGCGCGAGGGCGACACTGCGCGCCCCTGGTTGCTGCGCATCACGGCCAACGTGTGCCACGACTGGCGTCGTGGGCGCAACGGGACCCGGGCGCGCATCACGACGCTCTCCTCTGATGCGGCGGACGAGATAGAAGCGGTTGCGGTGGACAGCGACGACCCCGGAACGGGCGAGGCCGTGGTGCGTCTCGACCTGCGGCGACTGGTTGATGCGCTCGACGATGACCTGCGGGTGGTCATTGTCCTGCGCTACTACGCGGAGATGAATGCGTCTGAGATCGGCGCGGCGCTCGGTATTCCCGCCAGCACTGTGCGTACGCGCCTGCAGCGCGCGATCGCGGCGCTGCGCGCGTCTGGTGGGTTCGCGGTTTCAGACCTGGGCGCGAGGGTAGAGCCATGATGAGCGATGAGCAAGACGATGCGGCGCTGGAGCAGGGCGAGCCGCTAGCTGGCGCGCTGCGAGCGGATGGAGCGCGCTGGCGCATGGAGCGGAACTCGCAGGCGACCGTCATTGAGCAGAGGCTGCGGGCGTCGCTCCTGGCGAGAGCCGATGAATCCGATGATTTACGTGTGACATCGCTAGGGGACGGTGATGGGAGGGACGAGCGAGTTGGGCGGGCAATGTCGTCGATGGTAGATCATGCGCCACAGGTGACCGCCCAACAGCCGAGACATGACCTCATTGGCGCCAGGACTGCGCGCAGGCCGCGGGCGTGGGTTGCGGTTGTCGCGACAGCGGTGGTATTCCTCGGTTTTATCGGGTCGCTGTTTGCGCTGCATGGAGGGGCGTTGCTTCCCGGTGGGCTGTGGAAGCCGACCCCGTGGCTGAGCGTGCCACCGCCACAGTACATAATCTGGCAGCCAGGCGCTGCGGATAGTGTCTCACCACAACAGTACTTCGACACGGGCGCGCGGCTCACGCCGTGTATGCATGACCCAGGCGCCACAGCACATCGCGGCGCTCCACCGAAGGCGACGGCGGTTACGTGGCTCTTTTCGCGACCAAACTATGGGATCGTCAATATCCAGGTGACCTGTTCGAGGCAGGCGCGGCCAATCTGGCTGTGGCTTCAGGCGTTCGGAAGCGACGCCGCTGGTCGCTGGCAAGAGCAGGGTGGGCGCATCTATCCCAATCAGAATCCTTTCCACAGTGAAGCGGACGCTGTGCCCGCGTGGCTCCCGCTGCCGTCTGGCGCGTATGATCGTGAGGAGGCGCTTGCCCCGTACGTCGCTACGCCGGGAGAGCCGCCAACAGCAAGCCTGGTTGTCTGGCTCTCGCAAACGCGGACGTACTTTCTCGGTCACGTCTCGGCTGGCGAGCAACGGCCGGATGGCGCAACGACCGTTCTTGTAAACGGGCGGCTGGGCTGGGCTGTCCAGGAGAACGGCATCGTGACCGTTACCACGCTGCTCGATGACGGCACAACCCTCTTCTTCAGCGGGACGGGAACGCCAGCGGAGATCGAGGCGCTCGCCCCAATCGGATTCGCTCACATGAGCGAGGCGCTTCAGCCACTGCTTCCGCCGGGTGATGGGCGCACGCCGACGCCTTGATTGGGCTTTGACAGCGCCTCGCGCCTCGCGTTATACTGAGAGCTACATATGGCGAGGGCTGGAAGGAGTAGGCGAGGAGCCGCTGGTTCAGAGACGGACGCGCTCAGGTGAAAGCGTCCGCGAGGTGGCCCGCTGAAGTGACCCGGTCTGCTCGTGAGGTGAGTGGCGCGAAAGCGCGCCACAAGCCACACGCGGGGAGCGCCCGTTAGCGCGCAAGCTTGAGGCGGTGGCCGCTGGCTATGCCCTGATCGTCCGATCACTCCCCGGCGCGCCCCCCGCGAAGCAAGGTGGAACCACGAGCGCCTGCCCTCGTCCTTGACACGAGGCGGGCGCTTTTGTATTGGGAGAGAGGGCATTGACCATGAGTATCCAGCAGGAGGCCGAGACCCGGCGGCTGGACCAGATTCCCAAGGCCTACGACCCGCAGACGGTCGAGCGGGCGCGCTACCAGTGGTGGGAGTCCAACGGCTATTTCAAGCCGCGACCATCGAAGAACCCCGACCGGCGACCGTTCGTCATCAGCATGCCGCCGCCCAACGTCACCGGCGCGCTGCACCTTGGCCATGCCATCACCTCGGCGCTCGAAGACATCATGATCCGCTACCATCGCATGCTGGGCGACGAGACGCTGTGGGTTCCCGGTGAGGACCATGCGGGCATCTCCACCCAGAATGCCGTCGAAAAGCAGTTGGCGAAGGAAGGCACAGACCGGCATAAGCTCGGCCGCGAAGCGTTCGTCGAGCGCGTCTGGAAGTGGGTCCGCGAGTACAAGAGCCGCATCCAGGACCAGCACCGGCGCCTCGGCGTCTCCTGCGACTGGGACCGCGAGCGCTTTACCCTGGACGAGCCTATGTCGCGCGCGGTCCGCGAGGTCTTCGTCCGCCTCTATGAAGAGGGGCTGGTCTACCGCGCCGAGCGCATCATCAACTGGTGCCCGCGCTGCATGAGCGCCATCTCCGACCTGGAAGTCGAGACTGAGGAGACGCCCGGGTACCTGACCTACGTCCGCTATCCGCTGGAGTCAGTTCCCGGCGAGCGCGAGACGCGCTACATCATGGTCGCCACCACGCGGCCCGAGACGATCCTGGGCGATACCGCCATCGCTGTCAATCCCGAGGACAAGCGCTTCAAGGACCTCATCGGGCGCAAGGCGCTGGTCCCGGTCATGAACCGCGCCATCCCGATCATCGCCGATGCGGCGGTTGACCGGGAATTCGGCACGGGCGCGGTCAAGGTCACGCCAGCGCATGACCCGACCGACTTCGAGATTGGCCAGCGCCACAACCTGCCCAGCATCCAGGTCATCGGCTTCGACGCGACGATGACCGAGGCGGCTGGCAAGTACACCGGGCAAGATCGCTTCGAGGCGCGCAAGAATCTCAAGGCGGAGCTGGCGGAGCTGGGGCTGCTGGACCACGAGCAGGACTACACCATCCCGCTGGGCCATTGCGAGCGCTGCGGCACGGTCATCGAGCCGCTGATCTCGATGCAGTGGTGGGTCAAGACGGCGCCGCTGGCGACACCCGCGCTTAACGCCGTTCGCTATGGCCAGACAAAGATCGTCCCGCCGCGTTTCAACAAGACCTACACTGACTGGATGGAGAACATCCGCGACTGGAATATCTCGCGCCAGTTGTGGTGGGGGCATCGTATCCCAGCGTGGTACTGCGGCGACTGTGGCCAGATCACCGTCGCGCGCGAGGGCCCAACGGCCTGCCCGAACTGTGGCTCAACGAAGCTGGAGCAGGACCCCGACGTTCTGGACACATGGTTCAGCTCATGGCTCTGGCCGTTCAGCACGCTGGGCTGGCCGGATGACACCGCCGATTTGCGCCGCTACTACCCGACGAGCGTTCTGGAGACGGGCTACGACATCATCTTCTTCTGGGTCGCCAGGATGATGATGGCTGGCACGCACTTTATGGGCTTCGCGCCTTTCCATACCATCTACCTGCACGGGATGGTCCGCGACAAACAGGGCCGTAAGATGTCGAAGTCGCTGGGCAACGGCATTGACCCGATCGAGGTCATGGACAAGTACGGCTCCGACGCGCTGCGTTTCACGCTGGTCACCACCAGCACGCCGGGCAATGATACCAAATTGGATGAGAGCCGCATCCTGGGTAACCGCAACTTCGCTAACAAGATCTGGAACGCCTCGCGCTTCGTCATTGGCCAGACGGAGGGCGTCGCCGGCGGCATTCCCATACTGGCCAGCCTAATGCCGAAGACGCTCGCTGATCGCTGGATTCTCTCGCGGCTGGCGCGATTGACCAGCGACGTCACGCGGTTGATGGAGGAGTACCAGTTCGGCGAGGCCGGGCGGCGCATCTTCGATTTCATCTGGTCGGAGTACTGCGACTGGTACCTGGAGATCGCCAAGGGCCAGCTACAGGATGCGAGGCTGCGCGCCAGTACCGCGCACATCCTGCGCTCGGCGCTGGACACCGCGCTGCGCCTGCTGCACCCGTTCATGCCGTTCCTGACCGAGGAAATATGGCAGCACCTCTGGTCTGACACGCCGGAGGGTGAGCGGCCCGCCACGGCGTTGATCATCGCTGAGTGGCCGTCCCTGGATGGCGCGGCGCTAGCGTCTCTGGCTAGCGCGGCGACGGAGGACGATTTCTCGCTGCTCCAGGCGATCATCACGGGTATCCGCGATACGCGCAAACGCATCAACGATACCCGCGACGAGCAGGGGCTGCCGAAGCTGAACCGCGTCAGCGCGCTGCTAGTGGGTGGCAAGCGCACGACGCTGCTGCGTCAGCAGTCCGGGCTGATCGAGCGCTTGGCCGGGACGGAGTCGCCAGACATCGAGCGCAAGCTGGCCGAGAAGCCAACCCAGGCAATGTCGCTGGTCACCGGCGGCGTCGAAATCTACGTTCCGGTCGCCGACCTGTTCGACATCGAGCGCGAACTGGCGCGACTGGATGCGCGGATCGAGGCGGCGCGGGGCGCGGTCGAACGCTCGCGCAAGATGCTGGCGAACGAGCAATTCGTTACGCGCGCCAAGCCGGAAGTTGTCCAGAAGGAGCGCGATACACTGGCCGAGCATGCGGACACGTTGGCGCGGCTGGAGGAGCAGCGCCGCCAGCTGGCGGGGTAGTCTCGTAGGTGGGGCGCCGACGTCACCCCATACCTCTTTTCCTCGCAGGAGACGGACGAGCGAGGGAGCGGCGGATGGCAAGAGTTTTGCCATCCGCCGCTCCCACTTTGTTGAGGAGAATGCTGGGGCCAGTAGTCGCCCTCAGCTGAGAATCTTCTCCATGAGGATGACGTCTACCCAGTGGTCGTCGAGCATGCCCTGCTCTTGGTAGACACCAACGGTCCGGAAGCCGTGGCGCTCGTTGAGACGCATGCTCGGTCCATTGGTGGTGAAGGCTGCCAGGACCATCTTGTGGTAGCCGAGGATGCGGGCGCGCGATTCCAGCGCGCGCATCAGGGCATCGCCGACGCCACGCCCGCGCTGCTCGCGTGCGACGTAGATCGAGAAATCCACAACGTGATCGTAGGCAGGGCGGGGATTGAAGGAATTCAGCGAGCCCCAGGCGACGACCGCTCCACTGGCGTCCATAGCGACGAAGACGGGATGACGTGGGCCGCGCGCCGCCAGCCATTCCGCGCGCTCCTCCGCGGTGCGCGAATGGGTCTCGAGCGTCGCGGTGCGGTCCTCGATGCCCTGGTTGTAGATATGGGCGATGGCCGCCGCGTCGTCGTAGGTCGCTTCACGAATTTCCATGCCGCCCTCCCTGCGCGCCCGCTGATCAAAGGTAGTGATGAGAGCGGCCTGAGAGTCGAGGGCCGCCGGATCCAAAACAGTATAGCGGTTCGCGCGTCTTCGCCGCAGTAAGCCGGAGACCTCTCCCAAAGTTTGCGCCAGTTCCTCTGGTGAGGGAGGATGCCGCTCAGCGGCTGGAGGTACACTCCAGTTCGGCATGGAGTCCGGGGAGAGGGATGACAAGCGTGCGCGTAGTACGGGTGGTAGAGACTGTGGTATGCCAATGGAGCTCCTCGATAATGGCTGGGCGCGTCACACGCACACGAACGGACATAGTGTTGTTTGGTCCCTGGAAGAGCTGGATGGCCTCGCCGCTTTGCAGCGCGAAGTTGGCGCTGACATTCTCGACGCCCTCGTACTCGGTGCGCGTGACGCCGCCCGGCAGGTTATACGCTGCCTGAAAGCGCCCGGCGACTTCTGCGACATCGCGGCAAATGTGACGAGCGCTCATGAGGTGTGAGGCGCCGTTGGGATGCGGCGCGATGCCGCCTGCGCCGGCTAGCTCCATGCGATGCGTCTCGCCCGTTGTGTTGTGCTGGATGAGGAATGGCACGGGAAATGAGGCCTGCCAAATGTCCTCGCTGCCGATGGTCGTAACGCGCCAGCCACGCGATGACCCATCGGGCGCGGTGAGGCTGCCCGCGGTTGGGCCGCGCGCGTCGACACCGCGGGCGCGCATTGCGTTGGTCTCGGCGACGATGTCGGTGGTCTGCAGCGCGTAGCCTAGCCAGCCGCCACCCTGCGCGATGAAGCCGATGAGCGCGGGCGAGGCGCGCTCGGGATCGGCGATTGCCAGGAGCTCGATGTAGCTGTCATCGAGGACGATGATGCGGTTGCGTGTGCCCAGATGAGGATGCCGGCCGCCACCTGTAACGTGAAAGCCCAAACGTGTGAAGGTTTGCTCCAGTTTGTCGAGGTCTGGGCCGGCAAGGATCACATGGTCAATGCTGCTTGGCATCGCGGCGGCCTCCTGACTGGAAGGGCGAAGACCATGGCGGCGTGACGTGAGCGTCGCTCAATCGCTACTATCCATTGATGAGCGCTTCTGGCACAGTGTATCGCAGAGAGGAACGGTTGGCTATGGCGTGGTCGCGGGCGACGCTGGCGAAAACAGCGCTCTGGGGCGCGGCCGCGATGGCGTCCGCCTTCTATCTTGGCTTATTGGCGGAGTCCGCCGCCAGTAGCGCCAGCGTACCACCTCTCCGTCCGCTGACGCCGCGCCGACCGCTTCCTGGTGGGCACGCGCCGCGCACGACGCCGCGCGTCAGCGTGATCGTGCCGGCGCGCGACGAGGAGCGCAACATCGAGGATTGCGTCGCATCGCTGCTGGCCCAGGACTACGACAATTTCGAGGTCATTGTCGTAGATGACGGCTCAACCGACGCGACGCCGGCGATTCTCGCCCGCCTGGCGCGCACGCCGGAAGGGCGGCGCCTGCTGCGCGTGGCGCGGGTGGAGACATTGCCGCCAGGTTGGGCTGGCAAGCCACATGCGCTCCACACGGGCGCGCTGGTCGCCTCGGGCGAGTGGCTGCTCTTTACCGACGCTGATACGCGCCACATGCCCACCGCGCTACGCTCCGCGGTCGCTCGCGCGCTCAGCGAACGGGCTGACCTCTTCACTATTGGAACCAATCAGGACCTGCCGGGCTTCTGGAACCGGGCGCTGATGCCCATCGCCTACATGGGCATCTCGGCCCAATATCCACCAGTCCTTGTGAACAACCCGCGCATCCCACTGGCGATCGCCAATGGTCAGTTCCTGCTGATCCGCCGGGCGATGTATGACCGGGTGGGCGGTTACGGTACCGATGAGCTGCGCGCGACCGTAGTGGATGACCTCGCGCTGGCGCGGGTGGTCAAACGCGCCGGTGGCAGGCTGCGCTTCGTGGACGGACGCGGGCTTGTCAGCGTGCGGATGTATGCTTCGCTGCGCGAGCACATGAATGGCTGGGGCAAAAACGCGGCGATTGGGAGCCACGGCGGCAGATGGCTGGCGCCGTTCTTCGTCCTGGGCCTGCCGCTGATTACCGTCTGGCCGTTCGTCTCGCTGGTGGTAGGCTTGTTGCGCCGCGAGCCTACGATGGCGGCGTCGGGCGCGACGGCGACCGCGGCGGCGCTCGCCTACCGCGCCTGGCTCGATGGACAGCTTGGCGTGCCTCGTCGCTATGGCCTGACGCTCCCGCTCGGCGGCGCCGTCTTCACCTACATCATTGCCCGCTCCTACTGGCGCACGCTGCGCGGCGCGACACTTCCCTGGCGCGGCCGGTCCTATGCGGCGTAGGGCGAGCGCGGGCGCGACTCGCGATGCGTGATCCTCTTCACAGGCGCTGTTCTTCCGGGATGCTCCCAATGGCTCTGGCTCAACCTGGCTCCAGCGGCTGAGCGAGTCTTGCCCGATCAAGATTTCTGATGAGGATGGCGTGGGCGCCAGCATGAACACGAATTACGCCGTCTGGGGCGACCCACATGCGGGCGCGACATACCTGTATGACCTTGGCGCGGGTAAGTTGTCGCCCAGTTTCGCGAACTGCTTGCGTCCGGCGCTCGATGACCAGGGCCCGTATATGGTCTGCCTGAACTTTAGTGGTTATTCGTGGACGCTGATCCAATTGCCCGACGGCGCGCAGATCACCTACAACGCTGGCGGGAAGGGCCTGAGCGACGGCATTGTCTTCTACCACGGTCGTGGCTATTTCGTCAGATCAGACGGCTCCGTGCTGTACTTTGACCTGCCCACACGCTGACCTTGCGAGCGTTCCGCTCTGTCAAGCCTTTGCGCGGGCGGTGAAGACGCCAACACTCTTGCTGACGGCATAGACGCCGCCGCTCGCTGACATGCGCGCGTGGACCTCGGCCGCGAGCGCCGCCTGCCCCTCTGGCGCACGCAATCCGGGTAGGTCAATGGACTGGATGTATGCCACGAGCGCGGCCTCGTCCGTGACACGCAGACTGTCTTCATAGGTCGTAATTGTTATGTCGCTGAAGAACGGCGCAATTTGCTCGGCGCCGTTCCGAAGGCTGAACGGATGGCGGAAGCTGGCTTTCCACGCGTGGTCGCGCGCCTCGGTGATCACGGCGAAGATAATCGCGTCGAGCTCGCGCATGTTGTCATCGCCGTTGGTCGCCGCGAGCAGGCCGCCGCCGGGCCGCAGGACGCGCCGAAGTTCGGCCAGCGCTTTTGCCCGGTCGGGGACATGGTAAAGCATATGGTTAGCGACGGCGACATCGAACGAGGCATCCGCGAAGGTCAGGCTCTCGACATCAGCGGTATGGATTGCGAAGGCGCCAGGCGGCGCAGACGCCAGCCGCTCGCGCGCCGTCGCCACCATGCCTTCCGAGAGATCGGTGAGCGTCATACGCCAGCCGGAGGGCAGGCGGTTGAGATTCTCGACCCAGAGACCGGCGGGACCGCAGCCAACCTCGACGATGCGGGCATTATCGGGGGCAAGCGCGAGCAATTGATCGAAGAGCCAGTGGAACCAAGGGTAAGGATTGCACCCGAAGCGCGCGTGCAGCGAGCCGCGCGCGTTGAGGTTGGAGGCGTCGCGGTATTGCCGTGTCTCGAGGTAGCCTTTGTCCGCGTGATGCGTCCGATCGCCATCCCGCAACCCGTGTCCGCCCATAACATGCGCATCCTTTTTGATAGAGTCCGGCAGTGAACCAGTCTCCGCCTGCGCCAGTATACATGTACCGGGCGCTGGCGGTCACGGTTTTCCGCCTGGCTGGTGAGGAGCGCGCTCGAAGCAGCGTTGAAGCGGCGTTGAAGCGCCAGGCGCGGAGAACGGCATGCGTGTGCGCGAATTGGCTTGCGCTCAAGATAACTTGACCCTCAGCGGGCGGCGCGCAGCGGGTCCCGGCCGCGGTAGGCGGCGTCGAGCAGGTCCATGAGGTGCAGCACAGGGAGGGCGGAGCCGGCGCGGGTAAGCTCGGCGCGTAACTGCAGCGCGCAACCAGGGTTAGCGGTGATGACGGCCTGCGCGCCGGTCGCCAGCGTATTGTGCGCCTTGCGTGCGCCGAGCGCGCCCGCCATCTCGGGTCGCAATAGGTTGTAGACGCCCGCGCTGCCACAGCAGAGGCTCGACTCCGCCATCTCGACCAGATCAACGCCTGGAATCGCGCGTAGTAGCGCGCGGGGCTGAACGGTGATGCGCTGGGCGTGCGCCAGGTGGCAGGGCTCCTGATAGGTGACGCGCAGTGGTGTGAATGTGAAGCGAGTGTTCAGCACGCCGCGGCGCTGCAACTCCCCGAGAGGCTCGCTCGCATCGCGTATATGAGCCGCGAAGGCGTGAGCGCGCTCAGCCCATGCGGGATCATGGGCGAACATCTCGCCATAGTCTTTCAGGGCGGAGCCGCAGCCAGCGGCGTTGGTGATGACCTGTTCAGCGCCACTGGCCTCGAAGGTGGCGATATTGCGGCAGGCGAGCATGCGCGCCCGGTCCATATCGCCAGCGTGGATGGCGAGCGCGCCGCAACACTGCTGGCTGGCCGGCGTGATGACCTCGTAGCCGTTGGCGCAGAGGACACGAATGGTGGCGCGGTCGGTCTCCGGGAAGACAGAACCCATAACGCACCCTGTGAGCAGCGCGACGCGCCCGCGGCGCTCCACGCCGGGCAGCGGTGGGTAGATTTCGCCGTGAGGTGTGATGGCGGTCGTGGTGAGATTAGGTAGCATGGCTTCGGCTTCGCGCAGGCCGAGCCGGTCGAGCGCGCCGCTGGCCCGCGCCACCCGCTGTGCGCCCGAACGCTGGTAAATGCGCAGCGCTGCGCTTGCTAATCGCATCCGGCTCAGGTCGCCGAAGACGCCGTCCAGCGCCGCCGCCCGCGCAATGCGCCGCCAGCCCGCCCGCGCCGCCGCCGCAGTTCGCCGTGAAGGTGAGGCGTGTGATGCGGGCCGTGCGCGGGCGCGCTCGATCTGGGTGCGCGCCGTCTCCACAAGTTGTCCGTAGCGCACGCCCGAGGGGCATACCGCCTCACACGCGCGGCAATCCAGACATTGGTACATCTGCTCGATGAAACTGGGATCGGTAACGCCGAGGACGCCATCCGCGACAGCCTGGATCAGGCGGATGCGTCCCCGTGGCGACGACGCCTCGCTCAGGGTCTCCAGATACGTGGGGCAGGCGGGCAGACAGAAACCGCAGCGCACGCAGGCGCGCAGGATATCCTCGCGTGGCTGGTCCGGGCCAGTAAAACCGGGCAGGGGCCCGCGCGCCGCGCCGAAGAAATGCACGGTCAACGCCGCGTCGCCACTGCTCTCAACGGGCGGTCTGGAAGGTGGTGTGACTTCAGGGGGCTGGAGAGCGCTCATCGCATCGTCTCTCTCCGATGATGTCGTCGCCGCAGCGTGCGCTGGCTGGTAGCATCTCGTGCCGCGCGCCATCTAAGTATACTCGCGTCGCCCTCTCTCCGGCAGAACGTCCAGGCTCGCTTATGAGCGTCACGGTCCCGCCTCACTCAGTCCCCATGCCTGTCACGCGCAGACCCTGTGCCATGACGCGCCATGAACAGCTCCGCCAGCGGGAACGCCGGGAGGTTTTACAGAGCGTTAACTTGTGTTTGACCCGGTGTTAATAGCGGGCGGCGACGATAGTAGACGCGGCCTTGCGCTGCGCTTGGTTCGCTGTTAGAACGCCATGTGCGCCAGATTGCTGGATACGGTATGTTCGTGCGCTCAAAGAACCGCTCAACTCAAGGATGGGGTGGTCGCCTCGTCATTGTTCGCCCGCCGTGCGTGGCGCCATGCTTGTCGCTGGGGCTTGTGTTGGCGTTGGGGCTGGCGGTCGCTGGTTGCGCGCCGGGCGCCGCGCCGCTAAGCCTGCGTGGCAGCCTGACGATCTCCGGCTCGACCGCGCTGCAGCCGCTTGCGACACGCGCGGCGTCGGGCTTCATGGCTGAGCACCCAGAGGCGCGTATCGCTGTCAGTGGCGGCGGCAGCCTCGCGGGACTGAAGGCGGTCACGAGCGGCAAGGTGGATATTGGCGATGCCGACGTGTATGCCGATCCGGGCGAGTATCCCGACCCCACACTCTCCGACCATCTCGTCGCTGTGATCCCGTTCACGTTGATCGTCAATCCCGACGTGACCGGCGTGCCATCACTCACACGCGACCAGATCATTGGCATCTTCTCGACCAGCAAGTACACCAACTGGTCGCAACTAGGCGGACCAAGTCTGCCGATACAGGCGGTGGTGCGGCCGCCGACATCGGGCACCCGCCTCACCTTCCGCAAATACGTGATGGGCGGGCGCGACGAGAAAGGTATCTTCCTCAACAGTGACTCGTCGAAGACCGTCCTCAAGACCGTCGCCACGACCCCTGGCGCGATCGGGTACCTCGCGCTGTCCGTACTCGACACCACTGTGCGAGCGATAGGCATCGACGGCGCAAACGCGGCGCCAGACTCGATCGAGTCGGGGCGCTATCCCTTCTGGGGTTACGAGCACATGTATACGCTCGGCGATGGTGGCGCGCTCGCCAGCGCCTTTCTTTCCTATATGACGACGCCGGGCGTGCAGTCAGTCGCACGGAGCATGGGGTACATCCCAATCTACGATATGCGCGTGGCGATTCGGACGACTGATGGGTCTGGTGGTCTGGCGTCTCTCGCGCCGGCCAGTGCATGGAGGCGTGACGATGCCTGAGCGGACTAGGTTGCGCGGGCTTGACCGGATGAACACGCGCGAGACCGCGATTGCGGCCGAGGCGGCGCGGCTTCGCCACGTCAGGCGCTCACAACAGGCCACGAGGCGCGGCAACCTTGCGCTCGACCTGCCCATCGCTTGGCGGCTCACGCTTGGATTCGCGCTGGCAGGCGCCGTCGCCGCCCTGGCCGTCGGCATCATTGGCGTGCAACGGTCGGCGGCGCTGTCGCAGCAGTCCGTGTTCTATCAGAACCTGCTGCAGGTCAACACTAACCTCTCGACCGCTGGCTCTTTTCTGCAGTTGATGGACACCAAGACGCACGAGATACTGGACATCGCGGCCTCGACGACTCCCTCCATTGAGACATTGTCGGCCGATGAAGCGGATGCGCCGCGTCTGGCGACCTATTATGACCACTTCCTGAGCGACTACGCCTCGCACGAGATGCTTTCGCAGCAACCAGACAAACTAGCTATCCTGAACCTGGTAGGCGATACGACCGCCAGCGCGCGCCAGGTTGCCCTGCTCAGCAGCGCGCAGCGGACATGGCGCGCGTATCAGGCGGCGCAGACCTCGGTGCTGGCCAGCGTGAAGGGCGGTGACGTGGCGGGAGGGGCTTCGGCCGAGCGGCTGGCGGGCGAACCAACGAATGCCGACGCCCAGAGCGCGCTACGCACTCTTTTACAGTTCAATGGCTCGCTGGCGGATGAGGTGCGCCAGGCGGCGACGGTGGAAGAGCAGAATCTGGCTATCGCTAGCATTGTGGCGGCGCTAGTGGCGTTTGCTGCGGTTGGCCTGATCGGGTGGCTCGTCTCGCAGACCATCGTGCAGCGGCTGGGACTGCTACGCGCCGTGACCCAGGCCGTAGGTGAGGGGCGGATTGATGCGCGCGCGCCGGTCAAAGGCCGGGACGAGATTGGTGACGTCACCGAGTCGGTCAACGGCATGTTGGACACCATCGTGGGCTTGCTCGATGAAACACGGCGTCAGCGTGACGCGCTCACCGGAGCGGCGGAGCGTCTGTTCACGGATATGCGAGTCGCCAGCGGCGGCGACCTCCGCGTTACGGCGCGCGTCAGTAGCGATCCCATCGGCCTCCTGGGCAACGCTTTCAATCTGACGATTGGGCGGTTCAAGCGCCTTATCTCGCGCACGCATGTTTCGACCAACCAAATCGCGACTCTGGCTCGCCATCACATCGATCGCGCGGACGCTTTTCTCGATGCTGTCAGGAGTCTCGCGCCCGCGGGATCGCGAGCCTCTCAGCCCTTCACCGACTCGCGTCCTTATCAATCAAATGGCGACGTAAGCGCATGGAGCGGTCCGCTTGGGCGCGCGCTAGATGGTGAGGAGCCACAGGAACCACGTGAGCCAGTCGAGCGGCTGGGCGCACTCATATCCCGGCTCGCTTCAAACGACGCCAGCGCCCGAGCGCAGGAGGCGCTGGATGCGGCGCAGCAGGCCTATCTCTCCGGCGGGCGTCTGACCCAGTTGACGCAGCAGGTCGCGCGGACAGAACCCGGAGTCGCGCCTGCGCAGGTCGCGGATGTCATGATGGATGAGTTGCGGCGGCTCGAAGGGTTTCTCCAACGGCTTGGGCGCGATGTCTATGTGATGCGGAAGACGAGCGATACCGTGGTGGAGGAGATGCGCGAGACACTGACCCAGATCACTATCGCGCCGCGAGTGAGCGCGGCGTCGCCAGCGACGGCCGCCGTGGCGAGTGACGGCCAGATTTTCGAGTTCATCCATCTCGCCTCATCTTTCGCACAGGAGACAACGGCGCTCGCTCGCCAATCGCTCGTCGTGGCCGAGGAGATGCGCGTGAGCGTCTCACCGTTCAAGTACGACGCGCCACTGCGCGAAGCGATGGCGGCTGCTGGCGTCTCCGGGCCGCAGACATGGGGTGGCGATACTAGCGGCTGGTAGCGTTTAGCCGTTCAATAACTGACTGAGCGGAACGATGGTGTACCCACGCTGCTCCAGGCCTGCTATGACCCGATCCAGCGCTTCAGCTTCGTGCGGGCTGTTGACGTGCATCAGGATGATCGCGCCGGGCCGGAGGCTGGACGCGTTCAGCACGCGGCTGACGATGTCATCCGCGGTCGTGGCGGGATCCCAGTCGCGTGGATCGATGCTCCAGTAGATGGTGCGATAGCCGAGCCGGGCGGCGAGCGTGCGCGCCTGCCAGTTATAGTCGCCGTATGGCGGCCGGAAGTACGGTCGCGTCGTGTGCCCCGTGAGCGCCGAGATCGCGCTGTTGGCGCGCGTGAGCTCCTGGCAGATGAAGCTATCCGAGCGTGGCGGCGATATGAGGTCGGCATGATCATTGGTGTGGTTGCCAACGTCATGACCTTCGCGCGCGATGCGCTGGACCACGCTGGGGTTCGCGCGGGCAAAGTCGCCGGTCAGAAACCAGGTGGTCGTGACGTGGCGCGCGCTCAGGATATCGAGATAGCGCGCGGCGTTTCCCGCGCTGCCGCCATCAGAATCGAAGGTCAGGCTCACCCACTGTTGCGAGGTCGCCACTGACCTGATGACGGTGGTGGAGACAGGCTTGATGCCTGGGGCAGGGATGCAGGCGCTGGGTATTGGCGTTGCCGTTGGCTTTGGCGTCGCAGTCGGCGCCGGGCGCGGTGTGGGTGTCGGACTCGGCGTTGAAGTCGCGGTTGGCGTCGGTGTCGCGGTCGCGGTGGGCGAGGGTTGAGCGCTGGGAGTAGGCGCGGTCGTCGCTGACTGGCCGCCACATCCCGCGACGACCAATAGCGCTATGAGCGCAAAGAGAATCGCGCCTCGCCACCCATGTGCGAGCGATTCCGACCGCTCGCGCCGCGCACCGTTTGTACGCATGCCGCGCCGCCTTTCCTAACGCACGGCGAGCAGGGGGTTACGCTGACTCCGCCTGCGCGTCCCACCATCACCTAGCGTAGTGGGGGCGGGTCACAACGCGCTCTCACGGACAGGCGCGGTATTACAATCGGTTCACAATGCGCGTTCTGGATTGCGCGCGTTCGGGGGGCAGGCGACAGGACGCATATAGTCGGGCTCGGGGACTCAGGACGAGCGCGCTAGTCGCCGCGTATCCTGCTGTAGACCACGAGGTCATGCCACGCGCCATTGCGCCACTGCGTTTTGCGCAGGACGCCTTCGCGGTTGAAACCAGCTTTCTCCAGCGCCCGCTGTTCGGCGTGATTCTCGCAATCCGTCGACGCCTCGACGCGCATGATAGGAAAAGTCGCGAACAGATAGTCCGCCAACAAACGCTGCGCCTCGGAGCCATACCCTTGCCCGCGCCGTTCTGGCGCCAGCGTGATGCCAATGTTGTAGGCCGCGCTGGCGTCGCCTGGGCCGTAACGCACTCGCCGGTAGCTGACATCGCCCGCAATCTCGTCGCCGTCGCGTGTCACCACGAGAAGCGTTCCATGATCTATGCCGAGCAGCCCGTCATCCCTGAAGCTCTCTTCCACCTGACCAGCGCGCCGCAGGCCGAAAAAGTTGTAGTCGGTTAGATACGTGACATCGTTGGCGCGGTCGGCCAGCAGTGGCAAGTCTTGCGCGCGCGGGGGACGCAGGTAGACCAGTTCGCCTTGCAGCATGCGCTCACGCGCCTTTCACAAGCCCTTACAGTGTGACTGTCTCGCCGGCGCGTAGGCGCAGCGGCTTGGCTTCGCGGCGATAGATGTGGACGGACTGACGGCCCATGACACGCCAAAGGCCGCCGGTAGGGCCTGGTGGATCGAGGCGCGCGAGGGCGGTGTCCTCATCCACGCCGACCAGCGCCACTCCGTCGGGTGCGGCGTGGCTCAAGCGGCGCAGCGTCGGTTCGCTCAATCCGCCAGGCAAGCGGTCGAAATGCGGAAAGACGACGACGTTGGGGACCGTGCCCAACGCGGGTGTCCACTCGCCGGGCGCGCCAGTGACGAGGCCAGAGATCAGCGCGCGGAAGGGCAGCGAATAGCCGCTCATCGCCATCGCCCCCGCGCTGCAGCCAGCGACGACGGCGCCTGAGCGTTGCGCCTGCGAGATGACTTCCCACGCGGGCGTGCCGCGCAGCGACTCGGTGACGTGGGGTGGATTGCCACCAGAGAAGTAGAAGAAGTCGGCCCCGCGCAGCAATTCGACCTGCCTGGGGTCGCACGCGCTCGCATGATCGAGAATCAGCGATGGGCGAATGTCAGTCACGCCCAGCTTGCGGAAATGTCCAAGTCCCAAGGTGTTCCAGTGGGATGGGCCGTTCTCCTCCAGCCCCGCGGCGGTAGGCAACAATACAACGCTAGCCTTGCTTCCGCCGACAGTCGCCAGCAATGATTCATCTGTCTCCAGCATGGCATCGGTGTATTCGCCTGAGCCCACGAGGGCTATCGCGCCCTCCACATCGCGCCGTCGCTCCGCCATCAGATCGCCTTTCCGTTGGGCTAACTCGCGCTTATGCGTCGCCCTCGCCGTCCTCGAAGCTTGGAACATAGGTCGCCAGCTGACCTGATCCGAACCACTTGAGCGCCTGGGTATGGGTGTGCGGGTGGGTATGCGAGTGGTCGGGCCAGTGCTTGTGTTCGTGGCTATGCTCGGCTTCTTCATCCTGTCCATGCTCGAAGCGCGCGCCTGTCGCCCCGCCCGCGGCGATAATATGCTCATGGCCCCAGGGCGCGCTTTGACCGGGGGTGTAGTTCCTGACCAGTAGGCTCTCACAGTGATGGCGGCGACGGCGGAAGATATCGAAGTTCTTCTTCGACTTGGTCGCCCGCTCCTCCTCGGTCAGGCTGTACCACTCCCGATGGTCATGCTTGATGACGCGGTCGGCGATATTCTGGCTGGCGACCGCGCGATAGCCAGACTTCTTGAACTCGAAGCTGTAATCAATGTCCATCAGCCGGTAAAAGCGGAACTTCTCGTCAGCGGGGCCAACCTCACGCAGGGTCTCGCGGCGGAACGCCATGAGATAGCCCTCGATGGCGTCCACATCCGGCCCCGCGCTCTCCTGAAACTCCTTCAGGTCCTCAGTGACCAGTCCATACGGGCCGACGAGTCCGATGGTTGGGTCAGAGAGTAGCTCTTCGATGGGTGACCAGATATCCCCGTTCACTTCAATGCTGGTATCAATTTGCACGACGATGTGACCCAGACTGGCACGGAACTGCGCATTGCGCCCGGTGGCGAAGCCCATGTCGTGATCGGCGAAGAAGACTTGCGCGGGCAGCCCGTTCACCGCGCCCTCGCGGGCGATACGCTTGAGATAGGCAAGTGTCCCGTCGGTCGAGCCATTATCCAGCAGGACGAGCTCGAGATCGCGGCCGCGGGCGTTGCGAGTCACGCTCTCCACGCAACGGCGCAGATCATCTTCACTGTTGTGCGCCAGTAGCGCGATTGAGAAGGCGTGCTGGTCCGGCTCACGCAGTCGATCGGGGACGTCGCCTGAGGAGCTGATCGCCGGCTCGTCGTCGCCGCGTGGGATGAGCCGCCAGTCGATCGGCGCGTCGCGGCTGTCTTCGAGGGTATAGCCGGCGTCCGCGACGCGCGCGCGCAGTGCGTCGGCGGCGGCGTAATCATGCGTCGCGCGCAGGATTTGCCGCTCGCGGGCCAGCGCCACGACCTCTTCAGGCGCGCCCGCCGCGCGCCACTCTTCGCCCGATCTAGCTCGCGTCGCCAGTTCCTCCGCGAAGCCGAAGCCCAAGATCTCGTCGCAGACGTAGAGCAGGCCAAGGCGCGTGGCCGCGGACTGCGCGCCATCGCGCAGGGCCGCGCCCAGCCTGCTCATCGCCACAGGCATGTTCAGGTCGTCGTTGACGGCGGCGAGGAAGCTCACATAGGCGCTACTCGCGCGCGCGTCTTCCCGCGTCGCCGCAGCGCCATCGCAGGCGCGGTAAAGTGTCCAGCCGCGCTCACGCAACCGGCGTAGCGCGGTTTGCGCCGAGCGCAGCGCACGGAAGGTGAAGTTGATGCGGCTGCGGTACTTGGCGGTGGTGAAGAAGTAGCGCAGGGCGAGTGGCTCGAAACCACGCGCCTCCACATCGGAGCGTGTATAGGCGTTCCCGGTCGACTTGGCCATTTTCAGACCATCAGCGAGCAGGTGCTGGCCGTGCGTCCACATGTGGACGAAGCGCTGGCCGCTGGCGGCCTCGCTCTGAGCGCGCTCGTCCTCGTGGTGCGGGAAGATATTGTCCACGCCGCCGGTATGCAGGTCGAACTGCGCGCCCAGATACTTGGCGCTCATTGCGCTACACTCGATATGCCATCCGGGGAAGCCTCGACCCCACGGGCTCTCCCAGGCCATCAGGCGACCCGGCTCGGATTTCTTCCACAGCGGGAAGTCTTCCGGCGCGCGCTTGAGTGGGTCGTGCTCGTTGGCGGTATGCTGGCCCTGGCCAATGAACTCCAGCAGGTTGCCGCTCAACTCGCCGTAGGCGGGAAACGCCGCCACGGAGAAAAAGACGCTGCCATTGGCTTCATAGGCGAACCCGCGCTCCAGTAGACGCTGCGTCATGGCGATCATCTCTGGGATGTGGTCGGTGGCGCGCGGGAAGGTATGGGCTGGCAGGATGTTGAGCCGCCGCTCATCCTCATGAAAGGCCTCAGTATAGAAAGCGGCGATTTCCCATGGAGTTCGGCCTTCCTTGAGCGCCTGGGAGATCATCTTGTCTTCTCCCTGGTCCAGCCGCTCTTGGCGCATGTGGCCCACATCAGTGATGTTCTTGATGTGAGTCACCTTCACACCCTGCGTCTCGGTCGCTCGCCGGATCCAGTCGGCCATGGTGAATGTACGCAGATTACCGATGTGGATGTAACGGTACACAGTCGGACCGCAGCTATACATGCTCAGGCGCCCCGGCTCGATGAGGGTGAGCGGCTCGACCTTGCGGCTCAGGGTGTTGTAGAGGCGTAGCTGTGGGGAGGGAGCGTCCTGCGCACTCGCTGCCTGGGCCGGAATCGTGGTGCGCGCGCCCTCCTTACGTGTTGGCATGTGGAGCCTCCTCCCACCTTGTGATGCGCCTGATGAAGCGCGCGCCGTTACGAAGCGCGCGTCTTGTCGCGCGCGTCTTGTCCGAGCGCGCGCTTTCATATATATAGCATGGAGGGCGCGCCGATTTCACGCGGGCGCAGAGCGCTGTTCCCGCCTGCATTCCGGCAGGGCTGTGGAGATCGGCGCCTGATTATTCCGCCGGTGGCGTGGGCTTCCGGGCGCGGGTGGCGCGCGGGCGCGGCGCGGGCGCGGGCCCCGGTTCATCCGCTTTGGCGCGCTTGCGCGGCGCCGCGCTACGGGTGGCGCGCTTCGTCGGAGCTGGCGGGGCCTCAGCAGGCGTGGGCGTGTCAGTTGGCGGCGCGGCCTCCTGAGGCTCGATGACTGGCAGGTCGGCGTCGCGCGCTGGCAGTTCCTCTGCGACAGGGCTTTCATCCTGGGGCGAGGCGGCATCAGGAACGGGGGGCATTTCCGGCGCGGGCGTGGTAGCCTCGAGGCCCTGTACGGCCGGCGCCGGACGTGGGCCGAACTCGAGAAGGCGGGTCGCGGCGAAGGCATCGGCCCGCTGATTCACCCAATCGATGTGCCGGTCATGCGTGGCGATGATGGTCTCGAGCGCCGCGCGCATCTCGCCATCCAGATTCGATTCCAGCAGGTCGGTGGCGCGCTCAGCGACGATGCGCTGATGGCGCGCGAACGAGCGCAGGCGGTCGTCGTAGCGCTCGGCTCCGAGCACCTCAAATACAACTCCATTGATCTGTGGGGTCACGGGTAAGTCTGCGCGCTCCATCTCTGTGCGCAATGTCTCGCACGAGTGGATATCCTCCGCGCCCATCCGCGCAAGGGCCTCGCGCTCGGCGTATTCCGTGGCGCCTGAAGCGAGCGCGACTTCCATTTCGACGCTCGCGCGCTCGTCCTCGATAAGGAGATTGAGCGCGTCCACGAGCTCCGGCTCGTAGTCAGCTTCGGTCGTCATGCCGATACATCCTCCAGCTATGCGCGTCTGGGGCTTTGAAACGCGTTCTATTTCATCACGCGCGGGGCAAGGGGGAAGTCGCGCGGATGTCATATCTCAAGGGTATATGACGTGGGCGCGGGGCGCAAGGTAGCGCACGCTCCATTGGGCGAACGTAAGACGCGTACTTTTTCCGCGCTGCAGTGCGTTTGCGAAATCGAGCGTGTATAGTAATGCTGATTTTAGCGGTCTGGCCTTCATGGCCTGGCGCGAGGACGGCGCCTGTCCCGGCGGTGAGGGGAACGATGCAGTGCAGTCAATGTGGAGCGGAGACGCGTCCTGGCATGACACAGTGCCCGAATTGCGGGGCGTCGCTGTCAGGCCAGGATTACCACGCTCCAGAGAGCTACCGGCCACCAAAACAGCAGAGCTATATTCCTGGCGGCGCGGTCAGCGCCAGCCAGGGCGCTCCGGAGCCGCCTCCCACGCCGCAACAGCCTGGACCTGGGGGCCCGCGAAGGGTACAAGGTTCACTTGGTAGACGCCTAGCCCAGCAATCAAGCTCACCTGGCGGCGATGACCGCTATCCGCCTCAGCGCGGTAGCGATGTGTCCCGTCGCGGCGACGGTGAGGGTCCCGCTCCCCGCGGCCCATCGCGTCCCCGGCCGCGCCAGGATGACGAGCCGCGTGGCGGATTTGGCGCGCCTGGTGGTCGCGACCGTCGATCACTGGCCGATGGACGTTCGCGGGGCCGAGGCTACGACGAGGATAGCGACAGTGAAGAGGTGGGCCGTTATGGCGGTGGTCGTGGACCGCGCCGCAATGATGACGCGCCGCCCAGCCGCAGCGACGGACGCGGGCGCAGTGGTTCCGCGCGTCGCACACACGACTATGCGAGCCCGCCCCCCGATGATTCCAGTGAAGAGATGATTGTGCGACGCGACGAATCGCGCTCCAGCGGCGGCCGGCGGCGTGGGCCAGAGGCTGAGGACTCACGCCGGGACGATAACTACCGCGGCCGAAAAGAAGATCAACGGACCCCGCTGGGTGGCCCAGGCGCAAGACGCTCGCCGGGACCGCAGGGGCCAGCGCGTGGCCCGGGCTCGGGCAGGCATGAGGACAAGGCGCGCTGGGATGAGCGGGACGCGCGCCGCTATGAGGAGCCCGAAGGCTACACCGATGAGGAGCGCGCCGCGCGCTTCGCGGAGAGTGAGCAGGAAGGTTATTCCGAAGAATACGAGGCGCGTCCACGCTATCCTGAGGAGCGGCGTGGGTCGTCGTCGGGCTCGCGCGGCCCGCGCTCAGCGCCTAGCGGCGGACGCGCCGCGGGATATCGCGGCGATGAGCGCTCCGAGTACGGTGGCTATGACAACTACAGCGCGCGTGATGGATTTGACCGTGGCGACGCCTATGGACGGCCAGGGCCACGCTCCGGTCCGGACGCGCGCGGCGCGGTTGGCTATGATGAGCGGTATGGTTCGGGCGCGGGCTACAATGAGTTCGCCCGAGGTTATCCGCCAGTAGCGCGTGGCGCGCAGGCTGGCTACAGCCAGAACGACGCCTTCGATGAGTCGAGCGTCTGGCAGCCGGGCGGTGGATATGGTGGCCAGCCGGCAGGTAGTGGATACGGCGCGCAGCAGCCGGGCGGCGCGTCGCGCGGGCGTGGGTCAAAGGCCACGAGCGCGACCGGCAAGCCGCAACGCAAGATGATGGGGCTTGCATTCCAGCTTTTCGTGATCGTCATCGTTGTTGTTGGCCTTGTGGGCGTTGCTGGCCCGGAGTTCGCGCCACGGTTCGCCAAGTATCTGCCGTTTCTGCATCTGGGCGGACAGACCTCGACGCCGCCTCCCTTCGCGACGTATACTCCTGGCCCGACACCGACGCTGCTGCCGAATTACAAGCTGTTCAGCAGCGCCGCGGGTGGGTTCATCCTGGACTACCCGACGACGTGGGCGACCTCGACCGCCAGCTACCCCCATAGCATCGTAGTCTACCAGTTTACGAAGCCAAACAGCGAAACAGCCATCAATGTCGAGCGCAATCCAACTGGCGATTCGGTGACGAACGCGGCGTTGCTGCAGGTAGAGGTCCAGACAGCGCAGGATATGACCCTAACTGAGATTACATCGGCTGCCACATCAGAGGGGATCGGCGGCGAAATTTGGGATCGCCACGAATATCAGGCGACTCTAAAGGGAGGCGCGAAACTACATCTCGCCGTTCTCGTGTGTCACCACTTGGGTAAGGCGTATGTAATCGTGCTATTCGGATCTGACACGGGCTTCGCGGCCGAGGATGCGGCGACCCTCGAGCCGATGCTGCGCTCCTTCCGCTTCCAGTAGCCCTCTACCTCTCGCCGTTCAGCACAGCGACGTACAGATCACGCGCTTCCTCGCTATAGCAGACGAACGTGACGCGCTCGATGTCTGGATAGGACACCAGCGCGTCACGGGTCGTCGTAACCGCGATGCTCACCGCGCGCTCCAGCGGGAAGCGGTACGCCCCAGTCGAGATGCCCGGGAAAGCGACGGTGCGCAGGCTGTGGAGGGCCGCCAGACTCAGGCTGTTGCGGTAGCAATTGGCGAGCAGTTCATCCTCGCCAGACGCCCCGCCATGCCAGACCGGGCCGACGGTGTGGATAACATGGCGCGCGGGAAGATGGTAGCCTTTCGTGATACGCGCCTCGCCGGTCGGACAGCCGCCGAGCGCGCGGCACTCGGCCAGCAAGCCTGGCCCTGCCGCGCGATGGATCGCGCCATCAACCCCACCGCCGCCTAGCAGCGAAGAATTGGCCGCGTTGACAATCACGTCAACATCTAGGCGCGTGATGTCGCCCATCCAGGCGACCATGCGTGTACGCTCGTCCGTCATTGCGATTTCACCTACACTATGTCCGGCTCGGAGCCGCTCCGCAGGCGTCTGTCCCACCGGATTCCACCTTACGCGCGACTCAGGGCCGATTCTTAAGAAATACCCCAGGTGTGCGCTAGCTACATAAGGGCAACTTATAGGGAATATATGCTGCGCTTATGGTATAATCGCAGATGGCTGACGGCGGGGCGGCCTACACGCAACGCCTGTCCGCGAGGCAGCTGTTTTGCCATCCGACGCTCCTTGCGCCGGGATAGGCGGCCATGGAGGTAGTATGCCCTACGATGTCACTCTGATTCCAGGAGATGGCACAGGTCCCGAGATTACCGAGGCGACTCGCCGCGTGCTGGAAGCGACGGGAGTCGCGTTTCGCTGGCATGTGAAAGACGCTGGGCTGGCGGTTGTAGAGAAGACCGGCACGGTACTGCCGGACGACGTCATCGAGTCGATCAAGGAAACCAAAATCGGCCTCAAGGGCCCCATCACCACTCCCGTTGGCAAGGGCTTCCGCAGCGCCAACGTCGAATTGCGCAAACGCCTGGACCTCTACGCGAACCTGCGCCCGGCCAAGTCCTACCAGGGCCTGCGCTCCCGCTATGATACGGTTGATCTCATCATTGTCCGCGAGAACACCGAAGACCTCTACGCCGGCATCGAATATCAGCGTGGCACGCCGGAGCTGGACGAGCTGGTCGATTTCATTCAGCGCGCCTCCAAGGTCAATCTCAGCAAAGACGCCGCGATCAGCATCAAATACATCTCCGTCGCCGCCAGCCGCCGCATCGTCAAGTTCGCCTTCGAATACGCCCGCGCCAACAAGCGCCGTAAGGTGACTGCCGTCCACAAAGCGAACATTATGAAGTTCTCCGATGGCCTGTTCCTGGCGACCGCGCAGGAGGTCTCGAAGGACTACCCCGACATCCAGTTCGAGGACCGCATCGTCGACAACATGTGCATGCAGTTGGTGCAAAAACCGGAACTATATGACGTTCTCGTGCTGCCGAACCTCTACGGCGATATCCTCTCCGATCTCTCGGCTGGCTTGATCGGTGGCCTGGGTGTCGCACCGGGCGCGAACATCGGCGAGAAATACGCGGTGTTCGAGCCAGTGCATGGCAGCGCGCCGAAATACGCCGGACAGAACAAGGTCAACCCGATGGCGATGATGTTCTCGGGCGTTCTCATGCTGCGCCACCTTGGCGAGCGCGATGCCGCTGACCTGATGGACCGCGCCATGGCGGCGGTCATCGCCGAGGGCAAGGACGTGACATACGACCTGAAGCCGCGACCTGATGACCCTACCTCAGTTGGCACCTCGCAGGTCGCCGACGCGATCATCGCTCGCATGCGCGCATTGCGCTAGCCCGCCGATTAACCTCAGCGACAGCGGACCGTTCTCAACCGGGGCGGTCCGCTGTATGCTTTGACGAGTTCCGCGCAGGGACGAGATTTGTGCGGACCATATCGGTGGCGTCGAGCGGATGTGAAAGGCGAGTGTACGCATGACAGATGATGAGTTGGCGCGACTGCGCGCGGAAAACGCGACGCGCGCTTTGATACTGGAGCGCATCGAGGCGCTCTATGCGCCCGAGGACGAGGCGCTGCGCGCTGCCCGCGAGGCGCCAGCCGCGCACGATATGCCACACATCAATGTTTCCCCGGCTGAGGGGCGCCTATTGGAGATGCTGGCGCGGATGGTCGGCGCGCGGCGCATCCTGGAGATTGGCGCGCTGGCGGGCTACAGCGGCATCTGGCTGGCGCGCGCGCTCCCCGCAGGGGGCCAGCTCATCTCACTTGAAGTCAGCGAAAAGCATGCGCAGGTGGCGCGCGCCTCGCTGGAGCGAGCGGGGCTCACAGAGCGGGCCGAGGTGCGCGTTGGCCCTGCGGAGGAGACGCTGCAAGCGCTGGCGAGCCAGCCGCTGTTTGATATGGTGTTCATTGACGCGAATAAGGACGGCTACCCACAGTATCTGGATTGGGCGTTGCGCTTGACTCGCGCTGGCGGCGTAATTGTGGCTGACAACACCGTGCGCGGTGGGTCTCCCCTCAGGGAATATTTGGATGGGACAGCGGACGCCAACACCCGCGGAGCCTGGGAATACAACCGGCGTGTGGTGAGTGAACCCCGGCTGCTCTCGATTGCGTTGCCGATCGATGAAGGCGGCCTGGATGGTATGAGCGTTTCACTGGTGACACGGTAAGCGTGGAGGCCCATGCTGGATGTCCGCTCGGTAGGAATACCTTCGCGTCTCGCTTGACGCCCACATACAGAGGTGGCTATGCTGGGCGGCAATAGCGTCAGGCCAGCGGCGCAATGGGGGCGCCGGGCGTAAGCGCGGGTCGGAGAGGATACGGTAGAGCATGGTCGCCCGAATCGCGGGGGGCGTGGTAGCTGGCTGGATCCTGAGCCTGACCCCGCTGATCGTGGTCAATGCACTCTCGCTCACCAGTAGCGCGGTTGATCCGTCGTCTACAGCGGTAGTGGGGATTGTGGCGCTTGGCGTGGGCATCGCGCTCGGTGGCCTGGGCGCCGGGCTCATCGGTGGGCGGCGCGGCGGCGCCATTGCGGGCGCCATTGCGGGCGCGCTCAACGCCGCCAGCCTGATCGCGCTCAAGTACCTTTTGCGCGCGCAGGGCGCGCTACCCAACCTGGTGGCCCAGCATCCCGTACGTTCTATGGGGGCGCTCGTGTTTATCGGCGCGCTGGTTGCGGGTGTCGCGCTCGGGGTGAGCGCGCTGCTTGGCCTGCGCGAGCGAGAGGAGCGGCCCAGCGCGACGCCCCTGCGCCAGCCCACATCTGTGTCGACCGCGCCGCGCCAGTCCGGACCCGGGTATCCGGGCGATCCGCGTGGCGCGCCTCCACAGTGGCGCAACGAAGGAGCGTGGGCGCCAGATTCGCGCCGCGGACCACCAGCCAGTGGACCGCGCCAGCCACCGAGTTCAGACCGGCGGCCGGCGGCGGCGCGCTATGACGCGCGTGATCGCTGGCCAGACGCTACCGACCGGTGGTAGGGGCAGTTGACTCGGCGCGCGAAATGCGAGTTTGAGGATGCAGGGAGAGGGAGACACTGGCCGATGACACGTCTGATATTCTTGGGCACCGCCGCCGCGCTTCCCACTGCTGAGCGGGGAAACGTGACACTCGCGCTGCTCGGCGAGGCGAATCAACCGGGGCTACTGATTGATTGTGGCGACGGAGTCTATCGCGCGCTCGACCGGGCCGGGCTTAGCCCAGACGCCATCGGCGACCTCTTCATTACACATGCCCATATAGATCATCTCGGCGGACTGCCGTCGCTGATCGAGAGTTTTCGACTCTGCGGCCGCCAGAGACCGCTGCGCGTCTATGCGCTTCCAGAGACGATGGCTGTGGCTCGCGGCCTGATGGAGCTCTACTCATTCGAATTGACGATGGACCGCTGGACGTTTGATGTCAGCTTCACGACTGTTGATGAGGGCGCGGAGCTCACTTTCCTCGGCGCGCCCGCCCGCCTGTACCGCATGCGGCATAGCATCCCCTCCGCCGGCCTTCGGCTGGCGCTTCCCCGTGGCGTCATCGCCTATACCTGCGACACAGAGCCCAATCCAGCGATTCAGGACCTGGGCCGAGGCGCGAAATTGCTGATTACCGAAGCCACCTTCTTGCGGCGGAATGAAGACTTTGCGCGGATGTCGAAGCACATGACAGCGTTCGAGGCCGGTGAGCAGGCGGAAAACTGCGACGCGCAGGCGCTGGCGATGGTCCATTTAGGCGCTGGCGAGGCTGGGTGGACTCCGGAGGAAGCATTGGCTGAGGCGGCCGAGGCGTACTCTGGGCGCGTTATCCTCCCACAAGACGGCGACACACTGGATATTTAGGTCAGCGCGCGGCTCCTGAAACGAATGCCTGGACGCGCGCCATCTGTGCTATACTTGACGGAAGCGCGCTGGAACAGGTGTTCAGGCGGTGATATCCCGCGCTGGGAGAGATGGCGCATGGCCGAGGACCGTATCGTGGGGCCGGGAATGGGCGAGGAAGACTATCAGGAAGGCAGTCTGCGCCCGCGTCATCTGGATGACTACATCGGCCAGGACCAGGTCAAAGAGAATCTGCGCATCCTGCTGGAAGCAGCGCGCAAGCGCGGCGAGGCGCTGGATCATGTCCTACTCTACGGGCCGCCTGGACTCGGCAAGACGTCGCTCTCGCTGATCATCGCGACGGAAATGGGTTCCAATATCCGCATGACCTCTGGTCCGGCTATCGAGCATGCTGGCGACCTGGCGTCCATCCTCACGGCGCTTGACGAGCGCGACGTCCTTTTCATCGACGAGATCCACCGCCTGAGCCGCCAGGTGGAGGAGCGCCTGTATTCGGCGATGGAAGATTTCGCTCTGGACCTGATCATCGGCAAAGGGCCGTCAGCGCGCAGCGTGCGCCTCCCCCTCAAACCTTTCACAGTCGTTGGCGCGACAACTCGTGTGGGCGCGCTGACCGCGCCGCTGCGCGACCGCTTTGGCGCGATTTACCGCCTCGCCTATTACGATGTCGCTGCGCTCCAGCACATCGTCCGGCGCTCGGCGCGCATCCTGCATGTCGGCGTGGACGAGGATGGTGTGGCTGAGATCGCCCGCCGCGCCCGCGGCACGCCGCGTATCGCCAACCGTCTCCTCAAGCGCGTGCGCGACTACGCCCAGGTGCGCGCCGATGGCTTCATTACCCGCGAGGTGGCGCGGCTGGCGTTGGAGGCGCTGGAAGTGGACGAGCGCGGCCTGGACCCTTCCGACCGCCACGTGTTGCGGACCATTATCGAGAAGTTCGATGGCGGCCCGGTAGGTGTGGAGACGCTGGCGGCCAGCAGCAGCGAAGAGGTCGAGACTATCGAGGATGTCTACGAGCCGTACCTCTTGCAGCTTGGATTCCTCGCGCGCACGCCACGCGGTCGCGTCGCCACGCGTCTGGCCTACGAGCACCTCAAGCTGCCGTATCGCGAGGATCCCGCTCTACGCTCACTCTGGGAGACAGATGACCCCGAGGTGGAATGAGAAAGACGCCGCCTCCTTGCGCTCTGAGCGTCATCTTTGCCTGGCAATCTGGCGCGCAGGGAGCGGCCAGGCGTTATCGTCTGACCTGCTTCCTGCCTAGCCGGATAATTAGTCGAGATACAGGTGGCTGAAGACGACCTGGCCACCTAGCACAATCAAACCAACCTGGCCAGCTCCGTACGCGGTGTCGTGTGCGGAACCCACCTTCGCCCCATTGATATAGAAGGTGAACTGCGAGCCAATCACCTGCGCCTCCAATGTATTGGACGCGCCCACGCCACGGCGCATCAGGACACCGGGGTGGAACTCCGCCAGGATGAAGATCTGAGAATCTGCAAACTTGACAAACAGCGCGCTCCCGCTTGTCGTGACCACGAATCCATACGCATGGCCCGCGCTGGTGTGGTGGAAAGCAAGCCCCACCGCGTCGTCAGGGCCGCCAGTTTGGCGCAGCGCGGTGACCTGCATGACAACGTCTGAGGGAGTGTTGTAGCCATACGGCGAAATGTAGTACCCAGAGTCGTGAAAGCCGTCCGACTCAAAGTCCGATCCTGGCGGCAAATTGCCAAGGTCTGAGGTGAGCGGATCGGAGAAGACGGAACCGGGGTTCGATTGCGGCGGCGGTGGTGGTGTGAGGTCGCCAGGCCCACGGATGACCAGATTCGTAAAGGCGACTTCCGCGCTGGAGCCCGAGATGAGACCAGTCAGGCCTTGCGTGAAGGTCGAATCATCCACGTGACCGAGGTCCACGCCGTTGGCGAACAATTCGATGTGGCCCGCGACCGCCCTCACTGTGAGCGCATTGGTGGCTCCCACACCGGTCTTGATCGCCGTGTTGCTGGTAAAGGGCGCGAGCAGTGTATCCTTGTCATTGACCGTCTTGTAAAACGCCCACTGGCCCGCAGCATTGACAATGAACGCGTAGCACGTGAGCTTCAGCGTCGGTTGCTGCCAGAACTGGATCCCATAGAACCCACTGGCGCCACTCGAGACGGTCGTCGCCTGGACTGAGATGGTCTCCTGGCCCTGGCCAATAGGTGGCGTGGGGGCGAAGCACGAAACCCCGTTCTTCACGTGATAGGCCTCACCGGAGAAGAAGCAGCCACGTGGATCATTCGTCCAGCCGTTGATGTTGGCCAGTAGTGTGTCACTGAACAGTACGGGCAGGGCAGGTGTCACGGTTGGTGAAGGAGCGGCCCGGCGCACGCCGCCCACAGCGCCGGACAAGAGTCCCGGACGGAACAGAGCGATGCCTCCCAGGGTGATGCCCGCTACCACCACGACTGCCAGCAGCGAGCTGAGGATGATCCAGCCAGCGCGTCGCCGCCGCGGAGGTGGCGCTGGTGGCAGCGGGAATGGCTGGCTAGGGTAGGGCGGATAGGGCGCGACGCCGGTTGGCGAGATCGTTGGCGCCATGGGATAGGCGAGCATGTTTGGCCAGTTCGCTCCCGGCGGATACGCGCCGGGATAGGGAGCCTGTGACGCTTGCGGCGCTGCAGGATCTGCTGGTGGCGGGTTTGTTGGCGCGGGGGCGTCTACGCCCACAAACTGAGACTGTATCGGCGCGTTGGGATCTGGTCCGGCGCTCTGTGAATCGAATGGGCTTGTCATCTTCTCATCCCCCTGAGGCTGATATGCTCTGTGCATGCGGGCCAACCTACATGGACGACCGTACAGTGACACGCCGCCTGTCCAGAGAAGCGCGGGACAAGGACAGAGCAGCGGGACGCGCCGGGTATCAGCGCACTGTACGAGCGGGCGTGGCGCGCGCGCTATGGGCCTGTGCATACTTTTCGGGGGACGCAGTTCACACTTCCGCGAGCGCCGCAACTTCATGATGCAGCGTCTTGGTCGTGTTCAAAGATTCGCCCAGGTCCTTCAGGCGTCGAGTTCTGTCATGGTTGGGTTGGGCGTGTCATGCGGAGGTTCGACTAGCGGGCGGAGTTAGCCGGCGTCGACTGAGGTGACCTCATCAGTCGCCGTTGAGGGCGGCGCGCAGGGTGGCCGGTATAGGGATGGGGCGCTCGGTGGTCGGATCCATCACGACAATGGTCATGCGGCCGTCGGCCAGAATTGGCGCATCGGGGTCGGCGCCCGCATGCCGCGCGATGAAGCCGAGAGTCCAGGAGGTGCGGCCAACGCTGGCTACGCGCGCTTCGATATCGAGCAAGTCGTCGAAGAGGATGGCGCCCTTGAAGTCCGCGGAGACGTGGACGCGCGGGCAGGCGACCTCGCGCAGCGCGGTGGCGTATGGCATGCCGATGGAGCGCATCAACTCATGCTCGGCGACCTCCCAATAGCGCATGACTGCGGTGAAGTGGATGCGGTCGCTGCTGTCCACATCGACGAACGGGACGCGTATTCTGACGGTCGCGCGCGGCATGAACGAATCTCCTGAAAACTGTGACGAATGACCAGCCCACAGCGGCCATAGCGTGTAACCGGAATCGCGCCAGGGCCGTAAATCAGGTCGCTGGGGAACGCAATCGCACTGTACCACGCGCCAGGCACAGCCAGCTCACGGTGTATTTTGACACGTTTCCGGGGCGATGCTACACTGCCTCAGGGGCCGCGCCGGCGCGTAGGATGCGCGCCACCATGAAGCTGGAGTCGCAGCGAAAATGACGACGCATGAATAAGAATATCAGCACAGCCGTTCGCCGGCTGAATACGATCTTTATCTCCCTGTTACTCAGCATCAGCGTGGTTGCGGCGTATGTCCAGGTGAGTGACCGGGCGTTCTTCAATGGGCCGGTGCTTGCTGAAAGCCAGACGTTCAACGCGCGCGGTCACTGTCCACCCTACGACGCGCCTGTGCGCGGAACCATCTATGACCGCAACGGCGTCAAACTGGCCTGGTCTGTCCAGGATCCAAACGCCACGTGTGGCTACAGGCGCCAATACCTCGATCCCACACTCTCCCCATTGATCGGCTATTTCAGCTATAAATACGGCACGGCAGGTATCGAATCTACCTACAATGACTGGCTTTCTGGCACGCAGACAGGGACCAATTCCATCAATATTCTGCCGCATCTACTGCATGAGCCGCAGTACGGTAATGATCTCTATCTGACCATTGACGAGCGTTTGCAAAAGGAAGTGAACAGCGTCTACAACTCGTCGGCGCTCTTCGGCGGCGTATGCCAGAGCGCATCCGATCCCAACGGCGCGGTCGTCGTGGAGAATCCCAGTAACGGCGAAATTTTGGCGATGGTCAGCCACCCGTACTACGACGCCAACCGGATCGACGAGTCCGGCTACTTCGCTGGGCTACAGAGCGATGGCAACCTGCCGCTGCTGAACCGGGCGACGCAGGGCTCCTACCCGCCGGGCTCAACGTTCAAGACCGTGACACTCTCTGGTGTGCTGAACGAGGGTATTGCCTCCCTCAGCACGAGCTTTTCGCAGCAGGACGCGGTCTACTTCACAGTCAACGGCGAGCACATCAACTGGGATGACTACCTGAACGGGCAGTGGCAGAACGCGCAGTTCCCGCTGAGCCTGCAGGACGCATACGCGTACAGCGATAACTCGGTCTATGCGCGGGAGGCGGTCGCGCTTGGCGGGTCCAAGTGGCTGGATTATGTTCGCCGGTTTGGAGTAGAGACGCCCGGCCAGGGGCCGTCCAGTTTCGCCGCGCCATCATTCGACGCGCCGTTCACGCCGAGCCAGGCCTTCAACGCGACGTCCAACGGCTCCCCAACCGCGTTCACCGATAACTTGCTTGCGGAGAGCGGTTTCGGCCAGGGACAACTGCAGATATCGCCGTTGACGATGGTGACCGTCGCCAGCGCGGTCGGGGCGGATGGCGACCTCTATACGCCGCATGTTGTCTACAAGAAGATCCCCTATGGCGCCACAGCGTCAGGTGTGCTGGCGACACCGGCCGCGCTCTATCAATCGGTCATGGCGCCGCAAACGGCCGCGGCGGTGCGCCAGGCGATGTGGGCTGTGAGCCAGTATGGTACTGGCTCCGCCGGGCTTGGTCCCCACAATGGGTATTATGTGTATAACTCGCCTGCGCACATGGGCGGGAAGACCGGAACGGCGCAGTTGCCGGACGGACGCCCGCACGCCTGGTGGATTGGGATCGCCCCGGATGATGCGTCTGGCGCTGGCACAGGTCCCGCGAAATACGCCATTGCGCTGATCAAGGAGCACTCTGGCGAGGGGGCGTGTCAGGCCTACGTCGCCAATGATGTGATGATGTATGCGATGCAGCATTCTATCGGATACTGAGCTTCGCGCTTCAATGTGACGCCGCGTGACCAGTATGCCCGCGCATGTGGCGAGCGGCGACAGCCGCGCGTTCTGAATGCGTCAATGTGAGAACGAGGGGAAATCGAGCGCGGTGTTGACTGGAAACCGCTGGCGGCGCGTATGTGAGCGCGGCGCGAGGAGGCGGCATGTCTGAGCTGCTGAATCAGGTGATCGGCGGCTACCAACTGCTGGAAGTCATCGGCAGTGGCGGTGTCGCGACCGTCTACTGTGGTCGCCCGGTGACGGGTGAGGGCCAGGAGGTCGCGGTCAAAGTCATCTATCCCGAATTCGCCCGCCAAGCCAGCATCGCCGCCAACTTTGCCCAGGTGATCCGCGCCGCCGCGCAGCTTGCGAGCCACCCCCATATCCTGCCTGTGCTCGCGAGTGGCGAGGACCATGAATACCTGTACCTTGTCACGCCATTGGTCAAGGAAGGCTCGCTTGCGACGCTGATCGCCCGGGGAGCCCGCATGGGCGCAGGCGATGTGGGACCGTTCTTTCAACAGCTTTGCGGCGCAGTGAGCTACGCGCACAGCATTGGCCTTACGCATGGCAACATCAAGCCCAGCAATGTCTATCTCTTCGAAGGACGGCACGTGCTGCTCGGCGATTTTGGCTTGCTTTGGGATGTGCGCGTGCTGGACCCCAGTTGGTCCGGGTCGGATGTCGCCGTCTTCGAATACCTGGCTCCTGAGGTATTCGATGGGCGGCTCTCGCCCGCTAGCGACATCTACAGTCTTGGCGCCACATTGTTCGCCTCCCTTACGGGCCACGCGCCTTTCCATCAGAACCGCCTGGGTGATCTGGTGAATGCCGCCCGACAGCAGACGCCGCCGAGCCTGGCGCAACAATCGCCGCCGCTCCCTGGTCCTGTGGTCGCGCTCGATACCGTTGTGCGCCAGGCCATGGCCAAGCAGGTCGAGCACCGCTACGCTTCGGCGATCTTGGTGGGACAGGCGATCGAGACGACGTTGCGCCAGGCGGCCGCGGCTCCTGTGGGCGCTGTCTTTGGCGCGCCAGCGCAACCCCTCGCAAGTGAGCCTCTGGCGCCGGGAATGGCGGGAGGCTACGGCGCGGGCGGCCAGGGCGCCTCGCTAGAGGCGCAGTTCCCGCAATTGCCGCCCATGCCGGGCGACATGGGGCTGGGCGCCGGCGCCGGGGTGGTCGTAGCGCAGGCGCAGCAGATGGGGGCCGCGGCCCGAGCCGCTGGCGAAATAGACCCTCCGACAATGCGCGTGCCTGCTCCCTCCGGCGCCATGACGGACGCGCCGACGATGGTCGTGGCCGCGCCTTCGGCGTCGCTGCACATACCCGCCGCCCGGCTCGCGGATATCGCGCCCATCGGGCCAGCGACCGAAACAGAAGCGGAGCTTTTCACACCTGAGCGCGCATTCAATTCGCGCAGGGGCACAACGCCTATGCCCCCCGCGCAAATGCCACAGCAGGACCAGGGCGCGGCGTCGGGCCAGTTCTCCGCGACGGAGCTGGGATTGCCCCGGCTGACGAATCCCGCGCTGGAGACCGACTTGCCTCCGGACTGGCGGGCCCTGCTCACAGACGAGAGCGCGCGCAAACGGCACGACCCCTTCGCCGCGAGCGAGTCAGCGTTGATCCCGCTGCCCCCTATAGAAGGGCTTGACGCGGCATCCAGCGCCGCTGGCGGCATGGCGCACGCGAGCGTGGCGACCGAACGCGAGAGCCATGGGTGGGACGCGTCGAGCGCGGCATGGGAAGAGTCTGGATTGCGCCAGCGGTGGGACGAACCGGGCGATCAATCGGGCTGGGACGCGCCCGCTCAGCAACTGGCTGAGGTTGGGGCGAAGCGCGGCGCGCAGGCGGGCTATGATATCGATCGAGCGGTAGCGATTCCCGCTCCGGCGCCCGCGAGGCGGGATGCCCAGGTCAAAGATGAGATCGATACCCTCCACGCCCAGAAAGTCTGGACGAATAGCTTTGCTATCGTGCGGGGCAAGCGCCGCCCGAAAGCGCCATTCTTCACCATCGTCGCGCTCCTGGCGCTGACCACGCTGGAGCTGGCCGGGATTGCGGTGGTACGGCCCGACATCTGCGTGACTCATGCCTGCTCGATCGTCGCGAAATACGTCCATCATCTGGCTCCTGGCCTGCAATTGCCCGGTGTCACAGCGCCAGTTCAAATTTCGCCAGTTGTGCCGCAGGTGAGTGTGCTGGTCGGAGGCGTGAAGAAGGCGAGCTTCGCGCTGGCCAATAGCAGCGTGGACCCAATAACCTGGAGCGCCACGCCGACGCTCTCCTGGATGACCGTCAGCCCTAGCAAGGGCGCGCTGAGTGGACACGGAACTGTTATGCTGACGGTAACCGTGGCGCCGCAGGGTGTCGCGCCGGGTATCTATACGGGCGCGCTGGCGATCTACGTCGGCGCCGGAGTGTCCGAGGAGCCAGTGGTCGTGACGGTCAAGCCGGGCGCGCAGCTTGGCGTCAGCCAGCGCGCGTTGACGTTTACCAGGTGTGGTGTCCCGCAAAGCCTGACGATCAGCAATCCTGGTGGCGCGCGGCTCTCGTTCTCCGCGACGGCCTCAGACACGAACGCCCTGCAGGTCAATCCAGGCAATGCGGATGTTGCTCCAGGCGGCTCAACGGCGCTCGCGGTGTCCATGATCTGCGGCGCGGCGACGGGCTCGAACTACGCTGTGATCATCGTAAGCAACGGAGGCAGCGCGACGATTGGCGTGACCTTCAACTAACGGCCGTCATGCCGAATGCCGCGCTGAGCGCTGGGAGCGATAGATGCGATATGTCGTCATGGTAGGCGAACGGGCGATTACCATCGAGACGCCAGAGCCAGGTGACGAGGCGAGGCGAGCGAGTGTGGACGACGTCGACACGGCGGTTGATTGGCGCGCGCTAGGCGGCCCAGTTACGCGCGAAGTAGATGGCGCGCGCATCGGACATTACAGCCTGCTCGCCGGTGAGGCTTCTTACGATCTGTTCGTGCGCGATCTTGGTATCTCGCCGGACGGCGCTGGTGAGCGGCTGTTCGAGGTGACCGTCGGTGGCCACACGCACACGATGCGACTCCGCGACGAGCGCTCGCGAGCGCTCCAGCAATTGACTGGCGGCGGCCACCACTCTGGTGACGCGGCGATTCGGGCGCCGATGCCGGGGCTGGTCTCGCGTGTGCTGGCCGAGGAAGGACAAAGCGTTGCGCGCGGGCAGGCGGTCGTCATCCTGGAAGCTATGAAGATGGAAAATGATTTGGCCACACCACGCGCTGGCGTCGTCAAGAGCATGCGCGTGAAGAACGGCCAGACGGTCAACCAGGGCGATACGCTCGTGGTGATTGGCGACGCGCCTGACCAGGCGGGCGGCGCGGCGGACGATGATGACACCAGCAGCGAGATCGCTGACTGACACGTGAAGAGCCAGGATGCGATCTGCGCTGACCTCGGGATGTAATTGATGGTACCGCTTGATATGCTCCTCGCTGCGACTGGCGGCGACCTCCTCACACTTGGACCGCGGGCCACGTTCAGTGGGTTCGCCCATGATTCACGGCAGGTGACGCCGGGTTCAGTGTTTGTCGCGACGCGCGGCCTTCACGGTGACGGCCACGACTATATCGAGGATGCGGCGGAGCAGGGCGCGACGGCGGCGCTTGTCGCGCGTGCGCGATTGGCGGCGCTGGAGGAGATGCGCCCCGGCGCGTTGGAGCGCCTGGAGCGGGCGGGCGTCGCCGTCATCGCTGTGGATGACCCACGGGCGGCGTTGCGCGCCTATGCCGCGCATGTGATTCGCGCCTGGCGTCCGCTGGTCATCGCCGTGACGGGAGGCGTCGGCAAAACGACCACGAAGGAGGCCGTCGCCGACGCCCTTGCCGCACTCGGGCCGACATTTCGGTCCTGGCGCAACTTCAACGATCTGCTTGGACTGCCACTCTCCATTGGGCGACTGGAGCCCAGCGACCGCTTCGCGGTGGTTGAGCTGGGGGCGGACCATCCTGGCGAGATTGCGGAATTGTGCGCGATTGCTCAACCCACTATCGGCGTAGTGACGAACGTCGAGCCGACGCGCCTGGAGCATTTTGGCTCGCTGGCGCGGTTCGGCGAGGAACTGGCGCGGCTGCCCGCCGCGCTGCCCGCCGATGGCGTATTGGCGCTGCTCGCCGACGATCCAGAGGCGGAGACGCTGGCGCGGGCATCGCCGGCGCCGGTCGCGTGGTTTGGTCCGTACCACGCGGATGGGCGTGAGCGTCTGGCGCGCTATGCGCTGGAACCGCTGGCTTCCACGGACAAGGGCGCGGGCCGCCTGAGCCTACGGCCGCTGGGCGCGAGCGGCGAATTCACTGGAGATGCGATTGTCTTCCCGCATCTCATCGGCGCGCATTGGGCGGGCGCGGCGCTCGCGGCGCTGACTGTGGCTATGCGCCTGGGCGCCAGCGAGCGCGAGGCGCTGGAGCGGCTACGCGGGCTGCGTCCGTTGCCAGGGCGCATGGCTCAGATCGACGGCGCTCAAGGGCTGACGCTGCTGGATGATTCCCATAACGCCAGCCCGGCGAGCGTGCGCGCGGGTCTGGCGGCGCTGGATGCCTTCGCCAAAGGACAGCGTCGCATTGTGGCGCTAGGCGACATCACCCATCTGGGCGAAGCGGAGGCGGCGGCGTGCCGCGAAGCGGGGCAGCTCGCGGCCGCCTCCGCGGATGCGCTCGTCACGCGCGGCGCGCGGGCCGACGCGATCGCCTCGGCGGCTATCGCGGCGGGTATGCCCGCCGGCAGCGTAAAGCGGACACTTACCGCTGAGGACGCCGTCGCCGCCGTGCGCGCTCTGGCTGGCGCCAGCCCAGCGACTGTCTATCTGAAGGGCTCCGAAGAGGCGCGGATGGAGCAGGTCGCCGCGCTGCTGATGGCGCATCCCGGCGAGGCCACCACCGCGCTCGATCGCCAGACCGACGCCTGGCGGAAAGTGGTGGTCACCAGGCCAGACCGCCCTACGTGGGTAGAGATTGACCTGAGCGCCATTGCAAGCAATACGCGGCGCATGAAGGAACTCGCTGGGTCCACGACGCGGCTGCTGGTAAGCCTGAAAGCTGACGCCTATGGGCATGGCGCGCTGCGGGTCGCGCGTGTGGCGCTGAATAACGGGGCCGAATGGCTAGGCGTGGCCACGGTCAGTGAGGCGCGCCCGCTGCGGGAGGCGGGCGTCACGGCGCCTGTGCTGGTCTTCGGATATACGCCACCCTGGCAGGCGCGGGATGCGGTCCGGCTCGATGCGCGCGCGACGGTCTTCGACCTCGCTTCGGCGCGCGCGTTGGGGCAGGCGGCGGCTGAACAGGGGCGCGTGGCGCGCGTCCACATCAAGGTGGATACCGGCATGGGCCGTCTCGGCCTGCGCGCCGAAGACCCTGTGGCAATCGTCGCCTTTGCGGAAACGCTCGCGCGCACGCCCGGCCTTGAGGTCGAGGGGATTTTCACCCACTTCGCTACCGCTGACGGCCTTGACGAGTTTAGCCGCTCCTATGCAATGAACCAACTCGCGCGCTTTCAGCAGACACTGGCCGCGCTTGACGCAGCCGGACTGCGGCCGCCCATCATCCATGCGGCCAATAGCGCGGCGGCGCTGACAATACCGGAGTCGCGGTACGACATGATCCGTCCCGGCGTCGCCATCTATGGACTGCCGCCATCGGACGAAGCGCCACTTCCTGCGGGGTTCGCGCCCGCGCTGGCGTTCCGGACGCTCGTCGCGCAGGTGCAAGAAATTCCCGCTGGCGAAGGAATAAGTTACGGCGCCACTTACCAGACGGCGGACCCGACCCGAGTGGCCACCCTCCCTGTCGGCTACGCGGACGGCTTCCGGCGCGCGCCCGCCAATTGGGGGGAAGTGCTCGTGCGCGGGCGGCGCGCGCCGATTCTGGGCCGTGTCTGCATGGACCAATGCATGATAGACGTCACACATATCCCGGGCGTGGAGCAGGGGGACGAAGTGACGCTGATCGGCCGCCAGGGCGACGATGAGCTGACAGCCCAGGCTGTCGCCTCCCGGCTGGGCACCAGCGCCTACGAGGTGGTTTCTGCCTTGCTCGCTCGCGTGCCACGTCTGAGTTAGCGCGTATTCGCTATCCGGTCGTCACGATTGGTGGCGAGCTCTTCCGTATTCCTCGATTCGTGTGACATTCGCCCCTTGTTTAGCGATATACTATGTAGAGTGGCGCGCGTCCGCGTGTCCGTTTCCTAACCCCCAAACCCTGCCCGCAGAACAGGATGGCCCGACCGTGGCGAAGGAGAACCAGGGAGCCTGGCGTCGTGCGCGCCGCTGGGCCGAGGCGCTCTCAAAGCCCCATGTCCAGCGACTCACCACGGCTGGCGTCTGGACAGCGCGTGGTGTCGTCTGGCGCGCGCGCGTGCGCGGCTGGAGCCTTCGCGCTCAGGAGACACTGAAGCGTATCGAGCCTGCGCTACGCATTCCGTTTTACGCCACGCCGCAATTGGAGGCGCTTTTGGACCCCGCGCGGATGCGGCGAGAGCGGCCGTCGCGCGAGTACACTCCACCTGTGGCGTCCCGCGCGCGCATCATCGTTAACCCCGCGTCGGGTAGCGTTACTCTGGGTACCCTGCGGGACCTGCGTGAGACGGCGGAGTGGCTGACCGCGCGCGGGTTGCCGACGGAGTTGCGCCTGACCCACCGGCCGGGGCATGCGACCGACCTCGCGCAGGAGGCGACCGACGCGGGTATGGACCTGGTGATCGCGGCAGGTGGTGACGGCACGGTCAACGACGTCATACAGGCGCTTGCCGGCCACATGACCGCGCTCGGCGTGCTGCCGGTAGGCACTGTCAACGTCTGGGCGCGTGAGATGGGCATTGGGTTGACTCTGGCGGAGGCGCGCGAGACGCTGCTGCGCGGAACACTGCGCCGCGTTGACCTTGGGCGGGCGGGGTCACGGTACTTCCTGATGATGGCAGGCATTGGCTTCGACGCCGAGGTGGCGCGACGAGTCGAGCGTGGCATGTTGCGACGCGTTGGCCTCAAGCTCCTGGACTATATTGGCGCGGTCGCCGCCCTTAGCGTTACTGCTGAGCCCGCGGAGTTGCGGATCCAGATTGGCGAGCGGCGGAGGCGCGAGCGGGCGCTGATGACGATTATCGGCAACACCCGGCTGTACGGGGGCGCGATGACGTTCGCCCAGCGCGCGGTCGCAGATGATGGCGCGCTCGATGTGGTGGTGATTGGCTCGGGCGGCCTGGCGCATCGACTGGGCGTGCTTGCTCGCGCCTTCCTGCGCATGTCGAGCGCTGGCCCTCGCGTGCGCTACTTGCGCGCGCAGGCGATCCGGGTCGAGTCACGCCGGGCTGAACCGGTGCAGGTGGATGGCGAGGTCATTGGATTCCTGCCGATGACGTTCACCATTGCGCCGCGGGCGCTACGTGTGGTCCTGCCTACCGACGCCCCCAGCGAGCTTTTCAGCGCGCCAGCCGAACCATGGCGGCCGCGCTGACACCGCGCAGCGTGGTACGTTAGATTTCGCGCGAACTCGCGAAAAGTGACGCGCCTACATTCCGCGTCGTCCGTCTTTACACATGAAACAAGAAGCGCCGCCAAAGCGCGTTGTCCTGCCGTCATCAGCGTGTCCGCGGATGCGTCGGACTGGAAACGGGTCAAAGAACCGTGTCAGGAGCGCTATCCGAGGAGTTGCGCGCGCGTGATGACGCAGGCTATCTCATCGTGGATAGCGAGTGGAGGGTGCTGGCTGCGGACGACCGGGGAGCGCTCGCCACGGACCAGCCCGAATCGCTGGTTGGACAGAATGCGCGCGATGTACTGGGTCGTGAAGTCGTGTCCGCGCTCGCTGAGCGCGGCGTGGCATCGTTCACATTTGGCGCTACTGCGTATGTACTGACCGTCAACATATTCCGCTTGCCTACAGGCGAGATTCGTGTTGTGCGCGTGCAGGAGGAGCAGGCGACGCTTGAGCGCATGCTTTCCCTGATTGTGCATGAGGTGCGTAACCCGCTCTCGGCGATGCGCACGCTCGCGCAGGGGCTCGACGAGGCGGTACAACTCAGCGAGACGGGGCGCGACTATGTCTCGCGCCTGACTGACGAGATTGACCGGCTTGGGCGGCTGCTGAGCTCGATGTCACAAGTGGCAAGGCTGCGCGCAGAGCCGATGACGATGCTCTCGCCGGTGGCGGCTCTCGACCGTGTGGCGACGATGTTTCAACTCGACGCCGCCCAGCGCGATGTCGCCATTGTGACTCATGTGACGCCGCGCGCAGGGGCGATCCGGGCGGACCCAGACCAGATCCAGCAGATGCTCGTCAATCTCGTGATGAACGCCTTACAGGCGATGCCATACGGCGGCACGCTCTCATTGCGAGCTCGCCTGGACGCGCGTGGGCGCACAATGTTTCAGGTGGAAGATACTGGTGTGGGCATGACCACCGACGAACTGCGGCGAATGGCGCAACCTGGCCATAGCATGAAACCGGGCGGTATGGGGTTGGGCCTGATGGTCGTACGCGGCATCGTGCGGCAGCATCAGGCGCAGTTGCGGGTCACCAGCGCGCCAGGGCGCGGCTCGATCGTGACGATCACTTTTCCGCTGCTCGCCGTGTCAGCGCAATGAGTTTGCAACGCGCGGGGTGAGGCGACGCCTCAGGAGAGACCACAGATGGAAACAGAAGACCAGGCTGTCGCGGCTCCGCAGCGGGTATGGCGTGTGCTGGTGGTGGATGACGAACAGAATCTGAACTGGAGCCTCGTCAATTCGCTGCGGCGCGAACAGTACGCGGCGGACGGCGCGCTCACAGCGGAAGACGCCCGGCGGCGGCTGACCGAGCAGAGCTACGACTGCGTCATCAGTGACGTGAAGATGCCCGGTATCGATGGCTTCCAGCTACTGAGCTGGCTGAGAGAGTGGCGACCGAGCACGCGCGTCATCATGATGACCGCGTTTGGCTCGCCCAGTGTACGGCAGGAGGCCTTCCGCAACGGTGTCATCGCCTACCTGGAGAAGCCATTCGACCTGCGCGTACTGAAGGCCGAGTTGAGGCGGACGCTGGAGGCGCGGCCAGCCCAACCAAACCACTATGACCTGATCGATATCACCCAGGCCATCAATGTGGGCAGGCGTGACATCGTGGCGCAGGTAGTGGCTGGCGGCCAGATGGGGCGGCTCGCGTTTGAGAATGGCGACCTGTATTCCGCCGAATATGGCGACTTGCGCGGCGATGAAGCATTCCAGGCGATGTGCGCGGCGCCCGCGCAGCGCATCTGGCAGGTAACACCGCCGGAGCCGCCGGAGCGCAACGTGACAAAGCCCGTATCCGCGCTTATCTTCGACGCGCTCCTGGCGCGCAACACCGCTCCCGCGAGCGCTGAGCCGCCTGCTTCTCCGGCGGCGCCACGGATTACGTCGCAGCCCCAGCCCGTGCAGACGACGACCGGCCAGATGCGCACCGCCGAGCAGGCGATGTCTCAGGCGCAGCGGGCGCTCTCAGGCCTCGTCGTGACGATTGGGGCCCCCTGCGCTGTCGCTCTTCTCTCGCCAGCGGGTGACGTCAAGGCGCAAGCGCAGACGGTCCAGCCACCGCTGACAGAGGAGGTCTTCGCCCATCTCGCCCAGGCTATGCAGGCCGCGGCCCGGGCTGCGCGCGCAGGTCACTGGGGTGGCGTGCGTGAGGCTCGATTGATAACCGGTGAACGGCAGGCTTTGGTGCGCCTGCTCAACAGCAGCGTGGAAGCGCTGGCGCTGGTGGTCGTCGCGCCTGTTCAGTTAGATACACGCCAGCTCGAAGCGGCCGTGGCGGCGCATGAGAGTTCGCTGCGTTCGCTGACTTCGCTGTGACGATTGGTCGGCGCGAAGCGCCTTCCAACTCGGGGCGCCGCTTTCAGTGCCGCGCTTTACCGTGAGAGCGGCGGTCGCGTGAGGCGCGTGGTAGTCCGCTGCGCCCAGCCTCTGCGCGGATTGCAGCGCAGAGATTCTGGCCGGATCAGAAGTGGAATGGGCCAACCGCGAAATGGAGATTCACGTAGTAGCCGATCCACTTGAGCGCAATGAAAATGAGCGCGAGCAAGAACGCCGCGCGATACGACCAGGAAAAGGTTCGGCCAACGATTTGTTCGGACTGGGTGAAGCCGAAGACTTTGAACTTCTTGTTGGGATTGTTATACAGCACTTCTTCGAGGGTGTAGACGCCACGCGTATTCATCCAGCGTTTTGGCTGCGGCGTCTGGTCGTCTGGGGATAGCGCCGCGGTTGCGGGTGCGCCGGTAGTGGCGCGCGCCGCCGCGAGCTTCGCGAATTCTGACACTTCTGCGGCGTCGAGATGGGTGGAGATGGTCGCGCCGAATGCCAGTGGTGGAGCCTCGTAGTCGGTCGCGGCGGATGGATCCATGCCTCGAAGTGGTATCTCAAATGTTGGGAAGTAGCCGCAATTGCGCAGATACCCTTCGAGCCGTTCGAGGTACCTTATGCGAAGATTGATGAGGTTCTTGCTCTGCTCGCTCTGGCGCAACCAGGATCGGTTAATGATTGAGGTGATGATCGCGATCGCCAGGAACCCCAGCGCGTAATAGAACAGCGTCGTTCCCCCGCTCCGCTGCTGGACGAAGGAATAGATCAAATACCCAACGCCGGTGAGAAAGAGCGCGTTGATCGAGACGAAAAGCGTGTTGACTGTTTGGCGGCGGTCTGACAGCTTTGCGGTATCCTCGGCGACGAACTGGTATTCCTGAAAGGCGAGCGTCGCTTGCCGGTAGGTATGCTCAGAGTTAGGCGTTCCGACTGGCATCGTCATCCACTCACCTCACGATCGCGCTCGCACCCGTCCGTGCCGCCGTAGCCGAAGCCAGCGTGCGCCTAACCTCTCACGCTGGCGACAGCATACACCGGTCGGCCGTGTCTGTCCACGCCTGTGGCGGCATCGCGTGGCTCGGTCACGGGCGCGCTTACGCGTGGTCGCGCGCGATGCGGAGGATCGTCTCGACACTGCGGTCCACGTCGGCCTCACTGGTCGCCCAGTTCGAGACGCTGACCCGCATGGCAGTGCGGCCCTGCCAGACGGTGACGCCGCACCAGCAGGTCCCATCCTCCTGAATGGAGGAGATCACACGCCGGGTTCTCTCGTCGCCGCCGAATTCGAACAGCGCCTGGTTGAATTCGACGTCGTTCAGTGGTGGATAGCCTCCGGCGGCCATGCCATCGGCGAAGCGGCGGGCGCAGCCGCAGAGCCGCTCTACCAGCTCGGCGACGCCAGCGCGTCCCAGCGCATGCAGCGCAGCCCATACCTCTACGCCGCGAGCGCGGCGCGAGAGCTCGGGGGTATAGTCGGAGGGGTCACGGCGGGTGTTGGACGGGAGGTATGCGGCGGTAATGGCCATCGCCGCGCGAAGGGTATCGGGCTGGCGCACAAACGCGAGGCCACTGTCATACGGCGTGTTGAGGAACTTGTGGGCGTCGGTGGCCCAGGAGTCGGCGGCTTCGGCGCCGCGCAACAGATGACGCGTGCTGGGCGCCGCTCCGGCCCACAGCCCGAACGCGCCGTCCACATGTACCCATGCGTTTGCCGCATGCGCCCAGGGAATGATCTCTTCGAATGGATCGAACGCGCCGGTGTTGACGTTGCCCGCCTGGGTGATGACGATTGCCGAGCCAGTAATGTCAGGCAGCGCGTCGGCGCGCATGCGTCCCTGGTCGTCCACGGGCACACGGATGACCCGGTTGCGCCCGAAGCCCGCCATGCCCAGCGACTTGAAGACGGTTGGGTGTCCCTCGCCACCGATGATGACGCTCACCGCTGGCGCGCCGAAGAGTCCATCGGCCTCCACATCCCACCCAGCGCGCTGCAGGACGCTGTGGCGCGCGGCCAGCAGACAGGAGAAGTTCGCAACGGTCGCGCCGGTGACGAAGCCCGCTCCGGCGCCGGCCGGAAGCCCAAGCAGATCAACTAGCCAGCGTAGCGCGATCTCCTCGACACGCGCGACGGTTGGTGTCGTTGCCATGTAGGCCGCGTTCTGGTCCCATGCGGTCGCCAGCCAGTTCGCGGCGACCGTCACTGGGAGCGCGCCGCCGATGACGAACCCAAAGAAGCGCGGGCTGCCCATCGCCATGATGCCATCGGGGTAGCTGTCGAGGGCGGCGATCGTTTCGCGCGGGTCGCTAGGTCCCTCGGGCAGTGGAGTATCGAGCGCGCCCAGTCGCTCCACGCTGGCTGGTTCAGGCGCGATGTGGCGCTCCGGTAGCGATTCGAGATACGCGATGGCGCGTTCGGCGCCGTCGTTGAGAACATCCCACATAACAGGCCTCCCATGAGTGGCGCCGTGACCGAGCGGGCGCTACGTTCCCCTGGGAGGAGAGCATAGCACACACAACACACGCTTGACGCGCCTAGTGAGGGCGGGATACCATGCGGCGGGCCGGGTTGCATTCCTCACGCGATGCAGGGGATGCGACCTGGCCGGGCAGGACTTGGAGAAGACATGCCGGACCACAGAACCCCTGGCAGCCACCACCGCGATGACCAGCGGCGGAATAACCGCCGCGCGGGGCCATCCTACCCCGAAAGCCGTGGCGTTCCGGGCAGGCGGGACGCCAGCGCAACCGCTACAGCCCGCGACGCGACGTTCACATGCGGGCATTGTGGGCGGAGAGTGGGGCCGCTGCCCAGCGGAGGACGCAACCGCAACCATTGCCCTTATTGTCTCTATTCGCGCCATGTCGATGGCGACCGCTCCGGCGACCGCGCCAGCCCTTGCAAGGGCATGATGGAGCCCATCGGTGTGTTCGAGCGGCCGAACGGCGAAGAGGTCATCACGCACCGCTGCCTGGTCTGCGGCTTCGAGCGCTTCAATCGGGTTGGCGCTGACGACGATGAGGCGACAGTAGCCGCGCTGCCTCGCATCGCGCCGCGCCAGGCGGCACGCGACCACTGATCCCTCGCCTGACGCTTCGCTCCTCACCCGCGATGAGACCCTAACAGTCCTCAGCTGCCTTCCCACTATCGCCGCTGCCACGCGCGGGCGTCGGCCCCAGGCGATATCTGTTACAATAGGTGATGGCCCGGCGCGCCGGGCGATCTACGCCGACGGAACCTCAGGGACTGGGAGGAGCCGAGCTGTGAGCGAATCGACGAGCGCGCGCGCGCCATTCATCGAAACATTGCGCCAGCGGTGGGAGTCAACGGGTTCGCTGGTCTGTGTTGGACTCGACCCCGAGTTGGAACGCATCCCGGCTAGCGCGGGCGTCTCGCGTGTCAGCATGCAGGCGGTCGCGGGACCGGTTCACGGACCAGATAGCGAAATCGAGAGGCGGCTGCTGGCCTTTACCCAGGCGATCGTACGCGCTACCGCCGATCTGGTCTGCGCCTACAAGCCCAATAGCGCTTTCTTCGAGCAATATGGCGTGGCGGGCATTCGAGCGCTGAAGTGGATCATCTCCTACATACACACGCGCTACCCCGGCGTCCCGGTGATCCTCGACGCCAAGCGCGGCGATATCGGCAGCACAAGCGCCGCCTACGCGCGCTTCGCGTATGACTACCTGGACGCCGACGCCGTGACGCTTCATCCCTACCTGGGGCGTGACGCGCTCGCGCCCTTCCTGGAGCGCGCCGACCGCGGCGCGCTTATTCTGTGCAGGACATCGAACCCAGGCGGCGGCGAGTTCCAGGATCTGCGCGTGGCGACGGTGGATGGCGAGACGCAGCCGCTCTACGAGCGCGTGGCGCAGTCGGTAGCGCGGGAGTGGAATGAGCGCGGGAACTGCGGGTTGGTCGTCGGCGCGACGTATCCAGACGAGTTACGCCAGGTGCGTCAGATCGTGGGCGACATACCAATTCTTGTGCCGGGCGTAGGAGCGCAGGGCGGCGATGTGGAACGTGTGGTCAGGCTGGGACGCGATTCGCGCGGGCATGGCTTGATCATCAGCCTGTCGCGAAGTGTGCTCTACGCCTCTAGCGGGGCCGACTTTGCCGAAGAGGGCAGGCGCGAAGTGGAGCGAGTCGCCGGGTTGATTCAGGCGGCGGCGAGCGTGTAGGGGCTGGCCACGGTCGGTCGGCGCTGACCACGATACTTGGAAGGGATGACGCGAGACGTGACAGCGGAGACAGACAGAGCGGGACTTACACCAGCGCAGCGGGCGTTCGCGGATGGACTGTTGAGCAGTGGGGCGGTGCGGTTTGGCGCGTTCCGACTCAAGTTGCATGAGACGCAGCCCGACGCGCCGCTTTCGCCGATGTATGTTGATCTGCGCGTGTTGCGCTCCTTCCCGGATGCGCTCGACGCGGCAGTCGCGACGCTACGCGAGCTCATCGCCGCGGGCGGGCTCACATTCGACCGCTACGCCGACGTGCCGATGGCCGCGACGCCGATGGTCGCCGTGCTCTCACACCTGACCCGTGTCCCGATGATCACGCCGCGCGAGACGAAGACGCATGGGGCGGGCGGCAATATCAACGGCGCGTTCTCGCCGGGGGAGACGGCGCTGGTCATCGACGATGTGGTGACCCACGCTGACTCCAAGATCGAGGCGATCCATGTGCTTGAGGCCAATGGTCTGGTCGTGCGGGATGTGGTTGTGCTGGTGGACCGCGAGCAGGGCGGGCCAGCCGCCATCGCCGCCGCGGGCTATACGCTCCACGCTGCCGTCACGATCAGCCAGCTACTCGATTACTGGCGGGCCTCAGGCGGTATCTCTCAGGAAGACTATGACCGCGTACGGGCATACTTCGCGGAGTCACGGCGCTAGGGCGCGAGTGGTCGCGCGGGGCGCGTGGAACCGCAGCGGAGTCATGGGATGACAATCGGGCCAGACGATGGCGATGACCTTGAATTGAGCGATCTGCTACGCACCGGCCGTCGTAGGCCAGGCGGCGGCGCGCGCAGCGCCTGGGGCGTCTTCCGCAGGCGGGGATGGCGCTGGGCGCCGCTCGCCGTGAGCCTTGCGCTGCTGGCTGCGCTGGCCTTCAGCGCACTCCCGCAGTCCGGCGCGCTGTTCCGGGAAGTCGAGACCCTTGGCCGCACGGGTACGCCTACCGTCGAGGCGGAGGCTCAGGTGAGCTTCGGCTCGGCTTCGACGCCTGTCAGTACCTCGGTTCTGCGCGTGTTGCCCGCGCCAGAACTCGGGGCGGCTCCCACGGTCTGTGGCGCGGGAGCGCCGCCTGTGACGCAGGTGGGACCGCCGCAGTTTGGAACGGCCGTGGGTCAGGCGCCTGTGTGGCTGGCGGGGCTGAGTGGCGCCTATCCAACGTTCCGGTTGGGGCTGCTGGCCAATGCGAGCGCTTACGGCTGGAATGCGCCTTATACGCAGTTTGGCTGGCCCGCGCCGATGGGCCTGGTTCTCGCAACGGATTTCAACGCGCCAGTGCTGATTAACGGCTGGGGATATTCATGGGGATAATCAAGTGGCGGTGAGCTTTGGCTTCGTCGTGGCGGGCAGTTGGGGCGCTCCGCACTACGTGGCGCCATCCTATGAGTTCTATCCCAATAACCCAGACCTTCCAGCGGGTGGCGGCGACAGTACAGGTGAGTTCTGGTATGGCTATGCGTTCTTCCCGTACTCGGGCTGCTACCGGCTGAGCGTCTCTTGGTCGGCGTCCACGGGGACGAATGGGGCTAGCTGGCCAGCCGGGGGGTGGGACGTGATTGTGAGCGCAGGGCGATGATCTACCGCAGAGCGATACGGCCGCTCTTCTTCGGAGTCGCAGGGCGTGACGCGGAGGCGATCCATGAGCGAGTACTGGGTGGGCTGGCTCATGCCTCGCGCTCGCCGGTGCTGACGCAGGCGGTCGCTCTGGCGGTGAATGTGGCGGCTGGTGAGCAGCCACGCGGCATGGAGCGCGAAGTCTTTGGGCTGCGCTTCCCTAACCCCATTGGCCTCGCGGCGGGCTTTGACAAGAACGCGCTGGCGGTCCCGGCGCTGGCGGCGCTGGGCTTCGGCTTTGTAGAGGTCGGCACGATTACGCGCTACGCCCAGCCGGGCAACCCGCGCCCGCGCCTCTTCCGCCTCGTTTCGGACGAGGCGCTGATCAATCGCATGGGCTTCAACAACGAGGGCGCGGCGGCCGTTTCGCGGCGGCTGGCAATGGCGCCTGGGGGCGATGTCCCAATCGGGATCAGCCTGGGCAAGTCGAAGGTGACGCCGCTAGATGAGGTGGTTGAAGACTATCTCGGCTCGCTTGATCTGCTTTATCCCCATGGTGATTACTTCGCGGTCAACATTAGCTCGCCCAACACGCCAGGTCTGCGCACGCTACAGGAGCGCGACCGGCTGGACGCGCTGGTGGCGGCGCTGGTCGGGCGTCTACGCGCGCGCGCCGCCAAGGAGGGACGCGTGGCGCCCAAGCCGCTGCTGGTCAAAGTGGCGCCCGATCTGGAGGACAACGCGCTGGATGATGTGGTCGCCGTGTGCATGGACCGCGGCGCGAGCGGGCTGATCGCCGTCAACACCACCATCGCCCGCGACGCGCTCAGCGCCTGGGTCCCGCGCACGCTGGCCGAGCAGACCGGCGGGCTGAGCGGGCGGCCGCTGCACACGCGCGCAGTCGAGGTGACACGGCGTCTGCATGCGCTCGCGGGCGACAGCCTGCCGATCATCGGCTGTGGTGGCGTGTTCACCGCTGACGACGCGCGCCGCTTGTTCGACGCCGGCGCCAGCCTGATCCAGTTGTATACCAGCTTCATCTACGAAGGGCCAACCATTGCCCGCCGCCTCAACCGCGCGCTGGCGGCTGGGCATGAGGCTAAGCGCGCCTAACATAACCTCTCACCGCGTGGTAGATTGCTGGAATGAGAAGGCCACTCGGCAGTGATACGCTCTGGGCAATCATTGCGCCGCTTCTACCGCCCGAGCGACCTAAACCCAAAGGCGGGCGTCCACGGATTTCGGATCGAGCCGCGCTGTCCGGCATTCTGTTTGTCTTGAAGAGCGGGATCCCATGGCAGATGCTGCCACAGGAAATGGGCAGCGGTAGCGGCATGACCTGCTGGCGACGGCTGCGGGATTGGCAGTATGTAGGTGTCTGGACGCGGCTGCATCATCTGCTGCTGCAACGCCTGCACGATGCGTCCCACATCGATTGGGAGCGCGCCTCGCTCGACAGCGCGACTGTGCCCGCGCCAGGCGGCGGCGAAGCGACGGGCAAGGACCCGACCAACCGCGGCAAGCTGGGACCAAGCGGCACCTCCTGGTCGACCGTCTGGGCCTTCCGCTGGCGGTGACCGTGTCAGGAGCCAACGTCCATGATTCGAAGATGCTGGAAGCAACGGTCGATGCGATCGCGCCATTGCGCCTGCCCCATCGGCAGCGCGGCCGACCGCGCAAGCGTCCCGAGAAGCTGCACGCGGACAAAGGGTATGACTATCCGCAGTGCCGGCAGGCGTTGCGAGCACGCGGCATCATCCCCCGCATCGCGCGCCGCGGGATCGAATCGTGCGAGCGGCTCGGGCGGTACCGCTGGGTCGTCGAGCGCACGCTGTCTTGGCTCAATCGCTTTCGTCGGCTCAAGGTCCGCTACGAGCGCCGCGCCGACATCCACCACGCCTTGCTTTCGTGTGGCTGCGCGCTCATCTGTCTGCGTGCGCTGCAAGGCTTGCCCGCATGACCAGCACCACCAGCGCGGATGGACGATTCAGGCATTACCGAACAGATACGGCTCGACTTCCCGTGCGAACCACGCGTCGAACTGCGGATACCGATCGGTCGCCTCGCGCAGCTCGTGATCCCACAAGACGATGGGGTACTCGCCACTGCTGTCCGGTCGGGTGCGGTCGAAACACCACTGCTCATAGGTGGAGGCGAACGGAATGAGTGCCGATTCGTCCGACTGGAACGTGTCCTCGCCCCGCTCTCGGTCCATGATCCGCTCGTAGGCGTAGGTCCCTTGGAACTCGCGCCAAGACGCACTGACCTCGTGTTGCCTGGCGCACTCCAGCCACTGGTTGAGTTGTACCGCTGTCCAGTTGGCCCGTTGCGGCCCTGCCCCGCACACATAGCTCGCCTCCCGCTCGCCCAACCCCAGGCCATTGGTGAGCAGGAGGAAGCGGCGATAGCTGCGCGGGAGCGGGAAGGCCAGCACGTGCTCCGCCTGCGCGAGGTTTTGCGCGGACGCTGGTGGATGCAGCAGCACGTGCGCGTAGACGCCCGCACGCTGGGCATGGCGCACTTGGAGCAGATAGCCCCATTGGTCGGGCGAGGTCCAATTGCCCGGGTGCCCAAACACCACTGCGACCTGTTCGAGACGAGCCAGAAGCGAGCGCAACGGCCCGAGCGCCGATGGCTCCACGACCTCGTCTCGAAGAGTGGGCGTCACGCTCGCGGCGCTTTCCACGAGGATGTGCCAAGGGTCCACCACGTGGTGCGCCGACTGCTGCGCCCACAACTCAGTGAAGGTGCGCACTGGCAGGGGCGGCTCCTCCGCTGAGAGGTGCGACCAGTCCGTCACGGTGAGAGCTGTGTCGAGGGGATGGACCCGGAATCCTGCCCGGACACTGCGGTCTAGTGCCGCTTGCCAACTCGCTTCACATTTCACCGGTGCCTCCCGCACTGCTTGACGCTCGCTCCTACTCACCTGCCGCCCATTTTCGCGCGTCCATGCTTGCTTCCGCAAGTCAGGCCCCAGGTGAGAGTGCACAATAGTGCACAATCTAGTGGGTTTCGTTAGGCGCAGTAAGCTGATTCCGGCGCGGGTGTAAGGTTGGAAGGAGGGGTGACTGACCAGTAAGGGCGCGGCGGGTGACAACTGGCTCCATGGCGCTATCTTCGTTTGCCCAGGACGCGATGAGGCGCTGTACCGTGTCGACCACTCCCCAATGCTGGACGAGCACGCATTCTCATGTGATCAGTGCGCCAATGATGTCGTCATCATCAGGTATGACGGATTGACGCTCGCCAGTGCCCGCGATGCCGAGCATGAGCGCGCGAAACGGCGTAGAATCGAGGCCCGGTCGCGTCCGTGCGACTGCGGTGGCTGCCACAATTCCGTCGCTCCGCGACGATACCCCCAGCTGCCTCGTGATTGCGGTGACCGAATAGCCGTCATACTAATTTCGGCGAGGTCCTTGTCGTTTCTTGATGCGCTGCGGCCACCAATGGAAGAAGGTGGTCGAGCGGATCAGATCAGGGCGGGCCTGGAGCGCGACACAGCGCTCGGCTTGGGCGTCTTCCAGGTCGTCAATCGTGGCGAAATGGCGGTTGGCGAGCGCCGTGTTGGTCAGCGGCCAAAGATGCTCCGCGGGTTGGAGCTCAGGCGAGTAGGCCGGTAGGAACAGCAGATGGACATGCGCAGGGACGCGCAGGTGGACGCTGGTATGCCAACCCGCGCGGTCGAGAACGAGCACAACCTGCTTGCGCGGTCCCGCGCCGACCTCGCGGGCAAACGCCGCCAGCTCGACCTCGAAGAGCGGGATACTGACGGTGGAGGCCAGATGGAACACGGTCCGTC